>DATGHC010000074.1:0-182469 GCA_035308165.1 Candidatus Acidiferrales bacterium | reverse complement strand
ACGTGAGCTGGGTTCAGAACGTCGCGAGACAGTTCGGTCCCTATCTGGTGTGGGCGCAGGAGACTTGAGAGGAGCTGTCCCTAGTACGAGAGGACCGGGATGGACTGACCTCTTGTGTACGAGCTGTCACGCCAGTGGCATTGCTCGGTAGCGAAGTCAGGAAGAGATAATCGCTGAATGCATCTAAGCGAGAAGCTCGCCTCGAGATAAGGTCTCCCAAGTCCGCTTCGGCGGACTAAGAAGGGCAGTCGAAGACTACGACTTTGATAGGCGGGGGGTGTAAGCGCAGCAATGCGTGAAGCTGACCCGTACTAATCGCCCGTTCGGCTTAATCATAAAACTTTCCCAGACCGTTGCAATCGGCTTGGGCAATTTTTGCGGTGTATTTTTGCCAGCCTATTCAGATGTCAATCAATGCGTTGACCACAAGTTTGTGAGTACCTGTGGCCCGGATGCTTGAAGCGCTTTGGCGCGATCAGGGATTGGGGCCGCGACTCCCGACTTTCCTGGTGGTCACATCGCGGGGGTCACACCCGTTCCCATCCCGAACACGGTAGTTAAGCCCCGCTGAGCCGATGATACTGCACGGGTAACTGTGTGGGAACGTAGGTCGCCGCCAGGATTAATTTAGTAGAGCAAAAGGGCTCCGAGAAATCGGAGCCCTTTTTGTTTTTGGAGAGATGCCAATTTCAACCCGCATTAGCTACCGCTGATTTCGCGCAGGCGGCCGCTGGTCACGTTGTACACAAATCCACGCACGGCAACTTCCTTTGGGACCCAGGGGTGGGAGCGCAGCTTCTGCAATTGGTGGCGCACATTTTCTTCCAGGTTTTGGAATGCGTAAAAGGTGGATGGCGATTCGGCGGTGGTTCCCGAGCGAGTTTCAATCCGTGCGCGCAGATCCTGCTCGGATGCCAGCATTAGGCCGCAATCGGTGTGATTGATTACCATGAATTCCTGCGTGTCGAGCAGGTAGTGCGAAATCACCAGCGAGCGCAGAGTGTCTTCTGTGACAATTCCGCCGGCGTTGCGGATGATGTGCGCGTCGCCGGTTTTGAGTCCCAGGGTGCGAATGGAAAGCCGCGTATCCATGCAGGTGAGGATGGCGAGTCTGCGTTCAGGACGCGGCGTTAGCCTGCGCAATTCATGGGCGCGTGAGTAAACTTCGTTAGCTGCCAAGACTTCGTCGATGACGCTCATATGGCGAACAGTTTAGCAAAAGTGGGACGAGCGGAGGCCGGGTCGCCGGTTGCATTTTTGTTTGGCTCCCAAAACTGCGACCGGACCCGTGTGCGCCGGTTACAGGTCTTGACAGAAGGTGTGTACCATGGTACATAGATACCATAACGAAAGAGGGCCACTTGCCAAAACCCATCGAAATCGAGCGCACACAAACCGGCGTCCGCATGGAGAAACGGTTGTTGAAGGTGTTGAAGGGCCTTGCCGAGCTGAAGGATCTGACGCTCGGCGATCTGCTGGAAGGAATTGTTCTGCATGCCTTCGAGGGCAAGGCACCGTTCTCGCGAGATACGTTGCGGGAAATCGAGCAGCTGAAAAGTATATACGGACTAAAGCTGCGTTCCTCAGACAGCCACCATCTTAAAGAGGGATGATCGAGAAACCGACCGGCCGAATCGAATGCATACCTCACCACCGGAATTGTTATTTATGAATGTGGTCCAAAGGAAAATGGAAGCACGCGTGATTTGCAATAGCTTGCCGGACAAACAGTTTATGGAAGCGCTCGAAAGTTGCGAGCTGCCGAACGAGTCCTTTCATCATTCTGACCACGTCCGACTTGCGTGGATCTATCTGCGCTCAATGCCGGAATCACGGGCAAGGGAGCGGATGGCAAGCACGCTCAGGCGCTTTGCGGCACACAATGGCAAGTCCGAACGGTATCACCACACCAGGACGCTGGCGTGGACGCGACTTGTGGCTGCGGCGATCGAGGGAACGCCAGCCATTGATTCATTCGAGGAATTCCTCGAAGCGCACCCGCATCTATCGAATCAACAAACACTGCTTCAGCACTATTCCAAGGATTGTCTTGAATCCCAGGCATCACGAACAGGGTGGGTTGCCGCTGACCTGCAATCGCTGCCCTCGGCGGGATGAGTCATCGACCTTTTCTATGGGGCGCGGAAGGGCGCTCAATTATTTTTCCCAAAGACTTCGGAACAACTCCACGGTAGCAGGGCCATTTCCGGCGTAGTGATTGTTCGCGAAGGCCAGGATACTGATCTTTCGCGCCTTAATTTTCCTGAGCTCCTTCACCCAAATCTCGAGATCAGGCTTGCGGTTCACAATGGTCTTGTCCCAGGTCTTGGTCTGTTCCTCGATGCCCTTTCTGTCGCCGAGCCAGCGCACGTAGGTGAAATCCGTGGTGACGGGATCGAGTTTGGCCGCCACTGCATCGATTCGCGGCATCCAGACTTGATCGATCAGCGCCAGCGCCACATTGTGCTTGCGAAGGACATCCGCGAACTGCGCGTCCAGCCAGTTTTTGTTCCTGATTTCAACGGCGAATCTGTATCCCTTCGGCAGTTTCTTAAGAAATGGATCCAACCGCGCGATAAAGTCCGCTGCGCACTTGAACGCCTTTTGGTTGAAATATCCAAACTGGAAGAGCAGCGGACCGAGCTTCTCTTCCAGCGCGTCCATGGTCTTCAGAAAATGATTCAGGTCGGATTCACAATCGGCCAGCAGTTTTTCATGCGTGATGACTTGAGGAATTTTTGCCGCGAACAGAAATCCTTTTGGCGTCTTTGCGTTCCATCCGCGGACCACGGCAAGCGCCGGAGTTCGGTAAAACGTGGAGTCCAGCTCCACCGTGTCGAATTTCGTCGAGTAATACGTCAGGTAGTCTGCGGGCTTCATTCCTTCGGGGTAAAAACTACCGGGCCATCCCGTCGCGGTAAAGGCCGAGGTTCCCAGTCGAATTCCCGCAGGCGAATTCATGGCAGAGTTTCCTTCTTAATCCTTAGTTTATTGGAGTTGAGAATTTCCATAGGTTACTTCGGGTGCGGCATCATGTCGAGCAGGTAGTAGCGGTGTCCTTCAATCAGGAAATAAAAGCGCCAACTGCGGTTCACTCTGCCCTGCCAAATGTTTCTCGCCTCATCGTATTTCTTGGCCCGGACCGATGGATGGCGGAAATCCTGTATTAAAAGAGCGAGTTGCTTATCACACCGCTTTTGAATTTCGGCGGGGGAGTCCGCATAACTGCGTTGGAAGCGCTGAGTGTAGAAGAGGATCATTCAAGAGGATCTGGCTTTGCGAACTTTGCGCAACGAACGAATCAGCGCGGGTACTGACTTGAATGGACCCCGTACATGCCCTTTCCGCACGTCATCGAGCCCCTCGGCGAGGCGCTTTTCAATAAGCGCCTTGGGGGTCAGAACCACCCGGTCGCCATCAAGTTCCACTTCGAGATAGTCGCCCGGCTCCAAACCCAATTGATCGTGGATTCTCTTGGGGATGACGACCTGGCGGCTCACCCCAATTTTGACGGCCAAAGTGGAACGATATGCCCGAGTTTGTGTTTTCATATATTTGTATTTTATGTTTTTCGAACGAACAGTCAAGGGATGACTTGTGCTGGGGTTTACTGGCGCGGGCTGTTCGCTTTGCGGATTTCTTTGCGGAAGTCGAGCGCCCGGATTTCAATCGTGCGGCACATTTCATAAAGTCGCGAGCGGATGCGCGTGCCAATTCGTTCCGTGAGGGAATCATCCTGATGCGCCGGGATGTCCTCCCCGGATGGCAACCGGAATTTGCGCGGTCGGCCGGCGCGGCGAGCAGCAAACGTGTCATTCGGATCGAGCGTAGGGTTTCCCAGTGGGTTGCCAGCGTCAGAAATTGCGGGGGTTTCTGAAGTTGGTGATCCTGGTGCATCCAGATAGTTCGTGGTGATCAGGGTGATGCGCTTCTCGTTATATCGTGTGGTAAGAATGTGGCCAATAGTTTCGAGAGCCCAGGCTGAGGGCTTGCTCGCTCCGAGGTCATCCAGAAGCAAGATTTCCGTTGCCAATACCGGCTCCAGAACTCCGGCTTCTGTGGTCTGATTTGTGGGATTGTAACTGCGCTGAATATCCTTCAGAAGCTCGCAATAATCGTAAAATATCGCCTCGTGGCCGCGGGCGATCAATTGCTTCATCACCGCCACGGTCAGATGCGTCTTTCCGCAGCCGCAAGGGCCCATCAGCAAAAGGCCCGCGTCCAGCGTAAGCGGATAATCCCGCGCAAACCCTTCAACGATCACTTTTGCCTGAGACAAGCTTTCGTTGTAAGACGCGGAACCGGCCGGACCTTCATAAACATCCGTCTCAAAACTGTCGAAGTCGCAATGCTCGTATCGGTTGGGAATGCGCGCGCGCGCCAGGCTGCGCGTCATTCGCTCGGTCTCCACGCAATCGCAAGGTACAGCAACTCGGGGCTGACTTGCCGCCGCGCCGGGCCTGGCATCAATGGAAATTACGCTTGACCCCGCAGCCGCGGCTTTGCGCGCGGCTTGAAATGGGACGCGGGCGATAGCAGGCGAAAGTTCTTTCTCGCCTTCGAGAATTTTCCAGCCGGTGCCTCCGCACCGGGGACAATCGGGACTCGCCATGAAGCGAGCATAGGCGCTGATTCGCCGGGGCGCAAGTGCGGCAGTATGTGGAAGAAAACGCGGCCTGTGGATTACTTCTGAAGAGGGCCGGCTAATAATCTTTGCGCACGTAGCGAAACGGAATGTGGACCACCGCTTCGAGGGGCACCGGAGTGCCGTTGCGTGAAGCGGGAGTGAATTTCCATTCCGCCAACGCTTCCATTGCGCACTTGTCGAGGGCGGGTTCCAGCGAACGCAGGACCTGTATGCTGTCCACCGATCCGTCTTCGCGAATCAGCGCGTAAAGAACCACCTCTCCCTGAACATGAGATCGGACTTGATCTTGCGGATAGCGCGGGTCCACCTTGCGTAGAGGGATTGGGGCCGCGAGGGTTTTGGCACGCTCTTTCGCCACAGCCGGATCGCCTGGCTCATCAAGCTCAGCGAATTTGAGAATCCAGCTTCCGCTTACGCTGGAAATATTGGGCATGCTCACATTGAGGGAGTAAAAAGAGCGCGTCCCGAAAATATGCTCGGGAGTGGCGCCGGGCGGGATGCGATCCGCCAAGGGAATATCCGATGGTTTCCCAGATGCTCTCGCCGAGTCGACTGATGCGGGCGTCGTACCATTTGCGCGGGGATTCAGTCCAAGCCCAGAACCTCCGCCCAGGCCCGAAATTCCTTTTTTCCCTGATGGATTGCCACCCGTAACACTGAGGCCGGGAACAACCGTGGCCACACCATTCCCGTTCCCACCACCCGTCCCTCCCGCGCTTGCGGAGCCACCGCCTGCGCCGCCGTTCTCAGCCCCGCCATTGCCGGTGCCGCCGGGTGTTCCGCGCCGCGCACCATCCGGCGAAATGGAGACATTCGCTAAAAGATTGCCTACAGGAACGGGAACAGGAGGCGCAATCGGGCCGGGCGTCGCGGAAAGCGCGATAACTGTCTGAGGGTTGTTACCGCCTCCGATGTCGGGAGGGGCATCGTTCTGGGATGTGGCTGCGATACGCTGCTTTGGCGCTGCTACCGTGGCAGCGCCGGTGGAAATCGTCATTGCAGGCTTGGCAGGCGCTGCCGCAGGAGCGAAGTTCAAGTCAGTAAGGTTTTTCTCCTGATTGGGTAAATCAGGAATCACGCTGGTTTGCGTTCGCTGCGCCTGCATGGGCCGCTTAGCAATCACCCTGTCTGCTGCAATCTTGGCCTGCGGGCGGACGGGTCCATCGCTCAACTGCACAATGTTCGGTAGCACGGGCAGGAATTTCGGCGGCACCGGCGGGGCGTCCGGACGGATCAATGTCTGGCGAGGGTGGTTTGGGTGTTTAGGTGCGGAGATGAGCGTTTGGCGCGGATGAAAAGCATCGGCTCCCCTCTGGGGAAGAGGTTTTGCTGGGTCGCCAAACGGGCTGGGTGTCTTGTGCGTGGCCCCCGGTGAAATCAGGGGGAGATCTTCAATGGGACCCGACCAGGTCAGCTCGACATTGGGCATGTCCAGCCCGCGCGGGTGCGACCAAAGGAAGGTCCCAAACTGGACGAGCAGAACAAGGATTCCGATGTGCCAAAACGCAGAGGCTGCCATCCACCCGCGCGGCATCCGCGGATTAACCCAGCAATCGCGAAAATGTGAGCCACCCACAAACTTTCTGGGCGCACCACCCGCTAGGAGGGCTCGCAGGCTTTCACTGATACGGCCGCGTCTCCGCTGCCAGGGTACATCCAAGCGGGGCCCGGTTTTACGAACAGGCTTGGACCTCTCCGGTTGAATCAGCATGGAAGAGACTCGAACAGGCATAACGCCGAATTATACCTCCGCTGGTCTGATTGTTTTGAAAATACGCGAGGACAGGGTACATCATAGGATGCGCGGAGTCGTCGCCGGGAGGCTTGCTACGTCGAAGTTAATTTGCCAACATAGCGCACGCAGGGAGTGGCATCCGGGCAAACGAGAAGAGGTGTGGCCATGAGCACAACTGGACCATCTTCCAAACCGCGAAAACGGCGATGGTTATGGATTCTTGGCGGATTTATTGTGCTGATCCTTTTAATCGGCTTGATCGTCCCAATGTTCATCAATGTCGACAAGTACCGTCCCGAGATTGAGGCGGCCATTTCCGGAGCGACGGGGCGCAAAGTTACTCTGGGTACGATTCATGCCCGTCTGTTGCCCTCGGCTTCCGTGGTCGTGGACGGATTCCAATTGAGCAATCCGAACGATTTCGCTTCGGGCAATTTGCTATCCATGGATCAAGTCCAGGCCGGAGTCTCGCTCCTGCCTCTTTTGCATGGGGACATTCACGTGACCTCGGTGACCTTGGTGCGGCCGAAGCTTGATTTGTTGCAGGATGAGAACGGGAAAACCAACTACACTTTTCCAACCACTGCCGAGGCAAAAGCGGCCGGAGCGCCTCCGGCAACTTCCTCCAGCAGTTTTTCGCTGGATTCCATAGATTCGATTTCGCTCGATGAATGTGAGATTTCGCTGGAACAGATACCATCGCGCGGCGCCAAACCATTTACAGTGGTTGCAGCGCACAGAGTTACCGTGAACCTTTCTAACATAATCTTGAGCGGGCCAGATCCCGTCAAACAGTGGCGCGCCGATTCCAATCTCAAGGGTATTTCCGTGGACGTTGGGGCCTTGGCCATGCCCGCGGTGTTCGATTCCGGTGAAGTGAAGCTGGCCGCTGGTGCGCTGGATGCGAATTTCCAGGTGAGCGCGGGCAAAGTTGCCAGTGTGAAGGGCACGCTCCATGTGCCGGATGTAACAAATGCCGTAACGACCTTTGAGCTTTCGACCCCCTTGCTGGATGCCGATGCGTTGCTGGCATCCATACGCGAAACACCCGAGACGCATCCTTCCGGTCCAGTGGCGGCCCCAACTGCGACGGCCCCGAGCGATGCGTTGCTCGCACAAGGAAAGATTTCCGCGGAGCGCGTTTCCTGGGCGCCTTATCAGGGTGGAAATGCCAACGCGGAGATCCACGTATACGGTGACCGCATGGAAGTCATGCCGGCCTCCATGGTGCTCTATGGCGGCACGCTGCAGATTTCCGCGCGCACCGATGCGAAGCAAAAGCCGGAGCGATATTCGGCGAACATTCAATTGCGCAGCCTGGATCTGGGCCGCATGCTGGCCGCTTCAAACGGCGGGATGAAAGGGAAAATGACCGGGTTCGCGGAAATCGATCTGCAACTGTTTGGTTCAAGCGGCGGCGTCTGGCAGAAATCGCTCACCGGGAACGGAAAGTTTTCCATCAAGGATGGGAAATTGCCCGGCGTAAATCTGGCGGGCGCGTTGGGCACTCTGGCCAAGGCCGCGGGAGTCAATGAAACTACTTTCAGCAGCATCGCGGGGGATATCGGAGTTGCGGATGGCCGCGTAAACACCAAGCAAACCAAGATGGATTCCAGTTCGGGCCAAGTCGAGCTGAGCGGTGGATTCAGCCTGACCGATCAATCCATGAACTATGACGGCAGGGCGACCATTACACCTTCCGGCGGTGGCGCGGCGATCCCGGCAGAACTGATCACCGGCCTGCTGAGTGCGGCGACGAACAGAAACATATCCAGCATCACTGTGCCCTTTTCGATTGGTGGGACTCTGAGTGATCCCAAGTTCAGGCCCGGCAAGGGAATACCAAATTTCTCATCATCCCCGAAAGGCAGTAATGCCCAGGCGGATAATCCTATTGCGACGGGACTGGGCAAATTGTTGGGGGGAAAGCACCATTAAGAACTGAAAGTCTGATTCCTGGGTGCGCTCATTTCCTGCGCGCTGATTTGTATGAGCGGTGCAGGGGCGGGACTCCGACCTGCCCGGAATATTTCGGCGATTCGAGGATACTCTGTGGATCTGGAACTTACCGAAGAACAGAAGCTATTGCAACAAACCGTGCGTGAATTTGCCAATTCAGAAGTGAAGCCTCACGCACGCGAGATTGACGAGACCGGCCACTTTCCGCGCGAAACCTTTCGCAAAGCCGCGGAACTCGGCCTGACCGGCGTGGCATTCCCCGAAGAGCACGGCGGCGCCGGATTCGATCACGTTGCCTATTCCATTGTGATTGAAGAGATATCGCGCGTCTGCGCTTCGACCGGCGTGATCCTTTCGGTGCAGAACTCGCTCTACTGCGATCCCATCCATCGCTTCGGCACGGCCGAGCAGAAAAAGAAGTTTCTCGACCCCTATCTGCGCGGTGAGAAAATCGGTTGCTACGCGCTGACCGAGCCCCAGGCAGGGTCAAACGCCGCGGCGCTGCAGACCAAAGCAGTCCGAAAAGGGGAGCAATACATTTTGAACGGCACCAAGGCCTGGATCACGAACGGCGGCGCGGCCGACGCAGCCATCGTCTACGTGAACACCGAGCCGGAAAAAGGCGAAAAGGGAATCACCGCGCTGGTGGTGGAAAAGGGCACGCTCGGATTCGCGGTCGGCAAGGAAGAAAAAAAACTGGGCATCCATGCGACGGCGTGCACCGAGCTTTCCTTCAGCGATTGCGCCGTGCCCGCGGCGAATCGCATCGGGAATGAGGGCGAGGGGTACAAGGTAGCGCTGTCCACTTTGGATGGCGGGCGCATCGGGATCGCGTCGCAGGCCGTAGGCATTGCACAGGGAGCATTCGAGCAGGCGCTCTCCTACTCACAGCAGCGAATGGCGTTTGGGCACCCCATCTCAGACTTCCAGGCGATTCAATTTATGCTCGCGGACATGTCCACTGAAATTGATGCCGCCCGGTTGTTGGTCCGTAAGGCGGCGTGGAAGCAAGATTCCGGCGGACGTTATTCACAGGAAGCGGCCATCGCCAAACTTTTCGCCAGCGAGATGTCCACGCGCGTGACGCACAAAGCTATTCAAGTTCACGGCGGTTATGGTTATAGCCAGGAATACCCTGTGGAGCGGATGTACCGCGACGCGCGAATCACTGAGATTTATGAAGGCACCAGCGAAATTCAACGTTTGGTGATCGCCGCCTGGGTGCTCAAGTCGTACTAGCGAAGAGCCCTTGGCCTCGCATGGCGCGATCCGCCTCCATTCTTCGCTGCGGTAATCTCCGTACAACACCCCTTTTGGCCGGTGTATCCTTCCCAGCATGATGGATCTAGATTGCGGCGCGGTGTTCGACCCTTCGCAGGATGCGGAATTCTTCGCCGCACTGCCCGCGGCGCCAGCGGTGGTGCGAATCGAGCCTCGCGCGGATCTTGCCAATGCGCGTCCTTATCTGATCCGCACGGCTGACCTGCGTGGCAGGCTTGTGCGGCTGCTCGGAAAACGAGATCCAGCAGCCGACCCCGTCGAATTGCGACGGTTGAGCCTGCGCGATTTCGCCGGAGGGGTGCGATACCGGTTGACCAACTCCGCATTCGAGCAGAGTTTTGTGCTGTGGCAGGCCGCGCGGCAGCTTGACCCCCGTAATTATCGTGCACGTCTGCGGATGCGTTGGCCGGCTTTGCTCAAAGTGAATCTTACCAACGCCTACCCCCGCTGTTATGTCACGCGCCGAATTCGCACGGATGAAAACGGTGCCCCGGCGGGCGGCTTCTATTTCGGCCCGTTTCCCTCCAGGCGCGCCGCCGATGCATTCGCTTCGGAATTTCTGAATCTTTACAAGATCCGCCGCTGCCAAATTAAAATTCGCCGCGATCCCGCCTTCCCCGGCTGCATTTATTCGGAAATGAAAATGTGTCTGGCGCCGTGCTTCGCCGGATGCACGCAGGAGGAATATGCCATCGAAACCGCGCGGGTCGTAAATTTCATGTCGAGCGCAGGGGGCTCGCTGGAGGCCGAACTCGAGCAAGAGCGTGAAGCCGCAAGCACCGCGCTGGATTTTGAGCGCGCCGCCGCTGTCCATCGCCGGTTGGAAAAAGTGGCCGAGGTTTTGCGCGACCTCCCGGATTTGCCGCGCCAAGTTGAAAAACTTGACGCTGTTATTCTGCAACGCGCCGCCGGACCGGAAACCGTCGCCGTATACGTCGTGCGCGGAGGGTGGATCGCCGAGCCATTCACAGTGCAATTCGGACAAACTGCGGAGCCGCGCCCCGCTGAGGAGATTCTGCGCGAGAATGTGGGTGGGGCCGGCCCGGGCTCTCCTGATATCGCGCCTAAGGATTCACGACTTCTTGCCGGCGAACCACTCGCCGATCACCTCGCGCTGCTGGCCCGATGGTTTTACTCCAAGCCACGAGCGGGCGAGATTTTCTTCAAGGATCGCGATTGGCCCTATCGCCGAATGATCCGTGCCTGCGCGAGACTATTGGCAGGACAGTCGCCAGAAGCTCCATCGAGTGAAGGCCGCGCTGACAAAGGCTGACCTTCATGTGCGAATTCTTGCTCAATGCAACGCAGCGACGGCAGCACTGTTATACTTGCGGCCTCAATCATGAAAACACACGCCACAGTTGAAGGAACTCAGCATTACGCGAACCGCTTTGCAGGCCGCACGGGCGACGCGCACTTCGTCTCAATCCCTGATCCGGACACGCACCAAAATGCGCCTGAAAATCCTGGTCCGGGCCTGGCCGTATCCACCATCGGCATCGGCACGTATTTGGGCGAACCCGACCAGGCCACCGACGCGGCCTACACGGATGCCGTCATCACCGCCGTGGAATCCGGCTTCAACGTGATCGATACGGCCATTAATTACCGATTGCAGCGCAGCGAACGCAGCATCGGGTCGGCGCTTGCGGAGTTAGCGCGAAGAGGCTACACACGCGATGAAATCCTGCTTTGCACAAAGGCCGGCTACCTCACTCCTGACGGGGACATGCCCGCGAATCCCGGTGCCTACTTCCGCTCTGAGTTTATTGATAAGGGCATATTGCGCGCTGAAGATATTGCCGCGGGCTGCCACGCCATGTCCCCGCGCTACCTCGCTGATCAGCTCGGCCGGAGCCTTCGCAATCTGGGCGTCGAGTGTGTCGACGTTTTTTATCTGCACAATCCGGAAACGCAGCTGGCGGAAATCTCTCTGGGTGACTTTCTTGCGCGCATCAGCGCGTCTTTCATCTGGCTGGAAACGATGGTTGCGGATGGAAAAATCCGCGCTTACGGAATGGCTACTTGGAATGGTTTCCGCGTGCCTCAGGATTCGCCCGAGCATCTCTCACTCGCGGCGATCGAGTCGGTGGCTCGGGAAATTAAGGGCGATTCGCACCATTTTCGTTTCGTGCAATTGCCCGTGAATCTCTCCATGACCGAGGCGCTGACCCTGCCCAATCAATCTTTTCAAGACAAGCAGACCACAATTGTGGAGGCGGCCAGCGCATTGGGCATCCAGCTCATTGCCAGCGCATCTCTGTTGCAGGGCCGCGTGGCCCGCAATTTGCCTCCGTTTGTCGCCAAAGCAATTGGCCTTGAGAATGACACGCAACGTGCCTTGCAGTTTGCGCGTTCGCTTCCCGGCGTGGCCACAGCGCTTGTGGGCATGAGTCACGCCGAGCACGTCCGCGCCAACGCGCGGCTTTTCGCTCTACCTCTCATGACCGAAGATCAATTCACGAGACTATTTTCTCGAGGAGAGAGCGCTTAGGAAATATTCTCCCGCACCCTACTTGCTCTCAAGTTCGGGATGGCGCGCCACCATCCATTTTGTCAACGCAAGCCCCACTTGGTCGAGCAACCCGGTGAAAAAATGGTCCGCTCCCGGCACGACAATCACGCTCGTTTCGCGCCGCATCACCTCCGGAAACGCTGCAACCACCTCTTCCAATTTGTGGGGAGCGCCATAAGGATCCCGCTCTCCCTGGATCAGCAAACATGGCTTGTCACACGCGCCGAGGTACGACATATCGGAATCGTTCACCGGAGCTCCAAGGCCAACCAGTTCCTTCACGCGCGGATCCGCACAACCGGCGCGCAGCCCCACCCAGCATCCAAAACTGAATCCCGCAACCAACATATTAGCGCCCGGAATTTCTCCAGCCAGGTAATCCAGCGCCGCGCGAACATCCTCCTGTTCGCCGCGGCCCTTGTCGTGCTCTCCTGCGCTCGCCCCCGTCCCGCGAAAATTAAATCGCAGAGTCGCCACGCCCAGGCGGTCCAGTGTCCGCGCCACTTGGTAGACAACTTTATTGTGCATCGTCCCGCCGAACAGCGGATGCGGATGGCACACGACCGCCGCAATGGACAAGCCATTCTCGATTGCAAGCGTCCGCTCAGGAGTCCAGAAAATCGCCTCCAGCCTCCCAGTCGGTCCGGTAATGAATAGGTTGCGATGCTTTGCGCCAGGCATTTAATAAGGAGAGTTTACGATTTGCGCGTCTTAAATGAAAAAAACTCCACGCCCACACACAACAGTGGCGATTCCGCGTCTAACGGCGCCACATGCACGACGCGCCCCAGCCGCTCCGTTTGGGGCATAACTGTTCCCTTGGGAAACGTGAACGTAAGGCGATCGCCCACTTCATGTATCCGCAAACTGCAGAACAGGACCCCGCCCGGCGAATAATTCACAGTCATTGTTTCCTCTGGCCAGGGCGGATCCTCGTGCGCGGGAAACTCTGAACTGCCGGGACTCTTGATTCGCGTCACACGCACAAAAAGTGCCAGCGCGAATCGCGTTCGCCGGCGGCGATCCCCGATCTCGAAATACTTGCGTGTATCGGGAGCCGAGACGGAAGTCACACCGCGAGGAATCCGATGATATTCATTCCCCCCCGCCTGCCTTTGCGAATCAAATGCCATGCCAATCATCTGGATGCCGCCTGGACCTGTCTCGCATCGGGCCACGCGCGCTCGCGTTTCTGGTTCCGCAAGACCCAAATCCTCATAGCAGGGAAACGTGACCCAGACCAGAGATCCCTTATAGCGCGGCTGACCGCTGACGGCCAACATCCCGCTTCGGCTTACATTCCACGATTGCGTGATTTCCGTTTCCAGTCCGAATGGACCGAGCCAGCGCAAACGCACGGGAAGGGTGAGCTCCGCACGTGGATCAGGCCGCCGCTCGTTCTGGGGGCTTCTCAGGAGCGACGGATGCCTGCTTACCTGGTGCGTTTCCGTGGCCATTGTTCCATATGGCATGGCGGCAACCCCCCGCAGGGGCGCTCAATTATCTTATACCACCCTCACCCAGCCCAATGCAGCTTTCCAATTGCGATTTACGCGCTTCAATGCTAGCTTTGTTCACAACCCAGCAACCAAATGGAGGGGGCTGATTGGAAACCTCGGCAGAACGAAGGGCCTCCAGGCGATTCAGTATGGCGTTGCCGCTCACTCTCCGCGAGCCCAGCGCAGAAAGCAGCGAGTGGCAGGGAGAAACCAGGGACGTCAGCTTCCGCGGACTTTATTTTTTGGCGGAAACTGAGTTCGCGGTCGGCTCGGAAATTGAATTTGTGTTGACCCTTCCCAAGGAAATTACCTTGGCCACCGACGTCCACATTCACTGTTCAGGGTTGGTGGTTCGCGTGGAACCACACGAGGGGCGGAAGGGCATCGCCGCGCGAATCGAGCGTTACGAGTTTCTTCCACAAGCGTAAGCCGGCCGGGCATCGCGATTCCTGAACTTATTCCGAATTGGAAGTAGAATGTCGAGGTGTGTGCTGCGCTCGGCGCTGCCCTCTAACAATCAGCTGCGCCGCTTGGGGAGGTTTTGATGGACCGTTTCGATCCGAAGATCGCTCTGGAAGAACTGGCCGAGGATGCCGCGCTGCCGCATCCCGTCCGCATGCGGGACATGATTCTGCGAATAAAGCTTGCCGCCGACGAGGCCACCGAAATCAACCGTGAATTTCAAACCTACCTTTCACACTACGGTGAAACCCAGCGCGTCGCCCGCGAAATTCTGGAAAAGCTTGCCGCGGGCCAGCCAAAGAACCCTTGAGGCCCTGACGGCTTCGTCCCCGCTGCCCCTCGCGTTACAATCGTAAGGTTATGCCTCGCTTAACCCTGCTCATTGATGCCGACGATACTCTCTGGGAGAACAACGTCTTCTTTGAGCATTCGGTTGAGGAATTTCTTGCCCTGGCCGAGCCCCTTGGCTATTCCCACGATTACGCGCGGCGCATCCTGAATGAGACTGAGCGCCGGAACATCCGCCAGCACGGTTATGGCGTGAAGAGTTTCGGGCGTTCGCTGGAAGAGACCTATTGCAAGTTGGCCGGCCAGATGACGCAACGCAAAACGATTGAACAAATCCGCGAGATTGTCGGCAAACTTGAACAGACCCCGCCGAAATTGATGGATGGTGTCCCCGACACGCTGGATTATCTGGCCGGACGCCACCGGCTCATCCTGTTCACCAAGGGCCATGCGGCCGAGCAGGCCGCCAAGGTGGAACGGTCGGGCCTGCAGCGGTTTTTCGCCGCGATTGAAATCGTGGTGGAAAAAGACGCGACCACCTATGCGGGGCTCGTGGACCAGCACCATATTGTGAAAACTCATGGCTGGATGGTGGGGAACAGCCCGCGCAGCGACATTAATCCCGCCTTGCAGGCGGGCCTGAATGCGGTGTTCATCCCGCACCAGAACACCTGGGAACTGGAGCATGAAATGCTTCAGAGTGGCGTAGGGCGGCTCCTGGTGATTTCGCAATTCAGCCAGCTTCGCGATCATTTTTAGGTGCACGTCCCTTTGGCGGGAAAATGGGATGACCGCCATTTTGGATGTTGCGCACCGCTCGGACTTCGGAGGAATCTAGGTCCGCTCAATTCAGCGCAGACACATGAAATCAGAGCAAGTCACTTCAGAACGCCCATCGGCCGCGGACTGGCGCGCGGAATGGTTTGAATTCGACGATGTCGCCTACCTGAACGCGGCGGGCCAGGCTCCCATGCCACGCGTCTCCATTCGTGCCGCGCAAACTGCCATCGAATGGAAAAAGTATCCGCACAAGACCCCCGACGATGTGGAACATGGACTAGTCGGCCGCGTGCGTGAATTGCTGGCCCGAATGATCGGCGCGGATACGAGTGAAATCGCGGTGACTACCGGCGCCAGCTCAGGTTTGGCAGTTGTCGCGCAAGGAATCGAGTGGCGCCCGGATGATGAAGTGCTCATCGCGCGCGGCGAATTCCCGGCGCATTTTGCGACCTGGCTGCCGATGCAAGATGCAGGCCGGCTGCGTGTCCGCGTAGTGGCACCGCGAGAGCGGTTTCTTGCCACGGAGGATCTGATTTCCGCCATTACGCCGCGGACGCGGTTGATTTCCACCAGCCTGGTCCGTTTTGACAATGCTGCCCGCTGCGACGCCGCAGCGCTTGCTGACGCCATTCACGCCGTTGGAGGTTTGCTTCTGCTCGATGTCAGTCAGTGTGTCGGCGCCATGCCCATGACCGTCGCCGGACTCGGTGCGGATTTTCTGGTGGCCGCGGGCTATAAGTGGTTGTTGAGCCCTTACGGTACTGGTTTCTTCTGGGCGCGCAGGGAGCGGATTGCCCAAATGCGCCCGGGCCCTGCCAATTGGAAGGCCACTGAAAGCGCCGAGGAATTTCACAAATTATCCGGTGAGGATATCAAGCTCACGAATGAAGCCCGCCGCTGGGACGCGCCGGAAACTTCGAGCTTCTTTAATCTTGCGCCCATGCAGGGGTCGCTTGAATTTCTGCACCGCGTGGGCGTCCACACGGTTTGGGAGCACAACCGGGCGCTGATTGGACAAATCATCGAGCGATTGCCCCTTGATCGCTGCATTCTCGCGAGTCCGGCTGATGCTGACGATCGAGGGCCGTACGTGTGCATCGCCGCCCGAAAGGCCTCGCGTACGCCGGAACTGTATGGAAAACTGCGAGCGGCAGAAGTAATCGTCAGTCTGCGGGAGGGCGCTCTTCGCATCGCTCCCCATCTTTACAATACAGAGATGGACGTGGACCGGCTGATCAGAGTTCTAACGGCGTAGTCATTCTTGGGACATGATCGCCGGATTGAATGGACAAAAATCTGGATTCTCGCGGAGTTCACGAAATGCCCGAAACCGCTCCCGCACCTCAAGCCGCACCTTACTCCCGCATCGCCGTGATGGGCACCGGCGCCGTCGGCGGCTATTTTGGCGGGATGCTTGCCCGCGCCGGTCTGGACGTAACCTTTATCGCGCGGCCCGCAACCGCGGAGGCCATCACCAGGACAGGGCTTTTTCTGGACTCATTTCAGTTCAAGGAAACGATCCACCCTCGGGCCACCAGCGACTTGGCTGCAGTGCACGGCGCTGAGCTGGTGTTGTTCTGCGTGAAGACGCTCGATACGGAATCTGCTGCTAGGGCGCTTGCGCCGAACCTTTCGCCGCGCTCAATTGTGCTAAGCCTG
This sequence comes from Candidatus Acidiferrales bacterium, assembly GCA_035308165.1. GTDB lineage: Bacteria > Acidobacteriota > Terriglobia > Acidiferrales > UBA7541 > DASTCZ01. Next base: position 165,643 of record DATGHC010000074.1, on the reverse strand, counting down.
CAAAATGGAGTGGACAACGTGGAGCGCCTCCGCGCGGCGGGCTTGGACGCTTTTCCGGCTGTCGTTTATGTTGCCGCGTCCGTCCCGGAGCCTGGCCACATCAAACACTTCACCCGTGGCGACTTGGCCATCGGCGGCGAAAGCTCGCGCAAGGCAGATCTCGACCGTATCGCCGCAACTTTCACCAGGGCCGGCGTTCCTTGCCTCATCTCTGACAACATTCAGGCCGAACTATGGCTCAAGTTCGTATTCAATTGTGCTTTGAATGCGATGAGCGCTATCGCACGGACAAGTTATGGAGCCATTGGCAACGACGATTGGGGGCGCGACGCCATGCTGGCCGCGGCCCGCGAAACGATTGCCGTGGGCCGGGCCTCGGGCATCCCGATCCCCGAGCAGGAACTCCTCGATAAGCTCACCACTTTTGCCAAGAAAATGGGGGACGTCACTTCATCCACAGAGCAGGATGTTGGGCGGCGCAGGCACACCGAGGTGGACGCTCTCAACGGCTACGTGGTGCGGCGCGGCGCGGAACTGGGTGTCCCCACGCCGGTCAATCACACCCTCACGGCTCTTTTGAAATTGATCGAAGCGAAGTTCTAAAGGTATTTTCCCGGCAAGAATTATTTGTGCACGCGGATGACGCGGGGCGGATTTACTCGCACGATCGCTTCCCGCGAGGGTTTGGTTTGCACCGAGCGCATCGCCGGGCCCAACTCCTGCTGCACGAAATGGATGAATTGTTCCATCTGGCGCTGCATGCCGTTCATCTTGTCACGCATGTTGAGGATGATCTCGATGCCCGCCAGATTCACTCCCATCTCTCGCGCCAGGTTCAAAATGATGTCCAGGCGCTCCAGGTCCGTATCGGTGTAAAGCCGCGTATTGCCCAGGGAACGCGACGGTTTCAGCAAGCCGACCCGTTCATATAGCCGCAAGGTTTGCGGGTGGATTTTGTAAAGCGTTGCGACGGCGCTGATCATGTATCCCGCGCGCGCTTTTTTCTTGGTTTTGGTGGCCATCGCAATCCTCCTTACATGCCCGCGCGCGTGAACAAATCGCGTCGCGGGTCCTCCGGCGCCAGTTGCGCCAATTCCTTCAGCAGGTTTCGGACGCGCTCGTCCACGGCGTCGGGCACCGTCACTTGCAGTTCTACGTACTGATCGCCTCGCTTGTCCGGCGTCCGCGCGTGAGGCACTCCCTTTTCGCGCAGGCGAAGCATTCGGCCACTGGATGAGCCCGGAGGCACCCGCAACATCGAGCGTCCATCGATGGTAGGCACCTCAATTTTTGCACCCAGCGCCGCCTCGCTCACAGAAATCGGCACGCGCGTGTAGATGTCGTCCCCGCGCCGCTCGAAAAATGGATGGGGCTGCACGTCGAGAATGATGTAGAGGTCTCCCGGAGGAGCGCCCAGCGTGCCCACGTTTCCTTTTCCGGGCACACGCACGCGCGCCCCGGTCTGCATGCCCGGCGGGATACGAACATCAATCGTGTCCGCGCGCCGCACGCGCCCTTCGCCTCCGCAAGTCGGGCATGTGTTGCGCAGGTGGCCGGTGCCGCCGCACCTGGGACAGACTACGTCGAAGCGCATGTTGCCGCTGGTACGTGTCAGGTGGCCCGTGCCGCCGCAATCCGGACAAACCTGCTTTGAATTTCCAGTTGCTCCGGAGCCATGGCATGTCCCGCAGGTGTCCAGCCGCATGACCGTGATCTTTTTCACTGCGCCACGTACGGCGTCCCAGAAACCAATTTCAACGCGATACTCCAGATCGGATCCCGGCTCTTGTATCGGGCCCGCGGGTTCTGCCCCGCCGCCCCGAAAGAATTGGCTGAAGAGATCGCGAAAGCTCGTCCCTCCACTACCTCCGAAGTCGAATCCACTGAAGTCCACATTCACTCCCGGATTGGGCCCCCCGCCGCCCGCGCCTTGCTGCACGCGTTCGGCGTCAAATCCGAATTGGTCGTACATCTGGCGCTTCTTCGTATCGGAAAGAATGTCGTAAGCTTCCTGGACTTTTTTGAATTTTTCTTCCGAGGACTTATCGCCGGGATTTAGATCGGGGTGATATTTTCGCGCCAGCTTTCGATAAGCCTGGCGGATTTCCTTCAGCGGCGCCTTGCGTGGCACGCCCAAAAGTTCGTAGTAATCCTGTTTGGTTGCAGTTGCCATGCTTTCCCTTTCGCGCCCGGAGCGAGTCCCGCCAGGCGCGATTCCGGGCAATTACAATTTCGCCCAGCGGGCATTCAACTCGTTTAACTCCTGTTGCTCGCGCCCGAACTCCTCGCGCCGGCGGCGGCGTTCTTCATCCAACCGCCCGGCCATCGCGGCTTCCTTTTGATTGGCGCGGTCGATCCATTTGTCGATCCAACCCATCCGGGATTCAACGTTTGCGCCTTCGGAACGGAATTTCAACATCGAGCCGCTCATTTCCACGGCGCGAGGAAGGAAATCGGCGGGCGGTCCCTGTTGCGTGTCGTAAAACAATCGCTTCCAATCCGCGCTGGGCGTCTCGCTAAGTCCCACTTGGATCAGGTAGAAGTCTTCGCGCAGCTTCTGCACGGCCACGGGCGGACCCATGCGCCGCACTCCCTCAAATGTGCTCAACGACCGCTCCTCGACAAATGGACTTCACCATTGAAAAAATTAATTTGGTTTCTTTGAGTCATCAACGTCCACGAATTCGGCGTCGATCACGTCGCCCTGGCCGGGTTTCTTCCCTTCAGTGGGCGATCCAGCCGACGAAGCTCCATCGCCGGATGGGCCCGGCCCTCCCTGCGCCGCGCCGGCTTGCGCCGCCGTGGCCTTATACATGGCCTCTGCCAGCGTGTGCATCGAGGCTTGTAGCTGTTCGGTCGCCGACTTGATTAAGTCCACATTTCCATCCGCCAGCGCCTTCCGGCAAGCTTCGATGGATTCTTCAACGGACTTGGCATCGGACTCGCTCACCTTGTCCCGATTTTCCTTAAGCAGCTTTTCCGCCTGGTAAACCAGACTGTCCGCCTGGTTACGTGCTTCAATCTCCGCGAGCCGCTTGCGGTCCTCTTCGGCATGCGATTCGGCGTCATTCTTCATCCGCTCGGCTTCTTCCTTGCTCAGCCCGGTGGATGAGGTGATGGTGATCTTCTGCTCCTTCTTGGTAGCCATGTCCTTGGCGGACACGTTCAGAATCCCATTGGCGTCGATGTCAAACGTCACTTCGACTTGCGGAACTCCGCGCGGGGCCGGTGGAATACCTATCAAATGGAATTTGCCAAGAGTCCGGTTGTCCTTGGCCAGTGGCCGTTCGCCTTGCATCACGTGGATTTCAACGGAGGTTTGATTGTCCGCCGCGGTCGAAAAAGTTTCCGACTTCCGCGTCGGGATGGTGGTATTCCGCGCGATCAGCGTGGTCATCACGCCGCCGTAAGTCTCGACGCCCAGCGAAAGCGGTGTCACATCGAGCAGCAGAATGTCCTTCACTTCGCCGCCCAGCACTCCTCCCTGGATGGCTGCACCTACCGCGACAACTTCATCCGGATTGACTCCCTTGTGCGGTTCTTTGCCTCCAAACAGGTCTTTGACGATCTCGATTACACGCGGAATCCGTGTCGAACCTCCCACTAGCACGTCCTCATCAACCTTGTCTGGGCCGATTTGCGCGTCGGCCAGGGCCTGCTTCACAGGGCCAACGCTTCGTTGCAACAGATCTTCCATTAGTTGATTGAGCTTCGTCCGAGTCAGTTTCATCGTAAGGTGCTTCGGCCCGGATGCATTCGCCGTCAGGAACGGAAGATTGATTTCCGTTTCCATCAGCTGAGAAAGCTCGATCTTGGCCTTCTCCGCGGCTTCCTTCAGCCTTTGCAAGGCCATCTTGTCATTGCTCAAATCAATTCCTTCGTTGTTCTTAAACTCAGAGATAATCCACTCCACGATTCGATGGTCAATGTCGTCGCCACCCAGGTGCGTGTCGCCGTTTGTTGACTTGACCTCCACCACTCCCTCGCCCACTTCCAGAATGGAAATATCAAACGTTCCCCCGCCCAGGTCGTACACGGCGATGGTTTCGTCCTTCTTCTTGTCCAATCCATAGGCCAGCGCCGCCGCCGTCGGCTCATTGATGATGCGCACCACTTCCAGCCCGGCAATTTCTCCGGCCTGCTTTGTGGCTTGCCGCTGTGCGTCGTTAAAATAAGCGGGGACGGTGATCACTGCCTTGGTGACCTTCTCTCCCAGGAAGTCTTCCGCTGCGGTCTTCAGCTTTTGCAAAATCATCGCCGAGATCTCGGGCGGGCTGTACTTCTTTCCGAGAATCTCCACGCGCGCATCGTCATGGTCCCCGCGCACCACCTTGTAGGGCACGCGTTTGGTCTCTTCCGTCACTTCATCGTATCTGCGTCCCATAAATCTTTTGATCGAATAAATCGTATTTTCCGGGTTCGTCACCGCCTGGCGCTTGGCAACTTGCCCAACCAGCCGCTCGCCGGATTTTGTGATTCCAACCACGGATGGCGTCGTTCGCCCACCCTCTTGATTCGGTATTACAACAGGCTCGCCGCCTTGCATGACAGCCACAACCGAATTCGTTGTTCCTAGGTCAATTCCAATTATCTTGCTCATTGCTGCAAACCCTCCGAGGCATTTTGAGTCATCCGCATCATTCTATTTGCAATCAGTCGGCATAAAGCCAAGGGCATTATACGAGTTGAGTGTCATGTTGTCAAGTCTGATTTTATAGTCTACAAGCCTTGTATAATCAATATCTTAGTACTAGCTGATTGAAGCCAGCGGCCATAGCGACCTGCGTGAGTCTGACTGAAGCTTATGAATCGCAACCAGCCCTCGACCACTGCTCACTCATTCATTTGATGTTGTTTGTGCCTGGTCTAAGCTTCGCAACTCCGGTCGCAAGCATACCTCTTTCCTCGAACCAGCATCCTAATTTCATAGCTTCCACCAGCAAGGAAGTGTGCTGAACTGCCTACCGAATCGGGTAGAATGACAGTGATTCTGGTGATACGGGGATATAGGAGGAACATACATTGCGAAGCAAAGCGCAACTGTGGACGTTGGCAATGATTTTCGGTCTGGCGGCATCCATCATCTCTTCTCCCGCTCAGATTTCGGCGAAGCCTCCCAAGTCAACCCCGCCCCAAGCCAGGAGTGCGCACACGGACATTGCCACAGCAAAAACCATGGGTATGAAGTCTGCACCGATCGAGGTGGAAATCTTCAGCGACTTTCAATGTCCCGTATGCCGCCAATTTTATTTCGGTGTCACCAAACAGCTGATAGATGAATATGTGACCAGCGGAAAGGTCTACTTAGTGCACCACGATTTTCCTCTTCCCATACACGCGCACTCGCAGGAGGCGGCGAAGTGGGCCGACGCTGCTGCGGCTATCGGGAGATTTCAGGAAGTAGAAGACGCGCTATATTCCAAACAGGATTCCTGGGCCGCCAGCGGCAGAGTAGATGAAGCCGTTGCAGCGGCGCTTTCCGCGACAGAAATGAAACGCGTCCGCGCCCTCGTGGACAGCTCGGAGGTCGGCGCTGCGATTCAACACGATGAAGAGCTGGGCAAGGAGCGCAATGTCAACGGCACGCCCTCCATTTTTGTAACGCACAAGGGCCAGATGATGCCGCTCCCCGCGCAAGGCACGACCTATACTCTGCTGAAACAATACTTGGACTATCTCTTGCGGAACTAAGTAAATGGCCGACGCCACAGCCGCCCTACCCTCTCAAACCGAAGTGCGCTGGCCGCGCCAATTCCTGCTCGCAGGGCGTCTCATCCTCGGCGCCGTTTTTGTCTATGCCGCTTACACAAAAATTCGGTCGCCTTGGATGCTTTTTGCCATGTCGATCAATTCCTATCAGATCCTACCCGAATGGGCGGTCACGTATGTAGCTCGAACGCTCCCCTGGTTTGAAATGGCACTTGGCTTGTTGCTTCTTACCGGCTTGAAGGTTCGCTGGAGCGCCTCAGCCGCCTCCGGCCTGCTCATCTTTTTCTTTGCCGCGATGGTCCGCGCCTATTTCAAAAACATGGGCATTGATTGTGGATGTTTTGGCTTTGGCGAAAGACTCGGGCCGCTTACGCTGGCGCGTGACGCGTCTCTATTAGTGCTGGCCATCACGCTCGCAACAGTGGCTTTTATCCTGCCCCGGCGGCAGCCGTAACCTTTGCGCAATTTTTCGCTCTCCCATCCTTGGATTTGCAATAGAATGTTTTCCGTCATGAAGCCATTCCTGATTCCCATTCTTGTGGCCACGCTCGCTGTGGCGCCCGCGGCCCAGAAGAGCGGCGGCAATTCTTCCCAAACTTCCCAGGAGGATGATGTTCGCGAAGCTGTCTTCCATTACCAATTCAAGAATATTCAATTAGCGGTCGGATACCATTTCATTTCTATCGACGGAAAAAAGCCTTCGTCCGCCTTTGTTCAGCGATTCCGCGACGAGGCTCCGCCGGTCGAATCTATTTCCGAATGTGTCAGAGTGAAGAAGCCGATACGCGGCTTTGTCAACCGAAAGGATGATAAGCCGGGCATCATCTTCAATGTCGGTGCCATCAAATGGACGTCGCCAACCAAAGCGGATGTCACTGGCGGGTTTGATTGTGGTGATGCTTGCACGAATCAGTCCGGCGTCTATCATGTCTCCCGGCCCGACAATAAATGGGTCGTTGAATCCTTCGACGCGGCCGGCAAGCCGGGTTCTTGATCCTATCGTTGGATTCGCTCGTTTTGGCGGGTTCTGCGGTTCACCGGCCACACCTTGTTCCTACATCACCACACCTATCCTCTGCGCACATATTTCGAGGCCTGCCGCGATTTCTGCATCGCCCCTTGTCTAAACCTTTCATATCGCAGTTCTTATCGATTTGAAGACCGCCCTAGAGGGCTTCCTCGAATAGTTGGCCGTCGGTGTGCCCATGATGAGGTGAGAAATATGTACGCGCGCCCCTTTCCGGACGCGATTTGTACAACTGTGTTGCGATACAATCTGTACTTGGCGGGCTATGATTAGACTTCCTTCCATCAAGTTGGTTCTTCGCGGCCGGACTCTAATTGCCCGCCTGTTCTTTGCGGCCCTTCTTCTCACCTCAATTTTGTTGGGTGCGATTGCCGGCCTGTTGTTCGTGTATTCCAGCGATTTGCCGGAAGTCCGGGCACTTGAGGATTACCACCCCGATGTGGTCACCGAACTTTATGCGGATGACGGCACGCCCGTGGGCAGCTTCGCACTGCAACGCCGCATCCTCCTGACTTATGAACAGATTCCCCCGGTGCTGCGCGACGCGGTGATCTCCGCGGAAGACCAGCACTTCTTTGAACACTGGGGTGTGGACCTGCCGCGCGTGGTGCAAGCCGCCTGGAGAAATATTGTGCGGGGGCACATCGCTGAAGGGGCCAGCACTCTCACCATGCAACTTGCGGGCTCCTTGTTTCTGGATCGGTCCGACAGGAGTTTTCGCCGAAAGGTTGAGGAAACCCTGCTCGCCATCCAGATCGAACGGCGCTACACCAAGCAGCAAATCTTCGCCATGTATTGTAACCAGATTTATCTCGGCCACGGTGAATACGGAATGGAGGCGGCTTCCGAGTTTTATTTCAGCAAGCCGGTCGGCCAGTTGACGATACCCGAGGCGGCTTTGCTCGCTGGGATCATCCGTGGTCCCAGCTACTCTCCCGTGCTGCACGCTACGCGCGCCATTGCCCGGCGCAACACCGTCATTGACCTTATGACCCGCGAAGGGAAAATCAGCGCAGAGGAATCCCGTCAGGCCATTCAGCATCCGCTGGGCCTTAAACTCCAATATCCGCGCAACGATCTGGCGCCTTATTTCTTTGAGGAAATTCGCAAATACCTGGAAAGCACCTATGGCACGGACGCCGTCCATGAACAGGGTCTGCGCGTTTACACCACCCTGAATATAAAAATGCAGCGGGCCGCGAATCTGGCTGTGCGCGATGGGCTGCATGTTTACGGACGCCGCCACGGCTGGCACGGACATTTGCCCAACATTTTCCGCGATCACAACGGCGCCATCGCCACCTACGATAACGATGATTGGCACCACACCATTGAAAAGGGGGATTACGTTTCGGGCCTGATCACTTCGGTGGATAGCCAGGCTGCGGTTATAAAAATCGGCCCTTATCGTGCCGTAGTCAGCGCCCCCGATTTTGCCTGGACCGGACGCAAGCTCCCCGCTCAACTTTTTCAAGTCGGCGACGTGGGTGAATTCCACATCCGCGAAATCTCCGGCAGCACTGTCAAGGTGGATGTGGACCAGCATCCTTCAACGCAAGCCGCGCTCGTTGCGATTGATAATGCCTCGGGAGAAGTCAAAGCTTTGATTGGCGGCTATAGTTTCGATGAATCGAAATTCAATCGCGCCACGCAGGCCTTCCGGCAGGTCGGAAGCTCATTCAAGATTTATGTTTATTCCGCGGCGTTGGAGCAGGGTTACGGCCCGTTTGACACCATTCTCGACGCGCCCTACACCACGGTAAGCGGAGGCCAGGACTACTCTCCGCAAAATTACGATGGACATTTCGAGGGAATCATCACACTGCGGCGCGCCCTCGACGGTTCCAGAAATGTCCCCGCCGTCAAAATTGCCGAAAAGATCGGCATCGAGAAGGTTGTAGATATGGCCAAGCGGTTCGGCATTACTTCCTCGCTGCCGCCTTATCTTCCGTTGGCGCTGGGCGCCGCGGATATGCGCTTGATTGAGCACACCTCCGCGTTTACGGTTTTCCCGAATGATGGCATTCGGATTGAACCGCATCTAGTTCGCCGCGTGACTTCCTACGACGGGGCGCTTCTCGAGGAAGCGCGTCCGAACGTTCAGGATGTTATTTCGCCGGACATCGCGCGAACCATGACCTCCATGCTCGAAGACGTCACCAAGCATGGCACCGGTGTCAGGGCTCAAACCCTCGGGCGTCCCAGCGCAGGGAAGACCGGCACCACCAACGATTTCACCGATGCCTGGTACGTCGGATTCACTCCATCCTTGACTGCGGGCGTTTGGGTCGGCAATGACGACAAGGCGATTTCCCTGGGCAAGAAGGAGACAGGCGCACTTGCCGCTCTCCCCATATGGCTCGAATTCATGCAGTCCGCCACCGAAGGCACGCCGATTCAGGATTTCGAGAACGTTACTCTCCTCGACAAGCAATCCGCCTCGCATGTGGTTACTGTGGACACTCCGGATTTGGCGCCAACAGAGCCTTCCGAACAGGGTTTGCCCTCAGGGACTAGTCCGGACAGCTCGCCTGCGACGCCACCTCCTGCCAAGCCTCAGCCGCCTGTGATTAAACACACTCCGACACCCGCAAAGTCAGTTCCCAACGGTCATTCGTGAGATAAATAAAGTAGTTAGCGCCGCGTGCGAAATGGGTCCCATCCGTGGCTCATCAGGAGACTCGAGCTGCCATCTTCATCAATTAATTCTATGCGGCTTTTTCGGGAGGATTCGCTCTGAGGCTTCCCTAACTTCTGCAAGGATGGCCCGGTCAAATCAACTATCTCGCCAATTTTAGTTATTTTGACACCTCGGTTTGTTTTCGGCAGATAGTGAGTGGTGCGAGCCGGCACAGTGAATAGAAGCTGGTAATCCTCTCCGCCATGAAGCGCAAGCTTCATCGGGTCGAGCCCGATGCAGCGCAATTTCTCATCGAATGGGACGGTCGGGACTTTATTCGCCCATATTCGAGTGCCAACTCCGCTCGCTCTACAGATGTGGCCCAGGTCCGTTGAAAGTCCGTCGGAGATGTCTATTGCCGCTGAGGCGATCTGGATTCTCCAGGTATTTTCGCCCGCAAGCCAACGACCCAGCGCTAAGTGAATCTTCGGCCGCAGGTGGGTCTCGAGAAATGGCCTCCAATCCGGATCCAGAGGTGTCAATCCGTTCCGTGTTTTCCGGACCAGCCCGCGCAACACCAACTCGAGGCCAATTTGGGCGGCGCCCAGCCTCCCCGTCACGTAAATGGAATCACCCCGTCGTGCCCCTGCGCGTGTCAGGACGCCGTCACTATGTCTGCTCCCACTCCGTGTTCTCCTCGGAATCGCTTGACCTCCCACAGTCAAATTGACAGCGACCTTCGGAAATCGCGAAGTATCACCGCCGATCACCACCATCTCAAATTTACGCGCGGCCAGCGCTATCCCTTTCAAGAAACCGTCCAGCCACTTCCCGGTCCGGCTCGCCGGAAGTGCCAAGCTCAGCATGAAGAATCGAGGCGCGGCTCCCATCGCGGCGAGATCGCTAGTCGCCCGCGCCAGCGCCTTATAGCCGATTATTTCTGGAGGGTGGATTCCACCCAGGAAATGGACGTCCTCCAGGAACTGATCGCAACTCAGCACCCAATCCGGTCGATCTGCTTCTTTTCCACTGGCGGCATAACTCCCAGCCAGGAGCACGGCGGCATCGTCGCCAACTCCCAATCGCAGCCAAGGCCTGTCCTGTGCTCGGCTCGGAAGCCACTTCCGTATTCGCTCAATAATCTCGGCTTCGCTTCTCAAATCTGCCGCCTGTTCTTAAGGGTAGTTTTCATGCTTCCCAGTACCGATTCACATGTCCCGAGATTATCCCAAGGACCAAGTTGTGCCCCCGAGCGCCACGCCCCATACTATCAATAGGACAAATTCGCCCCGGCGTCGAGACTTTCCCCTGGCCGAAACGTCAAAATAAGGGTTGACTTGCCCGGAGCAGGGAATTTAGACTATCGCCAGTTTCGAACCAGGGCTCGCGGTTCAAACTCAGGGTGGCCCGAACTAAGGCTAGTTAGTATTGCCGCCGGTTAGGTGCCCCGCCAATCGGCGTTTTAGATCTTGCTCAAAACTTGGACTATGCGAACTAAGTTCTATACGTTCTTTGTTGCCTCGAACGACCAGAGCCGCATTCTGAAGCTCCGGATACCCCACTATGTCCTGCATCTCCTTGCAGGATTGGCAATTGTGGGCAGCATCACCGTTGTGGCGGCAGTGGGTTCCTACACCCGGATGCTTTGGAAGGCCGACAATTACAATGCCGTGCGAAGTGAACGCGACACCTTAAAGCAACAGTTCAGTCAACTCCAAACGTCGGTAAAGGATACCAACCAGCGCCTTAATTCGCTGCAATCACTTGCGACCGAGGTCGCCATGACCTACGGTTTCATGCGATTGCGTGAGACGCCCTTCGGGTTGTCCGAATCCGCGGTTACTCCCGAGGAGCAATTCGACCACACCGTCGATCAGTTCAATTTCCTGGAGAAGAATGCCACTTCCATAGCCCTTGCCAAGGAGGGCCTGCACCTGCTCCCGCCTCAGCCGGGTCTGGGTGACGCGACCTTCACTCCTTCACTGTGGCCCGTCGCCGGGCAAATCACCGCCAGCTTCGGCGAGCGGCTTGACCCCTTCAATGGTGAAGGGGAGTTTCACACCGGCGTAGATATTTCTGCCAGCTATGGCCAGTCTGTTCATGTCGCGGCTGACGGAGTCGTAATTTCCTCCGATAACCGGCCCGGATATGGGCGGTTGGTCGTTGTAGATCATGGATTCGGCACCACCACTTGGTACGGACATCTCTCTGGTTTCAACGTCCAGGGAGGCCAGCAGGTCCGCCGGGGAGATGTGATCGGTTATGCGGGCACCAGCGGCCGTTCCACTGGCCCCCACGTACATTACGAGATTCGTTTGAACGGTGCGCCGGTTAATCCTTGGCGCTACCTGCGCTTTAATTCCTTCGGGGATTAATTCTCCACTTAGCTGGACCACTGCCTCAGAGCCAAACGCTTCTAGGGCTTCGCCTTGCCCGGGGTTGACGCTGCTTTCGAAGACGGTGATTGGTGCTGCTGAGGAGGGGGAGCCGCTAACCCCGCGAGCAGGTCTGGAGTGAACGTAGCAGACAGGGCAACACTCTGGTCTCCGCGAGATATGTCAATTATTCCAATTAAGGTCGTCAAGGCCGCCGCGCCTTCCGGCGTGAATTGCTTCCGGACGCTCGACTGTCGCAGCATGGCGCGACCCACAAATTTGAAGCCCTGAAGACCAAGCTGAAGATTTGCCGCGTGAATCGAAGAATCGCACTTGCCCTCCAGTACCACCCTAAGGTTCTTTCCGGCGGGAACAGCCGAGATCGATAGCCACTGAACATTTTGGAGGAACGTCGCAACTTGATCCAAACTGAGCGAACCCAGAATCACGTCCTTGGGGACTGAATCCATGCGGGCCACAGCGAATACGGAAGAGGCCGCCACATTGTGGATGCGCTCCTTCATCGCTTCGCCGTTCGCATCGTTCGTTGGCAATAGCGTACTTACCTGCGATCCGCCATTCGGATTATTAATCAGCTCAATTCTGGTGGGAGACAGAAAACTCAGCGTAACTTCGCCGCTGCCCTGGCTGTTGGGAATGACGTATGCAGCGCGGCCATCGCGTTGGACGGACTTGCCCGTGCGCTGAGCATACGCGGCAATTCTTTGTGGATCGAAATGCCCGTCAGCGATTGCCCAAATTGTGGGTTGTGGGGAAGTGGGAAGGATCGCGACACCCACTCGATCGAGATCGTGCGAATAGTCAAAACCCGTTGCGCGCACAAACTCCGAATACTCCGGGTCCTCCGCGGGCGGCGGTATCAACGCAACCAGGCGCTCCAGAAACTCTGATTGGCGCAGCGCAGACACATTTGCATAAATTACAAAGGGCGCCTGCGCTGGAAGGAGAGATACAACCGATGGAGCGGTTCCCAGCGCGGCCGGTGGCACAGCCCCGGTATGATGCAGGTAGAAATAGCAGGCTACGAGAATGATGATTACGGCCAGGCAAACGAGGACAATTGCTACTCGTCTCAAATCTACGAATCCCCCGGCCATATTCTCGCATCCAATTGTGTGGTTTAGCTATACCTCGGGATTTGATTTCGCTCAATCCACAACAAATGGCGGTTTTGGGCGCTGGAACCAGTACCATAGTCGATGCCACACCTCGGGGGCATTAGGCTATAGGCGGCTATGGAGCCATCAAATGGCCGGGCTGGAACTCGGCTTGCTCAAGTTACTTTTATCCCCCTTGCAATTCACATGCCCATTTTGTTATTCTTCTCAAGTTTGGCCAGTGCTGGCGTAGCTCAGCTGGTAGAGCATCTGATTTGTAATCAGAGGGTCGGGGGTTCAATTCCCTCCGCCAGCTGATTTTATATGTTGAGTCGATCAGGGGGAAGTGTTCCCTGCGTGCGTAAGGCCGGATTTCTTCGCGGAAATTTGAACGGGCGGGTGTCTCTCATTTTTGTTTTTTGGAGCGCTGCGGGAGGCAGTCGCCTCTTCGTCGTCGGCAATTTTCCCCGAGCGGGACGGGTGGGTGAGTGGCTAAAACCAGCAGACTGTAAATCTGCCGCTCCTTGCGGGCTACGGAGGTTCGAATCCTCCCCCGTCCACCAGTTTTCGTTCAGCTGAGAAGGCCTTAGAGTTGACTGCGCGAGATCCAAGAAGCCATCCATTCGGCGCGTAGCGCGTGCAAATAGTTTTCGAACCGCGCAAAAGTTCCGAGCCTGGGTAGCTCAGTTGGTAGAGCGCGTCCTTGGTAAGGACGAGGTCACCAGTTCAATCCTGGTCCCAGGCTCCATGATCTGAAGTTGAAATGCAGGGGGAGAGGTTCGCGGGACAACACAGGATTTGAAAGACGGGCGGGGGTAACTCAACGGTAGAGTCTCGCTCTTCCAAGGCGATGGTTGCCGGTTCAAATCCGGTCCCCCGCTCCAGATTTCCGGCCGGAAGAGTTGGTACACAAATTGAGTGCGAACCGTTTTGCTGGGGGGATGACACGCGATGGCGAAGGAAAAATTTGAGCGCAGCAAGCCACACGTCAATATTGGGACGATTGGTCACATTGACCATGGCAAAACAACGCTGACGGCGGCGATTACCAAGGTATTGTCGAAGCACAACCCCAAGGTGCAGTTCCGGGCGTTTGATTCGATTGACAACGCACCGGAAGAGCGCGAGCGGGGAATCACGATTGCTGTGGCGCACGTGGAGTACGAGACGGCGAACCGCCACTACGCGCACATTGACTGCCCGGGCCACGCGGACTACGTGAAGAACATGATCACCGGCGCGGCGCAGATGGATGGAGCGATTCTGGTGGTAGCGGCAACCGACGGCCCGATGCCGCAAACGCGCGAACACATTCTGCTGGCGCGTCAGGTAGGCGTGCCTTTTATCGTGGTGTTTCTGAACAAGTGCGACGCGGTGGAAGATCCCGAGTTGCTCGAACTGGTGGAGCTGGAAGTTCGGGAGTTGCTGAAGAGCTACGGATTTCCGGGCGATGAAATTCCAGTGGTGCGCGGCTCGGCGCTGGGCGCATTGAATGGCGAAGCGAAGTGGGAGAAGACCATCGACGAGTTGATGGCCAAGGTGGATGAATACATCCCGTTGCCGGTGCGGGACATTGACAAGCCGTTTGCCATGCCGATTGAGGATATTTTCTCGATCTCGGGACGGGGCACGGTGGTGACGGGCCGAGTCGAGCGCGGCAAGCTGAAGGTGGGCGAGGAGATGGAGATCGTCGGATTCCGTCCGACGGTGAAGCGCGTGGTGACGGGCGTGGAGATGTTCCGCAAGCTGCTGGACGAGGGCATGGCCGGAGACAACGTCGGGTTGCTGCTGCGCGGCACGGAAAAGGAAGAAGTGGAGCGCGGACAGGTGGTGGCCAAGCCCGGGTCCATCACTCCACACACCAAGTTCAAGGCCGAAGCGTATGTGTTGAAGAAGGAAGAGGGCGGACGTCACACCCCGTTTTTTACCGGATATCGGCCGCAGTTTTATTTCCGCACCACGGACGTGACCGGAGACGTGAAGCTGCCGACGGGAGTGGAGATGGTGATGCCGGGAGACAATGTGAGCGTGGAAGTGACGCTGATCACTCCAGTGGCGTTGGAGAAGGGGCTGCGGTTCGCGATTCGCGAAGGCGGCCACACCGTGGGAGCAGGCGCAGTGGTCGAGATTGTTGAGTAACGGGATACTCGAGAAAGAGCGGCAAATATGCGCGAAATCATCACCTTGCAATGCAATGAGTGTAAGAACCGAAACTATACGACCACCAAGAACCGGAAGAAACACACCGACCGGCTCGAGACGAGCAAGTTCTGCAAGGCGTGCCGCAAGCACACGCCTCACAAGGAAGTGAAATAAGGCCCTGGGACGGGCGCGATTTTGGGCGGGCGTTGAATACCCTTCGTCCTGAGAGGCAGACTCAGGGTAGTTAATTCGCCCGTTCGTGGGCGAATGAATTAGGGGAGTAGGTTCAACGGTAGACCGCCGGTCTCCAAAACCGGATGTGGGGGTTCAAATCCCTCCTCCCCTGCCATTTCCGGCTTCGTCCTGCGGCATCGGACGAAGATTGGGACGCAGGTTTAGGTCTGGAGAAAAACTGGCAGTGAGGCGCGGATGTCCACGACTCGGGCGGAAAAATTGAAGATGGCACAAGAGACGCCAGACAATGCGGCACAGCCCTCACGGCCACGGCCGGAGTGGTTGGAAAATCTGCTTGGCTATCCGCAACGCGCGCGGAAGTATATCCACGAAGTGCGCGCGGAGCTGAAACTGGTGGTTTGGCCCTCGGCGACCGAAGTTCGCAGCACGACGCTTGTGGTCATCATGACCACGGCGATCTTCGCGTTCTTTTTGTGGATGGTGGACAAGGGCGCTGCACGCGCTGTGGGCTATGTAATCAAGTTGCTTGGACACTGAAGCATTCCCAGTTTGTTGAGTTTGGCCAGTGCGCTGTTCATTTTGGATGTGTAACGCCAAGGTCGCTGCGTTAGAACCGAGTTGGGCTCTTGCAAATCGTTGAAGCAGTACAAGGCGAAAACGAACGTATGGCGAAGCAGTGGTACATCATCCACACCTACTCCGGCTTTGAGCGCAAGGTGAAGGAGAGCCTGGAAGGCCGCGTCGCTGCATTCGGCTTGCAGGACAAGATCGGCCAGGTGCTTATCCCCACCGAAGACGTGATCGAAGTCCGCGGCGGGAAAAAAGTAACCGCCACACGGATGTTTTATCCCGGCTATGTGCTGGTCGAAATGGAAATGGACGATTACACCTGGCACGTGGTGCGGAATACGCCGCGGGTGACTGGTTTTGTGGGCTCCGGGCAGACGCCCACCCCCCTGAGCGAGCAGGAAGTGCAGGACATCCTGCACCGCGCCGCCAGCCCGACCGAGCGGCCCAAGCCGAAGCTGAAGTTTGAGCGAAACGAACAGGTGCGCATTGTGGATGGCCCGTTCGCGAATTTTACCGGCGTGGTGGAAGAGGTCAACTCCGACCGCAGCACTCTGAAGATTTCCGTCACGATTTTCGGACGCTCCACTCCGGTGGAGCTGGATTTTATGCAGGTTGAAAAAATAGCTTAGAGCAACGATTCGCAGAGGAAAGCAGAGATGGCTAAGAAAGTACAAGCAATGTTGAAGCTGCAGGTGCCGGCCGCGAAGGCCGCGCCTTCGCAGCAATTGGGCACGGCGCTGGGTCCGCAGGGCGTGAACATCATGGACTTTTGCAAGCAGTTCAACGCCCGCACTGCGAAAGATCCTGAAGGAATGGTGACCCCGGTTGTCATCACGGTCTACAGCGACCGGACCTTCACGTTCATCACCAAGACGCCTCCGGCGTCTGAGCTGCTCAAGCGCGCGGCGGGAATCGTCAAGGGCTCCGCGGAACCGAACCGGAACAAGGTCGGCAAAGTCACCAAGAAGCAGGTCGAAGATATCGCCAAGACAAAATTGCCCGACCTGAATACAACGAATTTGGAATCGGCCGTCCGCACCGTGCTGGGCACGGCGCGAAACATGGGCCTGGAAGTGGTGGAGAGCTAAGAAATGAAGAAGCCCGGAAAGAAAATCGAAAACGCGCGCAAGCAAATCCAGGCGCGTCCGTACACATTGACGGAAGCCGCCGAAGCGCTCAAAAAAGCGCACTTCGTGAAATTCGATGAAACCGTCGAGTTGGTGGTGAACCTGGGCGTTGATCCAAAACACTCCGACCAGATGGTGCGCGGAACGGTCGTGCTTCCTCATGGCCTGGGCAAATCCAAGCGCGTGCTGGTTATCGCCAGCGGAGAAAAAGTTCGCGAAGCCGAGGAAGCCGGCGCTGATTTTGCCGGCGGCGAGGAAATGGTCCAGAAAATCCAGGAGGGTTGGACGGATTACGACGCTGTGATCGCCACTCCAGACATGATGAAGTCCGCCGGACGGCTCGGCAAAGTTCTGGGCCCGCGCGGTTTGATGCCCAACCCAAAGACCGGCACGGTCACTTTTGAAATTGCCAAGGCCGTGAAGGAAATCAAGGCGGGTAAGGTGGAGTTCCGCGTCGACAAGTCCGGAATCATTCACTCCCCCATTGGGAAGATTAGTTTTGAGGCCGGCAAACTTGCCGAAAACGCGCACTCACTCTTGGGCGCGGTGATCAAAGCCAAGCCTGCGGCGGCCAAAGGGAAATACGTGAAGCGGGTCACGCTCACCTCAACCATGGGCCCGGGAATTTTGATCCATGAAAATGAAGTGGAATCGGCCACCGCGGTGGCGGCGTAATTCAGCGGAGATCTGAGATGAAGAAGCGCAGCGAAAAAGAGAAAGACCTCCAGTTCCTGAAAACGGAGCTGGCAAGTGTTTCCACCATCATCCTCACCACTTTTCAAGGTACGAAGGTGGAGGATGATACCAAGCTTCGTCGTGCGGTCCAGGCCGCCGGAGGCAAGTACAAGGTCGTCAAGAACACCTTGGCGGGGCGCGCCAGCGCCGGCACTCCCGTAGAGCCGTTGCTCAAGGATTTGGCCGGGCCGAACTCCATCGCCTACACCGCCACGGATCCAGTCGCGTTGGCCAAGGCGCTCACGAAATATGCCAAGGACGTTCCCGCATTCAAATTCAAAGCGGGTATGGTTGAGGGGCGCGTTCTTTCCATCGTGGAGATTCAACAGCTCGCGACCTTGCCCTCGAAGGAAGAGCTCTACAGCAAGCTCATGTTCCTGTTTAACGCGCCGGCGCAGCGCATCGCGACGGCATTGGCGGCGGTTTCACGCAACATGGCCGTGGTGGTCAGCGAAGCGGCCAAGGCCAACAAGTTTGGGGCGGGCGAATCAGCGTCCACGCCGGCACCTGTTTCTGAATAACCGGGTTTTGAATTTCTTAGAGGAGAGGAAAAAAGGCAATGGCTAATAAAGTTGATGGGATTCTCGAGGAAGTGAAAGGGCTTACGCTGCTGGAAGCTGCCGAACTGGTCAAGAAAATGGAAGAGACCTTCGGCGTTTCCGCGGCCGCCGCGGCCCCAGTCGCAGCCGCCGGGGGCGGCGGTGGCGCAGCACCCGCTGCGGAAGAGAAGACGGAATTTTCCGTCGTCCTCACCGAAGTTGGAGGCAACAAGATCAACGTCATTAAGGCGGTCCGCGAAGTAACCAGCCTGGGCTTGAAGGAAGCCAAGGATTTGGTGGACGGCGCGCCCAAACCGGTCAAGGAAGGCGTCAACAAAGACGAAGCCGCCGCGATCAAGAAGAAGTTTGAAGAGGCTGGCGCCAAAGTCGAAATCAAGTAACCGGACAGGCTTTCTTCAGCGGTCACCCGCTTTCGCAGGAGACCGCAGCGGAAGGATTTGCACTACGCGCGTTTCAAACCGCGACACTGGAATCTTCAAACAACCGAGTCCTGCCGGGACGTCAAGCTGTACCGTCTCCGGACAGGGGAAGCGCCCAAGCTCGCCCTGTCTCTGTGGCGTCCGGCACATCCGCATGGGCATGAGGTAAAAGAGAATGCAGAACGGCAATCATCACAATCGTGAACGCCAGCGTCTGGATTTCTCAAAAATCCAGAGCTCGATTGATATCCCAAACCTGATCGAAGTCCAGCGCAAGTCCTATCAGCGATTCCTGCAGATGGACTTGCTGCCCAGTGAGCGAGAGGACGGCGGCCTGCAGTCCGTATTCAGCTCCGTCTTCCCCATCCAGGATTTTCGCGGATTGTCGCAGCTGGATTTCGTGGACTACGCGATCGGTAACTGGGAATGTAAGTGCGGCAACCTGAAGGGTCTGCACCATTTGAGGGCGACGTGCCGGAATTGCGGCGCCTCGGTGGTCACCAATCCCTATCAGACCGGTGACGTGATCTGCACCAAGTGCGGCACCTTCAACAAGAACACGCCCACTTTCTGCAACAAGTGCGGCGATCCCGTCGGCATGCAGCTCAAGTATGACGTGAACGAGTGCCAGGAGCGCGGTATGACTTATTCCGCCCCGCTCAAGGTCACCATCCGGCTCACTATTTACGATAAGGACCCGGACACCGGCGCCAAGAACATCCGCGACATCAAGGAACAGGAAGTTTTCTTCGGCGACATTCCGCTGATGACCGATAACGGCACCTTTGTCATCAATGGCACCGAGCGCGTCATCGTCAGCCAGTTGCACCGCTCGCCGGGAGTGTTTTACGAAAACGCCAACAACCGCACGTATTTCCTCGGCAAGATTATTCCTTACCGCGGCTCATGGGTGGAATTCGAATACGACACCAAGAACCTGCTCTACGTCCGCATTGACCGCAAGCGCAAATTCCTGGGCTCGATTTTCCTGCGCGCGCTGGGAATGAAGTCCAATGAAGAAATCCTGCGCACTTTCTACCAGGTGGAGCGCATCGCCATGCGCGATGGCGAACTCTACTGGAATGTTTCCGAAGGGCTGATGGACCGCAAGCTCTCGCGCGAAATCAAGCATCCCAAGACCGACGAAGTCATTGTGGGCGCGCACAAGCGCATCACCGAAGCTCTCTACAAGGAAATGGCCAAGGCGCGCGTCGCTGCAGCCAGCCTCACGCAGGCGGACCTCGAAGGCGCCTACACCGTGGCCGATCTGGTGAACCGCCAGACCGGTGAAGTGCTGGTCGAAGCCAACAAGCCCATGACCGCCGAATTGTGGACCTCGGTTGCCGCCGCTGGGCTCACCGAAGTGGATATCTTCTTCCCCGAGCGCGATGAAATCGGCGTGGTGCTCAGCCGCACCCTCGACAAGGACGCTATTCGCTCGCCGCGCGAAGCGCTCATCGAAATTTACCGCAAGCTGCGCCCCGGCGATCCTCCGACCCTGGAAACCGCAACCGCGCTCTTCAACGGAATGTTCTTCGACCCGCGGAAATATGATTTCAGCAAGGTCGGACGTCTGAAGTTCAACATCAAGCTGGGCCTGGAAACCCCGCTGGAGACGCGCACGCTCGACTCCAGCGATTTCGTGGCCTCCATCCGCTATTTGCTGAAACTCCGCAAGAATATTGGCACGGTGGACGATATCGATCACCTCGGCAATCGCCGCGTCCGCGCGGTGGGTGAACTCCTTGAGAACCAATTCCGCATCGGCCTGGTTCGCATGGAACGCGCCATCAAGGAAAAGATGTCGGTGTACCAGGAAATGTCCACGGCCATGCCGCACGACCTGGTTAACGCCAAGCCCGTGATGGCGGCCATCCGTGAATTCTTTGGAAGCTCGCAGCTCAGCCAGTTTATGGACCAGACCAACCCGCTTTCCGAAATCACCCACAAGCGGCGTCTTTCAGCTCTTGGCCCCGGCGGGCTTTCACGCGAGCGCGCGGGGTTTGAGGTGCGCGACGTCCATACCACGCACTACGGACGTATCTGCCCCATCGAAACGCCGGAAGGCCCGAACATCGGTTTGATCAGCTCGCTTTCCAGCTACGCCCGGATCAATGAGTTTGGGTTTATCGAGTCGCCCTACCGCAAGGTGAAGGGCGGCAAAGTGCTCGATTATGTGCAAATCCTCAATGCCGGGGACAGCGAATTCAAGGCCGGCGACACCATCGAGCGCGACAAAGTTGAAAACGTGAACGATGAGCTGAAGCGCCGGCGCGTGACCTACGAGCCGCATTGCTTCTATCTCTCCGCCTGGGAAGAAGACCGCTACGTGGTTGCGCAGGCCAATGTGCCCCTGGAAGATAACGGGCGCATTGTCGCCGAACTGGTCAACTGCCGCCAGGCCGGCAACTTCGTTCTGAAACATCGGGACGAGGTGGATTACATCGACGTTTCTCCCAAGCAGCTGGTGAGCGTTGCCGCCAGCCTGATCCCGTTCCTGGAAAACGACGACGCCAACCGCGCGCTCATGGGTTCCAACATGCAGCGCCAGGCCGTGCCGCTCATCCGTGGAGAAGCGCCACTGGTGGGCACGGGTATGGAGCGCGTCACCGCACGCGATTCGGGCGCGGTGGTCCTCTGCCGCCGCGAAGGGATCGTGGACCAGGTAGACTCCGAACGCATCATCGTCCGCGTGGAATCCGACCATTCCGGTGTGCTCAGCCGGGAAGTTGGCGCGGACATCTACCAGCTCACCAAATTCAAGCGTTCGAATCAGAACACTTGCATCAGCCAGAAGCCCCTGGTGCGGGTGGGCGACCGGGTCAAACAGGCGCAAGTTCTTGCTGACGGTCCTTGCACCGACCGCGGCGAGCTGGCCCTGGGACGTAACGTCCTCGTGGCCTTCCTGCCTTGGCGCGGATACAACTTTGAGGACGCCATCCTGGTGAGCGAAAAGCTCGTCAAGGAGGATTACTACACCTCGATCCACATCGAGGAGTACGAAATCGAGGCCCGCGACACCAAGCTTGGACCGGAGGAAATCACTCGCGACATCCCCAACATCAGCGAAACTTTCCTTCGCAACCTTGACGAAAGCGGTGTCATCCGCATCGGCGCCACGGTTCGCCCCGGCGACATCATGGTCGGCAAGGTTACGCCCAAGGGCGAAACCACTCTCACGCCGGAAGAAAAACTGCTTCGCGCCATCTTCGGCGAAAAGGCCGGTGACGTTCGTGACGCATCTCTCTACTGCCCGCCGGGAATCGAAGGCACGGTGGTGGATGTGAAGATTTTCTGCCGCAAGGGTGCCGAGAAAGATGACCGGCACCGCGCCATTGAGGCCGAACATGTCTTCAAACTCGAAAAGAACCTCGCGGACGAAATCCGCATCCTCACCGATGAGCGTTTGAAGCGCCTGTCCGATCTTCTGGGCGAGCAGAAACTTGTTGCCGACCTGCACGACGAAAAAACCAACAAGCGCCTGCTGACCAAGGGCACCACACTTACACGCGAAATCATCGAAAAAGTTTCCACCCGCAACCTGAAGCGGTTGCGTTTGGCGGACAAGGATCCTCTTCTCATCGAGAAGATCGATGAAATTGAGGAGATGACTTCGCGGCAGATTGATGTGCTCCGCAAGATCACCGAGGAGCGCAAGGACAAGCTCAAGAAGGGCGACGAGTTGCCTCCAGGCGTCATCAAGCTCGTCAAGTGCTACATCGCCATGAAGCGTAAGCTTTCCGTGGGCGACAAAATGGCCGGACGCCACGGGAACAAGGGCGTCATCGCGCGAATCGTTCCGGAAGAGGACATGCCCTATCTTCCCGATGGTTCGCCGGTGGAAATTGTTCTTAACCCGCTGGGCGTTCCTTCGCGCATGAACGTCGGCCAGATTCTGGAAACGCATCTGGGCTGGGCTTCGAAGGAACTTGGCCGGTCAATTACGCGTTTGCTTGACCGCGATGCTCGCGCGGACATGGTTCGCAAGTGGCTCAAGGAAGTCTTCTCCGACACGGCCATCTGGCGAAACATTTCCAGCATGAGCGATGAAGAGATGCTCGAACTTGCCGAAGGCTTCCGCGAAGGCATTCCGTTCTCCACGCCCGTATTCGACGGTGCGCGCGAAACGGAAATTCGCCACCTGCTGGAAGAAGCGGGCTTGCCGTCGGCCGGCAAGATCCAGCTCTTTGACGGCATGACCGGCGAAATCTTCGCGCAGAACGTGACCGTCGGTTACATCTACATGCTGAAACTCTCGCATCTGGTGGACGACAAGATCCACGCGCGATCCATCGGGCCTTACTCGCTCATCACCCAGCAACCGCTGGGCGGCAAGGCGCAGTTCGGCGGCCAGCGCTTCGGCGAAATGGAAGTCTGGGCGCTCGAAGCCTATGGCGCCGCGCACATCCTGCAGGAGTTGTTGACCTGCAAGTCAGACGACGTCTATGGCCGCGCGAAAATATACGAGGCCATCGTCAAGGGCGAGCCGGGCATCGAGCCGGGCGTCCCCGAATCGTTCAACGTCCTGGTGCGCGAGTTGCAGTCGCTCTGCCTGGATGTGGAGTTGATGAAGCGGCAGCAGAAGCCGGTGATTACGGAAGCCGCCGACTAATTTCGTGAAGTTTCATTCGTAACCCAGGGAGCGTCCTATATTATCGGGGCGCTCCAGGCCGCGAAAACCAGCTTTCTTGCTCCCCGGGAAACCGGGGATGCCCGGCGGGATCAGCCCTGTCCGGGAGGAGGATTCAACCTTGTATCGCAGCAGCCCTTATGACCGCGCCAGTTTGATTGCAGATTTCGATTCGATTCGCATCAGCCTGGCAAGCCCCGAGCGCATCCGTTCCTGGTCGCACGGGGAAGTGACCAAGCCGGAAACAATTAACTACCGCACGTTCAAGCCGGAACGTGACGGATTGTTCTGCGCGAAAATTTTCGGTCCGGTAACGGACTGGGAATGTTTGTGCGGAAAATACAAGCGCATGAAGCACCGCGGAGTGATCTGCGACAAATGCGGCGTGGAAGTCACGCTCAGCAAGGTTCGCCGCGAGCGCCTGGGACATATTGAGCTGGCTTCGCCCTGCTCGCATGTCTGGTTTTTCAAGGGCCTTCCCTCGCGCATTGGCAATCTGCTCGACATCACCATGCGCGACCTCGAGCGCATCCTCTATTTCGAGGGCTATGTGGTGATCGATGCGGGCGATGTGCCGGGCATCAAGCAGCGCGACATGTTGCCCGAGGAAAAGTACCGTGAATTGATGAAGGAATTTGCCGGACAGTTCCGCGCAGCCATGGGCGCGGAAGCCATCAAGGAACTTTTGAAAGACGTGGACGTCGAAAAGCTCAGCGCAGAGCTGCGCGAGAAGATGAAGAATGACCAGAGCTTGCAGAAGCGCATCAAGTTTGCCAAGCGGCTCAAGGTTATCGAAGCATTCCGCAAGAGCGGCAATAAGCCTGAATGGCTGATCCTTGATGTGATCCCGGTTCTTCCTCCCGAGCTGCGTCCTCTCGTGCCTCTGGACGGCGGCCGGTTCGCAACCTCTGACTTGAACGATCTTTATCGGCGCGTCATCAATCGCAACAATCGCTTGAAGAAACTGATGGAGTTGCACGCTCCGGACGTAATCGTTCGGAACGAAAAGCGCATGTTGCAGGAAGCTGTGGATGCGCTCTTCGATAACGGCCGCCGCGGACGCGTGCTACGCGGCACCAACAACCGTCCGCTCAAGTCGCTCTCGGACACGCTCAAAGGCAAGCAGGGCCGCTTCCGCCAGAATCTGTTGGGCAAGCGCGTGGACTACTCCGGCCGTTCGGTCATCGTAGTTGGCCCGGAGTTGAAGCTCCACCAGTGCGGTCTCCCAAAGAAGATGGCGCTCGAGCTTTTCAAGCCGTTCATCTATCACCGCTTGGAAGCCAGCGGGCACTGCACCACCATCAAGCAAGCCAAGGAAATGGTGGAACAGCAGGATCCCATTGTGTGGGACATCCTCGAGGAAGTGATCCGCGAGCATCCGGTGCTATTGAACCGCGCTCCCACACTTCACCGTCTGGGTATTCAGGCATTCGAGCCTGTACTGGTCGAAGGCAAGGCGATCCGCATCCATCCGCTGGTCTGCACGGCGTTCAACGCCGACTTTGACGGCGACCAGATGGCCGTGCACATTCCACTTTCTCCGGAGTCTCAGATTGAGGCTTCCGTGCTGATGCTCAGCTCGCGCAATGTGCTGTCTCCGGCGAGCGGTATGCCACTGGTCATTCCGACGCAAGACATGATTCTCGGCATCTACTACCTCACCAAGGCCAAGCCCGGCGGGAAGGGCGAAGGCCGCGCGTTCAGCTCGGTTGAAGAAATCATCCTGGCGCTGGAAGCCGGCGAAGTGGAAATCCTGTCTCCAGTGCGCCTGCGCTTCACGGGCGAGGTGATTGACCTCACCACCGCCTATGACGATCAGGACGTGGTGCACACCGAGCCCATCAAGCTCGAAAAGCAATTCCTGAACACCACCGTGGGCCGCGCGATTTTCCACGACCACCTGCCCAAGGGCACTCCGTTCGTAAACGGCTTGCTTAAGAAGAAGGGCGTGCAGCAACTGGTTCACTACTGCTACCTGCGCTACGGAATTGAGCGAACCGTTCTCATGCTCGATGAGTTGAAGGAACTTGGCTTCCTCTATGCCACCAAGTCCGGCATCTCCATCGGCATTGATGACATGCTCATTCCCGGAGACAAGCACAAGCTCGTTGAAAACGCCGAGAAGGAAGTTGTCAAGGTGCAGGAGCAATATCACGACGGCGCGATCACCAACGGCGAACGCTACAACAAGGTGATCGACATTTGGGGCAAGGTTACCGAGCGAGTCGCCGACGAGCTCTTCAAGGCTCTTGAGCGGCAGGATAAGGAAGGCATCATTAATCCGATTTACGTCATGGCCGATTCGGGCGCCCGCGGCTCGAAGCAACAGATCCGCCAGCTTTCCGGGATGCGCGGTCTGATGGCCAAGCCTTCCGGCGAAGTGATTGAGTCGCCCATTACTTCCAACTTCCGCGAAGGCCTCGACGTGTTGCAGTACTTTATCTCCACGCACGGCGCTCGCAAGGGTTTGGCGGATACCGCTTTGAAGACCGCCGATTCCGGCTACCTCACTCGCCGCCTGGTGGACGTGGCGCAAGACGTCATCATCACCGAGATGGACTGCGGCACTTCCGACGGCATCTATGTGGAGCCGATCCTCGAACAGGGCAAGAAAGAAGTCGAGCCGTTGCGCGACCGCATCGTGGGCCGCGTTTCTCTCGACCGGATCAAGGACTTCGAGGGCAGCGTAATCGTTGAGGTCAACCAGGAAATCAGTGAAGAGCTGGCCAATGCCGTCCAGGCCGCCGGCGTCATGCGGGTGAAAATCCGCTCGGTGCTCACTTGCGAATCCCGCCGCGGGGTCTGCGCGCGCTGTTACGGCCGCAACCTGGCCAGCGGGCGCATGGTGGAATTGGGCGAAGCCGTCGGCGTCATCGGAGCGCAGTCCATCGGCGAACCAGGCACTCAGCTCACCATGCGTACTTTCCACATCGGAGGCACGGTCAGCCGTGTTGCCGAGCAATCGGAACTGGAAGCGCGCAGCGCCGGCTTTGCGAAGTTCATTGACATCAAACACGTCAGCGGCCGCGGGGGCACCACCATCGTAATGAACCGCGGCGGCCACGTGGCCGTGGTGGACGAAAAGGGACGTGAAAAGGAACGCCACGAAGTGCCCTACGGCACGCGCTTGCTGGTTGAAGAAGGCAAGCCCGCGCAAATGGGCCAGAAGCTGGCGGAATGGGACCCCTACACTTTCTCGATTCTCACCGAAGTGGGCGGCACCATTCAGTTCAAGGATCTGCAACCGGGCATCACCATTGAAGAACAGGTCGACGAAGTCACCGGCCTGGCTCAGAACGTGGTCATGCTGCCGCCGGAAGACGAGAAGCATCAGCCCACAGTCCTGGTCCGCAATAACGCGGGCAAGGTCCTGAAGAAGTACCTGATGCCTTCCCGTGCTCACTTAATGGTCACCGATGGGTTCGACGTCATGGCCGGAGATGTGCTGGCGAAGATCCCGCGCGAAACTACCAAGACCAAGGACATTACCGGCGGTCTGCCGCGCGTCGTGGAATTGTTCGAGACGCGCAAGCCGAAAGATCCCGCGGTGATCAGCGAAATTGACGGCATCGTCAAGTACGGTGAAATCAGCAAGGGCCTGCGCAAGATTTACGTCGAAAGCGAGGACGGCAAGACGCAAAAAGAATATTCCGTTCCGCGCGGCGTGCACATTCAAGTGCAGGAAGGCGAGAAGCTCAAGGCCGGGGAGCCGCTCATTGACGGCCCGCTCAACCCGCACGACTTGCTGGCCGTTTTGGGCGAGCGCTTCACGCAGGCTTACCTGGTGAACGCCATTCAGGAGGTTTACCGCCTGCAGGGCGTCAACATCAACGACAAGCACATTGAGACCATCGTCCGGCAGATGATGCGCTGGGTAAAGGTCGAAGACGTCGGAGACACTACGCTCCTGCTCGAGGAACAGGTGGATAAGTTCCGCTTCCGCGAAGAGAACGACCGCGTCATCGAAAACGGTGGACGCCCGGCGACGGGCCGCCCGCTGTTGCTCGGCATCACCAAGGCTTCGCTTTCCACCGATTCGTTCATCTCGGCGGCGAGCTTCCAGGAAACCACGCGCGTGCTCACCGAAGCTGCCGTCGCGGGCAAGGTCGATTACCTCAGGGGCCTCAAGGAAAACGTCATCATGGGCCGTCTGATTCCTGCCGGCACGGGCCTCGAGTGGTACCGCAACATCAAGTTGCTTACCGAAGTCCCCGAGCCTTCTCCGGAAGATCTGTCGGCGACTCCCGACCTCACGCCAGAAGAGGCGGCGGCTCTCGACTTCCTCCGCAAGGATGCTGACGGCACCGCAGTGGCCGAAAGCTAACGCCACTCCAAAAATTTAACCACCTCACGCAACGGCCCGGCTGTCCAAATCAATTGGACGACCGGGCCGTTTTATTTCCTGTTGAGGCTAATCTGGAAGTTTATGGCGTCTCCCGTCTGTCGTTGCGGGAATTCAGGGCGGATTAATTCGGTTTTGCCGGGCCTGCCGGGACACGGTCCAGTCCAAAATCCCAAATGAACATGCTGACCCCTTCGCCTTCCGGCAGAATCACCGTCAACGCATATTCGCCAGGTTCTAGAGGCTGAGCAATGGTGTAGCGATACACTCCTTTGGCCACTTGCCAGCGGAGAATGGAGACATCCTTGGTCTGCGTGTCACGGTTTCCCACCAGGTCCGTGCTGATCCACTCCACCGTTCGCGCGTCTCCCTTTTCCACGGCGTGGACCAGCTCGACTTCGGGCTCCCCTTCGACTTCGGCGGCGGCGCGGTAATAAAATTCCACCTCGCCCGCGGCCAGCCGCGTGGGGGCGTGCCGGCCCTTGATCTCCAGGATCTGCTTGGTATTCAGGATGGG
The DNA here is from genome assembly GCA_035308165.1 of Candidatus Acidiferrales bacterium. Taxonomy (GTDB): domain Bacteria; phylum Acidobacteriota; class Terriglobia; order Acidiferrales; family UBA7541; genus DASTCZ01. Next base: position 137,557 of record DATGHC010000074.1, on the reverse strand, counting down.
CACAGGCATAAAAATCTTCTCAATCACTCGTTTCTTGTCCGTCTTCAAGTCCGTTTTGGTTTGCGACAAGAGTGTGATTTTCTTGTTTGCCACCGCGAACATTCCTTCGTCCTGCGGCAGAATCAACCCCGGCCCGACTTCCAGGCTGGCGTCCACGTCCAATACCTCCACCGCATTCCTTTGGTGCTCCCGTTCCCGGACGGTGTCCGCCAACTCCTTTTGTTGGCGCTCCTGTTCCGTCTCGGCCTTCGCCGTGGCGTCCCAATCCACCAGCGATGCCGGGATTTCTTCCCAGGCCGACCGCTCCAGACTGTAGTAGCGCACCGAATCGCTCTGCCGTTCGTAGCTGCGGACAATCTGGTAGCTGCCGTCGGTCATGACAAGCTTCTTGCCTCGCGGAAGAAACTTGTCCGCGGGGAGTCCGGCACCATCTTTGCCATTCTTGTCGGTTTTGACGGCTTGCGAAGTGTCTTTTTGCTGCGAGGAGGAGCTTGCTGGGGGTTGTTGCTGTGTTTGTTGGTGCGCCCACAGAATCCCCGGCACGCCCGCGACCGCCAGCATCAACGGCGCTGCAAATACGGCGCTGATTCGAGTGGAAGATTGCCCTCGCACTTTGCCCATGGTTCTGAACTCACCGCTTCAGCCGGCCTTCCAGGTCACGCCAAGCCTGTCGATTATGATGCCATTGTACTGGCAAGGGTTTTGCCGGGCATCATCCGCCATCGCCAACCAGCATAGCGCCTGTACTGTGAGACGGCAATCATTGTGACGTGGGGTTTAGACCGGAAGAAATCGAAAGATGGGCAAAAACAAAGATGGCGTCCCAGAAGTAGGGACGCCGGTTCCTTCAATAAGGGATGGGGCCGATTCGCGCTTAATTTGGATATCGCGGATAAAGAACCGTGAGCACCATCAGGTCGGAAAGAGTGAAGAGCAAGCGCTCCGCCTGATGTCCCGCGGCTTCTGCGGCCGCGGCAAGGAATCCCAAGTGGCGGCTGCGGGCCAATGCGCGCAAATCGTCCAGACCGATGCCCGTCAGAAGAGAAACCTCTTCATCCGTGAACAGCTTCTGGCTTGATCTGACTTTGACCACTTGATCTCCTCCTCCACACATTTAGATGCTAAATTCTGTTTTGCCGATGCTTCGGGCATGTTAAGCGCCCGCTAATTCACCTGCAATAGTGCTTCCGTTCCATACGGACATGAGCCAAAACTCCTAGTACCAATTAATTGCAACTCAGGAAAGAAGTTAGCAGATCCAAATGGATGGCAAATGGTTGAGATTTTTTAGCGATGATGCAAATGGCGGAGAAAAATGTACAGATAATGGGAATGAAAGCGACACACCTGGTCACCGCGAAGCTTGTAGTTGTGCTTGGAAACCTGCGACTACGTGGACCTTCAACACAAATTAGTTTTTGTTGCCCGCTTGCTCAAAAGCATGCGCGATTTGCAGTACGACCTGCTCGCCAAAATGGGGACCGAATATTTGCAGCCCGACAGGCAAGCCCTCTGGCGTCAGCCCGCACGGAACTGAAATCCCGGGCACCCCGGCCAGCGATCCCGTAACTGTATATATATCAGCAAGATACATGGCCAGCGGATCTTCGGTGCGCTCGCCCAGTTTGAACGCGGGCACGGGCGAAGTCGGAGTCACGATGGCGTCAACTTTTTCAAAGGCATCGCGAAAATCCTTGGTCACAAGTGCGCGCACCTTCTGTCCTTTCAAGTAGTAAGCGTCGTAGTAGCCCGCGGAAAGCACGTAAGTCCCGAGCACGATTCTCCGTTTTACTTCCGCGCCGAATCCCCGGCCGCGAGTTTGCCGGTACATTTCCATCAGCGTTGCCGCCGGCACGCGCAGTCCGTACCGCACGCCGTCATACCGCGCCAGATTTGAGCAGGCCTCGGCTGTGAGAATGATGTAGTACACCGCGATTGCATATTCAGTGTGGGGCATGCTCAGCTCAACAAGGTTGCAGCCCAGTTTTTCCAGTGTGGCGATTGCCGCTTCTACTTTTTGCCGTACCGCCGCATCCATCCCTGGACCAAAATACTCGCGAGGTATGCCGATGCGCAGACCCTTTACGGGCGAGTCCAGTCCGGTGAGGTAGTTCACAACTGGAACGGCCGCGGAGGTGGAGTCGTTGATGTCGCGGCCCGCAAGGATACCCATCAAGGTGGCGGCATCGCGCACATTGGTTGTAAATGGTCCGATACGATCCAGAGAGGAAGCGAGTGCAATCAGCCCGTAACGAGACACGCGCCCGTAAGTCGGCATCATGGCCGGAATTCCGCACAGCGCTCCAGGCTGGCGGATCGAGCCCCCCGTATCCGTCCCAAGTGCCGTCACGGCCAGGCCCGCCGCCACAGCCGCCGCAGAGCCACCGCTCGATCCCCCGGGCACCCGGTCGGGAGCAACCGGATTTCGCACTGGTCCATAAGCAGAATTCTCATTCGAACTGCCCATGGCAAACTCATCGCAATTGGTTTTGCCCAGGACCACAGCTCCGGCCGATTCCAGCCTCTCTACGGCCGTGGCGTCATAGGGCGGAATGTAATTCTCCAGGATGCGCGAGCCACAAGTTGTTCGAATTCCGCGTGTGCTGATCACGTCTTTGATGGCCACGGGAACGCCAGCCAGAGGAGGAAGGGGCTCTCCTCGCGCGATTAGGGCGTCCATACGTTCGGCCTGGGCATTGGCCCGGTCCGGTGAGAGCGTCAAAAACGCGTTCAAGCGCGGATTGTCTCGCTCAATGCGGGAGAAATGCTCCTTGGCCAACTCCCGCGCGGATATTTTCCTGGCGCTGAGCGCCGCACGCACGCTGGTAATTGTCCATCGCTCAGCGGAGGTTGAATTGGAGCCGGGAATCGCCATTTTAGCGCTCGATGACCTTGGGCACGCGGAAGTAGGGGCCCTCGGCATCCGGCGCACGCTCCAGCACCTCCTTGCCAATGGTGCAGGGCATGAGCACGTCCTCGCGAAATTCGGGATTCACGCCACCCCCGGTGCCCACAGCTGCGATCTGAGTCATCGGCTCGACTTTCGAAGTGTCCACGGCGTTCAACTTCGCGATGTAGTCGAGGATGGAATCAAGCTGCGACTGATACTTGGTTACCTCGGCCTCGGTCAGTTCCAGATGAGCCAGCTCGGCCACGCGCAACACTTCTTCCTTGCTGATTCTCATTTCCCGCTCCGTATTTTGGGGTATCAAGGAAAACTAAGAATAGCACAGCAGTGGTGGACGGCACTGTTCGGAAGCGCCAAGGGAAAGACTGTCAGGCCGTCGAAAAGATCGTTCGGAAACTTGCAAAGCGCAAATTAACTGGAAACGCGAGCGCGCCGGGCAAACTTCGTCGAAATGTAATCATCCACGAGCGCTTGAAATGCGCGCGAAAGTTCGTCGTAATTGCCCTGAAGCGTGGTGAACCTTTGGCCATCTATATAAACAGGGCAGCGCGGTTCTTCGCCGGTGCCGGGAAGGCTGATGCCGATGTTGGCGGCCTTTGATTCACCGGGACCGTTTACGATGCAGCCCATCACGGCCAGCTTCATCTCCTCTACACCTTCATATTGCTGCTTCCAAACCGGCATCTGCTCGCGGATATATCCCTGAATGCTTTCCGCCAATTCCTGGAAAGTCGAGCTGGTGGTCCGCCCACAGCCGGGGCAGGCCGTAACACTCGGAGCGAAGCTCCTTAGCCCCAGCGCCTGCAACAATTCGCAGGCCGCGTACACCTCTTCGCGGCGGTCGCCGCCCGGTTTCGGTGTGAGTGAAATGCGAATCGTGTCGCCGATTCCTTCATGCAGCAAAATTCCCATCGCCGCGGAGGACCACACCGAGCCTTTCAACCCCATGCCCGCTTCCGTCAATCCCAGGTGGAGCGGCTGCTCCGTTTTCGCCGAAAGATCGCGGTAAACGGTGATCAGGTCGAGCGGCCGCGAAGTCTTGCAGGAAATAATAATCTGATCATTGCGCAATCCGGATTGCAGAGCCAGTTCCGTCGACTCGACCGCTGACGCTACCATGCATTCGTTGATGATTTCTTCCGAGCTGAGTCCTAAATCGCGGTCGGTGTTTTCCTGCATCTTGCGCATTACCAGCTCTTGATTCAGTGAGCCGCCATTCACTCCGATGCGCACGGGTTTGGCGTGATCGCACGCGATATTGCAGATGGTCGAAAATTGCTCGTCGCGCCGCTTGCCCGCGCCCACGTTCCCCGGGTTAATCCGATATTTGTCCAGCGCTTCGGCGCATTTGGGGTATTGCTTCAGCAGGACGTGCCCGTTGTAATGAAAATCCCCGATGATCGGGGCGTTGCAGCCGGCATCCAGCAGGCGCTGCTTGATTTCCGGCACCGCCGCCGCAGCTTCGGGCACATTCACGGTAATGCGCACCAGGTCAGACCCGGCCTGCGCCAGCTCCAAACATTGCTGAAAGGTGGAGTTCGCGTCCGCGGTGTCCGTGTTGGTCATGGACTGCACCACCACGGGGGCGCCTCCGCCCACCAGGATGTGCCCCACTTTCACGCCATTGGTTTTCTTCCGTGTGATATGGGAGTTTTGCGCAGGGACTCCTGCACCGGGCGCGGCGGTTGCGTTGCTTGGGGATGCCGCTCCGTCGGATATGCGCACGAGTGTGGGTTCAGTCTTCATCCTGCCTCTGAGTGAGCCTCAAACTTGACGAGCTATTATATCGCGGAAGGACTAAACGCCGCCCGACAAACCGCACTTGAACTCTCCAGGCGTTTGAAGGGCATTGTTAGCCGCAGATTGTCGCGTCATACAAACCAGAGAGGCCACGTGCCCGAGGTTTGGTTTCTCGGGCAGGTGGCCTGAAGTGTGAAATCTCGCAAAAAATCTGTTCCAACGCCGCAATCAGAAATTGAGTTCAAAATGGACAAGGTCGCGGACGTGCCATCCATCATCAATCAACACGATGTGGCGACCGATCACCACATACCGGTAATGTCTCGGAGGAGGCGGCAGACGCCTTAAGAGATCCCCCGGCACAGCCACGACCCTTCTGCGGTATTCCGGCGTCAGCACGAACCCGACTTGCAGGCGGCCCTCAAGGTCATCCGGCAGGCGGTCCTCATCTCGGAAGCCCTTGGGCGGATGGTCGTGATGGTCCCGATACCATTCGCGCATGGCGTCGCGGTCGTGATCATCGAACTTGTTGTGATCATCATGGTCATGGTGATCCCGGTCCTGCGAAAGCAGCGGCTTTCCTGCAAATCCGAGAATTGCAGCCCCGCTAAGAACTATCCATTCTCTCCTGTTCATAGGTTCTCCTTGTGGAAGTTGGGAAGGGCCGATATCAGTTTAGCGCGGTTCAAATTGACGGGCAATTGTTGAAGAAAAACCCATCTTCCAAAACGCAATGCCTTTGCAGCTATGCGCCGGCCTTGCGTTCCAAACCAAGCTGCTCCGCCACGCCGCGCATGGCCTCGATGCATAAGGCCACATGTTCCGCTAGCGGAATTCCCAATTCTTCTGCCCCTTTGCGGACATCCTCGCGGTTTACTCCGCGGGCGAAGGCCTTGTCCTTCATTTTGCGCATTACCGAATCGGGCTCCACTTCAAAAATGGTTTTTCCCGGCTTCACCAGAGAGCATGCGGTAAGAAATCCAGCCAGCTCGTCACAGGCGTAGAGAGTCCGATCGAGCGGAGTCACTCGTGGCACGCCAGAGTAATCTGCGTGCGCCAGGATCGCGTGGATCATTTCCTCGGGATAACCTCGCTGGCGTAAAATTTTCGACCCTTCAAAGGGATGCTCAGCGTCGGCTTTGTGCTCATCATTCGGCCAGCGCTCATAATCAAAGTCGTGAAGTAATGCGGTTGTGCCCCACAATTCTTCATCGGCTCCGGTCTTTCGCGCATACGCCCGGACACAGGCTTCGACCGCCAGCGCATGTTTCCGCAAGCTTTCATTTTTGGTGTATTCACACAAAAGATTCCAGGCAGCGTCACGGCCAGAACTCATTTGCTTCTCCCGATAGAGGATAGTCCCGAACAATCCGTTAGATTACCGCACTTACTGGTTTATTCTCTGGTCCTTCAGGCATTTCTACCTGTCCTTTAGGTCAGGGTGGTGGAAATCTCGAAAATTTACAAAAAAACTCTTGACACAACGAGGCGTGACACCGACAATGCCTCTGCGCCTGTTTCTGTCTCCCCCCTAAAGGGCAGTCCCTCCTTCCGCATGCCAGAAGAATAAGCGAGGACCACCTGTGTCGGACCACAACGGCAACAAGGGCCTGAACGAACTCGATCGGGAAGTTACACGCTGCAAGACTTGCGGCTTGGTTCAGTACCGCACCAAGAACGACGTTTGCCGGCGCTGCCTGCACATGCTGCCACCCAAGGTGGAATTTCTGGTTCCGCCACCGGCGCCGCAGGAGTTGCCGGGCGATGAACGGCAGCTGTTCGAAAAGTGGCCAAACCGCGAGACGGTGGAAAACATCGGACAGCGGATCAGGCAACTTCGCGAATCGCGGGGCATGACGCAGAGCCAGCTACAGGCTCGCTCACGCGTCTCACGCTCCTATCTGTCGCGCATTGAAAGCGGCCAAATGACCCCCAGCCTCGGAACACTGGAGAAAATCTCCGAAGCACTGGGTGTGGGGTTGAACCGCTTCTTCGTCCCCGAATCAAATGGGGAGGCGCTGCTCGAAGATCCATTCATCCAGGGTCTTCGGCCGTTCCTGCGTCAGCTCGATTGGGAACAGTGGCAATCCATTTTGAAGCGCCTAGCGGCCATCAGCGACCATGTTGGCGCAGCAATTGTTCCAGCCAACGGCTCGGCACCGATTCGAACCATGCCCCAACCGCAGCAGACGAAGATCCCAGGAGCGGCCTTTTCCCGGCGCCCCACGCATAGCGTCGCCGTAGGCCAGCGCTAGGCTCGGCGGCGCTGCGAACATTAGCGAGCTTTCAGGCGGCACGACGCGCCGGCCCACCCAGCTGGGCCGGTACGCCGCGCCGCCTTTTCGTTGGCGGATGCACTCTTCACTCCAAAATCTTATCCACCCCTGCAATTGTTCATTGCGTTTGCCGCGGTCCGGTGTTGAGTCGCATCAAGTTGATCTGAGTTTTCCCAAATGAGGCACTGAGTGAGATTACGGTTGTGACGTCCCCTTTGATTGAGACATAAACAATCGCGTTGGAGTCGACGGGGATGCCTCTGCTGCTGACCGAAATGTGTGATTGGCCGGGGCCCTGGCGTTCGTAGTCTTTGTCGAGGTTTTCGCGATACCAGTCATCCACTTTCTCGATGGGATCAGATGTGGAGTAAATCGAAGTACTCATTTCACGTTGCTGTCCGGGAGCCGTGACATCGACGCTAGCGCCTTTATTCGTCTCCGCACCGGGATAAACCGGCACGCCGATGTCCTTGGCGCTGCCGGCGCGCATGGAACCGCCGCCGGGAAGTTGAACGTCCACGTCGCCGTTGCTGGCCACGTGGACGTGCGTCTTTACGAACAATCGCACCGCGAGAATCAGTGCGAGAATCCCCAGGATCAGCACCGTCGCGCAGCCGCCCAGGATCCAAAGCACAATGTTTTGTTTTTTCGGTGGAGGGGGCGGGCCTCCTGGAACGTTTGTTGAAACGGGTGGCGGAAGGGGACTGGGATTAGTGGCCATGGTTTCCTCCGCAAATCTTGAATGCCGAATCATACACTCATCTCCGCCCCGTTAAACTCCGGATTCCCAAGTTCCACCATTGCCTCCAGCGCACAGCTGAAATATGCTACGCGCGTTCCCTGAATAACCTGGGACGGAGGACGATGATGAAGCGCCGCGTGTCTATTCCAAGCCTTTGCCTGCTCGGATCAATTCTTTTGCTCACAATCCATTTGGGGCGGCAATCCAATGCGCGCGCCCAGTCGGCAGCCCAATCCAGCGGCATTGACGCGCAATTCTTCAAAGCGCTGCACTGGCGAAACATTGGACCTAACCGCGGCGGACGCTCCATCGCTTCCGCGGGAGTTGTGGGCCGCCCCAACGAATATTATTTCGGCGCAACCGGCGGCGGGCTCTGGAAAACCATTGACGGCGGCGAGACCTGGAATCCCGTCACCGACGGCCAGCTTCACAGCTCCTCCGTAGGAGCGGTGGCAGTCTCTGAATCCAATCCAGACGTGGTTTATATCGGCATGGGCGAGGCCTGCCTGCGGGGCAATATCATGCAGGGCGATGGGATTTACAAATCCACCGACGCAGGCAAGACCTGGCAGCACATGGGGCTTGAGAATACTCAAATCATTTCCCGCATACGGATCGACCCCGCGAATCCTGACATCGTTTATGTCGCGGCCTTCGGACATCCTGCCGCGCCCAACGACGATCGTGGCGTTTTCAAGTCCACCGACGGCGGCAAGACCTGGAAGAAAGTCCTTTTCCGCGATGGCAAGACCGGCGCGATTGATCTGGCCATGGACCGCAACAATTCCAAGGTGCTTTACGCCGCCCTTTGGGAGGCCTACCGCGTTTCCTGGCAGGCTTCCAGCGGTGGACCGGGTAGCGGGCTCTTCAAATCCACCGACGGCGGGGAGAAGTGGACGGAACTGACACGCAATCCAGGCATGCCCAAAGGAATTATCGGGCGCATCGGAGTTGCTGTGGCGGGGACCGACTCGAGCCGTATCTATGCGCTGGTCGAAGCGGACGATGGGGGAGTGTATCGCTCCGATGATGGCGGCAAGACCTGGGCGAAATCCAACGAAGACCGCAAATTGCGCCAGCGGGCGTTTTATTACACGCATATTTTCGCCGACCCGCAGAATGCGGACACGGTGTACGCGCTGAATACTGGCTTTTACAAATCGATCGATGGCGGAAAGACATTCAATATCACGTTGCGTCCGCCGCACGGCGACAACCACGATCTGTGGCTTGACCCCACCAATGCGCGCCGCATGATCGAAAGCAATGACGGAGGGGGCAGCATCTCGATCACGGCCGGACAAACCTGGTCGCGCGAGGAATTCCCGACCGCGCAGCTCTATCACGTGGCCGCCACCAAGGATTTCCCCTACCAAGTCTGCGGAGCACAGCAGGACAACAGCACAGTTTGTGTTCAGAGCGTGGCGGGCGGGCGCGGAGGCGGCGGCGTCGGGTCGTTCGCGGCGCTTTATTCGGTTGGCGGCGGCGAAAGCGGCTACATCGCCCCCAGTCCGCGCGACGCCAATATTTTTTATGCGGGAAGCCAGGGCGCGTTGCTCACGCGCTATGACCGAAGCAACGGAATGTCGCGCGACATCGAAGTGTACCCGCGGTTTTTCTCGGGCGAAGCGGCGGCAACTCTGCCGGACCGGTGGCAATGGACGTACCCGATTGTGTTTTCGCCATTCGATCCCAACACGCTTTACACTTCGTCGCAATATCTCTACAAGACAACCAACGATGGCCAGAGCTGGCAACGGATCAGCAAGGATTTGACTAAGGCCGATCCGAAGACGCTCGGCGATTCCGGCGGCCCCATCACTCATGATCAAAACGGCCCGGAAATCTTTGGCACGATTTTTACCATTGCTCCGTCGCACAAGGAACCGAACACAATCTGGACCGGCTCCGATGATGGGCTGGTTTACATCACACGCGACGCAGGCAAAACGTGGACCAACATCACTCCACCGGACATGCCGAATTTGATTCGCGTGAGCCTGATCGAAGCCTCACCCAACAAAGCCGGGACCGCCTACGTGGCCGCGAAGAACTATCTGCAAGATGACCGCGCGCCCTACATCTACAAGACCGACGACTATGGGAAATCGTGGAAGAAGACCGTGCATGGAATCCGCGGCGACGATTACGTTCATGCCGTCCGCGAGGACACCAAGCGCCCTGGCCTCCTGTACGCCGGAACGGAGCACGGGATTTACATTTCGTTTGACGATGGTGAAAACTGGCAATCGCTCTCGCTCAATCTGCCGGATACGCAGGTCTCCGACATCCTTGTTCAAGACCGCGATTTGGTGATCGCCACGCACGGCCGATCGTTCTACGTGCTCGACAATATTTCGCCACTGCGGCAACTCACAACTGAAGTTGTCCAGACGGCGGCGCTGCATCTATACGCGCCGGAAAATCCGATTCGCCGCGTCCAGCCACTCTCGATTGATTACTTCCTGAAAACCAAGGCGGACAAGGTCACCATCGAGATTCTGGACGGCTCAGGAAAGATGATTCGCGCCTACACTTCTCCAGCGGAAGGAGGAGGGCGTGGTCAAGGCGCCGCATCGGCGGAACCTTCCGACGACGAGGGCTTTCGCAGACCACAGCCAAGAGTTAGCGTTGATGCCGGGCTCAATCGCTTCACCTGGAATTTGCATTACCCCGGCGCGACCGTGTTTCCAGGCATGGTCCTGTGGGGCGCACAGGTGGACGAAGGGCCGTTTGCGGTGCCCGGCGCATATCAAGTGCGCGTGACAGCGAATGGCGTGACTCAAACGCAGCCATTTCATCTCACCGAAGACCCGCGCTCAACCGCCAGCCAGGCAAATCTGCAAGCGCAGTTCGATTTGTCGCAGCAGGTTATCGGGAAAGTGAGCCAGGCCAATCAGGCGGTAATTGACGTTCGCAAACTCCGCGACCAGATAAAGGACCGTCTCGGAAAGACATCCGACGCGCCAATTCATTCGGCCGCAGAGGCGCTCCAGCTCAAACTCACCGATGTGGAGGAAGCAATCTACCAGGTGAGGAATCGAAGTGGACAGGACCCCCTCAATTTCCCCATCAAGCTCAACAACAAGATCGGTCATCTGTTGGAAGTTGTTGAGGGAGGCGAGGATGCCAGACCCACCGATCAGTCCTACGCCGCATTTAAGCAGCTTTCCGCAGAGCTGGATGTGCAGCTGGAAAAATTGAAGACCGTGCTGGCTGTGGATCTGCCGGCATTTAACGGGAAACTCAATGCGGTAAATGTGCAGCCGGTGTCGCTGGGAGGAACGTCGAAATAAAATCAGTCCGTCCGGAGTTAGAAGAAGCGGACTTTAACGTCGCGGCGTTTCTCCAGGTGGACTGTATCCACGAATCGCACCTGCCGCGATTCGTATGTGAGAATCAGCGAGTGCGTGCGGATGCCTTCACCGAAGAAACGCACGCCGCGCAGCAGGTTGCCGTCGGTGACGCCCGTCGCGGCAAAAATAATTCTGCGGCCGGGCGCGAGATCCCCCTGGTCGTAGATGCGCTTGGGGTCTTTCACGCCCATCTGCGCCAGCCGCTCTTCGTGTTCTGGCTTTGAGACTACCAGGCGCGCAAGGATTTGACCGTTCAGACAGCGCAGCGCCGCGGCGGTCAACACTCCTTCCGGCGCGCCGCCGGTTCCCATCACGGCGTGAACACCCGTGCCCACCACCGCGGCGGAAATCCCCGCAGAAAGGTCGCCATCGCCGATCAGGCGTATTCGCGCGCCGGTGGCACGAATATCGCTGATCAGTTTTTCATGGCGCGGCCGGTCGAGAACAATCACAACCAGATCTTCCACCTCGCGGTCGAGTCTGCGGGCAATGGCGTGCAGATTATCCGCGACCGGCGCATCAAGCTCGACAGCGCCTTTGCACGTCGGCCCCACAACAATTTTTTCCATGTAAAGGTCGGGCGCATGCAGGAGGCCGCCGCTGTCGCTGGCGGCCAGCGTGGCGATGGAGTTGGGTTCACCCGTCGCGCAGAGATTCGTGCCCTCGAGCGGGTCCACCGCGATGTCCACTGCGGGATACGACCGCGATTTGTCGTGCACCGCAGCGCCGACTTTTTCCCCGATGTAAAGCATGGGCGCTTCATCGCGCTCGCCTTCGCCGATGACGATGGTGCCATCCATTCCGACGGTATCCATCGTGGACCGCATGGCCTTTACAGCTTCGTCGTCGGCCTTGTGGCGGTCGCCGAGGCCCATGGTGTGCGCCGAAGCGATCGCGGCCTGCTCGACCACGCGCAAGAATTCGAGGCTAAGTTGCGCTTCCATTTAGTCTCCTGTGCTCATTCTTCCCGCGTCCATTTGCACGGAGCGATGAGAGTCCAGTTTCAGCCGGTAAGGCCCGCTCATATTAGCCTAATCACATTTGCCCAACAACAACGAGCAACCGATTTTCCGCGGTGCAATTGACGTCAAATCATTGCGGTAATTTCTGAATCGTCGCATTCACAAGATACGGGCTGTCAAATTCAGTCCGGTCGCCTGCCTTCTTCCCGGGAACAGGAAATAATCTTGCCGTGAGCGGCTTCTTCCATTTGACTGCAAGCGAGGCAACGTCACCGATGATGCGCGACAATTGATCTTCAGTGATGTCGCCCGGGAGCGGGGCGGTATCAATACCTGTGCCGCACACCGCGGAATAAGCGAGCAGCGAATCCAGCGTTAAGCGGCCTTCGCTCCAGCGCTGCGCTAATCCCTTATCTTCCAGAACAGGCAGCATCAAACCGTTGTAGCCTGTGCGCAGGGCCGGCAGGTCCTTCAATACGCTAGTAATTAACTCAGCCGCGGTCATTGTTCCCGGAGAACCGACCGGATTACCCGTAAGTTTTTCAATTGCCGCGCCGATGGAGACATCCTGCAACGGAGCGGTGGAAGCATCCACCCCAAGGTAATTCCAGCCTGACTTGCGTTCGATTCCCACCCCCAGACGTTGAATACCGGGTAGATCCCTTCGCAGAATTGCGCTCAAATGTTCACGCGCGTCATCGAAGTTTCCTTTGGCATCGGAGAAGGCTTCATCCACGAAGCCCGCTCCCTGCAGTGCGATCGCAAATCTCTTTTCCAATGCAAAGCCGTAGCTGGCGGGAAAAAATGGGGAAAACTCCGGGACCATTGCTGCAGCCGCAAAACCGAAATTCCCCTGTCCCTTCGCCGTGTGTTCTTCCAGATATTTCATCACAAAGGCTGCTTCGCGGATCGCGGGCCAGTGGATGCCTTTTTCATCCGCCACGATCACGCAACCATCCAAGGAGGGATGTGCCGCAAGAACCTGTGCGAAAGTTTCAACCCATTTGTGATCCGGATGATCCGGATCATGGAGAAATGCGGGGCCAATCGCCGAGATGACGCCTTCCTTCTCGACCTCGGCGGCATATTTGTTAAAAAACTCAATCGCATCCTTATGTGTCATGTTGCGGACGATCATTGGAAACGGCTGTGTCGTAATCCGAATCGTCTGCACGGTGTAACCCGCGTGCTCAAAGGACAGCTTGGCGGCCTTGAGCATCGCAACCGCATTTTGAATGTTTGTGTCGAAGTTCGGAGGGTCGATTTCGGCGAACGCTGTGATCGCGCGGATTACAGGCTTTTTCTGGGCGTGCGCGGAAGGAGAGAAGCCGCAAGTGACAATTGCGAGAAGCGCGATACACAAAGCAATCGCGCGAGCTCGCGGGCCGCGTGAGCCACGTAAATTTAGATGTGGAGTTTTCGTCATTCAATCATTCGTAGGCCGCGATGCCGGTGATGCGTTCGCCGATGATCAGCCGGTGGATGTCGTGCGTGCCCTCGTAGGTGTAAACCGATTCGAGATTATTCATATGGCGCATGATGGGGTAGTCGTCCACGATGCCGTTCGCGCCGAGGATGCTGCGCGCCAGGCGGGCGGTTTCCAGCGCCATCCATACGTTGTTCATCTTGAGCATGGAAACGTGAGTGAAATCAACTTTGCCGGAATCTTTTCGTCGCCCCACGTGCAGCGCCAACAACTGGGCCTTCACTATTTCCGTGATCATGAACACAAGCTTGTCCTGCACCAGCTGATGCGAGGCGATGGGCTTATTCGCAAACTGCTTGCGCGTTTTGCTGTATTGCAGCGCCGAGTCGTAGCAGGCCATGGCCGCGCCAATGGCTCCCCAGCCGATGCCGTACCGCGCCGCGGTCAGGCAGCTCAGCGGCCCGCGAAGCCCGGAAACTCCCGGAAGCAAATTCTCCGCTGGAATTTCGCAGTCGGTCATGGCCAGTCCAGAGGTGACGGACGCGCGCAACGAAAGTTTTCCGTGGACGTCCCAGGCTTTGAAGCCTTTGGTACCCTTTTCCACCAGGAACCCGCGAATCTTTTCGTCTTCGCATTTCGCCCAGATCAAAGCCACGTCAGAGACGGAGCCGTTGGTGATCCACATTTTTTCGCCGTTCAAAACGTAGCGGTCGCCCCGCTTCACAGCACGCGTCAACATCCCCCCGGGATTGGAGCCAAATTGCGGTTCCGTCAACCCGAAGCAACCGATGGCTTTTCCGCTTTGCAGTTTTGGCAGCCATTTATCTTTTTGCGCGGGTGAACCATACTCGTGAATCGGGTACATCACCAGCGCGCCCTGCACGCTAACGAAACTGCGCAACCCCGAATCCCCACGCTCCAGCTCCTGCATCACCAGGCCGTAGGCCACGTTGGACATTCCCACGCAGCCATAGCCGGTGAGGTTCGCGCCGAAAAAGCCCAGCTCGCCCAACTGCGGCACCAGATTCATCGGAAATGTCGCCTCGCGGTTGTGTTTTTCGATGATGGGCAGGATCTGCTCATCCACAAATTGCCGCGCTGTCTGCCGAACGAGTCTTTCCTCGTCATTTAGAAGCGAGTCAAAGTCAATGAAATCCACTCCGGGGAACCCGGGCATCAGCTTTCTCCTCCGAAAAGGGCGAGATGGAATCTATGACAGCGTATCTTAGCAGGCGCCGTTCGCGGCCAGCAAGGAAGGGAACAGCGCCCTAGTCGGCAGAAGAGAGGAACGAATCAAAATGTGTAACCGATCCCCGTTGTGAAAGCCACGTTGTTCTGGTGACTACCCACAGGTGGATTGCTAAGAAACAGATCAATAATGCCGGTGTTCAGATTGAACCGTTTGCCGAGACTGGCCGCCAATGTGGTGCTGGTATCAAAGCGATATTGGCCTGTGTTCGTGAGGTTTGGATAGAAATTCAAGTTGTGGTCCAGGCGAACGCGCTTACTGACCTGGAACCCGAATTTTTCGCCCACGAGAACCGCCAGGATCTGGTCATGTGCGCCGGTGAAGAACTTTTCATGAACTGCCGTAACGCCCCCAAGCAGACTGAACGACGCGCGCGAATTATTGATCAAGGTGCGGCCGTAACCGCCGCCGTAGGTCTGACGCAAATAGAGGCCCTGCGCGCCGATATGGTCTATTCCCGCAATTCCGAAGACGAAGTTTGCCGGCGAGAAGAGATAGTCTTCGCGAAGACTGGTGCTCAGTGTATTGGAGGTAATAACGGTCGCTCCCTGCGTGGCGTGAGAGAGCAGCGTGGTGAGGCCAAAATTGGTTCGGAAATGTGATTTGAAAATGGGCGAAGCAGGACGCTCTCGCACCGCATTGAGTGTAGAAGCGAAGCTGCTGGTGTTCTGGTCCCCGCTCTGCACGCTGTAGCCAAGTGTGGCCGCACCTTTCCAATCCTGCCAGGGCTTTGCCGAATGTTCGACCAGCGCGTGATAGGCCTCCGCGGGCATGATCATATCCACGTTTGCTGCGGGGATGGTCTGGGACTTGCCTTCGGCGGTAATCTGCCAATCGCCTGACGCTGAAATCTCGAGCTGGCCCTGCACAGATTGTCCTCCTTTCACTATCACGGCAACGGGTTTCGCGGCGGCAAATGTGGCCACCTGGGAGACAGGTATCTCCAAATCGCCCAGAATGTCCGATTTCAATTGCAGTTTTCCGTCCTTCACCATCACCAGAGTGCCGGTTACCCGGTCTCCATTCTTCAATGTGGCGACGTCGGCTCGTGTTGAGGCGGCGGCGCAAGTTAATGCAATCAGGCCCAAAGTGATGATTTTCATGATCAAACTCCCGTTTTGAAATTTCAATGCCAAAGCCTGTTTCGACGGCCGACCTATATTACGAACCCAAAGCATATTCCAATTTCGGCCCGATTGCCCTTCCCGGTGCCTCTGGTCCAAATCGGGCGCGCATTGGCAGACAGAAATCAAACCAGCAGCGCGCATTGACTGGAACCGCTACGGATGCTATAAATTTTTGCTCTATCCGGGGTTGGAAGTAACTACCGCAGAGCAGGATTTGGGCGCGGAAGTGTGCGTCCGGCCCGCGAGGGCTCACGCGGAAGTGCGTGAACGAAGCGTGCAAACAGGGGCGAACAGCTAGTTAGCAATGGAAATCCTTCATTCACTTGGAGATTTGTTCCTCGAGTCGGTCCCGACCGTCATTATGGTCATGGTTTTTTACTTGTTATTGCGGTCCACATTCTTCATTCCCCTCACGCGCGTGATGGATGAACGAAAGGCTCGAACAGAAGGGGCGCGGCGCGAGGCGGAAGTCAGCCAGGCCGCCGCTCGCGAGAAAACGCGCGCCTACGAGGAAGCGCTCAGGAAAGCGCGCGCGGCGGTTTATGCTGAACAAGACGCGGCGCGGCACGTCATCATGGAACAGCGAGCATCGGCGGCGCGCGACGCCCGCACTCGCGCTCTGGAGCGCGTGCAAAAAGAAAAAGATCAGATCGCGCAGGAAGTTGCGGCAGCGCATGGCCAGCTGCTGGCCAGCACTCCACAACTTGCGGCAGAGATCGTTCGCACTCTGTTGGCTTCCAATTCCGGCCCGCGGCCAGCAAGCGAGGCCCAATGAAGCGGCTTCGCGCTCGGTTCCTCCCCACAATTTTGGGCCTGGTTCTCTTGAGCGTATTTGCAGGCGGCTTCGCTGCGTCGTCCGTGCTCGCTGCAGAGCCCGAGCAGTCTCAGACGGATCCGACTGAGACGCCGGTAGGGTCGCTCTTCCGCTGGATAAACTTTGCTGTCGTGTTTGGAGCATTGGGATACCTCATCGTCAAAAAGGCTCCCGCCGCATTCCGCGCGCGCGCCGACGCCATCGCCTCGGGAATCTCCTCAGCCACAGCCGCCAAGGCGGAGGCCGATGCGCAACTGCGTGCGGCTGAGGCTGGCCTTGCTCGGCTGGATCAGGACGCTGCAGCCATGCGTGAAAATGCGAAGAAGGATTTCGCAGCAGAATCTGAGCGATTGCTCGCGGCAGGGAAGGTGGAAATCGAGCGCATCGGGCATGCCGCCGAAGTTGAAGTTACCGCTGCGCGTCGCGCGGCGAGGCTGGAGCTGCGCGCGTTGGCTGCCCGGCTGGCGTCGGAACGCGCTGCTACGCTGGTGCCCGAGCAAATGACTGCCCAGCAGAACGTGGCGCTGGTGCAGAAATTCGTGGATAACCTGTCGCGGGGTGCGAATTGAAAGTAATTTCCGAGCGATACGCGTCGGCGCTGCTCGATATCGCCCTGGCACATGGAACGGCCGAAAAAGTCAAAAAGAGCCTGGTGGGCTTCGCGGAAATTATCGAAGAATCGCCAGACCTGAGACTGTTTCTGGCGAATCCGGCGGTGGCGCGCGAATCAAAGCGCGTTGTGCTCAGCACCCTCCTCGACAGAATTGGCGCCGCCCCCAACATGCAAAATTTTTTAAGCCTGGTGGTTGATCACCGACGCGCCGCGTTGATGACGGAAATTGCCGAGGCCTACACCGCGATGCTCAACAAAAAGCTGGGAATTGCGGAGGCAGCGGTAACTTCGGCCAAAGAATTGAGCGCCACAGAGAAAAAAGGGCTGGTAAGTGGATTGGAGCGCGCAACGGGTTTGAAGATTTCGGCGCAATACGCTGTGGACGTCGCTTTGCTGGGCGGCGCTCGGGTGCGCATCGGGGACGTGATCTACGACGGGTCGGTGCGCGAGCAGTTGCGGCGCTTGGAAGCGGAATTGGCGGCGGAGTAGGGCATCTGAATCGCCGGCGCGAGGGAAAACCGGAACAGGAGCAATGAATGGCGACGATTAAGGCAGACGAAATTACAAAGATTCTGCGCGAGCAAATTGAGAATTATAAGCAGACCGTTTCCGTGGAAGAGGTCGGCGCGGTGATCTCCGTGGGAGACGGCATTGCCCGCGTCCACGGTTTGGACCGCTGCATGTCCGGCGAAATGCTGGAGTTTCCCCATGATGTTTTCGGTATCGCTCTGAACCTGGAAGAAGACCAGGTCGGAGTTGTGTTGCTTGGCGACTATACGGAAATTCAGGAGGGCGACACCGTCAAACGCACCAAGACCATCATGTCGGTGCCTGTGGGGGAGGCCCTGGTGGGCCGCGTGGTGAACCCGATTGGATTGCCGCTCGACGGCAAGGGTCCCATCTTAACCAGCGAGCGCGTCCCGCTGGAACGTCTTGCCCCGGGCGTCGTAGATCGCCAGCCGGTTCGCGAGCCCCTGCAAACCGGTATCAAGGCCATTGACTCGATGATTCCCATCGGGCGCGGGCAGCGCGAACTGATCATCGGAGACCGGCAGACAGGAAAGACCGCCATCATTCTGGACACCATCATCAACCAGAAGGGCGGGGACATGATTTGCATCTACTGCGCGATCGGGCAGAAACGCTCGACGATTGCGCAGGTGATCAAAGTGTTGACCGACGCGGGCGCGATGGACTACACGATTGTGGTGGCCTCCTCCGCAACCGAGCCGGCGACGCTGCAATACATCGCTCCGTACGCCGCGTGCTCGATGGGCGAATATTTCCGCGATAGCAAGCGGCACGCCGTCTGTTTTTATGATGACCTTTCCAAGCACGCGCAGTCCTACCGCGAAATCTCTTTGCTCTTGCGGCGTCCTCCCGGCCGCGAGGCCTTTCCGGGCGACGTTTTCTATCTCCACTCGCGGTTGTTGGAACGCGCCGCGAAACTGAGCAACGAAAAGGGCGGCGGCTCTCTCACGGCGCTCCCGGTGATTGAAACCCAAGCGGGCGACGTTTCTGCGTATATCCCGACCAACGTCATTTCCATCACAGACGGCCAAATCTATCTGGAAGCGGATTTGTTCAACGGCGGTATCCGGCCGGCCATCAACGTGGGCATTTCCGTCAGCCGCGTTGGCGGCAACGCGCAAATCAAGGCCATGCGTCAGGTGGCCGGCACCCTGCGCCTGGGAATGGCGCAGTACCGCGCTCTCGCGGCATTCGCCCAGTTCGGCTCAGAACTGGACAAGTCCACTCAATCGCAACTTGCACGCGGGCAGCGGCTCACGGAAATTTTGAAACAGGACCAGTATTCGCCGCTCTCCATCGAAAAACAGGTCCTGCTGATTTACACCGGGACGAAAGGCTTCCTTGATGACATTGCCGTTGGCGATGTCCGCCGCTTCGAGCGCGAGTTCCTGCAATTCATGGACACGAATGCTTCCGGCGTCCTGGCAAAGATTGCCGACAAAAAGGTGATTGTGGATAAGGAGATCGAGCCGCTGGTCGTGGAGGCCATAAAAGCATTCAAAGAACGCTTTACGCCAACTCCGAAAGTGAGCTGACCGGAAGTCCACTTCACTCATGGCAACCCTTCTCGATTTCCGGCGGCGCATCCGCTCTGTGAAGAGCACGCAGCAGGTCACCCGCGCGATGAAGTTCGTCTCCGCGGCGCGGCTGAGGCGCGCGCAGGAGATGGCCATTGAGGCCAGGCCCTTCTCCACGGCGATCACGCAGATCGTGCGCTCGGTCGCCGGACGCATGGATAACCCCGCGCATCTGCTGTTGGCGCGCCGGCCGGAGCAGCGCGCGTTGCTTGTGATCGTAACCGGCGACCGCGGCCTGGCCGGTGCCTTTAACGCCAATGCCGTCCGGCGCGGGATTGAATTCTTGCGTTCGCATTCCGCCCAGAAAATGGAAGTGCTGGCGGTTGGTCGAAAAGGCCGCGACTCTTTCCGCAAGCAGAAATGGCCGCTGATTGGCGAGTATGTGGGTGTCACAGCCCGCGCGGATTTCAAGAGGGCCCAGGAAATCGCGGCCAAAATCATTGAGCATTATTCAGCCGACAAGACAGACGCCGTGTACCTGTTGTTCAACGAATTCAAGAGCGTGATCACCCAGAAAATGGTGCTCGAAAAACTTTTGCCGATTGATCCAGCCGAGTCCGATACTTCCGGCTCGCAGGTTGACTATATTTACGAGCAGCCCGCCGAGGAACTTTTGAACGGGCTGCTGCCGAAATTTGTCGAGGCCCGCATCTACCGCATGATTGCTGATTCCTCCGCCGCCGAGCACGCCGCGCGCATGACCGCCATGGATTCAGCCACTCGGAATGCGGGGGAACTGATCGACACACTTACTTTGAAAATGAACAAGATCCGCCAGGCCGCCATCACTAAGGAAATTATTGAAGTGGTGAGCGGCGCGTCCTGGAGCGCTTGAGATATTAGGAGGCTGGAATGGCTCAGAAATATGCCGGAGTTGGCCAAGTTGTCCAGGTCATCGGACCTGTGGTGGACGTCAAATTTGACGAGAAGTCTTTGCCGCACATTTTTAACGCCTTGCGGATCACGAGCGAAGGATTCTCAGGGCAGGATCCCATTGACATCATCTGCGAGGTGCAGCAGCACCTGGGAGAGGCCCGCGTGCGTGCCGTCGCGCTACAGCCCACGGATGGTGTGGTTCGCGGAATGAAAGCCTACGATTTAGGCGTCGGCGTCACTGTGCCCGTGGGCCGCGCCACGCTTGGTCGAGTGATGAACGTCCTCGGCCAGCCGGTGGACAAGCTCGGCCCCATCAGCAACGAGCACGAGTATCCCATTCACCGGCCCGCTCCTTCCCTTGAGGATCAATCCACAAATCTCGAAATGTTTGAGACGGGAATCAAAGTGGTTGACCTGATGGAGCCATACCTGAAGGGCGGGAAGATCGGGCTCTTCGGTGGAGCGGGCGTCGGCAAAACCGTTTTGATTCAAGAATTGATTCACAACGTGGCCATGAAACATGGCGGCGTCTCTGTGTTCGCCGGAGTTGGCGAACGCACCCGCGAAGGAAATGACCTGTGGCTGGAAATGCAGGAATCCGGCGTAGTGGTTCCGGGCAATTCCGAAAAGTCGCGCTGCGCCCTGATCTACGGACAGATGACCGAACCGCCCGGCGCGCGTCTGCGCGTGGGACTGACCGGCCTGACCGTTGCGGAATATTTCCGCGATGAAGAAGGCCTGGATGTCCTGTTGTTCATCGACAACATTTTCCGTTTCGTGCAGGCAGGTTCGGAAGTATCCGCGCTGCTCGGACGCATGCCTTCCGCAGTGGGATACCAGCCCAACCTAAATACTGAAATCGGCGAATTGCAGGAGCGTATTACCTCCACCAAGAAAGGCTCCATCACCTCCGTGCAGGCCATCTATGTTCCTGCCGACGATTACACCGATCCCGCCCCCGCGGCAACTTTCGCGCATCTGGACGCGACGACCAACTTGAGCCGCGCCATCGTTGAGCTGGGCATCTTCCCTGCCGTGGATCCGTTGGCCAGCTTCTCGCGGATTTTGGATCCGGCCATCGTTGGACAGGATCATTACAATGTAGCGCGCTCCGTCAAATCGGTTCTGCAGCGCTACAAGGATCTGCAGGACATCATCGCCATCTTGGGTATCGAAGAATTGCCCGATGAAGACAAGCAAATCGTGGCCCGCGCGCGGAAAATCGAGAAATTCTTCTCGCAACCCATGTTCGTCGCCGAACAATTCACCGGCCTCACCGGCAAATACGTGAAAATCGAAGATACCGTGCGCGGCTTCAAGGAAATTGTCGACGGCAAACACGACGAAATCCCCGAACAGATGTTTTACATGGCCGGCACGATCGAAGAAGTGCTCGAGAAGCACGAACAGGAAAAGGAGAAGGAAACGGCGAAGGCCTGAGCCACACGCCGCGTCTGCGGATACGCAAAGATGCTCCCTGATTCGTTCAAATTTGAATTGGTTACACCCGAGCGCCGCGTCGTGCAAGCAACGGTGGTCGCCGCGGAAATTCCCGCCAGCGAAGGGTACATCGGCGTCTTGCCCGGCCACGCGCCGTTGCTCGGGGCCATGGGGATGGGCGAATTAAGCTATCGCGATGCGCAGGGGACGCATTACGCCGCGGTTTTTGGCGGCTATGTGGAGGTACTCGCGGGACGCGTGATTGTGCTGGCAGAAACTGCCGAGCGCGCCGAGGAAATAAACGCGGACCGCGCCCGTGCCGCCAGGGAAACCGCGCGGAAAATTCTGGCCACGCCTGGAACCCCGGAAGAAACCGCGGGCCCGGCGCGGGAGGCCATTGCGCGCGCCGAAATCCGTCTAAAGGTCGCAGGGCAGGCTTCGGGAGTTTCCGCGCGCGGTGCGGAGGCGGTTCACTCCGCGTAACCGTTGCAGAATCTTTGGAATCCGGGGTGAATTTCGTACATCTAACCTTCAGGTAGCTAAATGCCCACCGTAAAAATGTACACGACGAATTGGTGCTTCGATTGCCGCCGTGCCAAGAAATTCCTCGGCGATCGCGGAATTGTCGTGGAAGAGATAAATGTGGACGAATCCCCTGACGCAGAAGACCTGGTCATGAGTGTGAACGACGGCCGCTGTAAGGTCCCAACCTTTGAAGTGAATGGAGAGTTTTTTTCTTGCAGCCCGTTCGACCCTTACTTTTTGGCGGAAAAGTTCGGGGTCCCGCTTAACCTATGAGTTGACTTCTCCGTGTTCTGCTCCCTCAAGAGTCTCCCAGATCTAATCCAAACCAACTCCTCGTGTCACCACTCGCGAAATCCGCAGCTGAGCATCGAGGAATACCAAGTCCGCATCCGCCCCGGCAGCCAGTGTTCCCTTGCGAGCCTCCAAACCCAGCAAACGTGCCGGATAAAACGTAAGCATCCTCACGCCTTCGTCCAACGGCACACCTAGCGCCACAACATTGCGCAGAGCCTGGTCGAGCGTGAGTGCACTGCCCGCCAGCTTTCCCTCGGCGTTGCGTACCACTCCGCGCGCCACATCCACATCAAAATCGCCAAGCCGGTACCGGCCATCGGGCATCCCCGTCGCAGCTGTACCGTCGCTCACAAGGATCACACCGCCCGCGGTCTTGGCTGCAAGCAAAAGCTTCATCGCGGCGGAATCCACGTGCACGCCATCGGCAATCAGCTCAGCGGTGACTCGCGGTGAAGTCAGCACCGCCCCCAGCACTCCCGTTTCACGATGCGAAAACGGTCGCATGGCATTGAAGACGTGTGCTGCGTGCCGAGCTCCATACGCAATTGCTTCCGTGGCCTGCTCATAGGTGGCGTCGGTATGACCGAGTGCGACGATGACCCCCGCCTGGCACGCTTCCGTAATTAAATCGAGGCCCCCCTGCGTTTCCGGCGCCAGCGTCAATATCCGAGCGGTCCCTCCCGCAGCGGCTAGCATTTTTCCCAGCAGCTCCGGAGAAGGAGCCGCAATCCACTGTGCCGGATGCACCCCTCGCCTGGCTTGACTGATAAATGGTCCCTCAAAGTGGATCCCCAGGATTTCTGCGCAGGGTCGGGTGAGCTCAATCTGCCGGGACTGCGAGGCAATGTACCTCGCGATTCCTTCAGCGCCGTTGCAGAGCCCCCGTGGCTCCGCGGTGACTGTGGTTGCCAGGAAAGAGGTCGTTCCCCCGCGCGCCAACGTCGTCGCAATGGCGCTCAGCGCTTCGGGCGTGGCCTCCATCACGTCATGCCCACCCGCGCCGTGAACGTGGACATCTACAAATCCAGGCATTAGGGTCATGCCGGACGCATCCACACGGTGCGCATTCGCGGGCACATGGACTTCGTCGCGCGGCCCAACAGCTAAAATCCGGCTACCGTCGACCAACACCACGGCATCCTGGATTTCCAGCTGTGGTGTGATGGCCTTCCCAACCGAAATTGCCCACACGCTCATGGCGGGAACATGCTAACCGATTGCGGGGCAAAGATGCGAGTGGAGGGAAAACAAAAGCGGGAGGATCATTTCGATCCTCCCGCTCGGTTCTTGGCGGATACCCCGGTAAGGCCCGCCGCTCGTTTGTAGAAATCTGCTCAGTTGTTGCCGCTGGTGGATGAAGCCGCCTGCGTTGTCCCCAAGCTCTTGGGAACGCTGATGTAGCCGGTGATCTTGTCCTTGCCAATTTGGTTCACAACCAGCTCCATCGCCTGACGGCTGCCGCGGGTATAGAAGAAAATCGGCTCGTTGACCGCACGATTCTTCTTTTCCAGCTTCATGTCGTCCACGTAGAGTTCGACGGTGTACTGGTTGCGCTTGGCACTTACTCCGTGCAATTCAACCGACACATTGCCAACCCGCTGCTTTTCCTTGCCGGAAATCGTGAACTCGATGTAATCGCGCTGCCCCAATCGGCGGAGCTGCTCGATGTCGTCGTGCGTCTTGGCAATAAGGGTGCCGTGTTCATTGATGATGCCATTGGCCGCAAGCAGGCCCTGCTTGGTGGCGTCCAGGTCGGTCTTCACGCCATTGACGTCGGTGGAAACCGCCTTCAGGTCATCATTGCTGGCTTTCGTTGCCAGACCATTCTGAACTTCGTCCTGCAGACCGGCTATCTTCTTGGAATAATCCGTCTTGATCGCCCCGGTCTGTTTGTGGGACTTATCCAGTTCGTCCTGTGTCAGTTTCAGCCGGCCCGTGACCGCGCTTAAATCACCTTGAATTTGTGCGTTCGCGGCTTCGGTCTGAGCCAATCGCTGGCTCACAACATCTAAATTCTGGCGCAGCGTCTTGTTGTCATTCGCGGCTGCTTGTTGAGCTTCTCGCGCATTGTTCGATGCGCTCCAGCCAACTCCCAACCCCAGCAGCGAAACCGCGGCCAGGGCCACAACGGCGATCCCCATCCAGCGGGGAGTCCCTTCGTTGGTGTGGACTGTTTCTTCTCGGCTTTCAGTAAGCATTTTCGTATTCTCCTTGGAGCTAAGCCCCTTGCGCAGAGGTAAAGAGCACGCGCCGCGCCAAAAGTGGCCAAGCCAAGCCTTGTCCCTAACTCCTGCAATTACAGATAGTTGCCGATGGG
This sequence comes from Candidatus Acidiferrales bacterium, assembly GCA_035308165.1. GTDB lineage: Bacteria > Acidobacteriota > Terriglobia > Acidiferrales > UBA7541 > DASTCZ01. The sequence continues at coordinate 112,784 of DATGHC010000074.1, read as the reverse complement.
GCTGCTTTCCGGGAGCCAGTTTTGCAGTGGGGAGGATTGGCAATCTTTACAGGGTTCGTGTTGTTTCTCTGTGTTAATGCTTTGGACAAGGAGGCGGGGTGTGACAGAGCAGTACGATCGTATCAATCCATGTCTGTTTCATAAAGGACGAATTGGCTGAATTCAATACAGTTGTCTTGAGGAATATGGGAACGGGAATTTGAAGAATGCTGTGATTCCGCTCAAATGGCGTGTGGGTGGGGAAGCCGTTGGTGGTCGGAATCGAAGTATGTTTCCAGCGTCTGTTCCGCCGCCTCGAGGACTTTGAAGCAGTTCGGGCACTCGGTCAAATGCTGCGATACTTCACGTTCAATAGTCGGGGACAGCCACCCTTCCAAGTAATCGCAAATGAGTCGAATCGTAGCTTGGCACGTCATGCTCATCCTCCCAACGCCACATTGGATAGGAGCACTTAAGATGCCAGAAAGATGCCAGAGCTGGACAAACGCAAATTGAGGCAAAGGAAGGGGTTACGAATTACGTGAGTGACGGAGATCGAATTGATATCGTACTAGGACGGTTCCGTTTCTACACGATACTGTCGTTATGTCCATTTCAGGAATCTTTATCTTGCTCGGCACAGACGTGCCAACCTGTCAGCGCGTGATCACCATATGCTCCAGCACTGCAATCCTTTCGCTCAGAGGGGGATGGGTGCTGAACAGCCCAGACATCATGCTACGAACGCCGGTGAAGGGCGCAACGATGAAAAGGGACGCCGTGGAGGGTGACACGTTCATCGGGATTTGCTTGTTGTACTCGCCAAGCTTCTTTAGCGCGGAAATCAATCCGTAAGGATGGCCCACCAGCCGGACGCCCGCCGCATCGGCGGCATACTCGCGCTGCCGCGAAATGCCAAGTTGAAGCAACAACGCTGCCAGCGGCGCGACAATAATCATGGCCAGCATGGTGAGAGCATTTCCGCGGTCCCGGCTGTCGCGTCCACCATACCCCCCAAATATCATTCCCCACCGGGCGAAATGAGCGAGCATGGTCAGTGCGCCCGCCAGCATGGCCGCGACGGACGTAATCAGAATGTCGTAATTGCGCACGTGAGAAAGCTCATGAGCGATCACGCCTTCCAATTCATCGTCGTTCATCAGCTTCAGCAGGCCAACCGTCGCGGCTACCGAGGCATGATGCGGGCTGCGCCCCGTGGCAAACGCGTTGGGCGCCTCCTCGGGGATGATGTACAGCTTGGGCATGGGAATATTGCCTTTGCCGCATAGCCGCTCCATCACTGCGTATAGCCGCGGCGCCTGCTCACGCGTCACCGGTTGAGCATGACTCGATCGCAAGGCGATCTTGTCCGAGAAAAAATAGGCGCTAATGTTCATGATGAAGGCAATGCCCAGCCCGATGACCATGCCGTTCTGGCCGGAGATCGCCTGCCCGCCCAAGACCAGAAGCAACGTCAACGCTATAAGTAAGATGCCAGTCTTAAGTCCACGCGTGGCTACAACTCCTCTATGAATAGCTCACTTCACCTGCTGGATCAGTTTAGGAACCTTGAGCCACTTCGTCAAACGAATGCGGCTTCCCTGATTCCTGTCGCATCATCGAACTTCAACGGGATGCCCGCGCCGCCTTAGGCGTGCCCACGTTCTTTTCGGGATTGGCCGCGCTGGGCTTCCTCTGAAATCTCATTTGCCGCGTAGCGGGATCCACATCTGCGATGACGTGGTCACCCGGAAGAATCGTGCCATCCAGGATCTTCATGGCCAGCGGATCCTGCACCAGGCGTTGCATGGCGCGCCGCATCGGCCGCGCGCCGTAGGCCGGATCAAATCCTTCTGCGAGCACCAACTCCCGCGCCGCGGGAGTCAATTCCACCGTGACGTTGCGCTCGGCCAGAAGCTTCATTGCGTCTTTCAATTGCAGGTCTACAATCTTTGCCAGCTGTTCCTTGCCCAGCGGATTGAACATGACGATCTCATCCACCCTGTTCAGAAACTCCGGACGGAATGCCGCCCGCAACGCTTCCATAGCTTCCCGGCGCGCCCGCTCGGCGTCGCGTCCTGCGAGTTCCGAAATGGCCGCCGAGCCCACATTGCTGGTCATCACGATTACCGTGTTTCTGAAGTCAACCGTCCGTCCCTTGCCGTCCGTCAACCGGCCATCCTCAAGAATCTGCAACAGGATGTTGAACACATCGGGATTCGCTTTTTCAATTTCATCCAGCAGCACCACGCTGTACGGATGCCGCCGCACCGCCTCGGTGAGCTGGCCACCCTCTTCATATCCGACGTAGCCTGGGGGTGCGCCGATCATCCGCGACACAGAATGCTTTTCCATGTACTCCGACATGTCCAGGCGGACCAGGGCTTTTTCGTCATCGAACAGGAATTCCGCCAGCGCGCGCACCAGCTCTGTTTTTCCAACTCCAGTGGGCCCCAGGAAAATAAACGAGCCGATTGGCCGCCGCGGATCGCTCAGCCCCGCGCGGCTCCGCCGGATTGCTCCGGACACTCGCGTCAAGCCGTCGTCCTGCCCGATGACTCGCTGCCGCAACCGTTGCTCCATGTCCACAAGTTTGTGCGCTTCGCCTTCCAGAAGCCGTCCCACGGGAATGCCCGTCCACTTGCTAACCAGCGCGGCGATATCTTCCTCATCCACCTCTTCCTTCAACATTCGTCCGTCTTTTTGTACTTCCTCAAGTTTTTTCTGCGCGGCTGTAAGTTCCTTCTCTGTAGCGGAAAGTTTTCCGTAGCGGATCTCCGCCACCTTCGACAAATCGCCCGTGCGTTCGTGGCGCTGCTCCTCCGCCTTGAGCTGCTCGATCTGCTCCTTGAGCTTCCGCAGGTTCGCGATCGCACTCTTTTCCACTTGCCAGCGGGCTTTCTTGGCGGACGATTCCTCGCGCAACGATGCCAGCTGCTCCACTATCTCTGCCAGCCGCGCCTTGGAATGCGCGTCGGATTCTTTCACAAGTGCTTGCCGCTCGATTTCCAACTGCAGGATGCGCCGCTCGACGTCATCAATCTCCAGCGGCAGGGAATCGATCTGCATCCTCAGGCTGGCGGCCGACTCGTCTACCAGGTCAATGGCCTTGTCGGGCAAGAATCGATCGGAGATGTATCGATGCGACAGCGTTGCCGCGGCTATGATGGCCGAATCTTTGATGCGCACGCCGTGATGTACTTCGTAGCGGTCCTTCAAGCCGCGCAGAATCGCGATGGTGTCCTCGACCGATGGTTCGCTGACCAGCACTGGCTGAAATCGACGCTCCAGCGCGGGATCCTTCTCGATGTACTTCCGGTATTCGTTGAGAGTGGTGGCGCCGATTGCGCGCAAATCACCTCGCGCCAATGCCGGCTTCAGCATGTTGGAAGCGTCCATCGCCCCTTCCGCCGCGCCCGCGCCCACGACTGTGTGCAGCTCGTCAATAAACAGAATCACCTGCCCTTCAGCGTCGGTGACTTCCTTCAGCACCGCCTTGAGCCGGTCCTCAAATTCTCCGCGATATTTCGCGCCCGCAACCATCGAGGCCAAATCCAGCGCCACCAGCCGCTTGGTCTTTAGGATTTCCGGCACATCGCCGGAAATAATCCGCTGGGCCAACCCTTCTACGATGGCCGTCTTCCCGACGCCCGGTTCACCAATCAGCACCGGATTGTTTTTCGTCCGCCGCGCCAGGATTTGCATTACCCGTCGGATTTCCGCGTCGCGTCCGATCACGGGATCAAGCTTGCCGCGTCGCGCCAGCTCAGTCAGGTCCTTCGCGTATTGTTCCAGCGCGCGATATGTCGATTCAGGATTGGGCGACGTCACCCTCTGGCTTCCGCGCACACTGGCCAGGGCTTGCAATATCGCGTCATGGCTCACGCCGTGTTTGCGCAACAATTCGGCCACGGGATCGCGCCCAAAATCCGACATTGCCAGGAGCAGATGTTCGTTGGAAACATATTCATCGTGGAATTTCCCGGCTTCGGCAAACGCCTTCTCAAATAATTCGTTGATCGCCGGGCTCAAATGCTGCTGCGCCACGCCGGAAACCTTGGGCAGCCTGCCCAGAGCCAATTCAACATCGCGGGCCAATGCTTCGGGAGGCGCGCCCAGCCGGTTCAGCAATGGACGGACCACGCCGTCGGTCTGCGCCAGCAACGCGGCGAGAAGGTGCAGCGGCTCAATTTGTTGGTGGTCATGCCGGGCAGCCACTTCCTGCGCTTCCTGAAAGGCTTCCTGGGCTTTGATGGTTAGTTTGTCAAGGCGAAGCATTTGGTTCTCCCAATCTCTTCGTTAGACCGAAGTGCGGAGCCCGGCCAATTTTATTACCGAGCCCCGCCGAAGGTCGAGCCGGAACTTACCGTCCGTCTGTGGCCACGTTCACCTTCACCTGCTTCGGTTTGGACTCTTCACGCTTCGGCATCTTCACCGATAGGACGCCGTCGTGATAGTCAGCCTTAATGGCTTCGGTGTTTACCGTGTTCGGCAGAGAGAAGCTGCGAGTGAAGGAGCCATAGGCGCGCTCCACGCGGAGCATATTGTCTTCATTGACAGTCTTCTCAAGCCTGCGCTCTCCGCGGATCGTCAGCATGTAGTTCTCAACTCGGACATCCAGGTCCTTGTCGCTGATCCCGGGCAGATCTGCCGTAACCACCAGTTCGTCCTCAGTTTCGTAAATATCCACTGTCGGCACCCAAGACGTAAGGCTCGAATGGGAGTCCGTGCCATGGGTGGACTCTTCCAGCAGACGATTGACTTGATCCTGCAAGTTGCCGAGCCCGCGAAAGGGCTGCCAGCGGGTAAGGGGATTCATCTCTTTCCTCCTATATTCGTTATCTTATTGCACGCAAATCATAAAATATGCGTGTGTTATTGTCAAGTGTTTTAAATTATTATTGGAATCATGTAAGTCGTTAATTATAAGCATATTATAAGCATTGCAAAGGATTCATCCGCTTGAAGCCAGAGGCTTGATGGCGTATATGGTTCAAGTCTGATTCCTCCGTAAGAATTGGCTGCCTCGTAAGACTTCGGGTAGAATCCGAAACACTCCGGAGAGATGACGATTGAAACTATCGGACTTTTCATACGAACTTCCTGAGGATCGCATTGCACAGCGTCCGCTCGCCGAGCGGGATGCCTCGCGCATGATGGTTCTGTTCCGCGATTCCGGCCAATGGAAGGACCGTTTCTTTCGAGAGCTGCCAGACCTCCTTTGTGGTAACGAGCTGATCGTCGTCAACAACGCGCGAGTCCTCCCGGCGCGTCTTTTCGGCCAACGCAGCGGCGCGGGAAGTGAGCCCCCGGGCAAGCAGAAGATTATCCAGAATGACTTCCTGACCGCAACGATCGAGGTCTTGCTCACACGGAGAATTGCATCCGACGCCGGAAACGAAATTTGGGAAGCCTTGGTGCGCCCCGGACGAAAGGTCCGCGTCGGCGAACACATCCTGTTCGGCGAAGGAGCGCTCGAGGCCGAAGTCATCGGCAGGGGCGAATTGGGTGTCCGCCAACTACGCTTCTTCTGCGCGGGTGATTTTCAGGAAACAGTGAAGCGTCTGGGCCACATTCCCTTGCCGCCCTACATCCGCCGCCCGGATGAGCCCGACGATAGCTCCCGCTATCAAACCATTTTTGCCCGTAGCGGAAGTGCCGTCGCCGCCCCCACCGCGGGTTTGCATTTCACCCCGCAGATGGTCGAGCGACTGCGCCAGCGAGGCGCAGAAATCTGCGAACTAACTCTGGAAGTGGGACTGGGTACATTTCAGCCCATTCACGAAGACGAGATTGAGCAGCATCAAATCCACAAAGAGAATTACGAAATTCCCGAAGATAGCGCCGAAAAAATACGCCAGGCGAGAGCTTCCGGCCGACCCATTCTGGCGGTGGGAACTACAGTCGTCCGAGCGCTGGAAGATTCAGCTCTTGCAGCCAGCCAGGCCGGCGACAAGCGTCTCCTCATCGGCGGACGCGCGGAAGCAGGAATCTACATTTACCCTGGTCACAGTTTCCGCGTGGTGGATCAGATGCTCACCAATTTTCATTTACCGCAGTCCAGTCTTCTGGTGATGGTCGCGGCATTTGCCGGTCGCGAGCGAATCCTCAACGCCTATCATCACGCCATCACCGCAGGCTATCGCTTTTACAGTTATGGCGACTGCATGTTGATTCGATAGGTCGTTCTACCTGAGAAAGAGAGAGGGGGTATTGACACGGCAGGAGACGCCGAGTAGTCTCCCGGTGACACATAGACCTCCCTGAGCGCACAGCCGGTGAAGTCCTTCGTGTCACGGCCTCGCGGTCGCCGCCGCGAGGCCATTTTTTTCACCGAAAACCGTTCCGCAATTCCAGCCGCAATTATCAACGGACGCTGCGGGGGCCGCTTTTGCGCCCCGTGGCATTCCGGTTGGCGCCGGGAACCCCGCCCCCGCGTCGAGCGGTCCTTCGAGGCCTTCCGCGGGCGCACCAACTCCACTTGTTTAGACGAAGGGACACGCCCGAATGTTTCCTTCCCGGCTCCCGATTCGCACGAAATAAATACGCATGCGCCGCATCTATCGCTTTCGCGGTTTCCTCGGGTTCGACTATAATCAGGCGCCGTTCAGACGGACGCCTTCGTGCGCTTTCTCATACTCAGCGACATCCACGCCAATGTCACAGCTCTGCAGGTGGCTCTCACCGCCGCCGAGGGCCGCTGGGATCGCGCCATTTGCCTGGGAGACATTGTGGGTTATGGCCCCGACCCCAACGAGGCCATTGACCTGGTTCGCACTCTGGATCCCATTTTCATCCGCGGCAATCACGACAAAGCCGCCTGCGGCCAGACTGACGCCAGCGATTTCAATCCCGTGGCGCGCACCGCTGCGGAATGGACCACCAATCAGCTCCGCCGCGACAATCTCGATTTTCTTCGTGCTTTACCCACGGGACCTGCCCGCGCCGACGGGCTCACCCTGGTCCACGGCGCCGTCGCCGACGAGGACGAATACATTTTTGCTCCTGCCCAGGCGCTGGACAGCTTGCTCGAATCGCCATCTCCAGTGACCTTTTTCGGTCATACACATTTTCAGGGAGGTTTTTCTTATCATGATTCGCAGCTCGAGGTGATCCAATTGAAGCCGCGGCCAGGCGCGAATTTCGCCGCGCTGCAAATCGATGTTGGCACGCGTTACCTGCTCAACCCCGGATCCATCGGACAGCCTCGCGATGGCGATCCGCGCGCAGGATTTGCCGTCGCCGATCTCGGCCACCAAGTCGTCGAATTCTGGCGCGTCCCATATGATTACGCAGCGGTCCAGGAACGTATGAGGGTGGCCGGTTTGCCGGATCCATTAATCTTGCGGCTGGGAATGGGCAGGTGATTGAGGTGCGGGAGATGACTCCATGACCGAACCCACCGGCACGGGACAAATCAGCAACCCAGAGGGGGACCGTCAATTCGGTGCGGCGCTTCTCGCGGGCCTGCTCGTCGCCCTGATTGTTGCCTGCGGTGCTTACTTCCTGATGCGCGGATCGAGCTCCGGTGGGCCGGGCAATCTCACTCCATTGCCCATGGGAGACGATGAGCAGGCCTACGGACTGCAAGTTCATTTCACCGACTTGGAAATGGGCCGCGCTGCGAATTTCCTGAAGCAGGAAGTGACCACCATCGCCGGAGTCGTCCGGAACGATGGGCAACGGACGGTCGGGGAGATGGAAGTGACGCTGCAGTTTTATGACATCACGCAAAAGGTTATTTTGACCGAAAAACTGCGCTTCTTCGGGACTAAGGAGACTGCGTTGCCGCCCGGCGGAAAGCGAGCCTTCCAATATTCCTTTGAAGACATTCCCGCCACCTGGAACCAGGGTTCGCCTGGGTTCAGCATCACCGGCCTGCGTTTGCAGTAGCTTCCAGAAAAGTTTCCTCCAAGTTATAGTAACTCATCTATAATTGACTGGATGGTTGAACCCGCAGATATTGAGCAGGCATTGATGTCGCTCACGGCCGCCGGGGCTGTGGAGGTCCGTGAGAACGGCGTGCGGCTAGCCTCGCTCGCGGATTTCAATTACGAAATTCGTGTACAGGGACGCGGCACGTTGCTGCATCTTTGGAGCGATGAGCGCACCCTGGCGCGGCGTGTCCTCCGTATCACCGAACAAACCTCAGGCCGCCTGCTGCTCGAAGTCGAGCGCTTCGGCCGTGCCAAGCCCGACCGGTTGGAGTTCACTTCGGCCGATGAGCGTCCCGCCGCTCAGCTGACGCGCGAAAAATTTCGCGAGCGATTCGCCGATTTGCTCCGCGAGCAATTTCCCGATGAAGAAGTCGAATCCCTGAGCACCGCCGCCGATCTCGAACATTCTCTTTCCGCTCGATATACACGCGGCCTGATGCGATCCCGGGGCGTGCATTGGGCTGTATTGGCGGCCGCTCCCGGGGAAAGCGCCGCGGCGATTGACGATATGCTCACGTTCGGCCTGATCTGGCTCGACCACACTCGGGGCAGGCCAAAGCTGGGGCGCGTGGCGGGGCTAAGACTCTTTCTCCCTGAGAAAACCGGAAAGTTCGTCGCCCATCGCGCGGCTGCTGTTTCCGCGTCCACCGCATTGGAGTTTTACGAAATGCATCCTGCTCTTGGCGAGGCGCGCCAGGTGCATGCCAGCGAATTGGGAAACGTGATCACCTGGCTCACCCCGCGGCGCGAACTGGAAGGAATTCTCGCGGAGGCCGCGCCGGAAACTGAACCCGTGCGCCGGATTGCTCCTGACGCGATCACCTCCAATGTGGTCCCAGGCACGCGTGAGGTCTCGCTGCGTCTTCGTGGCGCCGAGTTTGCCCGCTGGCACAACGCCGCAATTTTCTTCGGATTACATGACAACCGACGCATGCTCACTCGGGACACTCACGCGTCGCTCGTACAACTTATCAAAAAACTTTCCGTGCATCGCCATCCCGCCGCACAGGGCACCACTCACGCGATGTATCGCATGCAGCCGGAGCGTTGGCTTGAGACCTTGGTCGCCGCCGATCCCACACGCATGGATGCCCGGCTCGATCCACGGTTCCTTTACACGCAAGTTCCTGCTTTGAGCGCCGGCGACCGGGGCATTATCGATTTGCTGGGTGTGACTCGCGACGGACGCCTGGCTATCCTGGAATTGAAAGCGGATGAGGATATCCACCTCACTCTTCAGGCCGCGGACTACTGGCTGCGCGTGCGCGCGCACCAAAAGCAGGACGATCTCCAGCGCTACGGCTATTTCCCCGGCGTGCAATTGCGCCCAGATCCGCCGCTCCTCTTTCTGGTTGCGCCCGCCATTCGTTTCCACCCCGCGACCAGCGTCCTGCTCCGTTATCTCTCTCACGAAATGGAAGTCGCTCGAGTAGGGCTGGCTGAGAATTGGCGCCGCGGACTGCGCGTGGTTCTGCGTCAGTAATTCCGTGATATTGAGAGGTCCCTTGGAAAGCAGCCGTAAAAGAAGAGAAGCAGCCTTGGTGTTGCCAGGGCTGCTTCCCGGGGTGTGTCCTAGAAGTGGTGTTACTGGATGAGATGCATCCTGCGGGAAAAAGTTGCCTGAATCTGCTGGATTCAACGTTTGGCCCAAAAGACCACTCGTCAAAACGCACTCGCGCTCCGACGCACAGCGCAGCTAAATAAATTATTTAGTTGGAGTTACGGACCTAATAGAACAGATATTTCCGCCACTTCTCATCCTTATGCCCAATCAGGCGCATCAGTTGTCGAGAAGTGTGCAGAGTGAACGGCCGTGGGCGGCGCGAAAGCTCCAGACCCGCCTCCTCTGGCGTCCGGTCCCCCTTGCTGTTATTACACGCGTAGCAGCACGCCACCAGGTTCTCCCACGACGACCGTCCGCCCCGGGACCGGGGCATCACGTGATCCAGCGTCAGTTCCGAGGCAGGAAATGTTCGCCCGCAGAACTGGCAAGTGTTGTGGTCTCGCAACAGGATGTTTTTGCGCGAAAGCGCCCGCGTCTGCTGGGGGATATGCCTATAGGCCAGCAGGCGAATGACGGACGGCACCTGCACGGTCCTCGACGTAGAATGTACTTGCGAAGTGTTCAGCTCTTCGGCCTGGGCCACGCCCTTCAGCAACAGTACCAAAGCCCTCCGCACCGCCGTCACATTGATCGGCTCAAAGGTTGCGTTAAGTACCAGAACCGGGTCCTGCATCACGGCAGGGCGGCGTTGACGGGGATTTACAAAGGTGAGCTTCTCGGGCACAACCGCGCCGCCCCTGACAGGCCGCCAGGTTCTATGGCCGAGTTGGCCCTCTGAATTCAAAATGCGTTCAATCCCGGCTGCTCGCGCGCATCATTGACTTGGCCCCATTCTGGGACTGTGCGGGCCACAGTCAGCGAAACCACGCGGGCGGCACCGGCCTTCCGCAACGCCCTGGAACAGGCGTCCAGCGTCGCGCCAGTCGTCATTACATCATCTACCAGCAGAACGCGTAGCTTGTCAACTCGCACCCCTTGGCGCATTTCGTATGCGCCACGCACCGTGCTCCAGCGCTCGCTCCGACTGAGCTTTAGCTTGTCGGAGCGTGGCCGAGTCCTCGCCAGCAAATATGGCCCCACCTTCAACTTAAGCCGCCGGGCCAGCGGCCGGGCGATCAACTCCGCCTGGTTAAAGCCTCGATCGCGTAGCCGCGCGGGATGGAGTGGTACTGGAACCACAACGTCCGCGACTAGGCGCTCCGGTTCGCGCGCCACGACTTCTGCCAGTCTATCGGCGAACCACGCTCCCATCGGCGCGACCTCATCATGCTTAATCAGCAGTATTGCGCGCACCATCGGCGAGTTGTAATAAGCGTAGCTGCGCGCCAGATCAAACCCATACGTTTCCAGTCGGCAAAGGCGGCACATGATTTGGATGGAGTCTGCAACTCGCGGCGAAACGATGGGCCGTCCGCAACAATCGCAAAGGGGCGGAGCGATCCGCTCGAAGGCCTTCAAACAGGAAGCGCAGACAGGAACTCGGCTGGCGGTGTCAAGAGTGCCTTCGCAGATCCTGCAGGGAGCGGGGAACACGACAGAGGCAAACGCGTCCAGGGCCGTGCGCAGCGCGGACCAAGGAGACGCACCGGACACACGACCCAGCGCCATGGCGAGAGCCAGTCTAACGCCGCCGGCATGTTAATTAAACAGGAATATATCCGGAAAGAAATCCGCTATAGTTGGCCGTGCTCCTGCTTTTCCTGGCAGTCGATGCAATACTTCGCCCAGGGCACCGCGTCCAACCGTTTCTGATTAATTTCTTCTTCGCAGTTGGCGCACTCCCCGAACTTGCCGCTGCCGATGCGTTTGAGCGCCTCTTCAATCAGGTGAAGGAAAGCGCGCTCGGCGTTGGTCTGACCAAACAGGAATTCCTTGGTGTAGGAGTTGGCGGCCTTATCGGCCAAATCCACTGTAGTATCTTCATCCGCGGCACGGCCTTCCGCTTCCACTCGAGCGATGTTGTGGACCAACTCTTCGCGCTTGGTTTGCAGCTTCTTCTTGTAATTGTCTAGTCGCTTTTTATCCATAACGGGGACCCACAGTCTCTTTGGCTGTCTAACAATAAATCGCTGATTGTAGGCTCGCTGGTCAGAAGTGTCAAGGAAATCAAGGCCCAGATGTCAAAATAATAATTTGTTCCCACTGGAAAAGCTCCAGCAGGCTGTCCACCTGTCCCACGTTTTGCGAGTTCCCGCATGTACACGGATTGGTTTGAGGCAGAGCTTGATGGCCACGAACGTGAGATAAAGACCAATCTCGATCTCACTGCTGAAAAATACTGGAAGTGAATTGGGCGTCATCTCACACAGTATCCGCTGCCCGCTTGGGACATGAAGCGAAGCAGCATGCGAATTTCAGTGTTCACCAAATCAGACACGAACGCCGCAAGCCACGGTCCGGCTTCGCCGACAAAATGCGACCCACTGAAACCCACTGAAGCGGTCATGCCCTCCCGCGGAGGTGGTAGACATCTTCACGGATTTGGGGGTATTATCGCGCCCCCTTGAGGAGCCAGAAGGTCGCCCTACGCGGAGGAATGCCAATGAGCCATGATACGAACCAGAGCCACCACAAAGCAGTGAAATGCCTATATTGCGGGATTCGCACTCCGCTTCCCGAAAGCAAGTTAAGAGCCGAAATCCGCGTTTCCATCGTCCGCTGTCACCGGTGCGGGAGGGAAGCGCCCTATCCTGCAGATAAGTTCATTGAGAATTCAGGGTTGCCGAATCCCGGGATTCTTAGACCGCGAACTGCGTGAATTTGGCCTGTAGGTGCATGATCCGTCCTTTCCAAGCGGAAGGCTGGAAACGTTGGATTTAATCGGTCCGGCCGGTCACTTTTAATAATCAAAGTTAATGTCCCGACCCTTTACCTTTGCGCAAAAAGTGCCCCGCGCCAATTGTTCCACAGTAGCAAAAGCCACCACTCACTGCCCGCGCGCATCGTATAATTTAGTAAGGGCAAATTGACACGGGGTGTTTCGGGCGGGTATCATCGCAGCGATGTGGCACGTGTAACGCGCCGCAGTTCCTTCCCTGCATTACCGTGTCCCCGGTTCTTCCGAGGCAAACCTCGGCAAGCAGGGCAAGTCTTCCGTTGGAGGCCTTAACCATGTCGTCTGGCTCCGAAAACACTGTCAACCCACAATTGTCGTCCGTGGACGACCCATCTTCACCCGATACAACGGGATCGTCCGATACCACGAATTCGCCCGCGGTGGAGTCGTCCTCGGATTCAACCGTTGTGGCTCTGGTGGGCCACGCAGAGGGCGAGTCCGGCGGCACGGCCGCTGCAGCTGCGCTCGCGCGGGCGGATGAACATGAACCGAAGGCGGAGTCCTCCGAGATCGTGGCGCAGGCTGCGAGCACAAACGAAGGCTCCGCGCCGCTGGCTGAAGTCGCCGCAACAGTGGAAGCTGTCGAAGATATGGTGAGCGAGGGCGCGCCGGAAACGCCCGAACAAGCCGCGAAAATTGCGGCGGTGGCCGAAAAGGTGGACGAAGCTTCAGCCACCGAAAATTCAACATCCTCGGCGGAGACTTTAGGAGCTGAGGAAGGCGAAATTTCCGTGGAGGCCATGGGCGAGCTGATCAAGCAATATCCCACGCCGCAAGGAAAGAAGGCCGAGAACGAAGTTTTGAGCGGAACCGTTGTGGCGCTGAACGACCTCGGCGTCGTGGTGGACATAGGCGCCAAGCGCGAGGGATTGATTCCCGCATCCGAGTTTGCGGAAATTTCCACCACCGCGCCGCCGCTTTCGCCGGGACAGGTGATTGAAGTCGAGCGGCTGGGTGAAGAGAAGGATGGCTACGCGCTGCTTTCCTACCAGAGGCCGCTGCGACGCTCCACATGGAAGAGAATTGACGCGGCATTCCGCGCGAAGGAAACCATCGAAGGAACCGTTGTGGACTTGATTAAAGGCGGGCTGGTGGTGGATATCGGCGTGCGCGCGTTCCTGCCCGCGTCTCAGGTAGACATTCGCCCGCAATCGAATTTGGAACATTGGAAAGGGCAGAAGATCGCCGTCCGCGTGCTGAAGCTAAATCGCAAGCGCGGCAATGTGGTGGTCAGCCGGCGCGCGCTGCTGGAAGAAGAGCAGGAAGCGCAGCGGAAGAAAGTAATGGAGGGCATCGCCGAAGGCCAAGTGCTGACCGGCAAAGTGAAAAACATCACCGACTACGGCGTCTTCGTGGATTTGGGCGGCGTGGACGGTCTGCTCCACATTACTGATTTGAGCTGGGGGCGGTTGAAGCATCCTTCCGAGGCGGTAGCGGCGGGGCAAGAGATCGAAGTTCAGGTGCTGCACTTCGATAAGGAAAAGGGCCGGGTGTCCCTGGGTCGGAAACAGTTGATACCGGACCCCTGGGCCGCGGTCCCGGAGAAATTTGTCACTGGCGCGCGGGTGAAAGGGAAGGTAGTTGGGGTCACCGATTACGGCGCATTTATTGAGTTGGATCCGGGCGTCGAGGGATTGGTACACATCAGTGAAATGACCTGGTCGAAAAAGCTGAAGCATCCTTCCAAAGTTGTGACGGACGGCGATGAGGTCGAGGTGGTGGTCCTGGACGTTAAGCCGGACGAGCGGCGAATTTCATTGGGAATGAAGCAGACCCTGCCCGATCCATGGCAGGAGCTGGCGAACAAATATCCAGTGGGCACAGTGGTTACGGGCCGAGTGCGCAACTTGACCGAATTCGGCGCGTTCGTGGAAATTGAAGAGGGTTTCGACGGATTGGTCCACGTGAGCGACATTACCTGGGCCGGGCGGGTGAAGAATCCCGGTGACGCGTTGAAGAAGGGCGAAACGATTACCGCCAAAGTCCTGAAGATTGACGTGCCCACGCGGCGCGTCTCGCTGGGGATCAAGCAGGTGAATGACATTTGGGCCAACTGGTTTGCCGCGCACAAGATGAATGACCTGGTGAAAGGAAAAGTGTCGAGGATGGTCGCGTTTGGCGCGTTCGTTGAGCTGGCGGATGGCATCGAGGGGCTATGCCACATTTCGGAGATTGAAGACCGCAAGCGCAAGCATGATGACGGAGCAGGGAAGTCTGGGCAAAAGCCGGGCAAGCCTGGGTCGCAGTTGGAACCAGGCAAGGAGTACGATTTCAAGATTGTGAAGCTCGATCCGGAACAGCGCCGGATAGGGCTGAGCTATCGCAGCGCGCAAAAACAGGCCGAGAAGCGAGAATTGCAGGAGTACCGAACGACGAAATCGCCGAAGTCGTCTCCCACTGCAACAATCGGCGATATGATGGCGTCGAAGGGTAAGGCGCTCTAAGGGGGAATGGCCGGACGTCCTCCCCGTCCATTCAGAAAAAGTTTCCTTCCAGAGCCATTTGATGATATGGAAACAGCGCAGGAATGCCCGGCAGAGGCCGTGGCGTACCGCACGCCATTTCCAGCGGGAGTTTTTTGCGGAGCGAAATCTCAATGTCGATAACTGAAGCAACCATAACGAAGGCGGATCTCGTAGAAGAGGTGATCAAGACCGCCGCACTTCCTCGCAAGGAAGCCGAAATCATTGTCGAGACAATTTTCGACAGCGTGATTCAGGCGCTACAGGGCGGCGACAAAATCGAAATCCGGGGATTTGGAAGCTTCCGAACGCGGCAACGCCGCGGAAGGGTCGGACGCAACCCAAAGACCGGAGCGAAAGTGGAAGTGCCTCCCAAGCGAATTCCATTTTTTAAGCCCAGCAAGGAACTGAAGGATTTCGTTAACGACGGCGGGGCCAAACCCGGCGCGCAAACTTCGTCCGCCGCGCCCGCTGGAAATTCCCCGCAGAGCTGATCCCCGCCGATGGACTTTCTCTGGACGCCCTGGCGCTACAAATACATTGCCAGCGCCGGCAAGGACGATCGCTGCATTTTTTGCGAAGCACTGAAAATAGGGGATGAAAAGGCGCACATTGTTCTTCGCGGCGAACTGAACTTCGTTATTCTCAATGCGTTCCCATACACATCGGGCCATGTGATGATCGTGCCCTATAAGCATGGCGGAGATCTTGGGGCCGTCCCTCCAGAAACGCTGGCCGAAATGATGACCATCACTCAGCGGGTGCAGGGCGCGCTCGCTTCCGTGTATAAGCCGGGCGGATTCAACCTGGGGATGAACCTGGGGCATTGCGCGGGGGCGGGAATTACAGACCACGTGCATATGCATCTGCTGCCACGATGGATCGGCGATGCGAATTTCATGACCACAGTCTGTGAAACACGGATGGAGCCGGAGGATTTGGAGACGACTTACCAGAAATTGAAGGAGGCTTTGGGCGCAAAGTGAATGCGTTTGGTAGAAGCAGGATCTAAAGTTGATGGTTCGGGGTTGGCGCGCTGGCGGTGGAAGACCGGTGCCATGTTATTACCGGCCACAACAACAGCATCACGAGCGCGCTAAGGACGATGATCCCATTGTGATGCAGGTAGGCATTCGGCTGCCGCAGCAGCAAAGTCCCCTCGTTAAACAACATCAAGCTGGCCCCGAGCAGAAAATAACCGAGCAGATTAAAACGAACGATCGTTGAAACACCCCACCAAACCAGCGTAATAGCCGCGAATTCAATCAGAAATTGTTGCGTGAAATCACCCGCGCTGCCCCAGCCATTGATCAAGGCAACCGCCGCCACGACTACCAGAAGCGCGCGCAACCACACACCTTTCATGCGCACGGCAACGAATCCGGAGAAAGCAGCGATGGCCGCCACGTAAAAAATCAGCGAGTCATAGATGGAGCTGGCGATGGCCTGCATGGCCGGGGAGAGCGAGTCGAATCCTGAAGAAACCGCAACCCCCGTGCTTTCATGCAATGTTGGCCAGATTTGCGTGAGCAGCGAAGCTAATCTCTCAAAACCGGCAACCGCCGCGGTCCCGGCGATCGCGACCAACAAAGCGTCGCGATAGTAGCTTGCGGGCATTCCCAGCCAGCGGGGAAGGTGATTCTCCTGACCGGCTTGCGCCCAGAAGAACCACGCCAGACCGAAGAGGAACGCGATGCAAGTAAAGACCACCACCGCGGCCAGCACGAAACCTATCCCCAACGTGGCGTAAAAAATCTTGAGCGGTACCTGCGTCACGTAGGCATGAAAAGAAAAGGGGAGGTTTGTGACTTGGGCCACGACGACGGCTGCCAAGCCCCAAAGCGCCCAGCCTGCGAGCGTTCTCCAGGGAATCGAGGCGGCGGCGTGCGACTTCAAATTCCGGAAATAAATGACGAGCATGGTGACGGCCAGCGTGCCAGCCAGAACCCAATACAAGGTCAACTGGATGATTTTCGGGAGAGTTTGCTGTTGCTGCCGGCGAATCCACTCCTCTGGCAATTTGACGTAAATCCTGTAGGTTGACGGTTCATCGCCCTGAATGCGCAGCTCGACGTGCGCGAGGGCGGCGTCCTGCGGATTCGGGCCGCCCGCAAGAGGCACGATCCGGTCCCATCCAAAAAGGTGATCGGTGCGTTTTGGGCGGGCATCCGACTTTGAATCTACCAGCCGCCAAGCGGCCAGATCCATATGCTTATTTTCGCGGAGCCAGGCTTCGGCGCGCGCCAGAGCTTCCTCTTTGGTCAGGGTTGGGCCCGGGGCATTTTCCTCAAGCGTGTGCCAGACGGAATGCAACTCACCATCGGCGCGGAAAAGCACGGCGTACTCTTCCTTTTCCGAATCGCGGAAATATCGGACACGCCAGAAAGCGCCGGGCACTTGATGTTCATAGATTTCGTTGGTTCCTTCGATTCCTACCTTGCGCCTGAGGAATTCGTTGGCCAGCGGATCGTAATTGGTTATGAAAATTACGGCGCGGTGAAAGCGCGAAACGTCCACATGATGGGATCGCAATTCATCGTCCGCTTTGGCAGCGACCTGCCGGGCGTCCATGGACACGCGCAGGAAATCGCCGATGGCTCTGGAATGGGTGGTGGCAACCAGCGCTGCTCCCAAAACGCCGCAAAGAATCAGCGTCCACATCGCGCGGGAGGGCATGGCCTCATAGAAGCCCGAACGGGAAACCGCGACCTGTGCCGCGGACGAACTCGCGTCAGCTGATACGCTTTCCGTTGCGGATTTGGTCAGCGGTTCCGCGCGATTTAGCAAATCCTCGCGCGCCTCGAAGCCCCCGCGCTTCCAATACATCACCGCGCAATACAGCAGCGGGATTGCGGCCGCCGCAGAGACGACCGCGCCGGAAATCCGCAGATAGGGGTTTGCCGATCGCATGAGCAACAGGCTGCCGAGCGTGGCGTCCACGGTGTAATGCCAGATGAGCGTGGTCAGGATTCCCCAGCGCAGCATGACCAGGCCGGCCACAATGCCGATCAGACCAATCTCGATTCCGCGAATGTAGGGAGGTTCCTGCGGATAGTTGGAGTGCAGGAAACTCCACATGAAGGCGGGAAGTATGACGGCAATGATTCTGGATTTAGTAATTCGCTTGAAAAATGGAATGGCAAACATGCGGAAGAGAAACTCTTCACTCGCCGCGGCGTAAAGGCCAATGGTCAGTGCCCCCAGCCAGGGCAGCGGTGAACTTGTGGAGGGGTCGAAATTGATGTCTTGGGGCGCCCAAACCCCAAAGTGTCTCCCCACGAGATAAAACACTACTACGTACCCTATGTGCGCAGCGGCGAAGGAAAGACCGATGACGCAAGAATTGAAGAATTCCTTGGAGCGCACCGCGGGCAGCTTGAGAACCGTAATTAATTTCAGGCGCAGCGGCTGGCTCTCGCGGTAAAGCGGTTCGCCGGGCGCAAATGCAATGGTGACCAGGATGGCCTGCAGAATGGCCAGGCCGATGGCCACGGCAATCTGTTCATATACGAATGCGGAATAGGAAGCGTCGGTCTCGTATGCGGCGCGAGTAGAGGACCAGTCGTTCATGGACAGCGCGAGCCACAGTACCGTGAAGAACAGGCCGAGTTTGACGGCGACCCCCCAGCGGAGTTGATTGCGGCGGCTCAGCTCGTAGATAAACCAGAAAGCTGCGCCGATGAGAGCCAAGTAGGGAAGCACGGCAACCTGTGTAAGGAAATCGTTGGCTGAACGCATGCGACCGTAGTCACGAATCCACGCGTCGGGGATTTTCAGGAATTCATTGGCGCCACCGACTTGATCTCCTTGCAAAGAGACGCGCAGACGATATGGCGCGGCGTCCGGGCCGTCAGAAGCACGGAAGCCGCGAAGCTGCCAGGTGAAACTCCAGTCTCGGCGATTGGGCCGTTCGGACGAGTTGGCCTCTTCCGGAAGAAAATCATAGCTGGTGAGATCGGGCCGGTATTGATCGTGGAGGAATTGCTCCGCAATATTGCGGGCGGCGTCTCGTTCGAGATGTGCGCCAGGACGGGCTTCCTCAATGACGTGTTGATAGCCGACGATTTGGCCCTCGGGGCTGACTTGCGCGCTGAACTCTTCCTTTTGTTGAGGACGGAAGAAGCGGATATCCCAATGCCAGGCATTTATTCCGTGGGACATCAATTCGTTGGCGCGTTCGAGACCTACCGTTCGCTCGAGGTAAGTCTTGGTGTTATCGTCCACGCTGAAAACGATCGTGGACATGTATCCCTGAAGCGATACTCCCTGATTGGAAGTGAATTGACGCGCGCGGCTCAAGGCTTCGTCGCGCGAAATTTGGAAGTTAACGGAGGCTTCGGGGAAGGCCTGGAAGAAATATCGCCAGGCCACGCCTGCGCCCAAAAACCCAACCAGAATCCAGACGAGCAGAACGCGGAGATCCTTCCCGCTCAGGCGCTCGAGGCGAGGGCTGCGGGTAGACTGGGCAGGCGATTCTGACAACGATTCCTCCGAGGCGCGCGTGTGCACGCTGTTTTCTATCTAGCCAGAGCCGCGCGGCGGGCGCAAGCAATGTATGAGGCAGAGTAGGCGTGGGTGCAATAGGCCCGTTCAATGAAAAAATGAGTGGAAACGAAGGAGGACTGTCCGCGCCGGACCCGGCGCTCCAAGGAGGATGATATAAAAGGGGCGCATGATTTCGCTTGGCGATGAAGTGAAATTCCTGAAGGGCGTGGGGCCCCAGCGCGCGGAAGCGCTGGCCAAGCGGGGGATTACTACCGTAGAGGATTTGATTGGCTACCTGCCGTTTCGCTACGAAGACCGGACACACTTTTCTACGATTAAAGAATTGATTGCGGGGCAGACGTATACGCTGCGCGTGGCGGTAGTGGAGGGACAAACGTTGCGCTACAGGCGGTCGCGCAACAGTGTCTATTACTTGATCGTGGGTGACGGTACGGGCCGGCTGCACTGCCGTTTTTTTCACAGCGGATATCTGGAGGGACGGTTCAAGGTCGGGCAGGAGCTTATTTTGCATGGCAAAGTAGACTACGATCCGCTCCGTCCGGTGCGAATGGAGATGATCAATCCGCAGGTGGAAACGCTGGGGCCGGAGCCGGGGGATTCCACAGAAGTCGGGCGAATCGTTCCGATTTATGAAGCGATCGGCACACTGAGTTCGCGGATGTTGCGGCGCGTGGTTCATCAGGCGCTCGCGGCGCTGCCGCCGGACATGCCTGACCGGATTCCCGAGGATATTCGCAGGCGAAATCAATTTCCCACGCGGCGCGAGGCGCTGCTCTACGTCCATTTCCCGCCGCAGACCGAAAGCATCGAAAAACTCAATTCCTTCCGCTCCGCAGCGCACCTGCGGTTGATATTTGAGGAGTTCTTTTTCTACGAGCTGAGCCTGGCAATGCGGCGGAAGAATTTGCGCCAGAAACCGGGGATTGCGTTCCGCGTGCGCGAGCCGGCCGTTCGGGAGGCGGTGAAGCGCATCCTGCCATTCAAGCCGACAGAGGCGCAGAAGCGCGTGCTGGGCGAAATTGCGGCCGACCTGGAGAAGCCCGCGCCGATGAACCGCTTGCTCGAGGGGGATGTGGGCAGCGGGAAAACGATTGTGGCGCTGGAAGCCGCGGCGATTGCGATCGAAAATGGGTATCAAGTGGCGCTGATGGCACCGACGGAAATCCTCGCGGTGCAGCATTTTCTCTCGGCGCGGAGGATATTCCAGAAGAACCGCTACGTTGTGGAATTGCTGGTAAGCGGGTTGAAGACCGCTGAGAAACGCGCGGCGCTCGCGCGCATCCGGTCGGGAGAAGCCCAGTTTGTGACCGGTACGCACGCACTGATTGAGGAGGGAGTTGATTTTAAGCGGCTGGGGCTGGTGATTGTGGATGAACAGCACCGCTTCGGCGTGATGCAGCGGAAACAGCTTATGGACAAAGGGAAAATGCCCGATGTGCTGGTGATGACGGCGACGCCCATTCCGCGGACGCTGGCGCTGACGCTGTTTGGAGATTTGGATACGTCGGTGATTGACGAGATGCCGCCGGGACGTACTCCTATTGAGACACGGCTTGTAGTCGAGGCGAAGATGCCGGGAGTGTGGGAGACGATTCGGAAAGAGATCGCGCACGGGCGGCAGGCTTACGTCGTATATCCCGTGATTGAAGAATCGAAGGCGGAGCTAAAGGCGGCAATCACCGAATACGAGAGGTTGTCGCACGAAGTCTTCCCGACGCTGAAAGTCGCGTTGCTCCACGGGCGGATGCGTAGTGAAGAAAAGGAAGCGGTGATGGAAAAATTCCGGCGCGGGCAGATTCAGATATTGGTTTCCACCACCGTGATTGAAGTGGGTGTGGACGTGGCCAATGCCACGGTGATGGTCATCGAGCACGCGGATCGTTTTGGCTTGGCGCAGTTACACCAGCTTCGCGGTCGCATTGGGCGCGGGAGCGAGAAATCTGTTTGCATTCTGGTGGCGCCCCAGAATTTCACGGGCGAAGGACGCGAACGGCTGGAGACCATGGCGCGGACATCGAATGGATTTGAGATTGCCGAAGTGGATTTGAAATTGCGCGGGCCGGGAGAATTCTTCGGCACGCGGCAACATGGTCTGCTGGGGTTCCACATCGCCAATCCGCTCCGCGATAGGCAGATACTGGAGTTGGCGCGACTCGAAGCTTTTGCGATGGTGGACAATCCGGTGGCGCAGCAGGAACTTGAACAATTGCTTGGAGATCTTGGCCCGGTGTGGCGGCGCAGATATCAGCTCGCGCACGTGGGGTGACGGAGACCCATGCGAATCGTCGCGGGAAAATTCCGCAGTCGCCATTTGAAATCGGTGGGCAATCTGGATTTGCGGCCGACCAGCGACCGCTTACGCGAAACGCTTTTCAATGTTTTGGGCGCGAATGTGGAAGGCTCAGTGTTTGTGGATTGCTTTGCGGGCACCGGGGCTGTGGGGATTGAGGCGCTCAGCCGTGGCGCGCAGCGAGTGATCTTTATTGAAAAACATCCCCAAACTGCCGGATTGATTTTCGCCAATTTGAAGTCACTCGGTATCGAACCGGGAACTTCGATGAGCGATGGAACCGACGAGACGGAAATCCTGACGACCAACGCGGGCAAAGGATTGCTGCGGTTGGCAAGCCAAAATGTGCGCGTAGATTTTCTGTTCGCCGATCCCCCCTACGCCGAGGTGGGTATGTGCGTGAAAGCTCTGGAGCGCGCGACTGCCCCAGAATCAGCCGGCAAATTGTTGGCGGAAAATTCCACGATAGTAATCGAACACTCAACTCGCGTTGCCTTACCCGAAACGATTGCAAGATTCCGGAGGACTCGCATCTTGAAGCAGGGAGATTCAACGCTGAGTTTTTATCGAGAGTCGAAGAGCAAATTGGGGGCAGGCAATCCCGGCGGTGGGATGTAAGTCATTGATATACCTATAGTTATGCAGACCTCTCTTCCGGAACAGGCCGCATCCCACATTTGTCCAGCGCGAACTTCGGATGCTCACATTTCCCTTCTCGCAGCGTCTATACTAAGTGGGATGCCGCTCACTGGACTAGCTATCGCGTTGCCGGGGGACCGTATCGCAAGCGGTGCCGAAGAGCGCGCAGGTCGGCTCAGCGCACGCCTCGACGAAAAGGCGCTGGTGGAGCGCGCCCAATCGGGGAACCATGCCGCGTTTGAGGAATTGGTCCACCGATATGACCGCGACGTGTTACGGTTGGCCCTGAATTTAACGCGCCGCACCGAAGACGCCCGCGATGTTTACCAGGAAGCGTTCCTGAAGGCCTACAAAAATCTCCACCGGTTCCGATTTGAATGCAGTTTTTATACCTGGCTCTACCGCATCGTCACCAACGTTTGTCTGGACCAGATGCGCCGCAGAAACAGCCGCCCCGAAGACCAGGCTCCAGAATTGCCCGGAGAAGGCGATGTGCCGCAGGATTTCTTTGAACGTCAACGCGAATCGCGGCCCGGCGCGGATCCTGAGCGGCACGTGATGGGGCGCGAAATTGGGAAGAAGATTGCAGCGGCGATGGGCAGGCTCTCTCCGCGCGAGCGCGTGATATTTGAGATGAAGCATCACCAGGGATTGAAGCTTCGCGCGATCGGCGAGCTGCTGGGGACCACCGAAGAGACCGTGAAGAATTCATTATTCCGCGCAACGAGGAAGCTGCGCGTGCAATTGGAGGGGCTGCTGTGACCGCGGAATTGAAGCGCGTCCACGAGTGTTCCGCAATTGCGCGGCTGCTGACGCTTTACGCCTGCGAAGAAGCCAGCCCGGAAGAGAGTGAAATTGTAGAGCGGCACGTGGGCGCTTGCTTGGAATGCGCCGCGGCGCTTTCGGCCGAGTTGCGATTGCGACAGTTGCTGGCGACTCTGGCGCAACCGGCAGATGGACTCGATCCCGCGGGAGCATTGCTCGAGCAGTGCCGCAGCGAATTGGCGGAAGCGCTGGATGATTCAAACGATCATGTGGTGGCTGCGCGACTGGGGTTCGGCTCGCGAGGATTGCTGGCGCAGTTTTTCGGTTGGTGCCGGTTGGAGTTGACGCTGCATCCCGCCATGGGAGCGGCGCTGTTTGTATTGTTGGGCCTTGGAATGGGGAGGGCACTTCCCACAATTTCCAGCAACGGCACCGCAACGGCCGGATTTGTGCCCAACATGACGGTCTCTGCTGCGCCAAGGATCCCCGATCAAGAGTTGCAGAACATGTCGGTTTCCGGGATTTATATGGTTCCCGACGCCGGAACGGGCACACCCAACATTGAAGTGCAGATGCGTGCGATGAAACCAGTCGTGCTTGCTGGGGGCCCGGACGACGCCGATGTGAAACGCGTGCTGACATTCATACTTCAGAACGGCCAGCGATTTGATTCCGATGTCCGGCAAGATTCAGTGGAAGTTTTGCGCGTGCGCACGGCGGACTCAGACGTGCGCCGGTTGTTGTGCGAGGCCTCGCGGCACGACCCTAATCCCGGCGTGCGGCTTAGAGCGCTCGAATCGCTGCACGGATTTGAACAGGATGTGACGGTGCGCGACGCGCTGCTCGACGCGTTGGTGCATGACTCGAATCCGGGCGTGCGCATTGAGGCGGTTAACGAATTGCGCGCCACTTTTGAATCCGGAAACACGGCCGGCGATCCCCGCGTCGCACGCGTTCTCCGGGACTTGAGCGAGCATGACCCGAACAATTACATCCGGCTGCAAGCCGCGGCCGCGGTTCGCCAGGTCAGCGCTGGCCCGCTTCGGTAAATCGGCGCGGCGTCGCGAAATACCATTTCAGGTGGCAGAGAATATTTTGTTTACCCGAATCCATTTGCGAACCATTTTGCTGGGACTGACGCTGGCCGGAAGCGCGGGAGTTTGCGTGCAGGCCCAATCACCATGGCAGGCGCCACCGCAAGCCACAACAGCGCCAGTAGTCGCCCAGAATCCTACGCCGCCGCCAACGCAACAAGGTCCTACTCCACGGGCTGCTGTGCGGGGACCGGCTCCGCGACCTGGCATACCTGCTCTGGCTCCCCGCGCGCGAAGGAATCAGGTATTCCAGGAGAAAAACGGATCGTTTCCGACCAAAGATGGGTTACGGCTTCACTTGGAAACGGATATGGGCGGCGTGCGCGTTTTCACCGATGCGGTGGGCGAAGTTCGATTTCGCGTAAGGATTGAGACGGAAGACACCGGCGTCGAGGCGCGACAAATCATCAATGAATTCCTGGTCCACTCGCATGATGTTCCCAGCGGAGTGGCCATTCAGGGCGAAGTGGCACGACGCGAGATCCGCGACCGGCTTTGGGTCTCTTACGAACTCCACGTGCCTCGGAACTACAACTTGGATGTCACCACGCAGGCGGGCAATATCCAGGTGGATGACCTTGACGGGCGCGTGAACCTGGTTACCAACGCTGGCAACATCACCGCCGGGCAAGTTGGTAGTGCGAATCGCATAACGGGATCGCCTGCCGCCCGGCTCGAAAGCCTGGGCGGCGGTCACATCAGTGTGGGCAATGTGTCCGGTGATTTGCGAGCTGTCACCGTTGGTGGCCATATCACCGCAGGAAATGTGATGGGAGACGCGTTGCTGACCACGGGCGGGGGGCACATCCACGCCGGAAGGATCGGCGGAGTAGCCCAATTGGAAACGGGCGGCGGAAACATTACCGTGGTAAGGGCTGGTTCGCGCGTTACGGCCTCGTCCGGAGGCGGGCAAATCAGTTTCGGAGAAGCGGCGGGCGCAATTCAAGCGAAGGCGGCCGGCGGCGGCATCCGCGTTTTGCACGTGACCGGGCCAACGCAATTGGACAGCACTGGCGGCAGCATTTTCCTGACGAGTGTTGAAAACTCGGTGCATGCCACCACCACGGGTACCGGTTCGATCACTGCCTGGCTTTCACCTTCATTGAAATTTGCCACCGGGTCGCAACTCGAATCCGGCCAGGGAGACATCATTGTTTACTTGCCCCGCGATTTGCACCTCACCGTTCAGGCCACGATTGACAGCGGCGCGGGCCACCACATCGTCACGGATCCCGCGATGCCAATGAAAGTCTCCTACGTCGCCAGCGACGCAGGAAAACAGGAACACGGCGAATGCCCCCTCAACGGCGGCGGGGGAGTGCTGCACCTGCGCTCGCTGGATGGCAACATTCAGTTGCGGTTCGTGGATGACACACATCTTCGTCAGCAGCAATTGATGACGGAACACATTAAACAGGAAATCCAGATGGACCAGCGTCTGTTTCAGACACTGGTTCAACAGAGTTTGAATCAAAGCACCGATGAAATGACCAAGCAGTTGCAACAAGCACAGCAGGCTTATGAGGACGCGCAGCGATCCGGGAAGGATATTTTTTTTGAGAAAACGGATCCTACGCCGAAAGCAACGCCAGCGGGAAACTCACCTACCTCTCCACCGATCCCGCGAGCAGCGCCTCCCGCTCCTCCGGAAACGGAGGTTTTGTGGATGAAGCTGGGCCAGTTATGGTTCGGCGGCGTGCCCGTGGATGCGGAGGAGCAACAGAAGCGGCTGATTCACGGAGTGCCTCCTGTCTATCCCGATGTGGCGCGCCAGGCGGGAATTGCCGGAACAGTTTCCCTGCGCGTGTTAATTGGCAGGGGCGGCGAAGTGGACCGAGTGGATGTCTTGAGCGGTGAGCAGTCATTGCTGCAAGCCGCCGTAAGCGCGGTTCGCCAATGGCGATATCGTGCGTACCTTTTGGATGGCAAGGCCGTGCCGGTGTTGACCACGGTAAATCTGGAATTCCGTTTGCAATAGGTCGAGAAGGCTCAACTTCATCCGCGGGGGTGTGAGATGAAAAAGTGGTTGACGGGGGCAATTCTGTTTGTGGCAGCGTTGATTGGAAGCGCGCCGGTGAGCGCTTACGATCAGGTCTATGACAAAACGGTGCCGCTTGTAGCGGGCGGCGCGCTGATTCTACAGAATGTAAATGGGTCTGTGGAAGTGCGCGCGTGGGATCGTCCGGAAGTGCAGATTCACGCGGTGAAAAGCGCGCGGCGCAGCGTCGCCGACCTGGAACTCGTAACCATCGAAGTGAAGTCCGCCTCTGGAAGGGTGGAAGTGGCTACGCGGTACCCCTCGGACGAGGGAGTGGACGTGACCGTGGAGTACAAGATCCAGGTGCCCCGCCGAGTGATGCTTGAAAACATTACCACTGTAAACGGAAACGTGCGCGTCACCGATGTGGATGGCGGCGGACACCTGCACACGGTGAATGGCGACGTGGATGTTTACGATTGCGCGGGTGGATTCAACGCCCGCACCACTAACGGCGGCATCCACGAAGAACTCAGGGCGCTGGATGCCATGCCGCTCGCGCTGGAAACGATGAACGGCTCCATATTAATGGCGTTGCCTCCCAATGCGGGCGCGGAAATAGATGCGCAAAGCCTGAACGGAGTGATTCGCACGGAAGAGCCGGTCCTGCTGAATGGCGCCTTCGGCCACGGCAGCTTCCGCGGAAAAATGGGAGCCGGCGGCGCGCCATTGCGAATCCGTACGGTGAATGGCGCGATTCAAATCGCGGTCTGGAGATCTACGATTTAGCCTGGCGTTATTCGGCGCAAAAATGAATGCTCACCGAGCCGCAGGCAAGACGTCGAACCAGGCAGGAGGCAGAATCATGAGAAGCAGAACAATTTTGGCATTGGGAATTGCCGCGGCATTAGCGCTCGCATTCGGGCCATTCGCGGGTACAGTCCCCGCTCAGGACAAGGATAAGAATTCACAATGCGATACGTTGGCAGCAACGCTTGCCAAGCAGGTCGCGTTGGCTGGTTACTATGATGGCTTGGCGGCGACACGCGCGCAGTTGGCCGCCACCGTGGCGCAGGCAACAGCGGCCGTGAATGATCAGGTTACCGAACGCATTTCGGAGCGAATGCAGGCTGCTCTTGCCAATTCAAGAGTTCTGCAAGATCAGGCAGCCGTCCTCGCGCAAGAAGCTGTGCAGCCCCATGTGCTCATCAACGGCGAAGAGTTTCCACCCATGGACGACGCGGGTTGGCTGGGCGTGACGCCCGACGATGTTTCGGCCGACCGCGCCAAGGAATTGAAGCTTTCCTCCCCGCTCGGCGTTTACATCAGCGACGTGGAAAAGGATAGCCCGGCAGAGAAGGCCGGCTTGAAATCCGGTGACGTGATCACGGAATTCAATGGGCAACATATTGAAGGAGTTGTGCAGTTCCGGAGGGTTGTGCGCGAAACAGCTCCGGGACACAGCATATCCCTTACGGTTTGGCGCGACGGGCGCTCGCAATCGTTAAATGTCACGCTGGGTTCGGTGAGCGACCAATTTGACAATCGTGTCAGGGTAAACGTGGCACCCATGATCCGAGATTTTGAACTCGACACAAGGAAATGGGATGGCCCCACTCCGGCGCCCACACCGCGAGCGTTCTCGTTCGCCATGCCCGATGGAAACTGGGGATTCGGCCAGGGGTTTGGCTCGGGTAATGGAAATGGCCTGTTCGTGATGGGAAGAAACCCCACCATCGGCATTCACACGGAAAACTTGAACGGACAGCTTGGCAACTACTTCGGGGCGCCGGATGGCGAAGGCTTGCTGGTGACTGAAGTTCTGTCCGGAACGCCGGCGGAGAAGGCTGGGATGAAAGCAGGCGACGTTATCACCAAGGTCGATGGCGACCGCGTGAGGACTCTGGGCGAAATGCAGTCCAAGCTGCGCGAGAAGCGTGACGCGAAGACCGTACAGGTCACGGTAATTCGCAAAGGTGCGGAAACAACTCTCACTGTTGAGCCCGATCAACCCAAGCCGGCCACGCCACGCCCGCGCACCCGGCCCGCATAGCTAAATCCGTGAAACTGAAGTTGGCCCGGCGTCGCGACAAGCGGTAAAATGGCGTCGGGCCTTTCGTTTTCTCCGAACCCGATTTTGGAGGGACTGCCATGGGAATTAATTTGAAATTGATTACTGCCAGCGGAGTCGTTTTCTTAACTGCGGCAGCAAGCGTGGGGCTTCTGTCGGCCACTTCCCCCGCAAATTCCCCCGCGAGAAATGGGAAGCAGACCACCGCCGGCCAATTTCCGAAAGGTGATCCAGCGCAAAGAGTTCCTGCATTCCACGCCGCTCCTCCAAAGGAGGAGCTTGGCCCTACGCTTGACCCGGTACAGTTCAAAGACCCAATTGTTCAGAATTCTTACGCCATGGCCGCCAAAGTCAAAAATGTTCTGTACCAGCAGCCCTGCTATTGCTCCTGCGACCTGAATGACGGACACCACAGTTTATATGATTGTTTCGCGACCCTTCACGCCAGCATCTGCAACACTTGTATGGCGGAGGGAATTTTCGCCTATGAGCAAACTCACAAGGGTTGGTCCGCGGCCAAGATTCGCGCGGCCATCATCCGGGGCGACTGGAGAAACGTGGACCTGACTGCCCACAAAGAGCCAGTAACAGTTCACTGATACTTTCCCGCAAATTATTTTCTGCTGCGGAGAGAACCTTACTGCCTGCGGACTTCCGCTTTGGATGACGGTACGACCAGACGCATCAACCGGTGCGAAGCATCCACGTAAACATTTACCTGTAGGTCTTCGGTGCGGACCACAAGCTGGCTGTACTTCGCGCCTTCCAGACTTGCGCTGCCAAACGACTCCACCGTGATGTTGCCGGGCGATTGCTCCTGCGGGATCAAAACGGCGAAATTCTGCGGGCCACCGGCGGTCCAATTGTAAACGCGCGCCAGGACTTCATACTGGTGATACAAATTGTTATCGAGGATCACCACCGGTGAAGCGAAACGAAAGTCCTGATTGATAGGCTTGCCATCACCCAGATCCAGAGTAATCTTGGCGGTCAATCCCTCAAAGACGGTTGTGGACGTAGCCTTTTTGTTCCCCGCAGTGGACCACACATAGCGCAATGGCTCACCCGCGGAGTTCAAACGCAGCTCGCCGTTCACTCGCGCGATTTCCTTCCCAGCGTGGATATCGGTGGTCCCGTGCGCCACCCAATCGCTGCCGTCCCGCGTGATAGAAAATTCCTCGGTGCCCACGGACTGTCCGTCCACCGTGATTACAAGTTTTCCCTTGTCTTCTGAAAGTGTGGCCGCCGCTGGCGCGGGCAATGGCACACTCAACGCGGCGGAGGCAAAGGCAACGACCGCGAATACCGATATAACCGCTCCGCTCCGGCAAGTTTTCATCTCCGCACCATCCATTTCATTGTTTCACTTAGATTGAGGGCGCACTTCCCCCGCGAAGTCTCCTGCACCTGCGCCCATGCTCGGCGATCCACGCCTGCCGAATACTTCCGATGCCAGAATATGCTCCACCACTTGGCGGGGCGAACCGCCCCCTTCCACCCGCAGATCCGCCTGGCGATAAAAAGGCAACCGTTCATCGTAGAGGTCACGAAAACTTGTTTCGTCGCGGAACAACGGGCGGTCGTCCATCATCACGCAGCGGGAAAGCAGCAGTTCCACTGGACAGTCGAGCCACACCGTGCAACCGACGCGCGGCCCGCCCGCAGAACCGCACGCTGCGCGTAGCATCTCCATGTTGGCAGGTTGTGCAAATGTGCCGCCGCCCAGCGCGAGCACTGTGGGCACCACGGATGCGGAAGCTTCGCCCAGCGCACGCGCAAGTTCCGCGCGTTCGAGGTCGCGGAATGCGGCCTCGCCGAGGCGGTCAAATATTTGGCTGATGCCTAGACCGGCTTGGTTTTCGATGTTTTCGTCGATGTCCACGAACCGCCAGCCAAGCTGCTTCGCGAGCAGCCGTCCCGTGGTGGTCTTGCCGCAGCCCATAAATCCAGTCAGGCAAACCAATTTCAATGGCAGACGTGATCCAGCCGGGTGCATTTTGAATGAGAGGAGCGGGAACTAGCTTGAATTACTGTTCCCGCCTCAGGATTTTGATTGTACCACTGAAGGAATAGAGCTCTACTTTGGCGTTGCCACTGCCCACCGTACCCAGCAACGCATTCGTGCCACGTGGAAGATTCAGCTTTTTGCCGTGTTTGTCGGGCTGCAGATTTGCCTCATTCACCACGGTCCCATGCTCGGAGCGGGCAGTCAGGTCGAATGAACTCGCGCTGCCGAAATGCACGTCAGTGCTGCCGGTGTCGCTCTTCAGATTGTAGGTTCCGTGACGGAGGAAATCACCGTCAAAAAGGATGTTGCCAGCGGTGGTGTGAACGGTGATTTGATCCATGATGGGCTGCAACAATTGCACGTTGCCGCTGACCGATATCGCATCCAACCGGCCGTCGCAACGCGCGCATACGATGGACCCGTCGCCCGTCCTCACGAAGATAACCCCGCCCGTGTCCTGCAGGCTTACATTGGCCGCCAGCGTTTCAAACCTGAGGTCCCCGTGAACGCTTTCCACAACGATGCTGCCCATATCGGTGCGGACCGTAAGCTGGGTTTCCTCCGGTACGGTAATTTGATAATCGGCTTGCAAATCACTGCCACGCGCCGAACTGTTCAGCACGCGAGTGTTGACTTCAATGCGCGATCCGGCCTGTTCGGTTTCCACTTCAACGCTGCTGCTGCCGTGGTCTCCAACCACCATTACTTCGGGCTTATTCCAGGACTTGACTTGAATGCGCCCGTTCGAGTTGTGGATCGTAACTACCGGCTTGCCTTCCACAGCGAAGTGTTTCTCGATGCGATGCGCCGAAGCCGGAAGCGCCAGAGCAGCAAGCCCCATCGCAGCAATCGCCATCCGCATGGATGGATTTGTTCTTGATTGAGTCGAGTTGGAGCGCATCGTTATTCCCCTGTCCTGGTGTGATCCATCGCCGCAGTCAGCAACTCCGCCTTTTGCTGGTAAGCCCCATAGAGATACTGGCGCGCGGCGTCATTTTGCGGTTCATCACGGACCGCTTTTTCACACACAGCGATAAAATTATTCACGATCTTGAGGTCGCGCTGAACAGCTGCGTTTACCTCGGGATCCATGGATTGCAAATCGGTTTGCGTCTGCGCTTCCAAGGTATTCAAGCTATTGCGTGTTTGCAGGGTTGCCGCAGAGGGTGGTTGAGGCTGAATTTCCATTTCCGGTGTGGACTGCTCCCACGCCAACCCCGCGGCCAGCACCATAAATGCCGCGTAAGAGGCAACCAACGCAGGCTGGCGCATCCACGCCACAACTCCGGAGATCCAGCCGGCCCCTGGTTCAGCAGAGGGCCTGACAATCGCTGGCGCATGGATGATGCCTTCCATCTCAAGCTGCAAACGCAAGCTGGCCCACACTCGTGCCGGCGGTTCCTGTTCCGCCTCGCGCAGTTCGCGCGCCGCCAACACAATCTTATTGAGGTCGGCCGCCAGCGCCTGGCAAGTGGAGCACTGCGCGATATGAGCAGCGGCCTCTGCGCTTAACGGCAGGTCACTGGTCTGTTCAAGGACGGCTTCAAATTCCTGACACTGCATAACACCCCTTCTTCTACCGTTCTACGAATCCAATTCATGCTACCGAGTTGCCTGGCTTTTTCCAGTCCTGCGCCAAAAACTATTTCCTATCCCTCATTCCCTGCGGCCTCAGTCTTGGCCGTCTGCCGGTCATCCCGCGCCTGCTGCCGGGCAGCTTCATGGAGCAGTTCGCGCAATCTCGTTCGAGCTTTGTGGAGCTGCGATTTTGAATTTCCGATCGAGCAGCCCATGATTTCCGCGATCTCGTTGTGTTCGTATCCCTGAATATCGTGGAGCTCGAACACCGAGCGATAACCCGGAGGCAACTGTTCCACCGCGCGCTGCAGGTTGATCCGGTCCACCGATCCGACCAACAACGAGTCGGG
This sequence comes from Candidatus Acidiferrales bacterium, assembly GCA_035308165.1. Taxonomy (GTDB): domain Bacteria; phylum Acidobacteriota; class Terriglobia; order Acidiferrales; family UBA7541; genus DASTCZ01. The sequence continues at coordinate 80,727 of DATGHC010000074.1, read as the reverse complement.
TGCGCCGAAATCCCTTCGCGGTCCGCCGGTTTCCTCGTCGGGTTCGGTCGCTTCCTCCAGCGAGGTTTCCGCAACCGTTTTCTTGCGCAGCTTCATCAACACAACATTGACCGTCAGGCGGTGCAACCAGGTTGAGAAAGCTGACTCTCCCCGAAAGGTTGCAATCTTCCGGAAAAGTTGGAGGAAAGCCTCCTGAGCGAGGTCTTCCGCTTCTGCTGTGCGCCCGACCATGCGCAGGCAGAGGGCATAAACGCGCCGGCTGTGCCGCCGGTAAAGGAACTCAAACGCCTCCGCGTCTCCCTGTTGAGCCCTTTGAATCGCCTCCGATTCCGTGAGCTCACCTGTTTCGATTCGTCTCGTTCGGGCCACCGGTCCCGCCGGGACGCATCCAGAGATTGGGATGCTGTCCTCGTCCTTTGAGTTGTACTGGGTGTCCTGGCAAAATCGCCGGTATTGTGGCGGGAGCCATCCCGCATCGCGCCGGCGCGCAAGGCGCCCTGGTAAATGATACCTACTGCTTCCTAAATTCAGCCACGCGCGAATTGGCTATCGAAGGCGCGGCCGAGATCGTCGCTTTCAGTCGGTCGCCAAAAGCGGCCACTTCTTCCGCGGGCAGGTGCACGAAAAAGCATTTCAAGATCACGGTCGCTTCACCCAGTGAACTCGTAAGATCAAATTGCAGGGTGCCAAGGTGCTCCCAGGCCTGCCCGCTCGCAGGATCTCTTCCACTGGCAAGGTGGTCGGCCCACAGGCGATTTTCCGCCGCCAGATTGCAAGTCATTTCGCCTAAGGTTTGGAGTTTGTGTAGGAAGCGATTCTGTTGGCGCCACAATACTCTCGAGAGCAGGGAATTGGTGCGCGCGGCTTTCCGCGCCGTCTCTCCTTCAAAGAATTCCGGATCGAGCGGGTTCACCGCCGGCAGTGTGCCGAAATGCCGCGCGTGCTGCTCCATTGCCAGGAGCAATCCCTCCTGAGCTGCGGAGAATCTCCCGCATAAATCAGCGGAAACATTCATTTGCTCTAGAGCCAATTCCAGACGGCCCCATTTGCGCAGTGTGAGCGCCTCGTCCAGCGCCACGCTATACATCACATGCGCATTCCGCACTTCGGCGAGAACACACTCATACACCATTGTCTTTTCCGGTGATAACTCTGCGCGCCAGTCCTGGCGCACCGTTCGTTCTGGGTGCGGCTTCCGTGACAAGCGGAGCACGGGGCCTCCTTCGAGGGAGCGCGCCATTATATCCCCGCATTGCCCAAAAATGGAATGGGGAGAGCAAATTGGCGGACTGGGAGTGGCTGAACAACCGGCAATGTAGCCAAGGCCTACTATTCGCCTATGCGAATCCTGTCTCTCACAATGCCGACAACGCCATCACACGCCTTTCCAGCCACAGAATTCGTGGACGTTGAAGACGGCCCCGGCGACCTGCGCGCGAAAACTCGTCTGTCACTTTTCAATCCCCATGTGCGTCTGAAGTATCTTAGGGTTTGTGTGGGACTCCCATATGGCCCTGAAATGATCGAGGATACTCATGCTGTTGAACGACATTAAATTCGCCGCCCGCACCATGCGACGCGCGCCCATGTTCACGGCCGCGGTCGTTCTCACGGTCATGCTGGCCATCGCGGCAAATACCACGATATTCAGTGTCGTGAATTCCGTGTTGATCCGTCCTTTGCCCTACCGGAGCCCCAATCGCCTCGTCCAGGTCGCGGAAAAAAACGACAAGCTCAATCTCCCGAATTTCGGCGCCTCGGTGCTGAACTTCCTTTCCTGGCGCGAGCAATCGCAGAGTTTTGAAGCCTTGGGCGCGGTCGGATTCAACAACTTCACGCTTACCGGCACGGGCGATCCCGAACAGCTCTCCGGCAATCTCATCAGCCCGGCGCTCACCCGCCTTATGGGCATTGCTCCGCTATTGGGTCGTGATTTCACTGACGATGAAGAAAAGCCCAATAGCCCACCAGTCGCCATGATCGGGGAAGGTCTCTGGAATCGGCGCTTCGGCGCCGACCCGGCAGTCATCGGCCGGACAGTCAATCTTAATGGCGCACCCACCACAATCGTAGGGATCGCCCCCGCCGCCCTGAACCTGCTCGCGGGCGGCGACGTTTACACTCCGCTGACCATTGATCCTTCAAAAGAGATTCGCCTCAATCACACCATTGCGGTTTATGGCCGCCTCAAGCCCGGTGTTTCCGCCGAACAAGCGCAGTCCGAAATGAACATCGTCTCCACTCACATGGGCCAGCAATTTCCAGAAATCCGCGATTGGGGAGTTCGCATCTTCACCTTGTTTGACTCCTTCGTCAGCTCCGAACTCAAAACCGGGCTTCTAGCCCTTCTGGGTTCGGTCATATTCGTTCTGCTGATTGCCTGCGCGAACATCGCCAACCTTCTGCTGGCGCGCGCCTCTGCTCGCCAGGGGGAAATGGCAGTGCGCTCGGCCATTGGAGCGAGCCGCAGCCGTCTTGTCCGCCAGCTCCTGGTCGAAAGCGTGATGCTTTCGATTGCTGGTGGGGCCACTGGTTTTCTTGGCGCGGTTTGGGCCGTACGCATCATCAACCACTCTTTGCCGCCCAACACGCTCTCGGTCCCCGCGGTAGAAATGGACGGCAACGTACTCTGGTTTGCACTGGCGTTAACCATCACCACTGGATTGCTATTTGGAATCGTGCCCGCGTGGCGTACGGCGAGAGTTGATCTCAACGTAATCCTCCGCAGCGGCGGCCGTGGTTCAAATTCTCGAATGTCCGTCCGGCTTCGCACTGGTCTTGCCGCGGCGGAACTCGCCCTTGCAACCGTTTTGCTTATCGGAGCGGGACTCTTCATTCGGAGTCTTGTCAATCTTCAGGGCGTCCGTCTAGGATTTGCCCCTCACGGATTGATCACCTTCCAGCTTTCGCCGCCCGCGCAAAAATATCCGCTGGCGACCAAAGCTTCTCAGCTCTATCGCGCCGTACTCGATTCCTTGCAGTCACTCCCCGGGGTTCGTGGCGCCGCCACGTCATCCGGCATTCCCTTTGGCGCCGGCACTTACAGCACCCATCCCATGCTCACCACTGGCCCGTCCGTGTTGCCGCCTTCCACGCTCGTGCCCATTGACTGGCGCATTGCCAGCCCCGGTTATTTCAAGACCATGGGGATTCCGCTCATGCAAGGCCGCGATTTCACCGACGCCGACAATACCACCGCGCTGCCCGTCACCATCGTCAGCCAGGCCACCGCAAGGAAATTCTGGGGCGATGGCGACCCCATCGGCCAAACGCTGCGCCGTTCTGCTGCGCCTGCCATTGCCTTCACTGTCGTCGGCGTCGTCGGCGATGTGCGCAGCACTGTCCTCACTAAGGAATCGCCCGCGCTCTATTACTCGTTGGCCTCGCGCGTCTGGCCTCTGATGGATGTGGTCGTGCGCACCGATAGTTCGCCCGAATCCTTGCTCCCCGCAATTCGCCAAAAGGTTCACGAGCTCGATTCGGAGCTGGCACTCGCCAATGAGAAGACCATGGATCAGTGGCTCTCGAATAGCACCGCGCAGCCGCGCATGAATACAGTGTTGCTGGGCGCATTCGCCTTCGTAGCTTTGCTCATCGCCTCCATAGGCATTTACGGCGTTCTGGCCTATTTCGTCAGTCAGCGCACCGGCGAAATTGGAGTGCGCATGGCCCTTGGAGCTTCGCCCCGCAATGTGTTGCGCCTGATTGTTGTGGAAGGAATGAAGGTCGCGCTGATTGGAATCGGCATCGGCCTGGTGGGAAGCCTGGTGCTGGGCCGCGCCATTTCGACTTTGGTGTTCGGTGTACAGGTGCGCGACCCCGCAACATTTATCAGCGTCGCCCTCACCCTCGCTATCGTCGCGCTCGCAGCCTGCGTGATCCCCGCGCTCCGCGCCTCGCGCGTCGATCCCATGGCCGCCCTGCGCGAACAATAGCCGCGAATCATTGCCAGATTCTCCATCAATGTTATCCAGATGGGATGGCGGCCTGGGGCTCGCGGGTGGCGCGCGACGCGGCGGTCATTCTTCGCACCGCGCCTTTCCATTTCCACTTAGGACAAGTCCGGCCCAGAGCAGTTGTAATCTGCCGCGAAGGCGGGAAGAATGATCGCATGTTCAAACGACCTTTCATAAGAAAAGCCTCTTCTCTTACCGTCGTATTTTTCCTGGTATGTTCTGTTTTTGCTGCGGATGGATCCCGGGAACAAAAGCGCCTCGAAGCCTGCGGCCAGGTGTTTAAAGAAATTATGGACATTCCCGACGGGCTTCCCAAGGAACTGCTGAACAAGGCCGAATGCGTGATTGTAATTCCGTCCGTCTTGAAATTCGCGATCGGCGTTGGCGGTGACTTCGGCCGGGGTGCCATCACCTGTCGCACCGGTGAACACTTTACCGGACCATGGAGCGCTCCCGCGCTGTTTGCTCTGGAGGGCGCAAATATTGGATTTCAGTTGGGCGGTCAGGACACTGACTTCGTGTTGCTGGTGATGAATGCCAAAGGCGCGAATTCAATCTTGCGAAGCAAAGTGAAACTCGGCGCCGACGCCTCGGCTGCGGCCGGTCCCAAGGGGCGAGCAGCGGCAGCGGATACCGACATCGTTATGAAGGCGGAGATCCTCAGCTATTCCCGCTCTCGCGGACTTTTCGCCGGGATCTCCCTCGAGGGTTCCACGCTCCGTTCGGATGGCAGCGCGAACAACAAGCTCTATGGCCGCAGTCTTAGCGCCAAGGAGATTGTTCGCCAAGGCAAGGTCAGCGTACCGGCCTCCGGCCGTGAATTGGTCGCGTTACTCGATAAGGTGTCGCCAAAAAACCAGTCCGATCCCAAATCGCTGAAGGACTAAGTCGGCAGGTAAGGCCGCCTGCGATCTGGGAAAACGCCACGGTTCCATACAGCCGGTTGGCCTCTCTCCCCAATCCCATCGTGTCGGATTGACAATTGTGCCGCGGGCACGCGCCCATCTCGCAGTAGATGACGAATTCAGATCAAGAATAATTGCTAATTCACGACCAAGGTTACCTTTACCGTATGAACCAACGCGTTCGAGCCTGTTCCCGACGCACCCATTACCGTCAAGGTGTAAGTGCCCGCTGGCGTTCCTGAGAAGACTGGAGGAGAATTCTTGGCGCCCCCCAGACATCCGGATCCCAACAAGACCATCACCATCGCAAACGCTAACACCAGTCTCGTTTGCTCCCGCTTACGCGCAATAGCAGCTACAGTCGTGAGCATCGCCAGCATCGCCATCAGCAACGCCAGCATCATTAGTTCCATCTGCCCGCGTGAGGTGGGGAAAAATTCGCGCAGCTGTGGACCCACCATTGCGTTGGCTGTTGTGGTCACCATTATGGTAGTCGTCATGGGACCGGATCCGCTTGGCGTCACCGAGCTGGGCGAGATTATGCATGCGGCACCTTGCGGCGCGCCGCTGCAGGTCAAGTTCACTGCTTGATTGAATCCGCCCGATGGTGTCACGGTCAAACTAAATGTCGCCGGCTGGCCTGCGGTCACCGTTCCCGTGATTGCGGTAGCGGTGAGTGAGAAATCGGCCGTGCTGTTTGCGCCGGTGCCGGTAAGGGTCACACTCTGCGGGCTTCCGGACGCATTGTCGGTAACACTCAAGGTTCCCGTCCGCGTGCCTGCCGCCGTCGGCGTAAACGTCACGCTGATGCTGCAATTTCCGCCGGCTGCTAACGAACTTCCGCAGTTGTTGCTTTGGCCAAAATCACCACTCGCCGCAATTCCGGTAATGGTAAGTGTCGCGCTACCGCTATTCGACAAGGTCACCGTTTGCGCCGCGCTGGTGGAGCTAATCGTTTGGCTGGCGAACGTCAGCGACGCTGGAGAGAGGTTGGCCCCCGGTGTTCCCGGCGCCAATCCCGTACCGGTCAGGCTCACCGTTTGCGGACTTCCAGCCGCGTTGTCCGTGATGGTCACCGCTGCTCCCCGCGCTCCTGCCGCCGTCGGTGTGAACGTCACGTTGATGGTGCAGTTTCCGTTGTTCGCCCCCACCGAGCTGCCGCAATTATTCGTCTGCGCAAAGTCGCCGCTATTTGCGCCCGTGACGCCGATGCTCGTAATGGTTAGTGCTGCGTTACCGGTGTTGGTCAGCGTCACCGATTGGGATCCGCTGGTCGTATTCAAGGTCTGGCCCGCAAAGGTGAGGCTCGACGCCGACAAGCTCGCGGTCGGCGCTGGTGTCGTTGTGCCCGTGCCGCTGAGCGTGAAGGAGTGTGGACTGCCCGCCGCGTTGTCTGTGATGGTTACCGAAGCCCCGCGAGCTCCTGCCGCCGTGGGTGTAAACGTCACGTTGATGGTGCAATTCCCGTTGTTCGCCGCCACCGAACTGCCGCAATTATTCGTCTGCGCAAAATCCCCGCTGTTGGCTCCGGTGATTCCGAGACTACCGATGCTCAAAGCTGCGTTCCCCGTATTCGTAAGCGTGACCGTCTGCGCCGCGCTGGTCGTGTTCAACGTTTGACTCGCATAAGTCAGTCCTTGCGCTGAGAAGCTCACCCCCGGTGCCGGAGCACCCGCGCCCGTTCCGCTTAGCGTGATCGTGTGCGGGCTCCCCGTGGCGTTATCGGTGATGGTCACCGCAGCCGCGCGCGCGCCTGTCGCCGTCGGCGTGAACGTCACGTTGATGGTGCAATTTCCATTGTTCGCGGCCACCGAACTGCCGCAATTATTCGTCTGCGCAAAGTCCCCGCTGTTTGCGCCTGTCACGCCGATGCTGATGATATTCAGCGCCGCATTGCCCGTGTTGGTCAGCGTCACCGTTTGGGCCGCGCTGGTCGTGTTCAACGTCTGGTTGGCAAACGCCAAGCTCGATGACGACAGACTGACTATCGGTGCCGGCGGTACCGCTCCAGTTCCACTGAGCGCGATCGTGTGCGGACTTCCCGCTGCGTCGTCGGTGATGGTCACCGACGCTGTGCGCGTGCCCGTCGCCGTGGGTGTGAACGTCACGTTGATGTTGCAATTTCCACCGTTCGCCGCTACCGAGCTCCCGCAATTATTCGTCTGCGCAAAGTCCCCGCTGTTTGTGCCTGTCACGCCGATGCTGGTGATGTTCAGTGCCCCGCTTCCAGTATTGGACAGTGTCACCGTCTGGGCCGCGCTGGCCGTGTTCAACGTTTGACTCGCAAATGTCAGGCCTGCGCTGGAGAAGGTTACTGCCGGTATCCCCGCGCCCGTGCCACTGAGGTTGATGGAATGCGGGCTGCCCGCGGCGTCATCGATGACGGTGACCGCTGCGGTTCTTACGCCTGTCGCGGTTGGCGCAAACGTTACGCTGATGGTGCAATTCCCATTATTTGCCGCCACCGAACTCCCGCAGGTATTCGTCTGTGCAAAATCGCCGCTGTTTGCGCCCGTGACGCCAACGCTCGTGATGTTCAGCACCGCGTTGCCGGTGTTCGTTAGCGTCACGGTCTGTGCCGCACTGGTGGTATTCAACGTTTGGTTCGCAAACGCGAGGCTCGAGGACGACAAACCGACGATCGGCGCCGCCCCACTCCCGCTCAGCGTGATCGTGTGCGGACTTCCCGCAGCGTCGTCGGTGACGATCACCGACGCGGTTCGCGTACCGGTCGCCGTCGGCGTAAACGTCACGTTGATGCTGCAATTTCCACCAATCGCCGCCACCGAACTCCCGCAATTGTTCGTCTGCGAAAAGTCCCCGCTGTTTGTTCCCGCAACAGCAACGCTCGTGATGTTCAGCACCGCGTTGCCGGTGTTCGTCAGCGTCACCGTCTGCGGCGCACTGGTAGCGTTCAGAAACTGGCTTGCAAATGTCACACTCGAACTGGAGAGACTTACTGCCGGAGCCGGCAAGGTGGTGACGTACCCGGGTCCGCCCCGCTCAAATGTCCCAAACGATGGCGCCCCATTTGTGAAGTCCACCTCGATGTACCACCGGCTGAGCATTAGCGCACTGGAGATCGGCAGCGTGTTCGTGGTCGTGCGCGTGACTGTATCTATCACATCCCCGGAGTCCGAAACTTGAACGAAGCGTCCGTCGCGGCTGTGCTGCAGCCAGCCGACCGATCCGAACGCCGCGCCCATTTGAATGCTGGCCACCAATTGCGGCGCTGTCGCAGGCAGGCCCGTGATGTCATACACATGAACCACTTGGTTCACCGAGTCCAGAAGGTAAAGCTCCTTCTCATCCGGCGAGAGCGAAATCCCGTGGCATGGTGCCGATGGCCCCGTGCCGTTCCAATTGAAACCCGTCGGCGTCACTGTATAGAGCACATTGCCGGTGGCGAGATCACCCACCTGAAAGCCCAGAAACCCGCTCGCGGTGGTGAACGCGAGTGTCTGCAATCCGTTAATCGCGAAAGGCCGCACTCCATTCCCGCTGACGATGTTGGTGGCCACCAACGGTCCAACTTTCAGGATCACTTGGTTGGTCGCCGTGTCCACCACATACAGATTGTTTTCATTCCGCGGGCCCACATACAGTTTCTTTCCATCCAGCCCTATCATGGCGTTGTGCGGACTGTTGCCCGTCGCGATCGTGCTCAGCTCGTTGCCGGTCGCCGCGTCTACCACATACACCAGCGTGTCACCTGAATTTTCTCCGTCGGGCACGTAGAGCGTCTTGCCATCCGGACTTACACTGATACTGTCCACTCCGTGCGAATAATTTTTCTGCCACACGATCGAATCATTCAGCAGGTTGTACTCCAGCACCGAGCCGTTTCCCTGGCTCCCCCCAAACCCGCCGTAGGAGATGTACAGCATGTCGGTCGCCGCACTCACCGCCAGCCCCAGCGGACTGCTGACGCCCGGTAAGCTCACGGTCTTCACCAGCGAGTGCCCGTTATCCATGTCGAAAACCTGCAACTGCCCGTTTTCCACGATGTAAACATAGTGCGAGGTGCCGTTGGCACCTGCCTGGCCCGGGTCAGAGGGATAATTGTTGGTCGGCAAGCCAGGCGCGGTGCCCACCGATGGCAAATTTCCGTTCGCGATGCCTGCCATCGTTGGCGCAGCCAACAGAACCAGCGAAATCAGCAGTACCGTCGAATGGAAAAGGATGCCGGCCCGCCCGGTTCCCCGGCTCGGGATGCTGGAAGAGTTGGTTCGATATCGAGTGCGGGCCAAAAATCTCATAGGTTTCCTCCCGCGGAAATTCTCTTTATAACGACACCCCCAACGCAACGCTCGGTTCGCACACACCTACACACCGGGTTTTCACTTTCATCGAGGGGACGACATCCGGGGACTACGGAATCTGCGGACCTTCTAGATACTGCGGAAGTAAAACCCTCACCGCACTGTTCCGCAGTATAGCCAGTTCCCAGACAATTCTCAATGGCTTAATGAGATAGGGGTAGGAGAGGACGAAACTGCCCATCAACGCCCCGTCGGGGCAAGTGGAGACATCCCCCTGTTTCAACACTCTCCCGGGACGACTGATGAAATCACTGAATCCGTTACCCTGTCAGTACTATTGAACATATCTAACGAGGGTGTATCGTCGACGCCGCGCTGGGGAGTGTGAAGCCATGCCTATTTCTCTTCCTTGCCCTCGGTGTCCCCTTTCCGCGTGGAGGTGCAATTATGCCCGTCCTATTTTGTGAGCAATGCGGTGCTCGCTCGCAATTCTGTTCCACCTCTGTAGCTGCCAGGCGAGTCCGAAACAGCGATAAGGATGGGGGCCGGAGGTACTTCAAGAAAACGGCGAGAGGAGTAGCGCGGCCAAGGGGATTCGAACTCCTGTCCCGCCCCCCAGATCGATCTCTCAATTGTCCAGCACGACCCCAACAGGTCGTGCAAGCTTTAACCAGTCTCGCGAGAGGGTTAGTCGATCAGACGGGCTTAGTGGGCAGGTTTGATTTCAAAATGCAATGGACGATTGGTGAAAATACGTTATCTTCCACCGACGATGCGCCAGGGGGTACAAATTTCATGGAGGCATTAAAGGAGCAACTCGGCCTAAGAATCAAATCCTCCAGAGCCTTGGTTGACGCTCCGGTGATTGCTCACGTCGAGCTGCCCACAGAGAATTAGCTGATTGGAACTTCCTGAGAATTTCAAACTGCACCGCCACACATCCCGCTCCCCTTCTGTTCTCATTCAAAATGATTGGTGAGCGAAACCGACTTACCACGATCTAGGGTTATAATAACGCACCGTGACCGACTTATTGATTCGGGCTGCAAAGCGGCGTGACCTTGATGCTCTGCGAAAAGTGCTCCGTTCAGATGTTGACTCGCAAGACTGGGATCGATTCCTGATCAACCACACGCCACAATACTCAACCCTGCGAACTCGCCGCAAAGCTGCAATCTTCCCTGTACCCATATTGGGTCTTGCGCTCGGTTTCTTCGGGCCAGCAGCTTATGCGCAGCGCGTCGGAGATGGCGGACATTTTGACACCGGAAAGCAAATCGGTGCCGCATCGGCAAAGACCGACTATTCGAAAGAGCCTCTCGTCCAGGAAGCCTCCTCCGCAAAGATCGCTTTTCAAAACGATGGAACAAGCACGATAGAGACGTACGATCGAATCCGGATCCAGTCTGATGCCGGCGTCCAACGGTACAGCATCACCAGATTTCCATACGAGAGTGCGACACAAAGCGTCACCATCGAGTACATTCGGGTACGCAAGCCTGACGGCACGGTAGTCGTCACCCCTCCCGAGGACATTCGCGACATACCTGCCGACATCACGCGGCAGGCACCCTCCTACAGCGACCTCCGCGAGAAGCAGGCTGCAGTAAAGGGGCTCGGCGTGGGCGATTCGATCGAGATGCACGCGCGCTGGCAAACCACGAAACCTCTCGCTCCGGGCCAGTTTTGGTTCGCGTTCAATTTTGAGCACGACAATATTGTGCTGGACGAGAAAGTGGAAATCAGCGTGCCAAAGGACCGCGCCATAAAGTACGACAGCCCGGGCTATCAACCCGCTGTGGCCGTAGAGGGCTCGCGAGAGATTCTTACATGGACTTTTTCTCACCTCACTGACAAGTCGACTGATGAAGAAAAGAAAGAGAAGGATGAACAATCGTACTTAACGGCCACGGGCCAGTTGCCACCGGCGGACGTGCAAATTTCGTCGTTTCAGAGCTGGGAGCAAATCGGCGCCTGGTACGACGCCCTGCAGCAAGATCGCGTCGCGCCTGATGCCGCCATTCGGGCGAAGGCTGCCGAACTGACGAAGGGAGCTGCTGACGACGAAGCGAAAATCCGCGCCATCTATGATTTCGTGAGTACGCAGGTCCACTACATCGGCGTGTCTTTCGGGGTCGGGCGTTACCAGCCCCATGCGGCCAGTGAGATCCTCACCAATCAATACGGAGATTGTAAGGACAAGCACACCCTTCTGGCTTCTCTGCTCGACTCCGCTGGAATCAAAGCCTATCCCGTCCTTGTAAACTCCGGTCATCGGATCGATCTGGCAGTCCCCTCTCCCGCGCAGTTCGATCATGTGATCACAGCGGTGCCACAAGGGAATGCTTTCGTATGGCTGGACACGACGCCAGAGATGGCGCCCTACGGATATTTGCTCAGCGCCCTGCGCGGCAAGAATTCGCTGGCAATCCCTGAGGGCAAACCCGCGACCATGGTGCTCACACCAGCTGCTGCTCCATCGCAGGCCCTTGAAAGCTTCGAAATTGACGCGACACTGACCGATGAAGGCACTTTGAAGGGAAAGGTCGTTCGCATCGTCAACGGCAGCGACTCCGAAGTGCTGCTTCGCGCGGCGTTCCGGAGTGCTTCCATGACGCAGTGGAAAGATCTCGTTCAGCGGCTTTCCTTTGCAAATGGTTTTGCGGGCGACGTGAGCGACGTGACCGTCAGCCCTCCGGAAAAAATGGATCGACCGCTCACCCTCTCGTACACCTACACGCGCAAGGACTTTCCGCAGTGGTCGGAGCATCGCCTTGCCGTGGCGCTTCCGCCGGCAATTGTGCCCCCCGGAGACGAGAAACCCTCACATCCGATTCTGCTTGGCGAACCCAAACAAGAGCTGCGGTACAAGTCACGAATTGTTCTCCCCGAAGGCTATGCGGCCCAGCTTCCCGCGCCGGTTGATTTGGACGAGCCTTTTGCGGCATACCACGCGTCGTACTCCATGGTGAATGGCTCCCTCCAGGTCGAACGCACGCTGGTGGTGAAAATGCGGGAGGTGCCGGTCGCAGACTTCGACGCCTACAAGAGTTTCTCCAAAGCACTCCAGGATGATTATGGCCTTTACATCGGCTGCACCCCAACACACGTCACCCCACTTTCGTACCCAGATGCAATTTGGGCTCTTCCGTACAGCGCGAATTCGGCCGCTGCCCACGCCTACGATGAAGCGCGTGACGATTTCAACAAGCATGACGCAATGGGGGAAATCTCTTCGCTGAAGCGGGCCGTCAATATCGATCCAAAGTTCACGCGCGCTTGGCTGTGGATGAGCCAAATTTACTTCTCGCTGCTAGAACAGGATGAGGGCCTCGCTGCTCTTCGGTCCGCTGTGGCAAACGATCCCAAAGAGCCGCTCGCTTACAAAGGATTGGGCTTTGCGCTCATGGGTGCGCGCAAACTTGATGACGCTGTGTCTACTTGGACGAAACTGATGCAGATCGCGCCAGACGATCCGGATGCTCCGGCTTACCTTGGCGCAGCTCTGAGGTCCGCCAAACGCTACGGCGAGGCGGCCGCGGCGTTGCAGACAGCAGTGAGGATGGATCCGAAAAACGCACCATTGTCCGTACAATTGGGAACCGCTTATCTGCAAGCGGGCGATGAATCGAATGCAATGGCGGCGTACAACAAGGCGTTGGAACTTGATTCCGGCGCCATTTTGTTGAACAACATCGGCTATGCGCTGGCGGATGCCAACAAGGAGCTGCCCCTCGCCCTTGAGTATGCGCAAAAGGCCGTCCACCAAGAGGAAGAAACGGCAGGGAAGGTGACACTATCGGATTTGAAGAATCAAGACTTGGCCCACACGCCAAGCCTTGCCGCATATTGGGACACCCTGGGCTGGGTCTATTTCCGGATGGGGAAATTCGACGAAGCCGAAAAATACATCAACGCCGCCTGGGTGCTGTCGCAGGCAACCGATATGGGTGACCACTTAGCCCAAGTCTTTGCGAAGGAGCACAAGAACAAGGAAGCTGTCCGGACTTTTCGCCTGGCTCTATCGACCACGCGCGATCCCGAACTTACGAGCGAAATGACCAACCGGCTTCTCACTCTCGGATCCTCAGTCGAGACAGATCGTTTTAAGTTCAATGGGGGCGCTGAACTCAGTAAGCTACGCACATTCACCGTTCCCACCCTGAATGCTGCGAAAGGCCCGGCCGAGTTCGACCTCCTCTTTGGCGGTGGACCGAACGGAGCGATATTGGAAGACGTCAAGTTCGTCAGCGGGTCGGACGATCTCAAAGACGCAGGCAAATTCCTAAGGGCCATGGATTTCAAGATGCCCCTCCCCGATACCGGCCCGGAGAGGCTCGTACGCCGTGGGATCCTTTACTGCAACCCTGCCATTCAATATTGCGTGTTCGTACTTTACCCACCGGACTCGACTCGATCCGTCAATTAACGCGCGTCGGTCCAATGATGCCGCTGCGACATGAGTAGACTCACTTTCGGGCCTAAGTCCTGATATACGCGCCAATCGGACAAGTTCGAAACAGCAACAGCCGACTGGAACTTCCTGAGAATTTCAAACTGCACCGCTACCTCCCCCGCCCCTTCCTTGACGCTTTCTTCCGCCCGCCGCTATACTCCAACTCGATTCTCTGAGAGCCCATCGCGGCGCCTGTGCCGTTGTCTGTGCAAACTTGTTGTTTGTGCAAATGTCCTAGCCTCTTGAAAGGATTTCTCTTTGCCGTTTGAGCCGGTTGAACAATACCTCCAGCGCCAGAAAAATCTGGAACAGATTGTCGCGCTGGGCTATGCCCCCTATCCGCACAAGTTTGATTGGACTCTGACTCCCGCCACCGCCGTGGCCAAATACGGCGCCAGCTCTGCCGTTGAACTGGAGGCCGAGCGCGTAAACGTCCGCGTGGCCGGGCGCATCCTTACTCTGCGCCTGCATGGCAAGACCGGCTTCGCCCACATTCAGGGCGACGGCGCCAGCGTCCAGATCTATGTCCGCTTGGATGCCGTAGGCGAACGCGGCTTCAAACTTTTTCAGTTACTGGACATGGGCGACTCGATCGGCGTGGCCGGCCATCTTTTCAGAACCAAAACGGGCGAGCTGACCATCTGGGTCACCGAGCTGACTCTGCTTGCCAAAGCACTGCTGCCACTGCCCGAAAAGTGGCATGGCCTGGCGGATGTTGAAACGCGTTACCGCCAGCGCTACGTGGATTTAATCGTCACCCCAAAAACGCGCGAGATTTTTCTGAAGCGCGGTCTGCTCATAAAAGAAATTCGGCGATTCTTCGACGCCCGCGGATACACCGAAGTCGAAACGCCCACGATGCACTCCATCGCCGGAGGTGCCACCGCGCGTCCTTTCATTACCCATCACAATACTCTGGACATTGATCTTTACTTGCGAATCGCTCTCGAGCTTCATCTCAAGCGCCTCATCGTCGGCGGGCTCGACCGCGTCTATGAAATCGGCCGGATTTTCCGCAATGAGGGCGTCTCTTTCAAATACAATCCCGAATTCACCATGCTTGAGTTTTATGAGGCCTACAGCGACTACCGCGTGTTCATGGACCTCACCCAGGAGCTGATCTCCGGCGTCGCAATGGCCGTGAACGGCAGTACCGTCGCAAAGTTTGGCGAACACACCCTGGATTTCTCCAAATGGCAGCGCCTCACCATGCGCGAAGCCATCACAAAATACTGGCCCGAAGCTGTCGGCACCGCCCCGAGTTTGGAAGATCTTCGTGCTTCCGGTGGGCCTCGCGCCGCCGCGCGTAAATATAATGCCTGGGCCACCCAAGGTTTCGCTGCTCCAATTAAGGATGTGGACACCCTGAGCGACGGCGAACTGGTCGGCGTCCTTTTTGAAACTGTGGCCGAGCCTTTCCTGATCCAGCCAACAATTCTCTACGATTTCCCCGTCGAAATTTCTCCCTTATCCAAGTGCAAGGACGACGATCCTTCCACCGTTGAGCGCTTCGAGGTTTTCTGCGGCGGATTTGAGCTGGGCAACGCCTTCTCTGAGCTAAACGATCCCATCGAACAGGAAAGGCGATTCCGCCAACAGGTCGAAAAGGGCGGGGAAGACGTTCCCAAGGAAGTGGACTTCGACTACCTCCGCGCCTTGAGCCAGGGCCTGCCGCCCACAGCAGGGATGGGAATCGGCATTGACCGCTTGACCATGCTGCTCACCGATTCTCACTCCATCCGCGAAGTGATTTTATTTCCCCTGTTGCGGCCCGAGTCCAAGCAAGAAGAAAAGCAAGATTCGCGCGGCGCCACACCATGAGATTTGAATGGCTGGTGGCGCGGCGATATCTGCGCTCCCCGCACAGACCCCCTGTCCTGCGGCTGGTCACTCTGCTCTCCGTCGTCGGTGTCGCCGCGGGCGTGGCCACCTTGGTCGTCGCGCTGGCCATGAACGCCGGCTTTCGCGAAACCCTTCAAGATCGCCTTTTGGGCGTAACCGCCCACATCAGCTTGACTGAGCCGGCCGCCGACAGCGTCCACAATTACCGGCAACTCGATGCTCAGCTCGCGCACATCCCCGGCGTAATTTCCGCCACGCCCGCCATCTATCAACCGGTATTGATTTCCGCCGGAGTCGAGGCCAGCGGAATCATCTTGAAGGGTGTCGATCCCGTCCTCGAAAAGAAATCCGATGAAGCCCTCAACCACATCGTCGAAGGCCAGGCCGATTTTTCCGAGGACGCCGATGGCATCGGCGCAATTATTCTCGGCCACATTTTGCGCGACCATTTGAAGGTCCGTGTCGGCGATTACGTCACACTGATGAGTCCCTCGGGCCGCCTCACCCCATTTGGAATTGTCCCCCGCACGCGCAGATTTCGCGTCACCGGCATCTTCGATTCCGAGTTTTACGATTTCGACGCCAACTGGGGATTCGTGACCATGCCCTCGGCGCAGAATTTGGCTGGCGTCGGAGACGTCGTCAGCGCCATCGAATTCCGCATCGACCATGTGGATCGCGCCGCGGAAATCGCCCGCGCCATAGAACGCGCCGCCGGACCCCATTACAAAGCCACTCCCTGGATGGAAGAAAACCGTGCCCTCTTCCGTGCCTTGAGCCTGGAAAAACTGGTCACCGCCATCTTCATCGGTCTCATCACCTTCGTCGCCGGACTGAACATTCTCGTGGTCTTAACCATGACCGTCACCGACAAGGCCCGCGACATCGCCGTTCTTGTCGCCATGGGCTGTCGCCGCGAACAAATCCGTGGCATTTTCTTCCTGCAGGGCCTCACCATCGGCGCCATCGGCACGCTTGCGGGATTGATCCTCGGCTATTCCGTAGCCTTGATCGCCGGAACCTTCCGCCTCATCCCACTCGACCCCGAAATCTATTCCGTACCCTACGTTCCATTCCACGCCAACGCCTTCGACGCCCTCTGGATCTCCCTCGCCGCCCTCCTGATTTGCTCGGGCGCCACCCTCATCCCCGCCCGCGCCGCGTCCTATATTGTTCCCGTCGATATCCTCCGCTACGATTAACCCCCCTCCAACAGGCGTGTTTCTTCCGATCTGTCCGCTTCCCGTACAGCAACGTTTTATGCCGAGTTTGGCGTCCCACTTGCACAATATACAGTGGATTCTGAAGGGAGCGGAAAGACCTTGAATTTACCCATTTTAGGGAATGTTGGGCATGTTACAATTCCATGTTTTTCAATGGGTTGGGGGCTTTCCAAGCGGATTCGCACCGATCGCCGCTTTTGCACAGCGACCTTTCATTAGGAATGGGAAATTATTTTGCCGTATGTGCTAAACATTAGAACGACACAGTGGCAGAAAATGGCATCAGACATAATAGAAGGGTTTCAAAGATGTAGGTTCTAGTCAAAGAAAACTTGATGAACCCAGCCAACACACGGCGCAACATTAGCGGGACGAGCGGATCAGAAGTCAATTCTGCCTCCAATTCGTCCACCGGATCGGCATCCGCAGTGCCAAGTCCCGTGGTCGAAACCCGCGAATTACGCAAGGTTTTTGGGTTGGGAACCGCGCAACAGGTCGTTCTGAACTCAATTCAACTTTCGGTAGCCGAAGGAGAGATGGTCGCCGTCATGGGCCCATCCGGAAGCGGGAAAAGCACGCTGCTGCACTTGCTGGCCGCGCTGGACATGCCAACAAGCGGTACAGTATACTTTCGTTCGCGTGCACTACATTCGCTTTCCGAAGCACCTCTCGCGGATTATCGGAACCAATCCGTCGGGTTTGTTTGGCAGAGGCATCATCTCCTGCCAGATTTTACTGCTGCGGAAAACGTTGCTATGCCCCTCCTGATGCGCGGGGCCAAGCGCGCGGCAGCATTGGAATTAGCGGCCAGCCAGCTCGACCAGGTTGGCTTGGCCGATAAGAAAAGCCAGAGGGCGGGGGAGCTCTCCGGCGGCGAGCAGCAACGTGTGGCGATTGCTCGGGCTTTGGTGAATCAGCCGGAACTGTTGCTGGCCGATGAGCCCACCGGGGATCTGGACGAGCGGAATGCAGACGGCGTTTTTGAGTTAATGCAGCGCTTACACCGGGCCCATCGACTCACATCCATACTGGCAACGCATAACCGCGCTCTCGCCGAGCGCTGCGACCGCGTGCTGGGTTTAGAGCAAGGCGAGCTGAAATTGTTGGGTGGACAATCCACGATTCAGCCCGTGCACTGAGGGAGATAGCGAGCGTAACCGTGCTTGAGCGATTCACAGAAAAGGCGCGTCGAGTAATCTTTTTCGCAAGGTACGAGGCCAGCCAATACGGCAGCCCCTGCATTGAGACGGAGCACCTCCTGCTCGGTCTGGTGCGGGAAGACAAGGGCCTTGCGAACCGCTATTTGAGAGCCCAAGGCTCCATCGAATCCATACGCAAGGAAATCGAATCGCGAATCACAATACGCGAGCGCATCTCGACCTCCGTCGAAGTGCCGCTTAGCGCTGAATCGAAGCGCATCTTGGCGTTTGCGGCCGAAGAGGCCGACAGACTGGGCCACAAGCACGTTGGCACCGAGCATCTCCTGCTCGGCATCCTCCGCGAAGAAAAGTGTTTTGGAGCGGAGATTCTACAGGAGCGCGGGCTGCGTCTCACGACGTTGCGCGAAGAACTTGCCCGCAGCTCAGGTGAAAAGGTGCCCGTGAACAGACCAAAGGAAACCTCGCTCCTTGCCGAATTCAGCCGCGATCTCACACAGGCGGCCACCGACGGACAACTGGATCCTCTGGTGGGCCGCGAGCGCGAGCTCGAGCGCGTGGTCCAGATCCTGTGCCGGCGCACAAAGAACAACCCTGTGCTGATTGGCGAGCCCGGAGTGGGCAAAACAGCGATCGTGGAAGGGCTTGCGCAGCGCATTGCCGATGGCGATGTACCTCTCTTCCTGGCAGACAAACGCATTCTATCGCTGGATCTCTCTCTGATTGTTGCGGGCACGAAATACCGCGGACAATTTGAAGAGCGTCTCAAGACCATCATGAAGGAATTGATGGAGAGCCAGAATTCCATCGTATTTATTGATGAACTGCACACGCTGGTCGGCGCCGGCTCCGCCGAGGGTTCGCTGGACGCCGCCAACATTTTGAAGCCCGCGCTCAGCCGCGGAGAAATCCAGTGTATCGGCGCCACCACGCCCGGTGAATACCGCAAGTCCGTGGAAAAGGACCGCTCTTTGGAACGCCGATTCCAATCTGTAAAGGTGGTCGCTCCGGGCGAAGAAGACGCCATCCGCGTGCTCCAGGGCGTGCGCGAGCGTTACGAAAAATTCCACGCTGTCAGTTATACCGACGAATCGATCCAGCAATCCGTCTATCTGTCGAACCGCTATATTCCAGACCGTTTCCTGCCGGACAAGGCCATCGACCTGATTGACGAAGCGGGAGCGCGCGTGAAATTGCGCCAGGCCATGTTGCCCGAGGAAGTCTCCGAAGTTCAGAAGCGCGTGAAATACAACACCCACCGTATGGAAACGGCTATCGCCAATCATGAATTTGAGAAAGCCCGTTTCTATTCCGAAGAGGAGCGCAAAGAGAAGGAAAGCCTGCGCCAATTGCGCGAGCGTTTAAAGCTCGACGAATCCTCGACCGGCGTGGTCACCCGCGAAGACATTGAAGAAGTGGTATCGCGCTGGACGGGAATCGCAGTCACTTCCATCAAGGAAGATGAGCAGCAAAAACTTCTGCGCATTGAAGTGGAACTGCACAAACGCGTGATCAGCCAGGATAAAGCCATCACGGCATTGTCCCGAGCTATCCGGCGCAGCCGCGCGGGATTGAAAGCGCCCGGACGTCCAGTAGGTTGTTTCCTGTTTCTGGGTCCGACCGGCGTGGGCAAGACCGAAGTTGCCCGGCGTCTCTCGGAATTCCTGTTCGGCAGCGAGAAATCTCTGGTCCGCTTCGATATGTCGGAGTACATGGAGAAGCACTCCGTCTCTAAATTAATCGGCGCGCCTCCAGGTTATGTGGGGTATGAAGAGGGCGGCCAGTTGACCGAGCGCGTTCGCAGGACGCCCTATTCAGTCATCCTGCTGGATGAAATCGAGAAGGCCCATCCCGATGTGTACAACATCCTCCTGCAAGTATTCGAGGATGGACAACTCACGGACGGTCTCGGCAACACCGTGG
Source organism: Candidatus Acidiferrales bacterium (assembly GCA_035308165.1). Lineage (GTDB taxonomy): Bacteria > Acidobacteriota > Terriglobia > Acidiferrales > UBA7541 > DASTCZ01. Next base: position 61,003 of record DATGHC010000074.1, on the reverse strand, counting down.
ATTTCCGGAACACTATAATCATCATGACCTCTAACCTCGGCGCGCGATATCTTGAAAAGCGTTCGACACTGGGTTTCCAATCCAGCTCCGATGACGCAGGGAACAAGTCGATGGAAGAGTTGGTGACCAACGAAGTCAAGCGCGTGTTCAATCCCGAATTTTTGAACCGCCTCGATGAGATTATTATTTTCAATCCGCTGGCGGACGAAGATCTGTTGCGGATTATCGATTTGCTCGCCGGACAGATCAACGACACACTGATTCACCGTCAAGTGCAAATTGTTCTCACACCAGAAGCTCGACAGTGGATTTTGGAAAAAACCTGCGCTGACCGCAGCTATGGAGCACGTCCGTTACGGCGGGCATTGCAGAAGTACGTTGAAGATCCATTGTCCGAAGCGTTGATTCAAGGGGGATTGCAGCGGCCGGCCACGCTCGAGATCTATATTTCGGGCGAAGCCCTTGGTTTTAGGCCAGTTGTCGAGGCAACCCCGGTAGTCCACTGACGAATCCTACGCGCACATGCTGGCTCCATCCCGGCAGCCAGCAGGGGGAGTATTCCGATTGCTTGGGGGAAACGCGGTCGCGATGCGAATCGCGGCTGCAGGCGGAAAATCCCGTCTGTTTTACCTGCGTCGCTGGTTTAGGGTTGGGCGGGTTGCGCTGCTGATTCTGGCGGCGGGCTCGCCGATCTTGCCTGCGGCGGCCCAACAGAATACCCCTGCCAGCCAGCAGCCAAAAGAAAATGCTTTTGTAATTGATCGAATCATGTTTGAGGGCAACCGCCGCATTCGCACGGACGTGTTGCGGGCACGCATTTTCTCGCGCGACGGCGACGCGTACAATCCCATCGGCCTCGACCGTGACTACCACGCGCTCTGGAACACTCAGTATTTTGACGACGTGTACATGACCGTTGAGGACAGCCCCACAAATCCAAACGGAAAAATCATAACCTTTCACGTGAAAGAGCGCCCGACCATCCGGCGCATCGAATACAAGGGAAATAAGTCCGTCAGTGAGTCTGACATCCTTGACGCATGGAAAGACCGCAAGGTTGGATTGACGCAGGACAGCCAGTTTGACCCCACCAAGGTAAAAAAGGCGGAGGTGGTAATCCGCGAATTGCTGGCCGCCCACGGCCGGCAGTTTGCCACCGTCACCGCGACCTACACAAATATTGCCGCCACCAACTCTGTGATTTTGACCTTCAACATCGTGGAAGGCGCGAAAGTAAAAGTGGGGAAAATTACCATCATCGGCAACCACGCTTTTTCAGCGCGGCACATCATTCGCTCGATGAAACATTCGCGCCCCTATGGGTTCGACGCAAAATTTTTTGGAATGGACGTGATGTCCAAGACCTTTGATCAAGACAAACTTGATGAGGACGTGGAAGTCGGGATTCGCGGCAGTTATCAAGATGCGGGTTATTACGAGGTGAATGTCACTTCCGAGACCAAGACGGTGGATAGTCCCGGCCCCCCAATGCTCAGGTCCGTACCCCTCGTGGGAAATAAAAACGGTAAGGCGACCGACATCACCATCAAGATTGTCGAGGGAGAGCGGTTCCGCATGGGCAAGATTTTCATCGTGAATGCGGATCCCGAGAAGGGTCTTTCGCTCAAGCGTGAATTTCTGGTGAACGCATTCCCTCTAAAAGAGGGCGATATTCTGAACGTGGACAAGATCCGGAAGGCAGTGGAAAGCTACACCAAGTTGTATGGGCAATTCGGCTTTATGGATTTCACTGCCGAGCCGGTACTGGACGCGGACCGTCAAAAGAAGATCATTAATGTCACACTGAGATTCAGCGAGCAAAAACCCTATTACATTCACCGTATCAATATTTCCGGAAACGTCACCACGCGCGACAAGGTTATCCGCCGTGAGCTGCTGCTGGATGAAGGGGCCCTTTATAATAACCGCCTGTGGGAATATAGCGTCCTCAAGTTGAATCAGCTCAATTTCTTCGAGCAGCTCAAACCGGAGACTGCCGCCACGGTCGTCCGCAACGTCAAGGCCGGCACGGTGGACCTCAATCTGAAGGTGAGGGAAAAACAGAAGCAGTCCATCAGTTTCACGGGCGGCGCCAGCGGCATTGCAGGCGATTTTCTGGGACTAAGCTATCAGACTAACAATTTCCTGGGCCTGGGAGAAACCCTGACCATTCAAACGCAATTTGGCACGGTACAGACCCTGGTACAACTGGGTTTCACCGAGCCCTATTTATTTGACCGGCCCATCTCAACCGGGTTCACCGTATTTGCGAGCAGGTACAATTTCGATCAGGCACGCCAGGAAGCCATCCTCATAGGGCAGCCTGTTCAGCTCAATCCATCGATTGCGCAGAATTACAACCAGAACAGCAAAGGCTTCACGATATTTGCAAGCTATCCGATCAAAAGGTTGTCCCGCGCCGGGTTTACCCGCCTGGGGATCAGTTACGGTTATACCGACTCGAACATCGTACCGTTCAGTTCCGCAGCCTCCCTGCTGTTCAGCGCGATTCAATTCCAAAGTGTCGCCGGGCCCTCGGCGCTCAACGGCATTCACCAGAGCCGCATAACGACAACACTGAGCTACAACTCGGTGGATAATCCCATGGAACCCCACCAGGGAAAGAACCTCTATTATTCGCTCGTAGTCGAGGGCGGAATCCTGGGAGGCAATACCAAAGCTATTGATAATGTTTTTTCGGCCACATATTTTCGCCCCAACTACCACAAGCGGAATACCATTGGATTGCGCTTCCTGGGGTCCTTTTCCACCAGCTATGGCGGCTCAGAATTGCCTCCATTCGAGCGATCCTTTGCGGGAGGCGAAGACACGCTTCGCGGCTTTGACATTCAAACCGTTTCTCCGATCGCATTCATACCCATCGCCACGTCTGCACCCTTTGTTTATACAGACCCGCGTCACTTGGATGGCAATGGAAATCCCATTCAACTTTCCACCGTTCCCATCCCGACATTTTCTTACAACATCTCATTCCCGGGCGGCGACACCGAGGGAATCTTCAATGCCGAATATCGAATTCCGATTGCCGGTCCTGTGAGTATGAGCTTCTTTTTGGATGCCGGAGCAGTGGGCGCGTTGCAAAGAAACCAGCTTAATTTGGATCAGGCGGGCTTAGCATCGCTTCAGTCTCAATTTCCGGACTTCAATTTTGGAAAACGCCTGCTGTTGGCCCCGGGATCTAATTTCAAGCCGCGCAGCTCGGCCGGAGCTGAGATAGTCGTCAGACTGCCCATCGTACAGGCACCCTTCCGTCTCTACTGGGCATATAACTATCTCCGGTATAACCAGACCATCGTGGCTCCGGTCGGCGATTTTTCCATACCAGCTGAGGTTTACAACGCGGTGCCTTTGAGCATTATTAATCAGCAGATTATTCCGGCGCTGAATAAGCAAATTCAGAGTCCCGCGCAGTTCCGATACGAGGACCCGCTGCACACATTGCGATTTACTGTGAGTAGGACGTTTTAATGGGCGCATTCGTGAATCAAACCAGATCGGCCCGAATGCCAGGGGACAAGAAAGTTGGGACGGGAGGCAGTGGAATGATGCGGTCGAGAGCATGGATCGTATGCCTTGCAATTCTGGGTCTCATTGCGGGATGCAACAAGGGCACCTCAAGTTCGACCGCCACCACGGTGACACTTAATATAGCTTCCGCCACTGTTGCCGTTGGCGGCCAGGTCGCGTTTAGTGCGACCGTAAGCACCGCCAGCACGGACATGACGGTCTTCTGGCAGGTTGACGGTGTCACGGGCGGTGATTCGACCCACGGGACCATCGACACTAATGGAAATTACACCGCGCCAAACGCGGTTCCCAGTCCCAACACGGTCACAGTCACTGCAATTTCCAATGCGGACAAAACTGCTACGGCTAGCGCGACAGTCACCGTTGATTCGGGCATTCGAGTAACTGTCGCACCCGTTTCTCCCACAATTGGCACGAATGAAACGCTTCCTTTCACGGCCACCGTTACGGGTTCTTCCATTCAAACGGTCACATGGACGGTCTGCCAGGCAAACTCCTCAACCGCTACCCCATGCCCAGCGGACACGACCGGAGCTTTGGGGACTATCGATGTTAATGGAAATTACAAGGGGCCTGCCACAGTACCGGCAAGCAATCCTGTAACGATTGAAGCTGTATCCACAAAGGACACGAATCAGTTCGGGTCTTCAACGGTTACTTTGGTGGCCGCGACGGATCCCACCGCAACCTCGGTCTATCCCACAACGGTTGCCCAGGGATCGGCCTTCGTTGATATTTTTCTGACAGGAACAAATTTTCTGAACACAACCCAAGTCTTTGTCAATGGGAACCCGTTGGGGGGCGTCCTGAATCCGGTGACAAGTTTTGGGAATGTTTTGCATGCCCGCGTCACCGATACTTTCATGAGTGCTTCTCCGACCGTTTTGACCATTCAGGTTGAGCGGCAGGGCGGGAATCTGGTTTCCTGCACGCCGAATCCGTCTAAATGCCAAATTGCCGTTCAGGCATTTCGACCCGCGATAGTGTCTTCCTCTCCCGAAAGTATCGTGCAAGGGAGCTCTTCGCCGCCATTCACAATTGATGGTGGCCTTTTTGGCACCAGTTCCCCAGGATTTACTCCTTCAGTGAATGTTGAATTTGAAGGGTCGGTCCGGTCAACCGCCTCATTCACAGATCGCCAGATCGGCGTGTCGTTAAATGACGTTGATGCCACAGTTCCGGGATTGCACCAAGTGACGGTCACCAATCCAGCGGTCACTCAACCTGCAATCCTGCCGCAGCAGACGGCCGCGACCAATGTTGCCGTGCAGCCCAATGTGGCGCCGGTTATCAGCGGGACGACTGTTGCTGTGGGTATGGGTCCCGATGCCATCGCGATAAACACCGCAACTGGAATCGCCGTTGTGGCTAACCACGATTCCAACGATCTTACCCTCGTTGATTTGACGGGCGCCTTTCCGACCGTTGTTCCCGGTGGGACCATACCTGTGGACGCGGGCCCAACGGGAGTGGCGGTGGATAACGTGCGGAATCTCGCGGTAGTCGTCAGTAACACGGCCAAGACAGTGACAGTGGTGAACCTGGCCACGCGAGCCAAACAGACGGTGACCACGAGCATCCCCGCTGCCCCATTTTCCGTTGGGGTCAATCCGATAACCGGTCTTGCTCTGATTGCCTATCAATCCACAAATATCGGGGCGATATTAAATTTGAACAATATTGATTTCACCAAGACGACCGGAAATGAGTTCGTTGGCACGGTCACACTTGGCACAGGCGCAAATCCGCACGTTGAAGTCATGGCCGGTTTGAACTGGGGCTTGGTGACGCCGGGCGGCGCGGGCACTTTCTCCATCGTGGACCTGGCAAAGCAACTTTCCAGCACGATAAGCGCCATGGGAGCCGCGCGCGTCTCCTCCACAAATACCGTCACGATCACAACCACTGCGCCACATGGCCTGGCCGATGGTGATGCCGTTCTGATCACAGGGGTAGCCGACTCCAGCTTCAACGGTATATTCACCGTTGCCTCGGTTCCTACCTTTACCACTTTCACCTATACGCAGACCGGGGCTGATGCAACAAGCGGAGGTGGGACAGTATTCTCCTCCGACCCACTGGCAACAGTCTCATTCGGCACGGCAGTCAGCGGAATTGCCGTGAATCCCGAATCAAGGCAGGCCATCCTGACTGATCCTACAAGTCAATTCCCGTATGAAATAATGAGTGTTCTGGATCAGACAGTCACTCCTGTAGTAAAGGCAGTGCCGCCCGCAGTCCTGGAATCCGGCGTATCCGCAGTCGCGGTGAACCCATTCACGGACGTTGCTGTAGCCATAAATCCAAAGTCAGCAAACCCAATCACAATTCTTGATCCGCGCGTTGACCCCCTCCACACGCCCGCCGTGGTGCAGCAGCTCCCCTTGCCGGGAGGCGGCCCGAACCTCAGCGCAGTGGCTATTGATCCCGGATCAAACATCGCCCTAGTGGTGGATCAGAGCAATAACGATTTGATTGTGATAAATCTCGGCCCGATTAAGTCTCCTCAATTGGAATCGGTGGTTTTGCCGATAAACCGGCAGTTGGGCACAGACTTGACGCTGGCTTCGCCGGCCGACCTTTCGCTCACGCTGATCGGCAAAGGTTTCCTGCCTGGGATGGTTGCCCGTGCAGATGGTTTCCCGCTCGTGACAATCGGCGCCATCACGGATCGCCAGATGAGCGTAACGGTTCCCGCGACTCTTCTGGGCTCGGCGCGGCGGTTTTCGGTAGACGTCGTGAATCCCGCACTCCCGGGTGTGATCTCCAACATCGAAGGCTTTTCGGTGGTGCAGCCGGTCGACCTCACCAGTCCCGGGTGCGCCTCTCCGATGCCGTCTGCCGTTGCGATTGATGACGTCCTTAATCTGGCTCTGGTCACGGAGTCGTCGTGCAACAGCCTGGCCTTGGTCGACCTCGCCACTGGAACAGTAGCGACAACTGTCAAGGTGGGGTCAAATCCTCAAGGAGTGGCCACCATGCCTGCCAACGGCCTGGCGGTGGTCTCGAATCGCGGCGACAACAACGCCATGATCGTTACCTTGGCGAATACTCCGGCAGTTACTCAAACAATTTCCGTGGGAATCGAGCCGATCGGCGTGGCCATCAGTCCGCTTGATGGCACGGTCTTGGTCGCCAATTTCAATGGTAATTCCAATAGCATTTCAAGTTTCAATGTGACCTCTGCCTCGGGGCAGACGGCTACGGATACAGCCGTCGGATCTGGCCCGGTGGCTGTGGCTATTGACCCAGTCGGCCAGACTGCCGCAGTCGCTGACGCTTCATCGAGCCAGATCACTCTTCTGGATCTTTCCAGCGGTTCGATAACCTTTAGGGCCAGCCTGAGCGGCCCCGATCAGCCGGCCGGGATAGTTTTCGATCCGGTGAACAAGGTTTATATTTCCACGTCCAGCCTAGGAAACAACCTGATCTTTCTTGATCCCGTGGCACAGCAGCTTCGGTCTGCCCGGATTGGCATCAACCCTACGTCCATCGCGTACAATTTCGAGACCAGTACCATCGTGACCGTGAATTCGCTGAGCAGCACGGTCTCGGTGATGGACATCAACGATCAGCACGTCAAGGCCAACTTCGGTTTAAAGGGATCCTTGTTGGGAGCGGGGGCTATTCATCCGAGGACGAATCTGGTCTACATTGCCGACCAGCAGAACAGCCGATTGCTCATCGTGCCATTGCCGTTCTAGATTGTGGGTTGGTTGTTCAAGGTAAGCGTCTTTTGAAGTAATCGTGCAGAAACAAACTTTGGTGAAAAGAGGGCGGATCATAACCGACGCCCTCCTCTTACCTGTCACCTCTAGTTGCTCTTACTTGCGCTCGTCTCTGAATTCATTCTTGTAGATCACTCCATCCTTCATCACCATCTTGACCCGCTGCAACTCCGTGATATCCGCCAGAGGATCGCCGCCGACCGCGACGATATCCGCGAATTTCCCGGGTTCGATAGAGCCCAGGACATCGCTTTTTTGAAGTAGTTCCGCGGCACGCGTGGTTGCCGTTCTTATCGCCTCCATAGGGCTCATCCCATATTCCACGTAGTATTGAAATTCTTTGGCCTGGTTGAGGCTGTCCTTGCCAGTCCAGGCGAAGCCGCCGGCATCGGTGCCGAGCACAATCTTCACACTCTTGTGGATGGCTTTTTGGAACGCCGTTTTTTCCGTTCCCACCATCTTGGGCCAGTTACCGCCGCGGTCCACCACAGCGGCGCCCACCATGATCGTGGGCACCCAGTAGATTCCCCTGCGGGCCAGTTCGTCCATCTGAGCTTCGGTCATGCCGTCGCCGTGCTCAATCGAGTCCACGCCGGCGCGCAGAGAGGCCGCGATCCCGTCCGATCCGATGGAGTGCGCGGCCACGTGATGCCCCAAACGGTGAGCCTCCTCAACAATCGCGCGCGCTTCCTCATCGGTGAAATTCACCAAGCTGTGCAGTACGCCGTCGGGTCCGTAAAAATAGGCGCGGTCGCTGTAATACTTGATCCAGTCGGCGCCATGGGAAATCTGTTCGCGCACGGCTTTACGCGCGTTCTCCACCCCATCCACCACTTGCACGCCGTGCGGCACGTCCAACTCCCACGAATATCCCGTCAGTGGATACATCCCTGTCGGGGCCATGGCGCGCGTGGAAACGAACATGCGCGGCCCTGGAATCTCGCCGCGGTTGATGGCCTGCTTCACATCTACATCGGCATACATCGCGCCCTCGGTTTCCAGATCGCGCATAGTAGTGAAGCCGTGATCCAGAGCGACGCGGGCATTCCGCGCTCCCAGGATTGCGCGGTAAGGAATGGACATCTTCAGGAGTTGCTCGTCGTAATCGGCGGCCAGCACGTCGCCGTTCAGCAGAATGTGCGTGTGCGCGTCAATGAATCCCGGAAGGACAGTGGCATGCGAAAGATCAATCAGCGCGGCATCGGCAGGAGGAGTGCCGTTCGGGGTGACCGAAACGATCTTATTGCGCTCAATCACGATCAGCGCATTCAGGATCGGAGCGTCGCTTTTGCCGTCGATTAATTTGCCGGCGCGGATCGCGATGCGCTGTGGTGCTTGTGGGTATGCAAATATTGGAAACAGGATGAGCAAAAACAAAAAGAGCAGTCGCCGTGGCATCGGATCCTCCAAAGGTGTGGATTGGCGAGCGCATTCTCCCTTATGCGACCCAATCCTGCAAGTGCGCCCGCGCCGGGAGGTTCCTGAACCCGTTGCGGATGAGACTGAGAGAAAAGGGGCGTTCCTCCATGTGTATATATACTAAAGAGGTACGTATCTCGAAAAATCGAACTATTGCTGATTTACCTACCGACCACCAACTTTTCTTAAGACGCGAGTACCATCCGAAGTGGGGAGTGGTTATGCTAATAAGAGGCCATCAGCTTGGGATGGTGCCCAATGACCATTGATACCGCAAAAATAGAAAACACACCTAAAGAAAAGACCGTTGGAACAAAACCGAAGATACTGATTGTCGATGACGACGACCAGTTTCGCAAACTGTTAAAAACCCGGCTGTCGGGCGCTTTCGAGGTCACTGACGCCGCGAATCCGGAACACGCGCTTGGGAAGGTGCTGCAAGACCGCCCCGACTGCATCCTGCTGGATTTGATGATGCCCCAGTATTCCGGGCTGGAATTATGCCAAACCTTGTCCGCGCTCAGCTTCACGCAGTTGATACCCATCATTGTCATGTCGGGGCAGTCAGCGGAGGTGTACAAGGAATTCTGCCTGAATTTAGGCGCGCGGGATTTTTTTGAGAAGCCCATAGACTTCAAACTTTTACAAGCCCGCATGACGGAGATCCTGCAGGGTCCCAAGAAAGAGCGCCGCTCCGAGCCGCGCATTCGCATGAGGATGAATCTGGTGCTGAAGGGCTTTGACAAGCGCGGTGATTATTTTGAGGCGCGTACAACCACAGAGAATGTGAGCGCCAACGGATTTGCCTGCATTGCCGCGATTCCCATCGACAAGGAGTCGATGGTTGACGTTGAGCTACTGCCGGGGAACGACCGCATGGTGGGACGGGCCAAAGTCGTCCACGTTGAACAGCGCACCAAGGGACTGACGTTATACGGATTCAAAGTTACGGAAAAATACGGCGATTGGGCCATAAAGTAGCGGCGAGTTGGCACCCGCGGATTGATACCTCTTCTGTACCGGCCTATATCATCCTGAGGCCATTCTCGATATGCTTTTGGAAGACCACCAGGGTGTGCTGGTACCGCTGAACTATGGAAACAGTAAAAACATCCGCGGAAAGAGCTCCGGGGATAAGACCCAAGCTGCTGATAGTGGATGACGACGACGGCTACCGCAAGTTCCTGAAATTTCGACTGACCGATACCTACGACGTGATTGACGTCGCCTCCCCCGAACATGCCCTGGGGAAGGTGGTGCAGGACCGCCCCGACTGCGTTCTTCTGGATTTGTTCATGCCGCGCTATTCGGGACTGGAATTGTGCGGGGCGATCGCTTCGCTGGGCTTCACATCGATGATTCCCATCATCGTGCTGTCCGGGCAATCGGCCGAGACCTACAAGAAATTCTGTCTGGACCTCGGAGCCAGGGATTACTTCGAGAAACCAGTGGACATCAAGCGGCTGAAGCATCGAATCAGTGAACTCCTGCAGGCGAAGGCGGAGGAGCGCAGCGCCAAGCCACGCATTCCGGTCAAGATGAACCTGGTGTTGCGAGGGGCTGATGTTCGTGGAAATTACTTTGAAGTGCGGGCCTCCACGGACAATTTAAGCGCGTCAGGCTTTGGTAGCGTGCTGGCGGTGCCCCTGGAAGTGGGGACGGTGGTTGAAGTGGAATTGCTTCCGCATAGCCAGCAAATGAAGGGACGGGCTAAAGTCGTAAACGTGGAACAACCCGAGAACGGATTGACCGTATACAGTTTTGAGATTACGGAAAAAAGCGGAGAGTGGAACCTCAAGTAGGAATCGTCGTGCTAGTTTTCGGCGGAAAGAACAACCACCGGGCGATACGTGCGAGGCACGATCGCTTCGGCGATGGCGAGCAATTTTTCTTCGGCACTGAACACGCGCAGCCGCGCGGGTTTCCATTCGCCTGAGTCGAGTTCAGCAGGCGCGCCCTGCGCGACCTCTACGCGGCCTGGTTGGACCTGCGAAGGAACCACATTAAATTTTGCGCCGTGGCGCACGGCGCGCTCGACGATGGGTAACACGATTATTTTGGGCAGCTCGGGAAGGAGACGCTCGAGCGGCAGAATCCAATCGGCGAGCCTGCCGGTTTTCTGAGCTTGCGCGAGTTCTTCCACTTTCACGGCGCGATCGAGAGTGAATTCGCCCACCGCGGTGCGCGAAATTTCCTCGAGGTGCGCACCGCAACCGAGTTGCTTTCCCATCTCATGGGCGATGGAACGGATGTAAGTTCCCGCGGCGCATTCAATCGCGACCCGCGCGCGCGGCCCTTCCACTTGGTCGACGCGGAATTCGTAAACTTCGATTTCAACGGCCTTCAGTTCCACCGGTTTATTTTTGCGCGCCAATTCATGCGCAGATTTCCCATGGATTTTTTTGGCTGAATAGGGGGGCGGCATTTGCTCATATCTTCCGGTGAGCTGGGCGGCGAGCTTCTCTACTTCCTCACGGACAAGAGTGGGGGCCAAATCCGGACCCGACGCGGTTCCGTCCGCATCGTAGGTGTCGGTGGCATAGCCGAAGCGGAAGGTGGCGAGATAGCGCTTGCGGCGGCCCGAGTAGAACTGAGCCAGCCGCGTGGCGCGGCCGAGAAGCAATACCAGAACTCCGGTAGCCAGAGGATCGAGCGTGCCAAGATGCCCCACTTGCCGGAAGCCGACGATGCGGCGCACAGCTTCGACGACGTCGTGCGAAGTCTTTCCGCGGGGCTTGTCCATCACCAGCGCGCCGTCAAAAGCCGCCGGTTGTTGTTTGCGGGGCATGCGTCAGGAATTCCCGCCCGGTTTGGATGAGGGTTTCACCTGGCGCAGGAGTTCTTCGATGCGGCGCGCTTCCCTGATGGAGGTATCGAGGAAAAAGCGCAATTCAGGGCTGCGGCGGATTTGCAGCCGCTCGCATAGTTCATGGCGGATGTACCCGCCCGCGGCCTCGAGTCCCGCCAGCGCCTCGGTTTGCTCTTCGGGCGTGCCCTCAATGTCCACGTATACTCTGGCCTGCTTCAGGTCGGGGCCGACGCGCACTTCGGTGACGGTCATGCCGATATCGAGGCGCGGGTCGCGCAGTTCACCCGCAAGCATGATATCCACTTCGTGGTGAATTTCTTCGGCGATACGTTCGTGGCGGTGTCCGACGACGGTCATGGCTCAACTCGCGACTTAATAGACAGTATAAATCCATCCGAACAAAGTTGCGGGGAAAGCTTTTCGATTTGTTTAAAGCAATTCGATCTGATGCTCGACCAGATCGCGCCCCAGGTGCCGCTCGGCTTCTTCCAGTACTTGTTGCAGTGCATGCTCCACAAAGCCGGGCTGGTCGGCAACGGTCACAATGCCCACAGTAAAACGCTGCCACAGGTCCTGATGCTCCAATTCGGCGACCGCGACATTGAATTTGCCGCGCAGTCGGTCCTTTAAGCTGCGCAGGACCTGGCGCTTATCTTTGAGCGAATGTGCTTCGGGAAGATGAACTTCGAGCGTCAGCAGACCTATGGACATTGCCTGAACCGGGCCGCGGAAGGGAACTGCCCGCAGCCGAAATACGAATTGCCGTTACGTTTCCGTGGTTAAAACCCCTAAGAGCTCATCCCAAAATCCTGGAGCTGAAGCCCCGAGACCCTAGAAAGCGCACATCAAAGTCAAGATTCGGCGCGCAAGGTAAGAACTGATTTACGCTTCGGCGTAGGCGATCTTTTGCACGGCGAAGCACTCCAATGTGTCGCCGACTTTCACGTCATTGAAATTCTGGACGCCGGCGCCGCACTCAAAGCCAGTGCGAACTTCCGTGGCGTCGTCCTTGAAGCGCTTCAAGGAATTGAGGCGCCCGGTGTAAATGACGGCGCCATCGCGGACCACGCGCACCTGCGCGTCGCGCTTGAGGATGCCGTCGACCACGTAACATCCCGCCACGGTGCCGGTGCCCTTGATGCGGAAAACGTTGCGCACTTCGGCGTGGCCGAGAACCGTTTCCTTGAATACCGGTTCGAGCAAGCCCTTGAGAGCTTTGTCAATTTCGTCGCTGACTTCATAAATGATGGAATGCGTACGGATGTCCACCTGCTCGCGCTGCGCCAGTTCCGCGGCCATGCGTTCGGGGCGAACATTGAAGGCGATGATGACGGCATTCGATGCGGAAGCAAGGATTACATCGGATTCGCGGATGGCGCCGACGTCCGCTCGGATGATCTTGAGCTTGACCTGGTCGGTGGAAAGTTTCGGCAGCATTTCCGAGAGCACTTCAACGGTGCCCTGCACGTCCGCCTTGATAATAATCGGCAACTCTTTGACCTCTCCGGCCTTGAGCTGCTCATGCAACTGGTCGAGCGTGAGACGAGCGCCCGCGGTGCGGGCGAGAGTGGCCTCACGAATTTTGGATTGGCGGAACTCGGTGAGATGGCGCGCCTTGGCTTCGTCGGTGACGTGGAACTGATCGCCCGCGTCGGGGATGCCCTGCAAGCCGATGACTTCGACGGGTGTGGCAGGTCCGGCGCTCTTCACCGCCTGGCCCTTATCGTCAAACATGGCCCGCACTTTTCCGAAGACCGCGCCACAGAGGAAGAAGTCGCCGGCAGCGAGCGTGCCATTTTGCACAAGCATGGTGGCCACGGTGCCGCGGCCGCGATCCACGCGGGATTCGAGCACCGTGCCGCTACCGGGCGCCGAAGGATTGGCCTTCAGGTCGCGCATGTCGGCCACCAGCAAAATCATTTCCAACAATTTATCGAGATTCTTTTTCTGCTTGGCGGAAACTTCCACCATTACCGTGTCACCGCCCCATTCTTCCGATAGCAAGCCACGATCCGAGAGCTGGCGGCGTACGCGCTCGGGCTCGGCGCCGGGAGCGTCCATTTTATTGATGGCTACGATGATGGGAACACCGGCCGCTTTGGCGTGATCGATGGCTTCAACAGTCTGCGGCATCACGCCATCATCCGCGGCAACCACCAGCACGACGATGTCAGTGACTTTCGCGCCGCGCGCGCGCATGCGGGTGAACGCTTCATGGCCCGGCGTGTCAATGAAGACCACCTTCCGTCCATGGACGGTCACTTGATAAGCGCCGATGTGTTGCGTGATTCCGCCAGCCTCGCCTCCGGCCACATCCGTTTCGCGGATAGCGTCGAGCAAACTAGTTTTGCCGTGGTCCACGTGACCCATGACCGTTACTACGGGCGGGCGCGGGACAAGGTTCTCGCTCTTTTCTTCCTTGGCTACTTCCTGTACGGCTTCTTCCTCAAAGGTGACAACCTTGACGATGCCATTGAAGGCTTCGGCCAAACTGGTGGCCGTAGCGGTATCGAGTGCTTGATTGATGCTGGCGAAAACTCCGCGATCCAGAAGAACTTTCAGCAAATCTTTGGCGCGGACGTCCAGCTTTTCCGCCAAATCCCGGACGGTGACGCCTTCGGTCATGGTGATTTCCCGCGGCGGACGTTCAACTGGCGGTGGCGCTTCGGCGCGCGTTGGGCGGCGCTCGCCCATTCCGGGCCGGGCGCGAACCGGATGCAGCTTGCGCTCGCCCTCTTCAAAGCGGCGATCCATGGTTGGGCGCGCACGCGAGGCTGGCTTGCGTTCGTAAATTGGCTTTCCGGGTTCAGCTTTGCCGAGCGGCGGCGGCTCACCGCCTGGAGTCATCGGCCGACGGCCACCGGGGCTTGTGGGACGCTGCGGGTAACGCCCTCCGGGGGCTCCACCGGGTTGGCCGGGACGTTGGCCTATCGGGCGCCCAGGAACAGGGCGGCTGACATTTCCTTGCTGTCCGGCAGCGGCGGGGCGCATCTGGCCTGGCGCTCCGGGACGTCCCCCTTGAGGGTGCCTTTGTTGATGGAGAGGCATTCCGCGCACCGGGCCTTGCGATGACCCAATGGGCGGCTTGTTGGTGGTAGGCATCGGCGGGCGGGGCGCTGCTGGCTTTACTGCCGGTGGCTTCGCGGCCACAGGAGCAGGAGTTCCGGGTGCCGCAGGGATTCTTGGTTTGATTGCCGGCGGAGCTGTCGCTGAAATTGGCGCGGGAGCAACGGGTTTGGCAACAGGAATGGCCGGGGCTGGGGGACGCGCAGCAATCGGAGGCGCGGCGGCAGGAGAAGGTTTCACGACATGAGGAACTGTCGCGGCTGGAGTGGCGGCGACGGGCGTTACGGCATGCGGAGCAGTTGACGGAGGGGCCGGAACCGCGACTGGGGCAGGGGGCTTCGCTGCAACGGGGGCAGGACGAGTCCGCGCGGCCCTGGCCGCCGCTTCCTTATCCGTTTTTTCCTTAAGCGCGGCGGCTTCGGCAGCGGCCTCGGCATCCGAGATTTGCTGGAAGTGCTTACGAACTTTCTCCGCGTCCGCCTCATCAATGGAGCTGGAGTGCGTCTTCTTTTCTTTGACACCTATCTCAGGGAGGTAGTCAAGGATTGCCTTAGCCTTGACCTCCAGGTCACGGGCCAGGTTGTTGATCCGAATCTGATTGGCGTCTGGCATAGACCTCGGAGACTATTCCTCATCTGGCCGTGGATCGGCCGGTTCAGATTCTTCCACTGCGGCTTCGGGTTCCGTTGGTGTCGCTTCTCCGGGAGATTCTTCACTTGGCTCAGGAGCGGCCGCTTCAACAGGATTCTCAGAGGGAGCTTGGTCTGAAGCTTCCGCTTCAGGGACCGGTGCTTCACCCTCAGCAGCAGGCGCTGCTTCGGCCGATTCAGGGTTGGCGGCGGCTTCAGCTGCGGCGGCTGCTTCCGCGGCTTGACGAGCCTCGAGCGCCTCAAAATAATCCTTCACGGAGAGATGAATTTTTTCAATCATCTTCTCGCCGATGCCCGGAATTTCCATCAATTGCTCGGGCGTCATGTCGGCGAGTTTCTCAATGGTGGTGATTCCCGCGGCTTCGATTTTTTCGATGGTCTTGGGGCCAACTCCGGCCAACTCCGCGAGCGGGGTGCCGGGCGCGGAAAGCGCGACCATCTGAGCTTCCAGCTCCTGGCGCTTTTCTTCTTCGCTCTTGATGTCAATGTTCCAGCCGATGAGCTTGCTGGCCAGGCGGACGTTTTGTCCTTTTTTGCCGATGGCCAGCGAAAGCTGGGTGTCCTCGACGATCACTTCGAGGCTCTTTGTTTCCGGGTCCACAATTTGGACGCGTGTGACTTTTGCCGGGCTAAGAGCCTTTTGAGCGAAAGCGATCGTTTCTTCCGAGTAGGGAATGATGTCAATTTTTTCACCGCGCAGTTCGCGGATGATGGACTGAACGCGCATACCCTTCATGCCCACGCAGGCACCGACGGGATCCACATCCTTGTCGCGGCTTTGCACGGCGATCTTGGTGCGCTCGCCTGCTTCGCGCGCGGTGGCGCGGATTTGCACCGTACCATCGTAAATTTCGGGAACTTCCATTTCAAACAAACGCTGCACCAGCACTGGGTCGGCGCGTGAAACGATTACTTGCGGGCCCTTGGCCGCGCGGTCCACGGCGCGGATTACGACGCGCAGGCGTTCGCCAAGATTGTAGGTTTCCAGGCGCGATTGTTCGCGCTTGGGCATGCGCGCTTCGGTGCGTCCCAAATCCACAATGATATCCAGGCCTTCGGTGCGCTTGACGATGCAATTCACCATCTCGCCGATGCGGCCGATGTATTCGTTGTAAACGGTGTCGCGCTCCGCCTCACGGACCTTTTGCATGATGACTTGTTTGGCGGTTTGCGCGGCGATGCGACCCAAAACATCGGTGGGGCGGGACATGACAATATCGGTGCCGACGGCGGCGTTGGGATCTTGTTTCTTGGCTTCGGCGAGTGTCCATTCGCGGTTGGGGTCGGTTACTTCCTCCACAACGGAGCGGACTGCGAACACACTTATCTGTCCTGATTCGGGGTCAAATTTGGCGCGCAGATCCTCTTCCGTTTTGTAAAACTTCCGCGCGGCAACCACCATCGCGTCTTCGATCGCCGCGACGATGATCTCCGGTTCGATATGCTTCTCGCGGCTGATCTGCTCGATTGTTTGGTACAGCAGACTGGCCATTGGCCCTCACCTTAAAACTCGACTACCAAATTTGCTTTGCGAATATTTTCCAAAGGCAATTCCATTTCGCCCGTGCCGGAACTCTTTCCCAGTGCGATTCGGATTCGCCCATCGGCGACTCCCGCCAGCCGTCCTTCCAGGTATTTCACCGGCCTTGCTCCTTCACCGGGTGTTACCGGTTCGTGCGTCCAAATCTTTGCGAGCCGTCCCGCAAAGCGCTCATAGTGCTCTGCCTTGAACAGGGAGCGGTCCAGCCCCGGCGAGCTGATTTCCAGCACATACCGCGGGCCCGGGACCAGATCCTCAATGTCGAGGATCACGCTCAACTGCTCGCTGACCGCCTGACAATCGGCGTGGCTGACGCCATCGGGCTTGTCAATGTAGACGCGAAGGAAGCGGTCTCTGCCGACTTTCCATTCGACGTCCCAGACTTCCACGCCTTCCGTGCGGGCCACGCGCTCGGCCGCTTCTCGAATCCGCTCCAGGTCCATAAAATTGCTGTTTGAGTGAGAAGGTGCCTCTGCGCCGAGTCATCGCGACGACCGAGGCCAGCCAATCCTGCGCAAACCAACAGTGAGGCTGGCCGGCGCTAGCGATAATTCGCCGCCAACAAAAAAGTGGGCTTGCGCCCACTCAGCCCTTCGACCCCTCTTCAGAGCGAAGCTAAGTATAAGCCCCGGCACCCCTTTGGCGCAAGTTGGGGGTGGCCTGGGATCTGCCTAGACGTTGGAAAGGGAATCTACCGAATAGAACCAGTGCAGACAAAGGATAGATGCAGGAACAATTGGTAGTGCGGCCTGGATGATTTCGTGCTGTTTGGCACGAATGATGCTTTACAGCAAGCGAGAGGCGCCAATGACGAGGAGCAGCTATTTGGGCGCCCTCGCCGCCAACGCTTCTACCACCGCGATCCTTTGGAGTAGACCAAGGGGCAGGTTCTGACGCTCCCGAAGAAACTTTGAGCTGCTCTGGGAGATCTGAACCGTCCCTCGCGCGTCTCAGGGCGTTTTTACAATTATGTTGGTGATGTTTTTCTCGCGCAGCATGGCGTTGAATGCCGCCACATCCTTGTCCAGGAGCTGCTGAAGCTCCTGTTGGGACTTGTCGCCATCCTGCTTCAGCTCCCGCTGCACCGCCACCTGCTGCGTGGTTGGCGGAAAATCAGAAGAATTCGCCACTTCCTCTGCCAAGTAGCTGATCTTTTGAAGCAGCATGGGCAGATACCGAACGTCATCCTGGCCCCTTCCGGTAGTCTTGAGCTGCACCACTTTCCCTTCTGCTTCGATCAGCTTTGCCGCCAGGTCGTCCGCCGCTTTTCGAATGGTTTTCGATGCGTCGTCCGTGCCCAACTGTTTTTCGAGGGCAGCGATTTGGGCGCGAACTGATTCAACTTGATTCACGCTCGCTGCCATTTCGTTCAACTCGTCGCGAAGCGCTGACACCAACTGGTTCTGCGCTTGGATGTCACTCTCGCTCCCGGTCGAATGGGGATCCTTCAACACGTTTAGCTTCTGGCTGGATTTTTCTTCACCCACCGCGACGGTGACCGTGTAAGTTCCCGGCGGCACAAGTATCGAAATTCGACTCACCGCTGGAGCAGGACGCCAACCCTCAGGACCAACGGCAACATCCGGCGAATAAGTCGGACTGGTTCGCAGTTTGACTTCCGTGCTGGGCTCGGTTTCGAGATTCCACCAGATTCGGTTGATGCCGGGCTTGGCGTCGCATGGCGGATTTGCACCGGCTCCACCTCCGCCGCCTCCTCCACCGGGGCCACCCGCTCCGGCCGGGCGCTGTCCCCCATCGGGGTTGGGAGCTCGGCAGTCCGTTTCGTGCACCACTTTGCCGTTTGCATCGGCAATGGTGATGTGAGCGCGATCTTTTTCGCCAAGTTTGGATTTGAGATAGAAATTGATCGCAGCACCGTAAAGCGGATTGTGCCCCGCGGTCGGGTCGTAGCTGACGGACGCCGGCTGCGAGACGGGACGGAAGCGGTAAGCATCGCGCGGGGCGAACAGATGGAGATTCGACGCGAGCACTTCGGGCGTCGACTGTTGCAGGGGCGTGATGTCGTCCAAGATCCAGAAGCCCCGGCCATAAGTGGCGAGAGCCAGATCATGAAAGCGCTCCTGCACTGCGATCCAATAAACGGGAGCGTGCGGCAGGCCGCTTTGAAGCGGCTGCCAATTCTTCCCGTCGTCGAAGGAAACATAGAGCGCATTCTCCGTGCCCAGATACAGCAAACCCTTGCGCACGGGATCTTCACGGACGCAGTGCGCATAGCTGAGCATGCTGTGCGGAATTCCGTTGGTAATGGATGTCCAGGTCCGTCCGAAATCGGTGGTCTTGTAAACAAACGGATCGCGATTGTTCATTTGATGGAAGTCGACCGTGATGTAGGCGGCGCCCGCGTCATAACGCGAAGCCTCAATATTGCTCACGGTGCCCCATTCAGGAAGCCCGGAAATATTCTTGGTGACGTTGGTCCAATTCTTCCCGCCGTCCCGTGAGACTTGCACCAGGCCATCGTTAGTGCCGGCCCACAGCAGGCCAGCTTCCTTCGGAGATTCGGTGATGGCAAAAACTGTCCCCGCATATTCCACACCGATATTGTCGGGAGTGAGTCCGCCTGAACTTCCCTGGCGGTTTTTGTCGTTGCGAGTGAGATCCGGACTGATCACCTGCCAGCTGTTGCCGCCGTCCGTGGTGACGTGGACGAATTGGCTGCCCACGTAAACCTTATTGTGGTCGTGGGGAGAAATGGTGACCGGGAATTCCCAGTTGAAACGGTATTTCACCTCCTCAGCGGTAGCACCTGAAACATTCACCGGCCATACTTCGACTTCGCGTGTCATGCGATTTCGTTCGTCGAAACGCGTGACCGCACCGCTGACGCTTCCTGAGCCGGTGCCGCTGGACCAGATGATGTTGTTATCCACTGGATCCGGAACGGCGAAGCCGCTCTCGCCACCGGCGATGGGATGCCAGACACTGCGCGAAATCTGTCCGCCGCGGCCCCCGCCGCCAAATCCGCCAAACTGCAGGCTGTTGCTCGGCCCGCGATACGAGGAGCCGTCCTGCTTGTTTCCGTAAACGAAGTAAGGAATTTGGTCATCGAGAGTTACGTGATAGATCTGCGCAATGGGGAGCGAAATGTGATCCCAGGTATGACCGCGATTCACAGAAATGCTCACCCCGGCGTCATTGACCACGGCCATGCGGTCTCCGTTTGTGGGATCAATCCACATCTCGTGGTTGTCACCGCCGGGTCCCACGGGCATGGGGTTCAAGGAGCGTCCTCCATCGATGGTTCTCGAAAACGCGGAGGAGAAGAAATACACTTCGTTTTCGTTATCGGGCTCGATTTCTTCGCGGGTGTAATAGTGCGTGCGCCCGCGGATTTCCCGGTCGGAATTGACCAGCTGCCAATTCTCACCTCCGTCGTCCGAGCGCCACAGCTGTCCGCTCTGTGTGGGTTTGCCATCCATCGGCGTGCCGTCACCGGTTTCGATCAGAGCATAGACGCGGTTGGAGTCGCGTTGCGCAACTCGCACGGCAATCCTTCCAACCGGAGACTTCGGCAAGCCGTGACCTTCCAGCCGCTTCCAGGTGGCCCCACCGTCCACGGATTTGAATAGCCCGCTGCCCGGTCCGCCGCTGGTTCGGCCATAGGTGTGGATTTCGATCTGCCACATCCCCGCAAACAAAATGCGCGAATTGTTGGGGTCCATCCCCATATCCGAGCATCCCGTGTTTTCGTCAACGAACAGCACTTTGTCCCAGGTCTTCCCACCATCGGTGGTCCGGAAGACGCCCCGCTCGGGCTGCGGTCCATAGGCGTGGCCCAACGCGCACGCAAGGACGATGTCTGGATTGCGCGGATCGATGACGACGTTGCCGATGCGGCCGGTCTTGTCTAGGCCCATCAATGCCCAAGTCTTGCCGGCGTCCGTGGACTTGTAAATTCCAGCGCCAACCGAAATGTGGCTGCGGATAAACGACTCGCCGGTTCCCGCCCAAACGATGTTCGGGTCGCTTGCGGCCACGGCCAGGGATCCAATCGAAGATACCGGCTGCCCGTCGAAGATTGGGTCCCAGTGGACGCCGCCATCGGTGCTCTTGAAAACTCCGCCCGACGCCGCGCCCACGTAATAGAGGTAAGGATTGCCAGGCACCCCGGCAACCGCAGTGGCGCGATTGCCCACCGGTCCGATGTAGCGAAACTGGAGCTGGCTGTAGGCGTCAGCGTTGGTCTGCGACTGTTGTGCCTGAACCCAAAGAGCGGCGCTTAATGCTACGGCGATTAAGACAAACAATACCAAACCAATTCGCTTTGACATGGTCATCCTCGCTCGCTGAATTGTCACTGGAATTGCGCGGATAATACTGTTGTGGCGCTCCGGCGTCAATGGGCGCGCGCTTGTCGCCGGGCGCCCAACTGTGTCACTCGTTGCGGAGAGCGATGATAGGGTCGACACTTGCCGCCCGCCAAGCCGGCAACCACGAGGAAGTAGCGGCGATCAGGAAAAAGACGAATGCCATGGTGACGAAAGTCAAAGGGTCGGTGGCTTTAATCCCAATCAACATTGAAGCCATCTCACGCGTGACGGCGAACGCCGCCAACAAGCCTACTGCGACACCGATAGCCGTGAGGCGCAATCCCTGTCCCACGACCAGCTGGAAAATGTTGGAAGGTTGGGCGCCCAGGGCCATGCGAATGCCGATTTCCGCAGTGCGCTGCCGCACTACGGTCGCGAGCACGCCGTAGAGCCCTACGCCTGCCAGCAGCACCGCGATCACCGCGAACACGCCGATGAGCAGCAACGAAAACCGTGTCCCGGATTGCGCTTTTTCGACGACAGTATCCATGGCCAGCATGTCGGTGATCAAGATGTGCGGATCGATCGCTTTAATCGCGGAGCGAACTTCGTTCCCCAATTCCGACGGATCTGAGCCGGTCCGGAGGGCCCAGAAATTCGAGGCTCCAGATCCGACGTAAGCATCGGTGAAATATGCTTGCTCGCGCCCGGGCTCGTTCAACGATACAGCGCGCTCATGGGCGACCACGCCGATGATCTCCACCCACACGGGTTCTGGAGTTTGAATGCGGATGAGGATACGTTTGCCAACAGCTGACTGGCCCGGATAGGCGCGGTCGGCCAGAAT
This sequence comes from Candidatus Acidiferrales bacterium, assembly GCA_035308165.1. GTDB lineage: Bacteria > Acidobacteriota > Terriglobia > Acidiferrales > UBA7541 > DASTCZ01. The sequence goes on along the minus strand of DATGHC010000074.1, from coordinate 39,124 downwards.
TTTGTCCACGACCACATAATTGCGCCCCGGCTGGTTGTCATCGTCAGTGAACGTGCGGCCCTCGAGCAAAGGTGTGTGCATGGTTTCAAAGTAGCCGGGGAGCACGATGAGCGGATCGACAGCTTTATATTTGCTGTTGTCAGCGAGCGCTTCCGCGGTGCCCCAGCGAATGGGGCTGAATCCGCCCGTGAGGGGAAATGGAGTTGCGGCAGTCACGCTTTGAACTCCGGGGATGGCGCGCAGGCGGTCTTGAAGTTGGCGAGTAGCGACCGCGCGTTCTTGTGGCGTCGGCGGAAATCGATCCGACTGAACTTGAAAAGTAAGAAGTCCATGAGAATTGAACCCGATATCGATGCGCTGCAATTCAATGAAGCTGCGAACCATAAGCCCGGAGCCAATCAGGAGAACGTAAGCAAGGGCGACTTCGACGCCGACAAAGATCTTGCGCGAGAGACCACCGCCGGAGAGCCCTTCGCTGCGGCTGGTGCCGCGCAAAACGATCATCACGTCCGGACGAGCGGCGCGCCAGGCCGGAGGAAGGCCGAAGATCGCGGCGGCGACCAGGCTGGCAATTACTGTGAAGATCAGCACCGTCGAATCAATTTGGATGGTATCGAGGCGCGGAAGATAAGCCGGAGCGATGAGGAGTAACTCGTGGATTCCAAGCCAGGCGATGCCGAGTCCGCCCAGGGCGCCTATGGTTGTGAGCAGCAAAGCTTCGGAGAGTATCTGTCGGGCCAGATCCCACCAGCCGGCGCCTATCGCGGAGCGGATGGCCAGCTCACGCTGGCGCAAATTGGCCCGCACCAGCAACAGATTAGCCACGTTGGCGCAGGCAATGAGCAAAAGAAAAATCACCGCGCCCATCAGGGCGAGAATTGCGGGGCGGACTTCGGAGACTAGATGCTGCTTCATCGGCTCCACGCGGATGGCATAGCCCGCGGTGTTTTCGATGGCGAAATTCTTCCTCTCCTCCGCGGCAACTTGATCGGCGGCGTCTTGTGCGCGCTGAAGCGATACACCAGGTTTCAGTCTGCCGATCACACGCATGGAAACGCTATTTCGTTGCGCGGCATTGTACCCGAGCCGATTGGCGATCCAGATGTCAGGCGCTGCTTCCAATTCCGCGGAGGGTGGGAAGTAAATCTGAAAATGCGGCGCAAGGACTCCCACGACTTGTGGACTTAAGGGTTTCCCCTTGTTCAGGCTGGTTCCGATGACCGAAGGATCGGAACCGAACTTGCGCTGGAAATACTCGTAACTGATGATGGCGATGTTCGGCAGGCGCTGAGGAGGCGTGGCCGGTTTAGTTCCCGGCGGAGGCGGAGGGGGTTGCGGCTGGCCGTCGGCGTCGGAGAAATCGCGGCCGAGTGCGATCTTCGCGCCCACAAGTTGGAAATAGTTCGTGGTCACGATGCCAAGCTTCACTTGCTCGGGCATGCCGTCCTCACCCGTAAAAGTGATGGGGAAGGTGAAGACACCCGCGAGGCCCTGAAACTCGTCCTTCGTTCCTTCGCGCAAATCGATAAAATCCGCGTTGGAGAAAGGGAAATCCTTGACACCGCGATTGCGCATGTCTGAGGGGAGGATAACGAGCTGGTCCGGATTCTGATAAGGAATGGGCCGCAGCAACACCGCATTGGTGACGCTGAAGATTGTGGTGCTCGCCCCGACTCCCATGGCGATTGTCAGTGCGGCTGTGAGCGCGAAGATAGGGCTTTTCCGGAGTGTTCGCCCTGCAAAAGCCAGATCTCGTAACATCATCTTTGCACCTCAGTCGCGTTCCGCTACTCCGCTAAAGATAATACTCCCGTTGCATCCAATTTCGTTTGAGTCTCGACTTTTTGGGGTCGCCGGAGCGGCTTACTTGAAATTGATAAGGATTCTTGCCTAGCTCTCCCCAACTTTCAGTAAACTCCGTGGGAACTGCCTGAAGCCTGGACCACACCGTTCTTGACAGCTAAGGAATAGGCGTCCGCCTCACCCTCCCACTTCTTCAGTTGAAAGGTTTTTCCCGTGGTCACGCGGTGAACATTTATGCCCGTGAACGTGAGCGGCTGCCCATAGGCGCAGACTTCGGGCTTGGCGCCGGCATCAAGAAAATAGACCGGGCCCTCCCCGACAACGCGCGCGCTCCCGTCCGATTCCACCAGCAAAGCGGCATTTTCGTTCACGGCAACAGCGCGAATTTGTTTTGCCCAGCCATCCTGCAAAATGCGCGCCATGAAGACGAGCAGCCTTCCCAGGCGGTCACGCTTCACGAAATGCGTGTCCGTGATTGTCTCCGCAAGCAGCGGGATCCGCAGAAAATCCCGTGAGAGTGTGACTTTATTACCGTAAGGGTTGGCCAAGGCCTCGGGAGAATGGATGGTATCAATCATGGAGGCGAACGAGAATTCCGCAAGGACGGCAAGGCCGGCGCTCAACCCGCCAATTGGCTTGCCGGCCGCAATGTGGCGGTTCAACGCGTCTTGCACCGGCGTATCCTGCCAGAAGCGGACGTAATCGGATTGGTCGCCACCGTTGAGATAGATTACTTCTGCCTGATCGATGATGCGGACCACTTCCGGGTCGCTCGAATCTTCGCGGCCGAAAAACGAGAGTGTGGCCGCTGAGTTGAGAGGGCAAATCCCCTTGATCTTTGCGTTGGTTTTCTCCAGGTAAGCGTCATCATCGCGCGCGCTTAAGACCAGGAAATCTCCGCCGTTGGCGCGTTCACAAAGCCACAGAAACGCGGCATCTTGTTTCCCACCCCCACCCATCAACGCATATCCAGGCAAGGGCCGAACAGTGGAATCCGCCACACTGCCGGTGCGTAAATACTTCCATTTGGCATGCGCAGGGGAAGCGAATGCGGAAAGACAAACAGCCGCGATTGTAATCAGGAAAGTTCTACGCCAGCGAACTTTATTGGGCATTTTGTGAATCACCGGCCCGGAGCGCGGTCATAATCGAGGCGATCAGTGCGCTGGAGACGCCGGCGATGGCTGCATCTCGCGGCTGACGCGTTCTGTTTGCTCCATCACGCGGAGGAGGTTGCCTCCGAGGATTTTGCGGATGTCGTCATCGCTGTACCCCTTGCGCATCAGTGCCTCGGTGATCTGAGGCAAATGGGTGCAGTCTTCCATGCCCTCGGGCATGTTGGCGCCGTCAAAATCGGAACCTAATCCGACGTGATCCGCGCCGACCAGTTTTACGGCGTGATCAATGTGGTCGATGATTCTCTCCCAGCTCACATGGGGAAGCTTGCCATCCGCCGTGGCTTGTTTGTCCATCTCCACCATCTTGCGGTTCATGCACTCGTCATCATCGCCACAGGCTTTCTTGTATTGGTCGATCTGGGCCACGACTCCGCCGGAGAATTTGTCCGAGGCATCCTTGAAGGCCTGGTCAATGAAACTTTTTTCGTAATTGATTTGAATGACGCCGCCCTTGGCAGCCAGAGCCTTGATCATGTCGTCGGACATGTCGCGGACGTGGTTGCAAAGCGCCCGACAGGAAGAATGCGAGGCGATCAGCGGCGCTTTGCTGACTTCCAACGCATCGTAAAAAGTCTTGTCGGAAACGTGAGAGATATCCACCATGATTCCCTGACGGTTCATCTCCTGCACGATCTGCTTGCCGTAATCGGTGAGCCCGTCGTGCTCCGGCTTGGCGGTCGAGGAGTCGGCCCACTCATCATTGTAAAAGTGCGTGAGAGTCATGTACCGCACGCCCAGGTCGCCGAACATGCGCAGGACGCGGATGTCATTGCCGATCATGTGGCCACCCTCGACTCCGATGAGCGCGGCGATTTTACCCTGCGAGTGAGCGCGGCGGACTTCTTCGGCAGTGCGGCAAAAAGCCAGGTCGTTCGAGTATTTGACGACGTTTTGGTGGACGGCGTCTATCTGGTCCAGCGCTTTCTGGATGGCCGGAGGGCCCATGATTCTGCCGTCAATCCAGATGGAAAAGAAAATGGCGTTCATGCCGCCTTCGCGCATGCGCGGGATGTCGATGCTGCCATCGGGATTGCGCTTGCCAAGGTCAAACGACTTGGAGAAAAAACGCTGCGTGGTGTCGTCATGCGTGTCGAGTACGATTGAGGAGAAGTGAAGCTTTCGGGCGCGCTCGGAAATGGCGTCCGCGGGAGAAATGCGCACAGACACTATGGCGAGACACAGTGCGCAACAAAGACACAACTCAGTAAAAGCACGCTTCATCTTTTCCTCCGGGCCTTGGTTCTGGATGGGCACACTTATACACCGATGGGGGTTGGGAATGAACTGAATTGTGCTCGACTGGATCCTGAGTTATCGCGGGGATTAACCGAACGTCCGTTTCAAAAAGAACCGGCCCCTCGACCGCAGGCTTGGTGCCTGGTGCCGAGGGGCCGGTTGAAGCTAAAACGCTCGTAGTCTTGATTATTGCTGTCCGCCCGGCTTTTTCGCTGGCGGGTTTGATGCTGGGGGCGTCGTCTTCGGCGCAGTCGCCGCGGCGGCCTTCACCGGATATTGCTGGTCGTAGAGCTTCACGATGTCCGCGGTGATATCAAGCTGGGTTGCTCTGTACAGTACGGGGTTCGCCTGTCCTGAACTGTCGATCACCACACCGATGGCATTCTCGCGGGCATAGCGGTCAACCACGTCCACCATTTTCCTGCCAATGCGATCCATGATTTCAGCACGAGCTGCGTTGGCTTCCTCATTGATCTGGTCCGAATTGCGCTTCCACTTGTTCTGGAGAAGCTGGCCCTGCGCTTGCATCCGGGCCTTCTCTTCATCGCTCAGCGTGTTGGCGCCGGTTTGAAGCTTCTTGTCGATGTCGCCAATTTGTTTCTGAATGGCATCCAATTCCGCCCCTCGGGGAGCGAAAGTAGATTGCAACTCCGCGCCGGATTGCTTGCCCTCGGCGGTGTTCCCGATCGCGGCTTGAATATCAAGCACAGCGATCTTACTCGGGGCTGCGCCGGTTGAAGTTGCAGGAGCCGGTGCTGCGCCACCTGATTGGGCCATTACGGCCGGGGCCGCACTCAAAATGGTGAGTGATGCCAATGTGAGAATTGCTCGAATCTTCACTCTGAATCTCCTTAAGGGAACGTTCCCAGGGACGCAAAACGCGCATTATAGCACAGCTATCGCGCAATCCACCTCAACTGCAAATTCGTAGCCGCAGGCAAGGTTTGGCGCTGGCTCGTCTTGCTGAGTAGACTACCCCCTGGCTGCTTAGACTGCTGGCAGCCTCCCAAAGGTTGGCCGGGCAAAAGACCGATTATTGCTGGGGTGTGCCGGTCCGGCCTGTGGTGTCACGCCCGGCATAAATTGACCGGCCCGAATGCGGAATGGGGTGCAGCGTGCGCGGAGTGACTACGATCAAGAATTCCGAGTCCGTGGCCGACGTGTTGCGGCTCCCCGCGCCGACGTTCACGCCGGGTATTTGACCGAGGCCGGGCCAACCCGTAAAAGCATTGGTTGACTCCAAGTCCTGCATGCTCAAAAGCAAAGTGACTTCGTTTTCGCGCACGCGGATCGTTTGCTCCGAAGTGCGGTTGCTGATGATGGGAATGCCATTTAGCGTGGTGTTGGAGATGCTTCGGATCTCAAACGTAAGCTGAAGCGTGACTTCGCCGTTCGGATGAAGGTGTGGAGTGGCCTTCACTTTCAAACCCACGTCTTCAAACTCTGAGCCGGGATAGGGAGTCTGAGACGCGATCTGATTCGTATTCAAGTTGTTGTTGGACGTGTTCAGGATTACGGTAACCACGTTCGCGGTTTGCGCCGCGACGGCCAGGTCCAATCGCGTGTCGCCGTTAAAATCAGCAGCGGCTAGAGCGACAGGCCCTGTGCCCACCGGCACATCCAGAACGTCGCTGAAATTACCGGCGCCATCGCCGATCAGGACGCTGGCTGTGCTGGCGGTGAAATCCGCGGTGATCAAATCGGGGATGCCATCGCCATTGAAATCGCCTGTGAGGATGGCAGCCGGGCCCGATCCCGTTTGAAAATCCGTCTTCGCCCCGAATGTTCCATCGCCGTTTCCTGTGAGGATCGATACGGTGCTGGAACCTTGGTTGGAGACGGCCAGATCCAGTTGGCCGCTTTGGGTAAAATTGCCCGTCACGATGCCGCTGGGACTTGTTCCTGTTGGGAAATCAGTCTTCGTGGAAAACGTTCCGTCCCCATTTCCGAGAAAAATAGAAACGGTGTCGTCGGTCTGATTCACGGCCGCCAGATCGGTGTGGCCGCTGGTAGTGAAGATCCCCGATGCCAGAGCCACGGGGGCGACTCCGGTGGCGATTGTAGTTGGAGGAAGAAATGTGCCGGTGGTACCGCCGGCGTTCAGGAAAATGGAGACTGTGTTGTCGGTTTCATTGGCGACGGCCAAGTCGACGTGGCCATCGGCGTTGATGTCGGTGGCCAGAATTGCGGAAGGTTTCTTGCCGGTGCTGAGAACCTGCCCGGCAGTGAAAGTTCCGTCGCTGTTGCCAAGCAGGATTGAGACCGTATCGTCGGTTTGATTTACGACCGCGATGTCTGCTTTGCCATCGCCATTGAAATCTGCCGTGGCCAATGCGACTGGACCCTTTCCCACGGGAATGTCGGTGCGTGCAGAGAAGGTGCCGTCACCATTGCCAAGGAAGACGGAAATAGTGCCGTCGGTTTGATTGGCATCGACAATATCCAACACGCTCGTTCCCCGTAGCGAGACAGCAAGAACCGCTGATGGGGCGTTTCCGGCGAGCAAGTCGGTGCGTGGCAGCGCGCCCTGAAGAAACGTTGCCCCAGTCGGGATATTTGTGGAAAGCAGAGCCAGAGTGATCGGAAAGCGCTCGCCGATAAAGAAACTGGAGGGCTGGCCGTCTTCCGCCCGGATCATCATGCGCTGAGCGCTGCGCACCACGCTGTATGTCTGGGACAAATCGAGCTGCGTGCTGGGAAGTGTAGTAAGAAACGTGGAATATCCTCCACCGAAGGCGACCAAAGGAGGCAATAATCCGCCAAGTGCGCCGCCGCCCGAAGTAGTTCCGAAAACGCTCTGGATAATCGCCAGCAACTCCTGAGTAGTGGTGGCTTGCTCGGCGGCTTTGATTTCCGACGGGGTGAGCACGACCACTTTCTGTGAAGTGGGAACTTCGAGGCCCAATTGCCGCGCGGCACTACGGTCCACTTCCAGAAGTTCAACTTCCAGAACCATTTCGCCGCGCCCTTGCTCGAGCTGATCCAACAGCTCACTGGCAATGGCCAAGTTCTTGGGAGTGTCGCGCAAGGTCAGCTCGCGAGTCGCGGTGTTGAGCCCCGAGTGCGTGATGCCGGTGATGTCGCGGATGACCCGCAAAGTTTCGGTCATCTGCGCATCGGTTGTGCTGGAGGGCAGAATATATGTCTTCACCACTTCCGGCTCGAATTGTTTGCGTTTCTGGGGGGTGTCCTCGGCCACCAGGAATTGCTTGTCGCTCATTGCCACCCAGAAGGTATGCGATTCCTCGCCGATCACCTTCATCACGGAGTCAAAGTCCACCTCTGGAAGGGTCGTGTGGATCGTGCTGCTGCCCTGCAAGTCGGTGTCGAACTCCACGGACAGGCCAAATTGCCGCGCGATTTCCTCATACGCCGCGCGCACGTTTCCTCGGAAATCGAAGTGGTGCATGCCTGGTTTTGGATGCAATTCAAGCGAAGGCGCCAACGCCGATTGCTGCACCTCGTGCTTTGCAATTTTGAGGGATTGGACCTGGCCCAGCCGTTCCCGCGCGGCGGGATGATTGGGGTCCAGCTCAATGGCGGCGCGGAGCTCGTTTTCCGCCTGGGTCTGATTACCTGCCAGGGCTTCGCGCTCGGCGGCATCCATGTGCTGCTGGACCAAGCGGTACTTTGCTCCATCGCGCAGCAGCTGGGCCTCATTGTCCTGAGGAGCAAAGGCGGCCGCCTCGACATAAGCATCATAAGCAGCCTGCCAGTTTCCCGCTGCTTCGGCTTTCAGGCCTGACTTCAACGCTTTTTGCGACTTCGCCGCGTTGGCGGAAAGCTTGGCAGGCGGCGCGGGCGATTGCGCCGGGCCTGAGCCGACGGCAAGGCTTGCCGCAGCCGCAAGTGCCATGAGCTTGCGGAGATAGTGAGAACAAACCATTAGTAGGTAGACTCCGCGGGGATGCGCGCGGTTCGGCCATTGTAGAGTAAAGAGGGATGGGGCGCGAGTTGCTTGACGGGGTGGAGCAAAAAAAGTTAGACTGAAAATGTAGTTGCAAACGAGTTGCAACTAGAGTTGCAACTGGGGGACTCTTTTGCTTTCTGCTTTGCTCATCGCCCTCCGCGAGGGCGTTGAAGCCGCGCTGATCGTCGGCATCGTCCTTGTCTATCTGAACCGGACCTCCCGGGCGGCCCTGGCGAAGTATGTCTGGGCCGGCGTGATCGCCGCGGTAGCCTTGAGCGCCGCGGTCGCGGCGGCGCTGGCGTTCTGGCAGGTCAGCGAGGATGGTTTTGAGGGCGTGCTCCTGCTGGTTGCCGCGTTTTTCGTGGTCACCATGATCATCTGGATGAACCGGATGGCGCGGCGGCTGCGCAAGGAAATCGAGCACCGCGTGGAAACGCTGGCAGGGAAGTCGTCGCGCGCCGCGGGCTGGGGACTTTTCCTCTTTGTTTTCCTTATGGTGGTGCGGGAAGGCGCCGAACTGGCTTTGATTCTCCGCGCGGTTGAGTTTTCCGCCGCGGGCGTTAACGTTTGGATCGGAACATTTCTGGGGCTGGCAATAGCGGTCGCTGTAGGCGTTTTTTTCTTCCAGGGGACATTGAAGATACCGATTGGCCGGTTTTTTGCCGCCACCAGCATCATTTTGATGGTGGTCGCATTTCAGCTGGCGCTCACCGGAGTGCATGAGTTGAGCGAAGCGCAGTGGTTGGCGTCGAGCCAGCGCGAAATGGCCATTGTGGGACCGATTGTCCGCAATGATGTTTTCTTTTTCGTGGTGATTCTGGGGCTGGTGGCATTTTTGGTCTTGCGGGAGTGGCTGACGATGTCACAGAGTTCGGCTTCGGCCGCCGCTGCTGCAAAAGATATGAGTGACGCGGAAAAAAGACGGTTGGAGTGGGATCGGCGCCGTCAGCGCCGGTGGATGTTTGCCGCCGCCGCTTCAAGCCTGATTGTGATCCTCGTCCTCGCGGGCGAGTTCGTTTACGGACGCACGGTGACAGCTCAAGCCCCCGCGCAAACGCTTGCGGCGCAGAATGGCGAGGTGCGCATTCCGCTCGCGGGTTTGGACGACGGCCAGATGCATTTCTTCACCGCCCAGGCGGGTGGTGAATCGATCCGTTTTTTTGTGATCCACAAACCCACGGGCTGGGGCGTCGCGCTTGATGCCTGCCAGATTTGTGGCCGGATGGGCTACCGCCAGGACGGCCAAAACGTTATTTGCCGCAACTGCGACTCGGCGATTTACATCCCTTCCATTGGCGATGTAGGCGGCTGCAACCCCGTGGGCGTGAAGTCTCGCACGGATGGCGACACAATCATCGTGGCTCTCCCAGATTTGCAAGAGTCGTCGGCCAGAGTCCCTAACTGATTTCCCGACAATGTTCCTACGCATCGTCACCGAATCCTTCGCCCGCACCCCTCGCCGTAAACTGTTGACCGGCGCTGCGCTGGCGATGGGCATGGCCGTGGCCACGGCGACGCTTACCATCGCTCTAAATGTTGGCGACCGCCTGTCGGCGGAATTCCGCACTCTGGGCGCGAATCTGCTGGTCACTCCCAAAGCCGACACGCTTCCGCTTCAAGTGGGCGGCGTGGACTACCGCCCCGTGAACGCGGGGGCGTATTTGCCCGTCGATGAGTTGCCCAAGCTCAAAGCAGAGGGATTTTTTTGGCGGAATAACATAAAGGGATTTGCTCCATTTCTGGATGTGCCTCTGGATGTCACGGATTTGGCAAATCGAGAGGGTCCCGCCGGCAAAGGATTACTGGTAACGCTGATCGGTACGTGGGTGCATCATCGCCTCGAAATTGGAAATGGAGAAAGTTTTGAAACAGGCGTGGCATTTACGAATCCCTGGTGGAGGATCAAAAACGGGGGCCGTTGGTTCGAGGAGGATGCTGACGGGTGTGTTGTGGGCGAATCGTTTGCCTTGCGTGCGCATATAAACGTTGGTGACACAATTGTTACGCGCAATGACGGGGAAGCACCGCAGCTTCGCGTAACCGGAGTCCTTTCCAGCGGAGGGGCCGAAGATGATGCCATCCTCGCGCCTCTTTTTATTGCCCAAAAACTTGCAGGTGAGCCGGGAAAATTTCGCCGCTTGATGGTGAGCGCGGTCGTTAAGCCTGACGATGCGCTTGGCCGGCGCGATCCTGCTACGTTGACGCCTGACCAGTACGAGCGTTGGTATTGCAGCGCCTACATTGGTTCCATAGCAACGCGGATTGAGGGAACGCTGCCCGGAGTCGAGGCGCGCCCCATTCGGCAGATCGCCGAGGGCGAGGGCAAGATACTCGGTCGCATCAGCGCGCTCTTGTGGGTGGTCACGCTTGCCGCCCTGATTGCCGCGGGGTTGGCCGTGGGTGCGACGGCTGCGACTTCCGTTCTCGAGCGACAGAAGGAAGTCGGCCTGATGAAGGCTCTGGGCGCAAGCAATGTGCTCGTCGGGACATTTTTTCTTGGAGAGCAAATCCTGCTCGCGCTGATTGGTGGCGGCCTGGGCTATTCCGGTGGTGTCTTCCTGGCACGCTGGCTTTCCTTGAGTGTTTTTGGCGTGACATCGCCGGCGCGAGTTGTCCTGCTGCCCGTTACTTTGGGACTGGCCATTCTCATTTCGGTGATTGGAAGCCTGATTCCGCTGCGGCGCGCCTCTCGATTTGAACCCGCGCCGATATTGAGGGGCGAATAATGTTTTGGCGGATACTGGGGCAACTCTTGCGTTCGAGTCGCGGCCGCCTGGCGGTCGCGCTCATCGCCCTTGCCAGCGGCGCGGCTGTGACCACCGCTCTCATTAACTTGAATTTGGATGCGGAAAGCAAAGTGAGCGCCGAATTTCGCACGCTTGGCGCGAACGTAGTCGTCCTGCCGCACGCGAACGCGTCGACCAGCATAATCGAAGTGAAACAATCCAGCGCTGGCCAAGTGGACTCAAAAGCTCCGGACAAGGACCAGTTGGCCGCGCCGTTGATGAACAACTCCGTCGTAAATCGCATTCAAGCGCTTCCAAGTAGCGAGGGGATTGTCTCGGCGCCGATCCTTTACATCGTGGCGAACGTGCCCTCCGGTGAAGCTTCGCAGCAGGTAATCGTTGCCGGAACCTGGCTCGACCGCGCAACGCAACTCGCGCCGTGGTGGAAGGTTGCTGGCGACACGATTACTGATCGTTCTGATCTCAGCCGGTGCCTTGTCGGCCGAAGTGTCGCGCAGCAATTGAATCTCGCGCCGGGATCCAGTATCGAATTGAATTACGGTGATGGAGCTGCGAATCGCAATGCATCTCTAACCGTCGCCGGCATCATCAATTCCGGAGGGCAGGAAGACAGCCAGATCATTACAAATCTCCCTGTTGTGCAGACGCTGGCGGGACTTGAGGGCCGGATCGGGCTTGTACAGGTAAGCATCCCTGGTACGCCAACCGAAATTGAATCCGCAATCGCACGAATCTCAGCTGCCTTGCCTGGTCTGGACGTCCGCCCCGTCCCACAAATCGCGCAGGCCGAAGGCCGCTTGCTCGACCGCATCCGTGGACTGATTTTCTTCATGGTTACCCTGATCCTGGTGCTGACCGGGCTCTGCGTCTTCGCCAGCATGGCCGCCTTGGCCATGGAGCGCCGCCCCGACGTGGGCCTGATGAAAGCCATCGGCGGCCCCATGTCCCGTGTCGTAAGACTTTTCCTGACGGAGGCGGGAACGCTGGGTCTCGCAGGTGGCTTACTTGGATATGTCGCGGGAATATTCTTGTCGCGATGGATTGGCCAGCGCGCATTTAATGTTGCAATAAGCGTGCGCCCCGAAGTCTTGCCGTTGGTCGTGGCGCTGATGGTCGCCGAGTCTCTCGCTGGCGCGTTGCCTCTGCGGCTTCTGAGCCATGTGCGCCCGGCGGAAATCTTGAGAGGGGAATAATGGCGTCTCTGGTCGAAGTCCGTCACCTGGGCAAACAGTTCGGAGCCGTTCGTGCGCTCGATGACGTGAGCTTCGAGGTGTCTGCGGGCGAATGGATCGCCATCATGGGCCCTTCCGGCTCGGGCAAAACAACACTCATCAATATTCTTGGCGGTCTCGACAAGCAAACTTCGGGCGTCGCCAGCGTGGACGGTCTCGACGTCGGCACACTCGGCGAAGCGGAGCTCACCCGTTTCCGGGCGGACAAGATCGGATTTGTATTTCAGCAATACCACCTGGTGTCCTATCTCACCGCGGTGGAAAACGTCATGCTCGCGCAATACTTCCACAGCATCACGAATGAATCGGAGGCCGCGAAGTCGCTCGAGCGCGTCGGCTTGGGCGACCGCCTGCGCCATCTACCCTCACAACTTTCAGGCGGCGAGCAGCAACGCGTGGCCATTGCTCGCGCCCTGATCAATCAGCCCAAATTAATTCTGGCCGATGAACCCACCGGGAATGTGGACGAGGGCAACGAGGAAATCATTCTGAATTTGTTCCGCGAATTGCATTCCGCGGGGCACACTATTCTGATCGTCACGCACGATGAAGGCATCGGCCGGCTGGCTGACCGCCGCATCGAGCTGGCCCATGGGCGCCTCACGCAGATTACCTCTTTCTCAAAAGAGGATCAGGAGCATTTCGATCATCTGCTCGAACAGATTTGGGTTTGCGGCGAAGAAGGAATGGCCGCGAATTTGAAAAGCGTACGCGCGCCGCAAGAGGCCGACCCCGTCCGCATGCTGGGCAGAATGGCCGACTTGAAATTGATCGAGCTTGCCGATGGAGAGGTGCGTTTCACGAAACGCGGCGAGCAACGCGCGAAGGATGTTGTCCGCCGCCACCGCTTGGCGGAAAGATTATTCACCGATACTTTTTCCGTGGCCGATCCGGAGGCGCACTCGGATGCCTGCAAGTTTGAACACATCATCAGTCCGGAACTGGATCACCGCATCTGCACGTTTTTGAATCATCCGCGCACCTGCCCGCATGGCAATCCGATTCCGCCGGGTGATTGTTGCCCACGGGATGAAGCTGTTGTTCAGGGTAAAGCCGCCCGCAACGGTTAGATTTCTGCCCGTCTGCTAACATAGAACGTCAATGCCTGCACCTGCAGATCTCCGCAAGAAGCCCACCAGTGTGAAGGTCCACGTCACCACAGGCGCGGGCGTGGACATCGTCTGGGCGGACGGCCATTCCAGCCACTACGACTTCATTTATTTGCGCGAGAATTGTCCCTGCGCGACATGCAACGAGGAACGCATGAATCCTTCGACCCCCAAAGCTTCCGCAGGTTCGTCCGTTCTTCCGATGTATAAACCAAAGCCCGGGGCCAGGTCAGCCCAGGCCGTGGGCAGCTACGCAATCAAGATTGATTTCACAGACAATCATTCCACCGGCATTTTCAGCTTTGACTACCTTCGCACTTTCTGTCCCTGCCAGGAATGTGCACGCGCGTTCCGCTCAGTCTGAATCATTCGGCGAACCTTATGACAAACTGAGCTGTCCCGGCCCTTACCTTCAGTTTCCTTAACATCGAGAATCACCCAATCGAAGTTCTCGTACTGGATTTCAGATTAGTACACCACCTTGTTCGATGCTTGCTGGACTTGACCACGCGCTTCATGCGAGCATATCGTCCTGCTGCTCAAACCGCCTCGTCGGCATGGATACAAAACCAAATCTTCCGGGCGCTGAAGGCGCGCGCGTCCTCACTCTACCGCGCGTGCTCGTGGCCACCACGGCCATGCTCACGTTCATCTCCTTCTGGCGAGCGGCCGCCATTGTTTTGAACGATTTAGCATCCTCAGCCTACTACGCCGGTGGCGAAGCGGAGCGGTACATCGGTGCCACCGCGCCCTGGTTCATTCTGGCCATCATGTTGTTTTCCTATGCCGTGCGCGCGATTTATGTCGAAAGCTGCAGCATGTTCGTGCGCGGCGGCGTGTACCGCGTCGTCAAGGAAGCGCTGGGCGGGTCTCTGGCGAAGTTTTCCGTGTCAGCGCTGATGTTCGATTACATTCTGACCGGGCCCATCAGCGGAGTTTCGGCCGGTCAATACCTCGCAGGGTTGCTCAACGACGTTTCCCAGCATTTCCATCTGGGAGTGGATTTCCCCGTGGATCTTACCGCGGCATCTTTTGCGGTCATGGTCACGCTTTATTTCTGGTGGCAAAACGTAAAGGGCATTCCTGAATCGAGCGATAAGGCATTGAAGATCATGAAGATTACGACCGTAATGGTCGTGCTCCTGATTGGCTGGTGCATTTACACGGTTTGGATTCGGCACTCCAGTCTGCCTCCCATGCCTCGGCCCCACAACATTCATGCCGGGGAAAACGCGCTCGGTTGGCTATACGGCACCTGGTTCTCGAAGATCAGCATCATCCTGGTGTTCGTCGGCTTGGGACATTCTGTGTTGGCCATGAGCGGCGAAGAATCTCTCGCGCAGGTCTATCGCGAAATCGAAAGCCCCAAGCTTCCGAATCTCAAAAAGGCCGGGCTGGTTATTTTTCTTTACAGCCTGTTGTTCACTTCGCTGGTTTCCATCTTCGCGGTGATGATCATTCCCAACGGCGAGCGCCACAATTATTTTGAAAACCTGATCGGCGGCCTGGCCATGAATCTGGAAGGGCCAATCGTCCTCCGGTTACTGTTCCACGGTTTTGTGGTAGCCGTGGGCGTGCTGATTTTGGCCGGAGCGGTGAACACGGCCATCGTCGGCTCCAATGGCGTGCTGAACCGCGTTTCCGAGGACGGCGTGCTTTCCGATTGGTTCCGCCAGCCGCATAAGCATTACGGGACTTCGTATCGCATCATCAACGGCGTCGTTTTCTTCCAGGTTCTAACCATCATCATCAGTCGCGGCCAGGTCGGTTTCCTGGCGAATCTCTATGCGTTTGGTGTGATCTGGAGCTTCGCCATGAAGGGCCTCGCGGTATTGGTGCTCAGATACACGCACCCGGGCGCGCGTGAATACCGTGTACCTCTAAATATTCGGTTCGGAAAAACGGAAATACCTGTTGGATTGGGCCTGATCACTCTCATTTTGCTGGGAATCGCCATTGTTAATTTGTTCACCAAACCTGACGCTACCATTGCAGGCGTCACCTTCTCGTTGGCCCTGTTTACTTTGTTCACGCTTTCCGAGAGGCATTTGCATAGCAAGCGCGTCGGCGCTCATGTGGAGTTGGATCAATTCAATTTGGAACAGGGAACTGATCTGACAGCCGATGCCGTCGGTGCGCGCCCGGGAAACGTGCTTGTCCCGGTGAGCAACTACCACTCCCTGTATCACCTGTCTGCGGTGCTCGACCGGGTGAAGCCCGTTCGGCGCGATATCATCGTCCTGCACGTCCGCCTGTTGCGCCGGGCCGCGGCGGGTGAAAGCGCCCTGGAGCCGAATCAATTGTTTGGCGGAATTGAGCAACACCTGTTCACGCAGGCCTTGTCCATCGCCGAAAAGCGCGGCAAATCAATCAAGCTGGCGGTGGTCGCGGCAAATGATATTTGGGACGCCGTCGTGCGCGCAGGCGTCAGCTTGGAATCGGCCACTATTGTCTTGGGACATTCGGCCAAGATGACGGTTGCGGAGCAGGCTCGTGAAATCGGCTTGGCCTGGGAAAAACTCCCAGATCCGCGCCCGCAGTTTAATCTCGAAATTTTTGAGCCCGGCGGTCAGCGCGAATTCTACTCTCTCGGGCCCCACGCGCCCCATCTTACGGCCAACGAAGTGAAGCTGATTCACCAGCTTTGGCTGCGTTACAGCGATTTGGTGGCGCCGGAAGAGCTCCACCATCACGATGTCGTTCATTTTGCGCTGAACGAGCTTGAAGAACAGAACACCAATGGCAGTCTGGAAGAACTAATCACCCGGCTCCGTGCGCACCTGCAAGAAAATAAATCTCGCCGCAAACCCTCGCAATAATCTCCCGCGCCGCCCCGCCTAAGCGGAACGCAACTCGGAAGTGCAAGCCGGGCACCGCGTCGCTTTCAATGGAACCTGTGAAAGGCAATAGGGGCAATCGCGTGTGGATGGCGCGGGCGCGGGGGCTGGCGCCGGCCTCCAGCGATTAACCTGCTTCACCAAAATGTACACGGCCATACCCACAATCAAGAAATTGATCACCGTGTTGAGGAAAATTCCGTAGTTGAGCGTTGCCGCACCCGCCGCTTTCGCCGCCGACACCGTCGCGTAGGATCCGCCGTTCAGAGCTACGAATAGATTTGAAAAATCCACGTGGTTCAGCAACACACCGATGGGCGGCATGATCACATCGTCGACCAGCGACGCCACTATTTTGCCAAAGGCCGCGCCGATCACGATGCCGATGGCCATATCCAGCACGTTTCCCTTGATCGCGAACTCTTTGAATTCTTTAAACATGGAATTCTCCTTTCCCGACACTGCTTCTTGCTGTATTGGAGTTCGAGTCCCTTTGGGTGCTGCCGGAGTGTATCAGTGGTGTTGGAGCTCTTGCATCTATCCCGCGTAATTGAATCCTGCCTCGCGCAAGGTCAGCGGCTCTTCTTCGCTGCGCATTCCGGCCTCCACCACTTCACACACAAAAATCGTGTGGTCACCGCGATGAAACGCGTCCAGCACCCGGCATTCAAACCACGCGGGCGGATCCGTCAAAATCGGCGATCCGGTTGCACCTTTCACAAATCCGAAGCCATTAATCTTGCCGCTCGCTTCTTCCGCGCCTTTGAAAAAGGTGGTGGCCATATTTTTTTGCGATTTGCCCACCACGTGTACCGCGAAAGCCCGCGAATTCTCAATCGCCTGGTGCAGGCGGCTATCGCGTTTGATCCCCGCCATGATCAGCGGCGGTTCAAACGATGCCTGGGAAAGCCAGTTGATCGTCCCGCCGGCCACCGACTCGGCGTCGCGCGCCGTGGCGATGTACAGCCCATAGGTTAGCTTCCGCAGTGCGTTTTTTTTCTGGACAGGATCCATGCCTGCTTCTTCCTTCAGCTCATCGTGTCTTCGGCGGCGCACCCAATACCAGCGCCGCCACAATCACCCCGCGGCCCGCAAGAACCACTCCCGCGGCGATCAGCAATGGCGTCACTTGGTTCATCCTTGCGCGCGAAAGCGCCAGCATAATCAAACCAATCAGCATCAGCGATCCGCCGCGCACCCAATTAATCACGCGCTCGGGTCCGCGCCACCGGACCGTCACCAGCCCGTAAATCGCAAGCAGCCCCGCCAGCAGCAGCCAGGCCATGCTCCGCGGGTCGAAGAAATAATGCCCGGTGATGGCCACCCAAATCACCAGCACCCCGAGAAACACAAAGACAATCTCAGGCAGCACCCTCAGAAAATGGGCCGGGTTCGCCATCGGCAGCGAATCAAACTCGTTCGATTTTCACTTGCTTCATCACCACCGGCGTTCGCGGCCGATCGCTCGAATCGCGGCTGAGCTTTGAGATGTTTGTCGCCACGTCCATGCCTTCCACCACTTCGCCGAAAATCGTGTGTTTGCCGTCGAGCCACGGCGTGGGCGCAACCGTAATGAAAAACTGGCTTCCATTGCTGTTTGGCCCGGAATTGGCCATGGATAGTTTTCCCGGCTTGTCATGCTTTAACGAGGGATGGAACTCATCTTCGAATTTATATCCCGGGCCACCCGTGCCTGTCCCCAGCGGGCAGCCACCCTGGATCATAAATTGGGGAATCACGCGGTGAAAGGTCAGTCCGTCATAAAACGGTCGCTTCGCCTTCTGCGCCACGCGTATATCAATCCATTCCTTGGACCCATCCGCAAGGCCCGCAAAATTGGCCACCGTCTTCGGCGCTTCCTTCTCAAATAACTTCGCGACAATCGTGCCCTGTGAAGTTTCAATAATTGCGTAGAGTCCCGGTGTGCGTGCCATCGTAAATCCCCCTTGTGGTCGCCCGAACCTGTTTGATTTTACATGACTGAAGGCGAGCGGGGATTATCCCGCACACCAAAGAGGGAAGCAAATTCTGCCCGGATGAGGGAGGGACCTACCAGCCGTTGCGTGTGCGCAGCGCCGTGATGTGCGCGGCGTGATGCCGCCCGTGCCACTCATAAAGCGCAAGCACGTCATCCAGTGACATCACTCCATTCTCCGGATGGCGCACCGCGCGGTTGAAATCAATCTCCCGCACCGAATGCAGCAGAATTGCCCACCGGCGGTGAATCCCATCAATTATTTCCAGTGAGATATCCACCGGCGCGGTCCGCGCATCAAGCAAATCTGCCCACTGCTTTTCATCGTATGGTTTCACGGTGGGTTCCGCTTCCGTCACCCCCAGCCGGAATCGTATGTACGCGTTCATGTGGCTGTCAGCCACATGGTGCACCGTCTGCCGCACTGTCCATCCTCCGTGGCGATAGGGCGTATCCAGTTGCTTGTCGTTCAATCCCGCCACCGCCGACCGAAATCGGTTCGGCGTCGCCTCCACGCTGTCAATCATCTGCTTCCGCTCCGTGGGGGTGAACGGCCCTTTCTTTTCCCACTTGCCGACCGGATATCTCAGATCTTCTTCCACCGTTGCCCTCCAATTCTGAATTTGCGCGCCGCGAGCACCTTCCGCCAGTCGGGTACGCCGCTTCGCCTTGAATTCGCGAGTATAGCGGCGCGCGCAAATGCCCGTCAAACCTGTGACGCATCCTCTCCAGCACGCGTCAAACCAATATGGTTCGCCTCAAGAGTTTGCGGTACAGTCCGGCACGCGTTACCGCTGGAAAGTTCTCTTGGACTGCCGAAGAGAATCTATTTATTATCCATGCCTGTCAATTTCGTTGACGCGAATGGCTCCATGATCCGGCCAATCCGAATCCGGCTTGCATCGCTCCTCGCAGCCTGCCTGCTGGTCTCGTGCGCGATTTTCTCAGCCGCTCGCCCTCACGCCGCGCTTGCCTCTTCCACCGCCGAGTCCCCCAAGCCCCTCACTCCCAGAGATCGCGAGGAAGTTTTTGAAAATGTTTGGAAAGGTGTCCACGACCGCTACTACGACCCCGAATTCCACGGCGTCAACTGGGATGAAATCGGCCAGCGTTACCGCCCTCAAGTAGATAGCGTCAAGGACGACGCAGAATTCTACGCGCTCCTGAACAGAATGACCGGCGAGCTGCACGACGCGCATACCCGCTTCAACTCCCCCGCGCAATGGGAGAACCGCCAGAAAAGCGAGGGCGTTAGCATCGGTTTCACCATGGCTGAGGTTGACGGCAAAGTTGTCGTCACCGATGTTCTTCCCAATTCCAATGCCTCCGCTGCCGGCATCGAGCTGGGCATGATGGTTCTCACGGTTGATGGTCAGCCTGTCCGCGAAAAAATCGCCGAATCCGCCAGGACAGTTCTGCCCTCCTCCACCGAGCGGATCACTCGCTTCCGTGTTTTTGCGGGAGTATTCAAAGGTCTGGCGGGTGCCTCCTACAAGATTGGCCTGCAGCGCGCCGACGGTGCCACTTTCGATGTCACAATCTCTAAGCAAATAATTCCGCACCCGCCCGATGTCAACTCCCGCGTTTTGCCCTCCGGCGACGCCTACATCCGCTTCGATGGCTTCCAACTCCCCGTGGAAAAGGAATTCTTGGAGGCGCTGGAGAAATTCAAGGACGCGCCCGGCCTCATCGTTGATCTCCGCTTTAATGGCGGCGGCCGCGGGGACGTCCTCAAAACTCTCGCCGGCTATTTCTACAATCAGAAAACCCTATTCGCTCAGTTCATGACCCGGAAAGATGTTTCTTCTGAGGAGAAGTCCGGTTCCGTCAAAGGCCATCGCGAATTTAACGCTGGAAAAGACGGCGGCCGGATCTATTCCGGCCCGGTGGTTCTCCTCGCCTCCAACTCCACCGGGAGTTCCTCCGAAATGTTTGCCGGGGGACTTCAGGAAACCGGCCGCGCCAAAGTAGTCGGCACGCAGACTTGCGGCTGCGTCATCGGCATCGCGCACGACCAAAAAGTGAAAGGTGGCGGCGTCCTGGAAGTCAGCGAGGTTCTTTTTTTCACTCCCCAGGGACGCAAGCTGGAAGGTGATGGCGTGATCCCGGACAAAACCGTTGCTCCAACCATCGCCGACCTTCAGCAGAAACGCGATGTGGCGCTCGAGCAGGCGGAACAGCTCCTGAAAGAAATGTCTGTAGCCAAGCCGGCCAAGTAGGAATTGAAATAGTTCCAGGTGCCGCCAATCGCCGCTATTCGCTTCGCTATTTCGGCTCCAGAATAAGCGGCAGCCCATTCTTGGCGTTGCCGATAATCACCACCTTTGCATTTCCGCTCGCCGCAAGTTTTTCCGTAGCTTCAATCCCTTTCCATTCCAGCAGTTGAGGGCTGATCCCCTGTGCCACGATGTGCTGGAAATCGGAGATACCCTGGGCCTCAATTCGCTTTCGCTCTGCCTCCTGTTTTTCCTTTTGCAGAATAAAGCTCATCCGCAGCGCGTCCTGTTCCGCTTGTTGCTTGGCCTCAATCGAAGTTTTCAGCATGGCCGGAAGTTGAACGTCGCGCAGCAGCACGCTTTCCACGATGATCCCGCGCGCGTTCAGGATTTTCCCCAGTTCGTCCTGAATTTTCATCGCCACTTCTTCACGCGCGCCGGTGTATAACGCGTTGGCGCTGTGCGCCGCTGTCACCGCGCGGATCGCGGAGCGCAGGTTGGGTTCCACGACGATGTCCACGTAGTCCGGCCCAACCGTCCGGAAAACGTCCGCGGCCTTGGTTGCGTCCAGCCGGAACAGCAATGAAGTATCGAGCGTCATGATCAGCCCTTCGTCCGAGGGGACCGTTGCCGTCTCCTTCATTTC
This sequence comes from Candidatus Acidiferrales bacterium, assembly GCA_035308165.1. Taxonomy (GTDB): domain Bacteria; phylum Acidobacteriota; class Terriglobia; order Acidiferrales; family UBA7541; genus DASTCZ01. The sequence goes on along the minus strand of DATGHC010000074.1, from coordinate 18,235 downwards.
AATCGTGCGCACGGTAAGCGTGTTATTCACCTTGAAGGGATTCACGAAGTGCGTCCCTTCCGGCAGGATGTCGCCGGTCACACGCCCGAAAAACGTAAGCACTCCCACGTGGCCCGCGGGCACGTAGGTGATGCACATCAGGAGCAGAATGATTACCACGATCCCCGCGACGATCTTGGCGATATCTATCAACCGCCAGTTCCGTTTGAACGCCATGCGTATTTCCGAATTCATATCTCCCGAATCCTTTCCCGTAAATGTCATTTTTTCCTCCGGTCAGTTTACTTTTGGTGGGTACTTTCGGGCACAAGTCTACAACGGTGCGCCAAAAGCCGCCGGTTTATCTCAAGCTTGGCGGGCAAATCGACTGAAGATCTTCTGTCCTCACTTTCTATTTTCCAAATCCACAAATTCAATTCGCCACGGTGTCACGCTCAGATCCAGTCGGGACAGCGTCACTGGCAAGCGGAATCGGCGAGGCCCTGCACTGCCCGGATTCAGGTAGATCACTCCGCCTTTTTCGGTCTGCGAAGGCTTATGCGAATGTCCGCTGACCACCATGTGGAATCCCGCCGCGGCGGGATCAAGGTCCAGTTCATCCAGATTGTGCAGCACATAAATTATCGCAGACCCCATTTCGCGCGGCCCGCCTTTCAATTCGCTCAGACTTCCCCGTGCCACCTCTGCGCCTCTGCGTTGAATCTTGCTTTTTCCAATTGCATGAATCTTTCGCCCATCTGAAATCTCAACTCTGGAATCTGAAATCTCCTTGCCTGGCGCCGTTATCTCCACTACTTCCGTTTCCCTCAACTCATTCCCCCACGCCTCCGTATCCACATTCCCCCGCACCGCCACCACCGGGCCGACCGCCTCCAGCGCCCGCAAAATCTCCGCCTTCCCGTCCACTCCCGCGCTCCCGCCAACATCTCCCGCATGAATAATCAGCTCCACTCCCCGCAGGGCCGCCACCGCTTCAGGACGCAGCAATCCATGCGTGTCCGAAATAATTCCGATTTTCGTCGGCCGATTACCGGGATCCATTTTCGCTCCTCAGATCCTCACACCACGAATTCTCGTTCAGGATAGTCCATCCTTTGCGTGCGACCAAAGAATAGGAAAATTGAATCGCATTCGAATCAAATCCCGAAACGAAATTCCCCTCCTCCCAAAATATTTTTGATTTTCCGCATTCTCTTCTTGACGATCTCTATAACTCGTTGGTAACATCCACCCCAGACTTCGACGGGCGTTTCCCGCCACGGCAAGCACCGCAGTCCTCAGGATGACCAAAACCATTCGAATTGCTCAGAAATACCGCAATTCCGGATCAATATCAAAAGGAAAGACTTTAAGTCCATCAGATGCCGCAGATACGAGGTGTTCCGCAACCCCCTTAGAATCAGCGCGCACGATAACCAACTAGATAACAGGCAACTCCTTTAGAATCCGCACTTACGAAAGGCCGCGAATCCGTATGAAAACAAACACTTTTAAGTCCCGCAGTTGCCATACATACGACGATCGCGTCCCTAACCCCTGTATTTGCCATACATACGAAAAACAGGGGGTAGGGGGTGGCTAATGTTAACAGCTCACCTCCGATTCCGTCTTTCTAGACGAGGCACCTACATCTCATGAAATTCTCAACCCTGCTCATCGTCGTTTCGCTTGCCGGCGCGCTCCTGTTCGGCAGTTCCACCCATCCTCTTGCGCCCACGGCTTCCGTCAAATTCGACCAGCTTGTGGTACCCGTCGGCGAGGAGCCTGGCCCGGTTGCGATTGCCGACGTAAACCATGACGGAAAGCTCGACATCATCGTGGCCAACGCCAAGAGCGAAACGCTAACCGTCCTTTTGGGCGATGGCCAGGGACACTTCACGCCCGCGTCGGGGAAACCTTGCGCAACCGGGAAGGGCCCGAACGATATCGCGTTCGGGGATTTCAATGGCGATGGAAACCTGGATGTGGCCATTGCAAACACGGGAACGCCTTACATCACCATTCTTCTGGGCGACGGCAAAGGAGGATTCACACCCTCTCCCCATTCGCCATTTGCCACAGAATCCTATCCACACGTCCACGGAGTGGTGGCCGCGGATTTCAGCGGCGATGGAAAGCTTGACGTGATCACCGATAGCTGGGGGCACAATCAGATCCTGATGATGAGGGGCGATGGAAAAGGGAATCTGCTCGGGCCGGGGAAGCTTTTCAATGTTGGAAAAAGGCCGTATCAGAGGTTGCGCTCGGCTGATTTCAATAAAGATGGGAAGCCGGACATTGTGACTACTGATCTGGACCAGGATACAGTGACAATTCTGCTTGGAGATGGAAAAGGTGGATTTCGAGAAGCCTCAAGTTCACCCTTTCCAGCAGGGGCTTCGCCGTGGGAAGTTGCCATTGATGACCTGAATCATGATGGCAATCTTGACTTGGTGACTGTTCCCTATGCGCCGGATGTTAAGGATCCGCAACGAGTTGGAGTGACGATTCTTTTCGGCGATGGAAAGGGAGGATTCACACCGAGGCGCGAGGGGCTCTTATCTCTCACGGGATGCGTTGGGCCGGATCGCGTAGCCACGGGCGATTTCAACGGAGATGGCTACCGGGACATTGTCGTCTCCTGCGGGCAGGGGGAAAGCTTAATGGTCTATCTGGGCGCGAAGGACGGAAGCTTTCAGGTCAGCAAGCACGAGGTGAAAAAACTCGGATGGTCCTGCATTGCGGTAGCGGATCTGAATGGCGATGGCAAAGATGAAATCGTTGTCTCCAACAATGAGGCCAACACGATCACGATCCTTTTTGCCAAGTGAGTTGAATCGCATCGAGCAGGGAAGTTAGGGACAGGGCGCAACAAAAAAACAACAGGGGAGCCGTTGAATCCGGCTCCCCCGTTGTGTTCGCAAACACGGGTTAGAATGCGAGGTACTCTTACATCCCGGCGGTGCTCGCGGTTACCTGCTGAGCCGACTTCGGAATGCTCAGGTAGCCGACGACCTTGTTCTTTTCAACCGAGTTGACCACGATTTCCATCGGTTGCTTGGAGCCATGCGTGTAGAAGAAGATCGGTTCATTGATGGTGCGATTCTTCTTCTCCGTCAGCTTGTCGTTCACCGTGAGCGCCAGGTTGTACTGGTTCTTATTCGGATTGGTTGCTCGCAATTCGACCGAGACATTTCCAATCTTTTGCGGCTTGTTCTTGGCGTCGATGGTGAACTCGATGTAATCGCGCTCGCCGAGCTTGCGCAATTCGTCGATTTCGTCATGATTCTTGGCGATCAACGTGCCGAGCTCGCTGCGGGCCATGTCCAGATTCTGCTTGGTGGTATTGAGATCGGTCTTGGTGGCATCGAGATCGGTGCGCACCCCGCCCACTTCACCGCTGACCAGTTTCACGTCATCCGTGCTGGCTTTGGTGGAGAGTTGAGACTTGACGGAATCATCCATGGCGGCGAGTTGCTTGGTCGCGTCTTCGCGAACCTGCTGTGCTTCCTCACGCGCCTTTTTGAGCTGACCCTGGGTAATCTGAAGCTTCTTGGTGACCACGGTCAGATCGTCTTGAAGAGTAGTGTTGTTCTTATCCGAAGCCGCCAGGCGATCCTGGACCGTTTGCATGTCCTTTTCTTGGCCAGCGCGAATCAGTTGGATATCGTTTGTGAGAGCCGCGCGAGTATCTGATGCGTCGGCTGACCCCCTCCAACCAAGTCCAACTCCTGCTACAGCAAGAATGGCAACCAACACGATGGTCGGCATCACCCATCCCGGCTGTCCTTCACGAACCGTAATGTTCTTGTTTTCGTCAGTCATGTCGCCCCCCCGGCGCAAATTGGATTTGCAACCCCCGCACAGGTATATGCAAGGGGGGTGCCAGAGTGTAGTGGAAGGTGCCATGTCTAACTTGCTGTAAACAAACGGGATCCTTTTATCCGAATCCGGAAGGATCAATTTGTGAGCGGGTTGGACTCCACATTTTTACGCGAATCGTATCGTTTCAACACTCCGGGGCTGACCCACTAGGCAGTAGCGTGAACAGCAAGGCATTCAGGCTATGGACAACAGATGCGATTGCTTTTAGCATCTCATGCTTAGGGGCTGCGGTCTCTCGGCCGTGGCGGTCGCAGGTCATTTCGTTGTCTGGCGAGGGTGCCGGGCGATGCGGGAGACAAACCAAAATGAAATACGACCAAAAACTCAAGATTCATAATTCAAGGAATTGGCTGGCGATTGGCGCAGCCACGCTTACGTTTTGCTTTGGGACAGTAGCGGCTTGCGTTGGGCAGGCGCCTCCTCCGCCCGCCACAACGATGCAACAAGGCGCTGCTCCGGGTCAGGGGCAACAAAATCCTGTCGTGCCCCCTGCGATAACCCTGCCTGCAGGGACAATCATTGCAGTGAGGACGACAGGATTCTTGTCCAGCGACCAGAACAAAGCCGGTGACACATTTAATGCCGTCGTGGATCAGCCGATTGTCGCGGACGGCTGGGTAGTGGTGAGGCGCGGTCAATCGGTAACCGGGCGCGTTGTGGAAGCTCAAAAGGCAGGCCGCGTGTCGGGCGTATCGCATCTGGGTATCGACCTGGGCGAGATTACGCTGGTTGACGGGCAAGTAGCTCCAGTGAAGACGGAATTAGTGAAGACTTCGGCGGGAACGTCCAACGGACGAGATGTTGCCGCGGTGGGCGCCACAACCGGGCTCGGCGCGATTATTGGAGCGGCGGCTGGAGGCGGAGAGGGAGCCGGCATCGGCGCGGGTGCGGGAGCTCTCGCGGGAATCGCGGGCGTTTTGCTGACGCGTGGAAGACCGACGGTCCTCTATCCTGAAACATTGCTTACCTTCAGGATCGATTCTCCGGTGTCTATCTCCACCGAAAAAGGACAAGTGGCTTACCAGCCGGTGACGCAGGACGACTACGCACCAAATTCAAATAATCAACGACGAATTGGATACGGAAGACCTGCCTATCCGCCGCCTTACCCCTATTCCTATCCCTACCCCAACTATTATTCCTACTTTCCTTACTATCCGTTCGGATATGGATTTTATTATCCGGGGCCGTCCTATTTCGGATTCTATGGAGGATACGGTTTCGGATTCCGCGGCGGGTTTCGTGGAGGGCGGTTCCGCCGGTAAGAAAACCTAAGAAAGTATTTGAATCAAGGAATCAGAATAAGCCGCCTGAAGGATTTGGGCGGCTTATTTATTTTTTACAGTATTTAATCGGTGGGCTCAATTATTCATAACGCAAAGCGATTAACGGATCCACGCGCATGGCGCGGCGAGCGGGAATCCAGCAGGCGATCAGCGCCACAGCGATGAGCAGCGCAGCAGTGACGAGAAAGCTCGGAGCGTCGAAAGTGCCGATGCCGTAAAGCAGGCTGTTGATGCTGCGCGTCAGAAAGAGCGAGGCGCCCAGGCCGGCGACAACGCCCACGATGACCATGGTCATTCCATTGCCGAGAACCAGCCGGAGGACGTCGCCACGCTGCGCTCCGAGCGCCATGCGGATGCCAATTTCCTGAGTGCGCTGGTTAACCGAGTAAGACATCACGCCGTAAGTGCCCACCGATGCCAGGAGCAGCGCGAGAGCGCCAAATCCGGCGAGCAATTCGGCGGCAAAACGCGGGCCGGTCAGCGTTCCTTCCATTACCTGAGACAGCGTGCGGCCATTACCGAGTTGCATAGCCGGGTCGAGAGATTGCACAGTGGCGCGAACAGTGGGAAGCATGGCACCCGGCGCGCCCTTTGCGCGCACGTAGAGAAAGGCGTTGGGATAATAGAATTGCTTCATCGGAAAGTACAAGACGCCGCGAGGGGATTCTCCGAGAGTTTGCGTTTTCACAGTCCCCACTACGCCAATGACCTCCGCTTTCCAAGTCTGAATGGAGAAACCCAGTTTCCTGCCAAGGGGATCCTTTCCCCTCCAAAGTTGGTCGGCCAGCGCCTGATTGATGACCACGACGTGGTTTGAATTGGCGTCGTCGTGTTCGTTGACGTCACGCCCTTGAAGCAGAGGAATGCCGGCGGCTGAGAAATAGCCCGGGCCGACCGTGATCACCACGAAAACACTGCCGTTGCGAGGGTCGGATGAATCCACGCCTTCGGGGAAAGTTGTGTATCCGAGGCCAGCGCCGAATGGCTGCGAATTGGAAATACCCGCTTCAGCGACCATCGGCAGCGCGCGGACCTTTTCCGTGGCGTCACGATAGAACTCCTCAGCTCTTCCCTGCGGGTAGTGCATGCTGGCCGGCGAAAGGAGCAGAATCATCTGATGTTTGGTCTCAAATCCAGGATCCAGCTGTTGGGCATTGCGCAGACTGTGAATGAAGAGTCCGGAACCCACCAGGGCGATCATGGAAAGACCAATCTGCGCCATCACGAGCGCGCCGCGCAGGCTGTACCACTTGCCTGTGCCGCTGGGAGCGTCGGTGCGATCACGGAGGGCGGACATCTGGTGCGGGCTGGAAGCCTGCAAAGACGGCACCAGTCCAAAAAGCAATGTGGCCACGATGGAAAGTCCCAGAGTGAATAGCAGAACTTTCCAATCCAGAGAGAAGTCGAGACCCTGTGGTCTGCCGCCCGGTAGCAGAGTCCACAAGAGATCGCGCGCCCAATAAGCAAAGACGATGCCAAGCGCCGCAGCCATCAAACCGAGCAGGAAACTTTCAGTAAGCAACTGGCGGATCAATCGAACGCGAGAGGCGCCGAGAGAAAGTCGAATGGCAAGCTCGCGGCGGCGGTGCATGGCGCGGGCCAGCAACAGATTGGCGACATTGCCGCAGGCGATCAGCAACACCAAGCCAACGATCACCATCATCAGCGTGCCCATGAGAACAAACAGGCCGCGTTGTTGAGGCGCGACATTGGTTTCGCTCATGGGGAGCAGGATGACGTGCCGCCCCGAGTTCTGGCCGGGATATAGCTGCTCGAGGCGTTTGCTGAAAGCGATCATCGAGGCATTCGCCTGGGCAAATGAAACGCCGGGCTTGAGGCGGCCGACCAGATTAACCAAGCGACTCGTGCGGCGCGTGAACCAATCTTTGCGTTGGTCGGTCAGCAACTGGTCGTGCATCATCATGGGGGCCCAGAGGTCAGGGCTTCCGATGGCGCCGGCATCGTGGAATTCTTTTGGCGTGACCCCAACCACGGCGTAGTCCTGACCATTCAGGCGAATGGTTTGACCGACAATTTGTGGATTGGAACCAAATTTCGTGTTCCACAAGGCGTAGCTGAGAATGGCGACGGGCCGCGCATCCGGTTTCAGATCTTCTTCAGCGACGAAGCTTCTTCCCATAAACGGGCGAACCCCGAGAATGTCAAAGAAATCCCAGTTGACCAGCTGGACGTCCACGTTATCTGGCCTATCGGAGACACCCAGGTCCACGCCGGCGTCCACAAACATGGAGAGCCCGGTGAAGACGTCGTTGTTTTCGCGATAATCCTTGGCGTTCAGATAAGCGTTTTGCAAATAGGGAGTAACGGTGCCGTCGGCGGTTTGTTGGGTGGAGTAAACGCAAATCGCGGTGGAAGGATCCTTAACGGGAACGGGCTGAAGGAAGACGGCCTTCACTAATGTAAAGATCGTGGTGTTGCCACCGATACCGAGAGTCAAGGAAAGGACGGCGACGGCTGTGAAGCCGGGCTTCTTCGCGAGAGTGCGGACCGCGTATTGAACGTCCTGCCAAATTGTCTCGAGGATATTCATTGGTCGCGTTACATAAGACGATTCAGACAGGGGCATTGTTGCATTGGCTGTGCGTCATTTTAACCTCGCTTTTCGTGCGCTGATGGAATTGAGCCGGAACATAGTTCCTGGCGGTGAAGTGGGCGCTATTTGGGCGCAAGCGGTCTATAATCCCGGCGGCTTTGAAGCGAAAGGAGATTTCCATGCCAATTACGCGAAGGGAAGCGCTGCTCTCCGCTGGAGTATTTGCTGCTGCCGGAGCCTTGCCGATCAGTGAAGACATGAAGAGATTGGCGCCGAATGGAATGGCGGAAGACGCCAAGATTGGCGCGGAGTTCGCGTGCCTTACGGATTTTGAGGCGGCGGCCAAGGAAAAAATCCCGCACATGGCATGGGAGTTTTTTAATGGCGCGGTGGCGGACGAAATCACCATGCGGTGGAACCGCGAGGCGTACCAGAGAATCCGGCTGAAGCCCCGGATCTTGGTGGACGTCTCAAAGCTGGACACGCGCGTGACCATGTTTGGGCAGGAGCACCCGTTCCCAATAATTTTGGCGCCGACTGCGTATCACAAACTGGCGCACCCGGAAGGCGAGTTGGCCACGGCAAGGGGAGCGGGGGCCGCGGACGCGACGATGGTCATCAGCAGCATGGCCACGACCAGCGTGGAAGATATCGCGAAAGTGGCGAAGAGTCCGTTGTGGTTTCAACTTTATTTTCAGGCGGACCGCGGATTCACGAAAGACCTGGTTCAGCGCGCCGAAGCTGCAGGGTGCCTCGCCATTTGCTTAACGGTGGATACGCCCGTGGTGGGAGCGCGAAATCGTGAGGAGCGGGTAAGGTTCAAACTTCCCTCAAATTTGGAGTTGCCGAATTTGCGTGGGCTGAAAGTGAACGGTACGGACATGGAAAAGAATGCCGGCGGGCATGGCGCGGCTCCGGGAAGCATTTACAGTCCAGTGATGGATTCGGCCATGACCTGGCGCGACATGGATTGGCTGATCTCGACCGCGAAAGTTCCGGTGCTCTTCAAGGGCGTGCTGAATCCGGACGACGCGGACCACGCGGTGAAGGCGGGTGTTGCGGGAATCATGGTATCGAACCACGGCGCGCGGAATCTGGATACGGTGCCGGCTACGGTTGACGCGCTGCCACTGGTGGCGGAAAAAGTTGCAGGGCGGGTGCCGGTGATTGTGGATGGAGGCGTGCGGCGGGGGACGGACGTGTTGAAGGCACTGGCGCTGGGGGCGAACGCGGTGATGATTGGACGGCCGTATCTGTATGCGCTAGGGGTGGCCGGAGAGGATGGAGTGACGGCGGTCGTCAATATATTGCGGAAGGAATTTGAGATGGCGATGGCGCTGACGGGAAGGCCGAGTATTGCGTCTATTGACCGTACAGTGCTGTGGACATAACCAGCAGGAATGAAGAGACAAAAATTTGGAGGATGGAATGCGCAAAATTCTAGTTGTGTCGTGTCTTGCTTGGGGATTGCTACTAAGTCAAGGCGCTCTGTCAAAAGCCGCGCAAAAAGCGGAGCGCGCAGGGGGTACTGATATTTCCGGGCGATGGTTGATCGTCGCAGATTTTTATGGCACGCCTCTCAATCTTTCGATGGAGTTGACGCAACAGGGAGACAAGCTGACCGGAACGTTCGATGGAGACAAGCTGGAGGGCACGGTGAGCGGGGGTGCGATCCACTTTTTGGCGAAAGACGAGCAGGGCGACACGGAGGAGTGTACGGCCACGATTCAGGGCGACACAATTTCCGGCTCGGTTGTGTTTATTGACGCCGAGGACAAGGCGCATCCCGCTAGTCACACCTTCACGGCGAAGCTCGCTCCGCAGCGACGCGCGGGTGCGCCGCAACGGCATGAATTTACGCCGACGGTTTTCTACCGGCAATTTTCCCCATTCAATAAACCAGTGCTCACGATTTCGCCCGGCGACACCATCCATACGACTACTGTGGATGCAGGCGGAACGGATGAGAGGGGCGTGACGCGGGTGCTGGGCGGAAATCCAGAGACGGGGCCGTTCTACATAGAAAGCGCGGTGCCCGGGGACACTCTGGTGGTGCATATTGTGCGGCTGCGACTGAACCGGGATTGGGCAGGCAGCGATGATTCGATAGTTGACCGTGGGATGGACAGCGGCCTGGCGGTGAAAATGAAAGATGCCGGAAAGAACGTGCGCTGGCATTTGGACCTGGCTGGCGGCGTGGCCTCACCCGAGAAACCCGGTGAGCACATGGCCAAATACACAGTTCCACTTCGGCCGATGCTGGGATGCGTCGCAACTGCGACGAACCCGGCACAGGCGCCACCGGGCTCGGGCGATTCAGGACATTTTGGCGGAAACATGGACTTCAATGAAGTAATTGAGGGAGCGACGGTCTATCTGCCGGTGAGCGTACCCGGAGCGCTGCTCTATTTTGGCGATGGGCACGCAGCGCAGGGCGATGGGGAATTGACTGGAAATGCGCTGGAGACCTCCATGGATGTGGAAGTCACTGTGGACGTGATATCGAAGAAACGCATCCAGGGGCCGCGCGTGGAGTCGGCGACGCACATTATGGCCATGGGGTTGGAAGGGTCGATCGACGAAGCATTTCGGCAGGCTACGGCGAATATAGCTCAGTGGTTGACGAGCGATTACAAGTTGACCCCTTCGGAACTCGCGCAAGTGCTGGGATCGGCGGCGGAATATAAGGTAAGCGAGGTGGCCGACCGAAATGCGGGTGTGGTGGTGAAGATTAACAAGGAAAGATTGCAGGGATTGACGACGAAATGATTTGGTAGAGGAAAGTTCAAATTTTCCGACCTCCAGCGGGTGCTGGCCACCGCCTTGAATCGAGGGCGCAGGGAATCATGAACTTGACCCTATGCGTAGCTCCTTTGAGCGACCTCCGACTAGGAAAAAGTAAAAGATTTGCGGATCCGAAGTAGTTGCAAATAATTCGATCCCGTAAAAACGCCCGCCCCGGCTGTTAACCGATGAGATTAATCTTGTGGAAGGTACCATTGCGAAGAGCGGACTCCAGTTTCAATGTGGAACACTGTGCCGCTTTTCCCAACCAAAAGCGAGAGAGAGCGGAAGTCCTTCCAGGGTATGGCTGGCGGATCCCCGGATTCGGTCCTGAAAAGCCTGCATAAGGTTGAGCGCCGCCAGTGGTGGCTCTGGGGATCGGCGGTAACCGTAACGCTGCTTTTGACCGGCGGGCTGCTCTCCTTCACATTTCCCATTTTCTTTGAAAAGGCTGACGGCACCTACCTTTTCAATCTCCAGGAGTCGATGAGGGGATTGTTGTATCTCGTCCTACTTTTTGACATCTACTTGTTTTACCAACAACTGCAAATTTACCGCGTGCGACGGCAATTGCTGGAAAGCCAAAAACTATTTCTTTTGATTGGTGAAAACGCGGAAGATTTGATTGCAGTCGTGGATGCCCAGGGGCGCAGGCTTTACAACAGCCCATCGTACGAAAAGGTCCTCGGTTATTCCGCCGAGGAGTTGAAGGCAACCCCCGGGATGGAACAGATTCATCCGGATGACCGTGAGAAGGTGATGGAGGCAGCCAAGGAGGCATCCCGGACGGGCAGAGGTCATCTAGTGGAGTACCGGTTCCGCCATAAAGATGGAACGTGGAGAGTGCTGGAATCCACTGCGAGCGCGGTTCGCAACGCCAAGGGGGAGACTGAGGAGCTGGTAATCGTCAACCGGGACATTACGGCCCGAAAGAAAGCGGAAGAAGTGCTGCGGCTGAAAGATGAACAACTGAAGCAGTCCCAAAAGATGGAGGCCGTAGGGCGGCTTTCGGGCGGAATCGCCCATGACTTCAACAATTTGCTGGGCGTGATCCTGGGATACAGCGATGTTCTGGAGTTGCGGCTGGCGGAACGCGATCCGCTGCGCAAGCATGCAACGGAAATTAAGAAGGCAGGGCAACGGGCTGCCTCACTGACCCGCCAACTGTTGGCGTTCAGCCGGCAACAAGTGCTGCAACCAAAAATCCTGGATCTGAATGGCGTGGTCGCCGACATTGGAAAGATGCTCCAGCGAATGATTGGCGAGGATGTTGAGCTGGTCACGTCGCTGGATCCGCAGTTGGGAAAGGTGAAGGCAGACCAGAGCCAGATCGAACAGGTGATCATGAATCTGGCGGTGAATGCACGGGATGCAATGCCCGAAGGTGGAAAGCTATTAATTCAAACCAGCAATGTGGAATTGGGCGAGGAAGTGGTGGCCAGCCAACCTTATGTGCGACAAGGGGCCTATGTACTTCTGTCGGTGACGGATTCGGGCATGGGAATGGACTCGGGGACGATGGCGCATATTTTTGAGCCGTTCTTCACAACCAAAGAAAAGGGGAAGGGGACAGGGCTGGGACTGGCGACAGTTTATGGCGTAGTGAAGCAAAGCGAAGGATATGTCTGGGTGGACAGCGAGCCAGGAAAAGGAGCTTCCTTCAAGATCTACCTGCCTATAGTCGCGAAGGCGGTTCAGGAACCGGTAATGGAGAATCGGCAGGACAATTCCCCGCAGGGGACAGAAACCATACTTCTTGTGGAGGACGAAGAATCTCTTCGTGCGCTGGTCACCGACCTTCTGTCCGAGGCTGGTTACAAAGTTCTGGCAGCGGCTAGCGGTTCCATGGCTCTGGAAATCGCGGAGAAATTCAAGGGCACCATCCATCTGCTCTTGACGGATGTGGTGATGCCCGGTATCGGCGGTCCAGCACTAGCGAAAAAATTGGTGGCTGCCCGCCCGGATGTAAAAATAATGTTCATGTCCGGGTACATTGAATTCCATTCCGGCGAGAATGGCGGACTGCCTCCGGGTACTCAATTGTTGCAAAAGCCGTTTTCCAATGAGGTCTTGATCCGTGAAGTGTCCAAGGTTCTGGAGTCTACTGCAGTTCAGAGTGTCCGCTGATCGCTGGCTGAGATTTTTGCCGAGATAACCTTTCCTCTCCGATGTCAGTATTTCCCCCCAGAAAACCCGGGATGCCGCCCGCTCTGAGGGTCCATTCATGCTCAAGAAAAAGAACTGCGTGGTGCTACAATGAGCGTTCTTTTGGATTGAATCGCGAGGCGCTGCAGTTGAATCCAAGGTGAGGGAAGTAACTCGGAGAATTTCATGTACAACGTAATCATTATCGGGAGCGGTTGCGCGGGGCTGACCGCGGCGATCTACGCGGCGCGCGCGAACTTGAAACCTTTGGTGCTGGATGGGCACGAGCCGGGTGGGCAGCTTTCGACCACAACGCACGTGGAAAATTTCCCCGGATTTCCTGACGGGATTCTGGGGCCGGAATTAATTGAAAATATCCGCAAGCAGGCGGCGAAATTTGGGACAGAGTTTCGCTCTGGGACGATCTCCAATGTGGACTTGAGCAAGCGGCCGTTTAAGCTGTTGGCCGGGCAGGACTCGTATGAGTGCGAAACGCTGATCATCGCCAGCGGGGCTTCGGCACGGCTGCTGGGCGTGGATTCCGAGAGGAAGCTGATCGGGCATGGGGTGTCCACTTGCGCGACGTGCGACGGATATTTTTTCCGCGGCAAGGAAATCGCGGTGGTGGGTGGAGGCGACACGGCCATGGAAGAGGCCACATTTCTCACCAAATTCGCGAGCAAGGTGACCATTCTGCACCGGCGGAACGAGTTTCGCGCGTCCAAGATCATGCTGGAGCGCGCCCGTAATAATGAGAAAATAAAATTCATGACGCCGGTGGTGGTGGAGGAAGTGCTGGATGTGTCGAAGAGCTCGGTGGAAGGGATCCGGGTGAGGAATACTGACACGAATCAAACCAGCGTGCTGCCGATTACCGGGATGTTTGTGGCCATCGGGCACGACCCCAATACAAAGCCATTCAAGGGGCAACTGGATATGGATGCCAACGGCTACTTGAAAACGCACGACGGGCCACGAACCACGGTAGAAGGTGTGTTCGCGGCGGGAGACGTGCAAGACCACGTGTACCGGCAGGCAGTGACGGCGGCAGGGTCGGGATGCATGGCGGCTATTGAGGCGGAAAGATTCCTCGAAGGGCACAAGCACGCGTGACAGATCGTTCTTCAGTGGCGGCGGATTCCAGGTCCGTGACGCATCCCTCAACATCAAAAAATTCAGGCAGGTGTAACCACCCGTGATGCGGGCGGTGCTACTGCGTCTCTCCAACAGCCCGCGCATGGCGGGGTGGGTAACGTCGCATAAGACCACGCGGCGGATGTCACAAAAATTCGTAGCTGGGGAAGAGCTTGAACAGGCTCTGGCGGCGGCGAAAGTGTGCAATGGGTCCGGACTGAAGGTGAGCCTTGATTTGCTTGGTGAAAGCGTTACGAATGCGGAGCAGGCGCGGGCGGCGCGGGAATCTTATTTGCGGATATTTGACCGAATCGCTGAGGAAAAACTGGAGGCCAATGTTTCACTGAAGCTGACGCAACTGGGGCTGGACCTGGATGTGGCGATGTGCCAGGAATTGCTGGAGAGCATCGTGGCGCATGCGACGGGTTACGGCAATTTCGTGCGCGTGGACATGGAAGGGTCGGCGTACACGCAGCGGACAATTGACGTTGTAAAAAGTGTGCGCGCGAAAACCACCGCCGTCGGAATTGTGATGCAATCGTATTTGCGGCGGACGGAAGCCGATGCGCGCGACTTGCTGGCTTTGGGATGCCGGATAAGGCTGTGCAAGGGTGCCTACAAGGAGCCGCCGACGGTGGCATTTCCGGCGAAAGCGGATGTTGATGCAAATTACGTGAGGGTGATGAAATTATTGTTGCCCAGCGGTATTTACCATGGGATTGCGACGCACGATCCGAAGATGATCCAGGCGACTGAACTGTTTGTGGCGGAGAAGGGGATTGGCAAGGATCAGTTTGAGTTTCAGATGCTTTACGGTATTAGAACGGACCTGCAGCGCGAGTTGGTGAAGCGCGGGTATAACATGCGCGTTTACATTCCGTATGGACGAGATTGGTTTCCCTACTTCATGCGGCGGCTGGCTGAGCGGCCAGCGAATATGTTGTTCTTCCTGAAGAATTTCTTCCGCGGCTAAACCCTTTTTGCAGCATAAGGAATTGATGCGGAGAAGTGTGTTCTTTCCTCGAGCAATAATTTAGCGTTTTCGGCAGACCAGGACGCCGTCGCGGAGAGGGATAAGGACGGGAAAGAGTTCCTTGGAGGAGTAGCACAATCGGTTGAACTGCTGGATGGCGCGAGTGTTGCGGTCATTTGGTTTGGCTTTGCGCGCGACGCGGCCGGACCAGAGCGTATTGTCGGTGATGAAGAGGCCGCCGCTGCGGACGCGGCTGACGGCTTTGTGGAAGACTTCGGGATATTGGTGTTTGTCGACGTCGTTGAAGATGAGATCGAATTCGCCGGTCGTGCCGGCAAGGTGTTCCAGTGCATCGCCGACGTGAACGCGGACACGATCCGAAACACCTGCGCGGTCTATGTAGCTTTGCGCGCGCTGGGCGTTTGCCGGATTGCCATCGGTGTAATGGACTTCAGCTCCAGGGCCAGCTGCGCGGGCCATCCAAATGGTTGAATAACCAATCGCGGAACCGAGTTCAAAAATGCGCCACGCGCCAATCAGTTCGACATACTGGGCGAGCATGCGGGCGACAGCAGGGCCGACGATCGGAACTTTGTGTTGCTTGGCGAAACGCTCCATTTCGTTGATGACGGCGTCGCGCTGGGGAAGAATGGAGTAGAGGTATTTATCGACTCGCGGATCGGTGAAGTTCATCAGGATTCCTCAAGATATGGATTCGCCAGGTTTCAGCACGTGGATTTCGAGGCCAGGGATGTCGCTTGTGGCGGCGCGCAAGGCTTCAGGTGTGCCGGTCAGCATGGGAAACGTGGCGTAGTGCATGGGAATAACGTGGCGGACTCCGAGTAGTTTGATGGCGTGGGCAGCTTCGCGCGGGCCCATAGTGAAAATGTCGCCGATGGGGAGGCAGGCGACGTCGGGCTTGTATAGCTCACCGATGAGTTTCATGTCGCCGAAGACGCAAGTGTCCCCGGCGTGATAAAGCGAGAACCCTTCTGGAAATCGCGCGATGTAGCCAGCGGGCTCGCCCCCATAAACCAATTTGTCGCCGTCCATGATGCTGTTGGAGTGATGGGCGTTGACCATGGTGACTTCGATTTCACCGGCTTTTTGCGTGCCACCTTTCCCCATAGGAAGCAAGTTGGAGATGCCCTTTTTATTGAGCCAGAGATACGTCTCAAATATACAGACGGTCTGGGGTTTGTGAGATTTGGCGATGGAAAGCAGATCGCCCAAATGATCGCTGTGACCATGCGTGAGCAGAATTACGTCCACACGCGCCAGCTTTTTGAGAGCGGCGGGACAGACGGGATTGGTTTCGGTCCAGGGGTCAATCAGGACGACGCTGCCGGAGGGACCCGTGACCGTAAAGGTGGAGTGGCCCAGCCAGGTGATCTTGTTTCCTTGGGTGTTCAACACAATTCTCTCCACATAGTCATCATCATCAAGGACGCGGAGGGAGTATGGCGTGGATCATTTTCTCGAAAACGTCGCGGGGCTGTGCGCCAACCAGGAAGCCCGCTAGTTGTCCATCGGCGGTGTAGAAAAAATTAGCGGGCATGACGCCGCGCCAGCGCGGGTCCACGCCGTCGTTGAATTCGTCTTCATGCCGCGGCTTTTGACGGACACTGGGGAAAACCGGCTGATTGCGCGCGATAAAGCGTTGGACGAGATTCAACTCGGCGTCATCGTCTTTGTCCACGCCCACTACAACCAAGCCTTGTGGGGCGTATTGTTTGGCGAGTTCGTTGACCAGGGGAAATTCGTCGCGGCAGGGTTCGCACCAGGTAGCCCAGAAGGTGACGAGCAGCGGCTTGCCGCGATGGTCGGCCACGAGTTTGCGGTAGCCCTCGAGATCAACTATCTGCAATTCCTTCGATGTGGGAGCCTTTGCAGATTGCGTGGTGTGGGATGCAGCAGGTTTTTGCGAAGTTTGAGACCCGGCGCGGGAACTGCCAACGAAAATGGCGGCGCAGACAATAATAAGTCCCAATATGATTGCGAATTTCTTCGTGGGTGATTTGGAGATACCGATTTGATTCATTGTATTCTCCCAGAGCCTTGAAACCTTTTGCAGCCAAAAAACTTACCGCTGCCAGGCACGTCCGCCAAAGTCGCGACGAAAACCCTCACCTCTTCACGCCGAGGTGAGCTTCAGGGACCTTTTGCGATACCAAGTCATTCTAAGCTCGTGCGGGGCCATCATTCAAATTAGGGGCAATTTGACGAGCTAAACGCGACGGAGAGGTAAGCTTGTCTCGCGTGGATTTTGGTGATATATCTTAGATTCTGCTGGAACGGCGCGGCGAAGCTGTGCGCACCGGGTTTCAGAGAACCCAAGGAGAGAAAGAATGGCTTACGTAATTGCTGAACCCTGCGTGAATACCAAGGACACCGCCTGCGTGGACGTCTGCCCGGTGGACTGCATCCATCCACGCAAAGATGAGCCCGCCTACGCGACGGAGACGATGCTGTACATCCATCCGACGGAATGTATCGATTGCGGCGCGTGCGTCCCGGTCTGCCCGGTGACGGCGATTTTTGCGCTTGAGGATTTGCCAGAGAAGTGGGCGAATTACACGGCCATTAACTCCGATTGGTACGCGAACAAGACCTAAGCGCGGCGAACAGGATAAATTTATCTTTGGCGGCGAGGGATCGATTCCCTCGCCGCTTTTGTTTTTATGACCAAGCGATGGCTGGCACTCTTAGAAATTCACTGAACGGAAGGCCAAGACGGCGTTAAGTCCCCCGAAGGCGAAGGAATTGGAGAGTGCGGCTTCGATGCGCGCGGAGCGGGCGACGTTGGGAATATAGTCGAGGTCGCAGGCGGGGTCGGCTTCGGTGAAATTGGCGGTGGGAGGAAGTACACCGTCGCGCATGGCCAGAAGAGTGGCTACCGCTTCGATGGCTCCCGCGGCGCCCAGGGCGTGGCCGTGCATGGATTTTGTGGAACTGACCGGGATGCGGTCCGCCAGGGGGCCAAAAACTTCGCGGATGGCGCGGGTTTCGGCGGGATCATTTCCCGGAGTGCCTGTTCCATGCGCATTGATGTAGCCGACTTGCTCGAGTTGTAGCCCGCCGTCGGCAATAGCGCCGCGAATAGCGCGGACGGGGCCATCCACGGTCGGCTGCGTGATGTGAGCCGCATCCGAGGACATGCCTGCGCCGGCTAATTCCGCATAAATGTGCGCGCCACGCGCGCGCGCGGCATCGAGTGGTTCGAGCATCAACATGCCGGCGCCTTCGCCAAGAATGATTCCTTTACGATCGCGGCAAAACGGACGGCAAACATCCGGGGAAACCACGCGCATGGCTTCCCAGGCTTTCAACATGCCGAAGCTCAGAGGAGCCTCACTTCCGCCCGCGAAGGCAAGGTCCGCGCCTCCTCCACGAAGAAGCTGCAATGCCACCGCAATGGCGTGGTTGGACGAGGAACAGGCGGTAGAAAGAGTGAAGACCGGACCCGTTATGCCGAACTCCATGGAGATCTGGCTG
>DATGHC010000073.1:0-6980 GCA_035308165.1 Candidatus Acidiferrales bacterium | reverse complement strand
TGTTGCGGCAGGAATTGGCACCGTATTTTGGCTGAATGCCGCGTCATATCTTGGCGTGTTATGGGTGATTGCAAGGTGGAAGCGACCGCCACACCAGCCCGGCTCGTTGCGAGAGACCGTGTCCGGTGCGATCCGCGCGGCCCTTCGGTACACGAGAAACGCGCCTGACATTCTGACCGTTCTCGGACGGATTGGATGCATTATGTTTTTTGCAAGTGCATTTTGGGCGCTCCTGCCCACCGTCGCTCACGAATTGCGGCGGAGCGCCACCCTTTATGGATTGTTCCTGACTGTCTTTGGTGCTGGCGCAGTGCTAGGGGCGATGGCGCTACAGCGAACACGTTCGTTGTTCTCGTCTGACGCGCTGCTCGCCCTCGGAACGACTGTTTTTGCTGGGTCACTTTGGGGCGTCGCCGCATTCAAATCCGTAGCACTCCTCTCCGTCGCCATCTTGTTTGGCGGAATGGCTTGGACCGCAATCATCTCTTTGATGACCACGGTCATGCAGAATTTGGCACCGGATTGGGTGCGCGCGCGTGCAATGGCTGTGTTCATGCTCGTGTATATGGGAACGTGGACAGCCGGCAGCGCTTTCTGGGGGTATTTTGCGGGCCGGAAGGGTACACACTTTTCCTTGATTACCGCGTCTATTGGCACGGCCGTCTGTCCAATCTTAGTTTTGATTTCGCGTTTGCCCGATACGCCCGTGGATCTTGGGGCTTGGGATCACTGGGGCAAGCCGATGCTGGTTGGAGACATAGACCCCAGTCAAGGGCCTGTACTAATTACAGTAGAGTATGAAATTGACCCGAAGAAGTCGGATGAGTTCCTGGAGGCTCTCCACAAATTTGCACGAGTGCGCCGGCGGGATGGAGCATCAAGATGGGGCGTTTATCGCGATACGGAGCATCCGGCGCGCTACGTCGAAGCGTTTATCGTCGAATCATGGGCGGAGCACTTGCGACAGCACGAGCGATTGACGAGCGCAGACCGCGACCTTGAGGAAAACGTGCGTCGTTTTGAATCGAAGGCTATCAAGGTGAGGCATTTCATCTATGCGCGCAGCAAACGGGGGCCGCAGTAATTAGGGGACGTGCGCGCCCTCCGCTATGTGTACGCGCATTTAGGGTCTGCCCGAACAAGAACTGGCGATTAAAGAATCGAGTTCCTTGCTTAACGGCTCAACTTGCCCGGGCTGAGAGAACGCGCACCGGGATAGCCCAGAATTGAGAAGCACGGCACCCGTTCAGCGAAAACTTGTATCAGCGTGCCCGGCCCGCCCGGAGTGTTCACTTTGCGCCCGATGTAGGGAAAGAGCTTCGCTTGAGGTTGCCTGAAGCGCCGCTCGGCATCTATGGACTCCGGGGACCAGCTTTCCAGTTTTTCATTTTGCCAAGCCCTATGTGATGGAAACCTGGAAAACTGATTTTCCGCTGGTGTGATTCTTCGGCGAAGGAATTCCAGCAACTCGATCTTGTTCTCGCACCGTTCCGCTAAGGTTGGCACCCGTCCGCCATCCACTTTGCGAATAGCTCAATGCGAGCCTGAGGCCAGGGACCTTCCCCTCTCGGGGGCGGGGGCGGCATTACCGCGCCACCGATTCCTCGAATCCGGTCGTAGATGGCGGCCGCGTGCGTCTTGACGTCATCATAACTCCCCAGGTTGAACGCTTTGCTCATGCCACGAATGTCTCGCTCCGTAAAAAGCGGGCGAATGTCTGCTTGAAAGCTCGTCGGTTTCGTCATTGTTCCTCACAGCCACTGGATTATCCGCGCGCGGTGGTCGCGCCTAGAGACTCTAAATCGGAATGCCAGCTTTCACCACTTCATTCAGCCTCTTTTTGGTCTGAACATGGATTCCCAAGAACACCACGTCGGTCTGCCCGAGGGGCAGGGCTCATCGCTGGCAGTCATCGTTACTTTTTCTGTCCTGCAGGGGGCGCCTTCGCGGCGCCACGCTTATTCCATCCATGGAATCGCGACAAGTCGCCCGCGTTCCATGCCTCGCGGAGTCCAGGAGTGCTCAGGTCCCAGTCAGGACGGATTTCGCTCGTTACCGTCCGCAGATCATGCCAGAGATCTGCGACCGACGGGCGGCCCCAAAACCAGTAGCCGTTGTAGATACTGTAAATAACGAGTCCTGGCTTGAGCACGAACGTATGCGGGATCATCGGATTGTGCTCGGGGTCGGTGTACTCCTGGATGTCAAGGTCCTTTTGAACCTTTCGCTCAGTGTCCGAAAGAAAGGCCCACTCGGCTCCGACTGACGCACGGAATTCCTGAAGAGTATGGTGATCGTCGGTGGCGATCGTGGCGATCTGAGTGTAAGCCACCGCGATTTTTGGGTAGAACGCGGCTAGTTCCAAATGCTGATGGTGCTCCTTTGGGCAATAATGGCCGCGCGCAAGCGTAAGGATTAGCGGATCATCGCCCTGTAGCTCGCTGAGTTTGCGCAGTGCGCCCGTGTGATCGGGCAGTTCGTAATCGGGGAAAATGCCTCCGGGCATGATATCAGAACGCATGATTGGACTCCTCCCATGAGTCCGTGGGGCTACTTATGTTGGCAGGTCCAGGCGTTCCTGCTCCGCAGTCATGAACCAGGCATGCCAGTTTTGACCAGCTCTTAGTCGGCGTGACCGATCCGCGTTCCATTTGTGGTGATCTCCTGAAATAGCCAGCTGTTGTCATCCGCGTCGCTGAATGGGGCATAAGACAGCGCCTATTGATTTCCCCACCCGCAGTCCTCTGCACGTACTCTTGTCGATCGTCCATCTTGAGCCCTCAATCGGTCCTTACTTACTCGACCTTTAGCAAAATTTTGCCCTTGGCCCGGCCCTGCTGGCGAGCATCCTTACAATCCCTTCGCCGAACGAAACTCGTGCACAACAGTCGCCGGGTCCGTATGCAGTACGTCAACCGCATAGTTCATTTTCCGGATGTCGGACTGGGAGATTTTCCCTCCAAGTTCACCGAGGGTGGGCCCTAACTGGGGAAAGCGGTCGAGCGTGGATTTCCGGATGATCGGGACCGCATCGTAGCGCGGAAAGTAGTGGCGATCGTCTTCCAGCGCCACGAGGTTGAGCGCATCGATGAGACCATCCGTCGAATTGCCGGCTACGAGATCGACTTGGCGATCTACAAGCGCGCGGTAGATTAATCCAAGATCCATGACCTTTGGCGTCTGGGCAAAATGAAGATGGTAGAGATCCGCCCAGCCGTGGAATCCGTCGGGACGCTCCAGAAATTCATAGCCAACGCCCACGCGCCACCCAGGCGCGTAGCGAACGACATCTGAGATGGTGCGTACATGAAGATTCTCCGCATCCTCTCCTCGAATCACCATCGCAAACGTGTTTTCAAAACCCAGCGGCTCGGCGACTTCGAGGTCGAAGCGCTGCGCATAGAGTTGCTTCACTCGCTGATAGACGGGATTCGAAGGGCCTTGGTCGGTAGAGGCACTGGACCGGTCCGGTGGCTCGTTCAATACCGCGGTAAGAGCAGTCCCCGTGTATTCGATGTATAGATCGATTTGTCCGGCGAGCAGCGCCTTATGCACCAAAAGCGTGCCTCCCAGATTCGTTTTGCGCTCAACCGGAATTCCTGTACGCGCTTCGATGTGCTGCGCCAGGAGTTCCGAAAGGATGACCTGCTCCGTAAAGAATTTCGAACCGATCACGATCCCGGACCGCTGTGGCCCCTTGCAGCCGGGAACCAGGCAAATTATGCTCAGCAAGGAAAGGAGGGAAAGTTTGCGGAGAAGTGTCCGATACATGCTTGTCGCACTATTTATCGGCGAGCACAGGAGTCTAGCACAGGCGAGCAGCTGCCTTCGATCAGGTGACGCGCAAAGAGCGCTCCAGGAATCCCAGCAGAAGATCCGCCAGGATGGCCAGGAGCGCAGTGGGAATGGCCCCCGCGAGAAGCAGTTTGTCGCTGACAAGAGCTACGCCCCGGAAGATGAAGGTGCCCAGCCCGCCCGCCCCGATAGCCGCAGCGATGGTGGCGACGCCGATAGTGATGATCGTGGCGGTGCGAATGCCTGCAAGAATGAACGGAAGGGCCAGGGGAAAGCGCACCCGGAGAAGAATTTGCGTACTGGTCATGCCCATGGCTTCGGCTGACTCCAGTACCGCAGCGTCAATGCTCGTTAGGCCGACGTATGTATTGCGAAGAATCGGCAGTAACGCGTAAAGAGCCAGGGCTACGATCGCAGTTCGCTTGCCGATTCCACCGATGAACGGAATCGGAATCAGGAAACCGAATAGCGCAAGGCTCGGGATGGTTTGAAGGATGCTGGCAATGCTGAGCGCGATGGTGCGCAGAACTTTCCGATGTACCAGCAACAGGCCCAGCGGGACGCCGACGAGTATCGCGATGGACATCGCAACGACTACGAGTTGAAGATGCTCGAGGGTGGCGGCGAAAATTTCATCGCTGTGCTGAACGAAAAAGGTGAAGTAGCTCATGCTGGCGCTCCAGGGTTGATCGCCAACGAGGCACCGAAGGCGCGGACTTCGGGATGGTCGATTTGCATAAAAGTCCGCGGTGATCCGCTGGCGACGACTTGGCCGGCCTCAAGAAGAATGATTCGTGATGCGAGAAACAAAGCTTCGCGCAGGTCGTGCGTGACGAACACGATCGTTTTACCCAACCGATGGGCCAACGCGCTGAATTCACGCTGCATCTCCGCGCGCGTAACCGGATCAAGAGCCCCGAAAGGTTCATCCATCAGTAGTATCGGAGGGTCCGCGGCGAGCGCGCGGGCCACGCCGACGCGTTGGCGCTGGCCACCGGAGAGTTCGCGGGGGCGCCGGTTCGCAAACTCCCGGGGTTCCAATCCAACCAGCCGCAACAGTTCCTCTACGCGAGCCGCGATGCGGCTCCTTCCCCATTTTTCGAGCGTGGGAATCAGGCCGACGTTTTCTGCGACGGTAAAGTGCGGGAAGAGCCCGGCGTCTTGAATCACGTAACCGATCCTTCGCCGGAGCTGGATGAGATTCCAATCCATGGTGCGGCGCTGCTGAACCAGAACCTCTCCTTGCGTGGGAGCTAGCATTCCGTTGATAAGCTTCAACAGTGTGGTCTTACCACTGCCGCTGCGGCCAAGCACGACCAGAGTCTCTCCGTGAGGAACCGCTAGCGAAACGCCGGAAAGAATTTCCCGGCTCTCGCCGCCACGGACAGAAAAAAAGACATCACGGAACCTGATCAGGTCCTCAGAGGTAGTGGGCGCTATCGTGTTCATTCGGATAAGCAGGACGAGAATGTGCGAGAACTATCTTAATCGAACCCGCCACCGTGTGGCGACTAGCGTCGCTTACCGGGATCAAGCCGAAACCGTCGCATTACACTACGGCGATGCGTAGAAGACGAGTCCTCCAGCGTGCAACATGGCTGGGTGTTATCGCAATGTCCCCGTTGATCGCAACAACCCAAATTGTTGGAAACACTGGCGGACAGACTTTTGGCGAGGGACTCCCGCGTCTGCGTAGCCAACGTTCACGAAACCAGCACCGATTTGCTTCAGTAGATCGATCAACTCAATAACTTGACAGCGAGCCAGTAATCAACACTGAACTTGCCCGGACCAGAGCAGATCAGCCAGATAAAGAAGAGCACGTACAGGACTTCCGGAAGGTAGAGGAAATCGTCGAACCAATTAAGAGGCGAAAGTCCTTTGGGCAGGGTGGAAATCGCGCTGGTCAGCGTGGCCACAGTCATATCTATCGCTAAAGCTACGCAGGCCACGCTCGAAAGAAACCCGACGGTCAGCAAGGATCCGCCAATGAACTCGACGCCTGCCACGAAATAAGCCGTCTGGCGGGGAAACGGCACTTTGGCCTTAACGAGCGTGTCGTAAACAGGCTTCGTGCCGCCGGCGACAAACAGCTTGTTTCCCCCGGAAATGGCGAAGAACAACCCGATCGAAACGCGTACCAGCAGGATGGCATATTGTTCAAAATGACTGCTACCCAGCAGCGCAAACTGGACCAACCGTTTCCAATCCATCCCTCGTCCCTCCATCAAAGTGAAGCGGTGTAACGAAAGGCAAAACAATTGGACCAAAGTATCGCGCGATACTTCGGCATCGCGACTTCCGGCGCCCTTGCAACTAGGGGCAACCCTCCATCATGCGCGAGGAAACACTCGCATCGACGGTTGATGTAGGTTATGGCTGCGTCAGTAGCGAAGACTCTATCCAACGGAAGATGCGCCAGCCCCCTTACTTTTTCTCACGTTGAGTGCCGGTAGAAGAAGTTTCAGAAGCGCTTCGTCCGAGAACGGGTTCTGACCTGAGATCAACTCGCGATCTTGAAGGACGTAGCTCCCCCATGGAGCGACCACACTTACGTCGCCGCCCGCCGTACGCAAGGCGAAGTCCGGGTAGAAGAGAACCTTCCCACCAATCTCAAGCGGCTCCCGCTGCTGCTCTTCCGCCGTCGAAAAGATGGTCATCTTATATCCAGAATAAATCCATCCTTGAGCCTTTGCCCGCGCTCCAGCGGCATCGCCCGCTGCCAGCGCTCCGACCACCTCCGTCGAATTCGGAAGAGCTGAGAGAAGTGAAATCGGACCATGGCAGAGCACCGCCGTAGGCTTGGATGTTTCATGAAAGTGTCTCATCACCGTGCCTGCGTCGGGATCATCGAGAAGATCAATCATCGGGCCATGGCCGCCGGGGACGAAAACAGCGTCATATTGATCCAGGCCCGATGCAATCACATCCGAGATGCGAGTTGGGTTTTTGAGCCCAGTCAGGCTGTCGCGGAATTTTAGATAGTCCTGAAGCCTAGCCTGGTCCCCGCCGAAGAAATCCGCGACAGCTGAATGGACATCCAATTGCGGCGTATTGCCTTTGGGGTTGGCGAAAGTGATTTCGTAGCCTTCCTTCATCAAGGCGCGAACCGGAACCGTCAGTTCGTTGAGATAGTAGCCAGCGCCGGCATAAACCTTGCCATCTTTCAATGGCAAGCCGTGACC
>DATGHC010000072.1:0-2173 GCA_035308165.1 Candidatus Acidiferrales bacterium | reverse complement strand
CCATCGCCGCGCTCAAACCTAACGTCAAAGTGATTTGCGTGGTTCCGTCCACCGAAAATATGCCCGGTGGTAAAGCGCAAAAGCCTGGTGACATTCAAACCGCGATGTCCGGCAAGACCATCGAAGTCTTGAACACCGACGCAGAGGGCCGCCTCATCCTCGCAGACGCCATTCACTACGCCAAGCAGCTCGGCGTCACACACATTGTTGATGCCGCGACACTTACGGGTGCCATCGTCGTCGCACTCGCCAACATCAACGTCGGCGTCTTTAGCAACGATCAGCCGTGGACCGACAAACTTCTCGCCAGCGCGAAAGCGACTGGCGAAAAAATGTGGCAACTCCCCATGGACGACGAATATCGGGAATTCATTAAGGGCAGCTTTGCCGACATTCAAAATATCGGTAGCGGAAAAGGCGGTGGCTCCATCACCGGCGCGTGGTTCATCCGGGAATTCGCCGGCGACACTCCATGGATCCACCTCGACATCGCTGGCACCGCCTGGAACGACGATGCCAAGCCGTGGCTCGCGAAGGGCCCCACTGGCGTAGCCCTGCGCACCCTGGTTCATCTAGTCCAGACTTTCTGATCAATTGTTTCGGGGGTTTTTCCGTCAGGCACGCCATGTTTACTCGGACCGCTCGGGGCCGTGCCCCTTTTTTTGTTGTTTGGCTCGAGCGTCCGAAACGGAACTACCGTCACATCTTCTGAGGTGTTTCAATCCCAAGCAGCGATAGCGCCTTCACCAATTGCCGCTCCACAATTTCCGTCAACCCCAGCAAAAACGCCCGCTTTTCCGCATCCGTCTCGGACAGAATATGGTGCTTGTGATAGAAATTGTTGAACGCCTGCGCCAGTTGAAACGCGTACTTGGCCACAAACGCTGGCTCTTGCGCTCCAATCCCCGCATCGCTGGCGAAATCGAGCATCCCCGCCTGCAGCAATAATTCCCAGAGCCCGGCGCCTTCAGCTCCGTCGAAAAGCTTCGCAGCAACTTCGGCGCTCACGCTGCCTATCGCCTGCTCCGTGCCCTTTCGGCGAATTCCGCGAATGCGCACCACTGCATATTGGCAATACGGCCCGGTCTCGCCCTCAAAACTCAAGGCATCGGCAAAATCAAACTCGATGATCGTGTTGCGAGTAAATTTCAGCAGAAAAAACCGCAGCGCTCCGATGGCAATCTTATGCGCGGTCGCGGTCTTCTCTGCATCAGACATATCCGCGTGCCGCTTGGTCACCTCCGCGAGCGTGGCTTCTTCCAGCTTGGTAATCAAATCGTCGGCCTTCACGCCCAAGCCCCTTCGTCCGCTCACTTCCACGTACGGCTTCTTCGCGTCCTCCGCGTTCAACTCATAACCAAGCTCACCCGCGCAGCGCGGCGTCAGAGTCACCCTCTCATAAGAAAAATGAATCGAATTCGCTGCCGCCTCCGCATGTCCCAGACCGCGCAATCCCTGTGCCACCACGTCCTGCACGTACGCTTGCCGCGTATCAATCACGTTGTAAACCCGCGCCGCAGGCTCGCCAAAATGCGGCGCCGCCGGATCGTCCGTATCCGTAGTCGTAGTCCAAACAATCTCGTCCGCTGGCGCGTCCATCCACCTCTCGTAACGAAAATCCTTCCCCAGCAGCCCAAATTTCCAAAGCTGGTAAGCAATATCCTTCCCGACGTACGTCACTGTCCCATTCGAACGCACAATAATCTTGTCCTGAATGTTCTCTTCGTCTTCCGTTTTCTCCGTGTCCTCTGTGCTCTTTTTCTCTGTGGCCTCTGTGTAACTCTTTTCTTCTTTCTCCGCCCGCATCACCCAGCAACCCGCCATCTTCCCGCTAGTCGCCAGCTCAATCGCTCCCGCTTCCTTCAATTTCGAAAACGCCGCATCCCAAAACTTCAAATGCAAAATCTCGCTCTCCCGCGCCAGCAATTCGTAGGAAATTCCCAGCCGCTTCATGGTCCGCAGATGGAAACCCACAATCGCATCCGCAATAATCGCGCCCATTTCCGCTGCGTCGCCAAGGCCATCTTCAATCGCCTTCAACGTCGCACCACGCAGCGCCGGGCCCTGTGCTTTATCCTGCTCATAAAACTGCGTCACTCGCGCATACAAATCCCAACACAGATAGTCGAATCCCGGCCGTGCCGCCATCTCGCGAACATCAGCCACACTTTTC
>DATGHC010000071.1:0-24978 GCA_035308165.1 Candidatus Acidiferrales bacterium | reverse complement strand
CCAACCACAATCCGCGCTTTGCACCGGTGATCCACCCAACTCTGGAGACTGGTGTGAAGGCCCTAGTTGTTGCGGCGCATGCATGGCTGGCCTCGTGAACAACATCCTGATGCACGGGCATCAACTAGCGGGTCGTTTTCTGGATGCGGTGGATCTGCTTGGCACATTTGTTTTCGCACTCAGCGGTGCGGCAGCGGGTGTTAAAAGCCGGTTCGATCTGTTCGGTCTAATGGCACTTGCGTTCGCGGCCGGTAATGCCGGCGGGATCACACGAGATGTGCTGATAGGCGCGGTGCCACCAGCGGCCATTAGCGACTGGCGCTACCTGGGGGTCTCCCTTCTGGCAGGATTAGTAACGTTCTTCTGGTATCCCGACATCGATAAGCGTCGAAGGCTGGTGTTGTTATTCGACGGCGCGGGACTCGGTCTGTTTGCCGTCGCCGGCACACAAAAGGCGCTCAACGCCGGACTCAATCCGGTGATGGCGATTTTTATGGGAGTACTAACCGGGATTGGTGGTGGAATACTGCGCGATGTGCTTGTCAACCAAACGCCGACGGTGCTTCAAGCGGATATTTATGCTGTTGCTGCGCTAGCCGCTGGCGTCGTGGTAGTGATCGGACATGTTTTGAATTATCCTGCTTTTCTAATGATGACCGCGGGCGCACTCCTGTGTTTCTGGCTTCGAGTTATGGCGTTATACCGAGGATGGCATTTACCCATCGCACGGTGGCCGAATCATTCGGATTGAATCATGTTGAACTCGGAGCCACGACTCCGCCGAATCGCTCCACTCTGTCAATTCTTGACTCAACCACGGTGGTTTGCCAGAAGCATCGCCGCATCTACGCAAGAGGCAGGTGCGCTTCCCAAAAGTATGACCCCCTGCTCGGGAGAAGGGCGAGTCCCCCTTGAGACAGGGTAGGCGCATCTAACGAGCACGTTCCTATCAAGCATCCATCAAAACACATGGTTTGATACCGGCAATTCGGCAAAAATTCAACCTCGAGTTTTCTATCCCAGCCTGGAACATTGGGGAAACACCGTCGAGGCAGAATTACTCGGAGGGTTCTTTCTTCTGGCGGGAGAGAAAACGCCATAGATACTTCGGATCCTTCCTGGATGGCATCAGCCCGCACTACGCGAAAAGCCTTACGGAGTGTTTGCGGCACCGGTGTATCAAAGGGCTCTCGATTCAGCGACCGCAGAGGATAGCAACCTCGAGGTCCAACCTGCTGGAAATGAGCTGTATCAAATCATTTCTTTGGTACGAATCCTCGGGCTGGTCACTGCGATGTTCCCGGGCTGGCCAGTTTCTCTGGCCTTCTTCTCCGCCGCGCTGATCACGCCGCGGGCATCTTCCAACTTCACTGCGGTCATACATCCGCCTCAGGATCCAGATTCGTTTTTGTGCGGTGGCCTCAGGTACGGGAATTCAGCGAGCAGATCGTGGTAGTCGCCGCGACGCGCACATTGAACCAGCAGCGCCGGCGGGAAACAATTGCACGTTGGTATTGGCGCCACCTTGGTATCGTTTCAGGCGTTTGCTACTGTCGCGTTCCCACGTTCGGGTTTCTCAGCTACAAAATTATCCACACTATGGAATGCAACCAACTCACCGTCGTTTTGCTTTTTGGCAATTGACAAGACCAAGCTACTGCAAGAATCATCTTGGTGTCTGGGATTTGCATTGTTAGGCTAATGGAACGTTCGGACTTGTCGCGCGTCCGTCTGGCTGCAGAAAGGGGCTATCCGAGTGGGACACCCTGCATTGGATCTGACGGGCAAGACTGCCGTCGTGATCGGCGGCACCAGTGGCATAGGCCTGACTCTTGCCAAGGGACTCGCCGAGGCGGGGGCAAATGTAGTTGCCACGGGCCGGCGGGCTGATCTTGTGACTCGGGCCGCAGCCGATATCCGCAAATTGGGGCGGCGAACACTGGACATCCCTTGCGACGTCACAAAGGAAGCCACGATTGAGCAATTGTGCCAGCGTGTCGCCTCGGAACTCGGCCGCACGGACATCCTGGTAAATTGTGCGGGCCGAACAAAGCGAGCTCCGACTCTCGAATTTGCGGAATCCGATTGGAACGGAATTATCGAAACGAATCTTAACGGCACTTTGCGAACCTGCCAGGTCTTCGGCCGCCACATGATCGCCAATGGCTCCGGTAGAATCATCAACGTCGCCTCGGTTGCGTCATTTCTCGCACTCTACGAGGTCGCGGCTTACTCCGCCAGCAAGGCCGCCGTTGCGTCGCTCACCAAGTCGCTCGCCATTGAATGGGCACGGCATGGCATTTGTGTCAATGCCATCGCGCCCGGAGTCTTTCGCACCGATCTCAATGCAAAGCTCCTCGACGGCACTGAACGCGGCCGCGAATTTCTGATTCGCACCCCCATGCGGCGTTTCGGCCAGTTGGAAGAATTGGTAGGTGCGGCTGTCTTCCTAGCCTCTGATTCCGCCAGCTTTGTTACGGGGCACATCCTCGTTGTTGACGGCGGCTTTCTCGCCAGCGGCGTGAATCAGTAGCGCCTTCTCAGGCAGGGACAGATTGCTTTGCGCGTGCCGCCAATACGACAGCAACGAACTTTCGGGCGGCCTCAGTGATAACCTCTGGCTTTCCAGCCTTAAGAGCCGCCGCCTGCACCAATTCACCGCCCACGCCAAGTGCCGCCGCGCCCGCTTCGATGAATTCAGAGGCAGTTTGGATATTCACTCCCCCGGTCGGAACCAACGGCACTTGAGGAAGCGGGCCTTTCAATGCCTTTATATAACTTGCCCCTCCTACTTGTCCGCACGGGAAAACCTTCACGAAATCGGATCCCGCCTCCCAGGCAGTAATTACCTCGGTCGGAGTGAGCGCACCGGCCATCATTAGTATTTGCGCCTTTGCAGCGAACTCGATCGTCTTGACCTTCAGACCGGGCGACACGATGAATTCTGCACCCACAGCGATACAACGCTCCGCTGTATCCGCATCCAGCACCGTACCTGCTCCCACAAGCACTTTGGAGCCGCGGGTTCGGGCCACCTCTCGAATGATTTCGATCGCGCCGGGCACAGTCATGGTGATTTCCACAATCGGGATTCCGCCAGCGCAAATCGCATCGACGGCAAGGAGCGCTTGTTGCGCGGACGACGCCCGCACGACGGGGATAATCCCCACTGAGGTAATTTTGTCGGCTACATCCTTCTTGTCCATGCTTGTATTGTTACCTCCGGGCTTCCGTGTGGCTTCGCATCAGCTCAGCGAGATATCCGCGCGCCTGTCCCCTTCATAACTTGTAAGACTTCCTTCAATGTCGCCATGGACGTATCGCCGGGAGTTGTCATCGCCAGCGCGCCGTGGGCGGCACCGCACTCCACGGACCACTGCGGATCCTTGCCGGAGAGAAATCCATAAATCAGACCGGAGGCGAAAGAATCACCGCCGCCGACACGATCGAGTATCTGAAGGTTTTCCCGTTGTGTAGCCTCGAAAAACTTTCCCTCGCAAAAGCAAATGGCTCCCCAGTTGTTGACGGATGCCGAGGCGGCTGTGCGCAATGTCGTTGCTATGACCTGGCAAGGATAATCTTTCAGAACCGCATGGATCATCTTCTTGAAGCCCTCGATTTCAATATTTGAAAAATGCTCATCCACACCGGGAATTTCGTAGCCCAGCGCTGCGGAGAAGTCCTCTTCGTTCCCGAGCATGACGTCCACGAGAGGCGCGATGCGCCGATTTACCTCCTGTGCGCGCTTTTTGCCGCCCAGTGATTTCCAGAGTGATTCGCGATAATTCAAATCGTACGAGACGATCACTGCATGGCGTTTCGCGGCTTGCATCGCTTCTATCGCAACATCCGGTGTCGTCTCCGAAAGCGCACAGAATATCCCTCCCGTGTGGAACCAGCGAGCGCCATGCCTCCCAAAGATTTCTTCCCAATCCACCTCACCAGGCTTCATCTGCGATATTGCGGTATGCCCGCGGTCGGAACATCCGAGCGCGGCTCGAACGCCGAAGCCGCGGTCGGTGAAGTTCAGTCCATTCCGAGCGGATCGGCCGACGCCGTCGTCCGCTACCCAGCGTACCAATGAAGTATCAACACCTGATTGGTAGATCAGATCCTGCAGCAGTTTCCCGACCGGATTATCCACAAAGGCGGAGACGAGCCCGGTGTCGAGCCCAAAGCACCGCTTCAAACCGCGTGCAACGTTGTATTCGCCGCCGCCCTCCCAGACTTCAAAGGTCCGCGTCGTCCAAATCCGTTTCTCTCCCGGATCGAAACGCAACATCACCTCTCCGAGGCTTATCAAGTCCCATCGACATTCCGGTTTTGGCCTGATTTTTATCGACATTTTCGCTGTTCCTCTATCGCGCCAGCCAGCGGAAACATTGACGTGATATGGCCAGGAGAACGATATGCAACACTCGCTCCTGCTTTCGCTTTTGCGAGCGCCGCGGCGGCATCGAGCCCCTCGACGGAGCTGGTGACAGATGCGTTCTTTCCATCAAGTCGGATTGAATCAACGATCATGCGAGCGCCTCGGCGCGAAGGTTTGCAGGGGCAAGTTTAGGAACCAATAACTGAATCACGCCCAGCGCGATTAGATACGTCACCCCCGCGGTCATCAACAGGATTCTGTAACTGCCCGTCGATTGCAGTGTGGAACCCACGACTTCTGCCATCAACATTCCCCCCACGGCTCCAGCCATGCCGCCGACGCCGACCACGGATCCAACCGCGTAATTTGGAAAAGTGTCCGATGGTAGAGTGTATAGATTTGCCGAAAAGCCCTGATGACCAGCGGCGGCAAGCCCGATCAACAAGACAGCGCCCCACATTCCTGAAGTCCGGTCTGCAAAGATAACGGGAGTCACGAGAATCGCACAAGCGAGCATTGCAATCTTGCGGCCGGCATTGATCGTCGCTCCGCGGCGAATCATCCATGAGGAGAGCCACCCTCCGCCGATGCTTCCCACATCAGAAATCAGGTAGATCACCATAATAGGCACACCGATATGACTGAGCGACAGCCCATATCGCCTTTGTAGGAGATCGGGGGTCCAGAAAAGATAAAAATACCACACAGGATCAATCAGGAATTTCCCCAACACAAATGCCCACGTTTGTGGCAGCGGCAGGAGTCGTGCCCAGGGAACGCGACGCACGGTCTCATCTCTTCCAGCGGTGATGTATTCCAACTCGGCCGCCGAACACCGGGAGTGCTCCTCTGGTCTCCGATACAGCGTCAGCCAGAACCCGAGCCAAATGAATCCAAGCGCGCCGATGAATACAAAGGCCCATCGCCAACCCAGGTGAATCGTGATCCACGGAACGATTAGCGGAGTAATGATCGCGCCGATGTTTGTCCCGGCATTGAAAATGCCCGTCGCAAGGGCGCGCTCTTTCTTGGGAAACCACTCTGCAACCGCCTTAATGCTTGCCGGGAATAGCGCCGATTCGCCGAGCCCCAGAGCTGATCGCGCGATCAGAAAGCTCGTGAACGAATGTGCAATGGCGTGCCCCATCGAAGCCAGACTCCAGAAGACTATTGCCAGCGAGTAAGCTTTCCGGGTGCCGATTCGATCGACAAGACGGCCGACGAACAACATTCCGATCGCATAAAATGTTTGGAATGCGAAGACCAGGTTCCCGTAATCAATTTCAGTCCAGCCCAGGTCATGTTGGAGCGTGGTCTTCAACACGCCCATCACCTGCCGGTCCATGTAATTCTTGGTGGTTCCAAACAGAAGGAGTGCGCAAATCACCCAGCGGTATCGCCCGATTGCGGCCGCAGCAGCGCCAACCGCGCGAACAACGGGTGAAATTGGCCGCACCTCGGAAGTTGCCAATACCTGTTCCCGAGACTCAGATGTTGAGTTCTTGATGGGATCGGCCATGATTCGCGTCGGCGGCTATTTCTTATGGATGGCTTCCAGCCTCAAGCCAACTTGATTGAATGCCGGCTCGACATTTACAACACCAAATTGGCGATCCTCCACCTCGCGGTGCGCTGCCATCGCCCAAATGAACGCTATGCTATGGCCCGGGACCGAGACATTCGGGTGGTATCCTGCGGGCATAAGAACAGCGTCTCCATCTCGCACCACCGTCACAAGTTCCGGATACTCTGTGTTCTTGTAAACGAGCTGGATGCCGTAAGCCGGCTCCGGCATTTCAAAGTAAACGTACAATTCTTCCAACATCTTGGCGTGCTCATGGGGCGGCCAGCTCGTCCAGTTGCCGGGATCTGAGCGAGTGAAGCCCGCCAGAAGTCGCCCCGCCTCGATGTTTTTCGCCAGCACCATCTGAAGGTGTCTTGATGAGCCGGGCCCTCCAGTGCTGAACTTCATGCTGGGGTCCTTGGAGATTTCTGCAAACCGAACAACCTGCAACGGATATTTCTTCTCCACATCTGAAGACAATTCAACCAGGTCCACATCGGTTTCAGTCGAAACCTCGATGGAAGAATCGCGCGGGATATAGATGGCGTCATATTGGCCGAATCTAGTTTCTGTCCCATTCGCCTTCACCTGGGCCTGGCCCGAAAGACAGATTAGACCCGTCTCGCGATCACCGTTCGAGAAGGAAACCAGAGGCTTCGTTGAGTTCAGAATAATGCGCCCGTAGGCCAAATGTTGCATCGAGCTGTTTTCGGGGCTGACGGAAATATGGCGTCCAATATTGGCGTTGGTTTTGCGGAAAATCATTCTCTCGATTGATTCCTGGCCTTGTGTGATCATCACTGCTCCTTAGTAATTGTTTCTAATCTGGACCGCATTGCCGTCTACTAGCGCTCATTTAGGTAATCCGCACTTACCGGTTTGAGGAATCGATCATCTCTCTGTAATACTCCTGCAACGTATAAAACGCCTTCTTTCGCTCCCCACGATCGGAGACAAGACCCTTTCGGTTGAGATAATCCTGGATTCCGGGGAGAAGTCGACGAGGGGAATGAAAATCCATCAGCACCCACGGCGACATCCCTGCATACGTCGGGATTCTTTTCAACATATTAATCTGGTGCTGGTAAAGATTGGCCTGGTATTCCTCCGTCCAGCGGGCATCTGCATCCCCATGGTTGCCGAACGGAGCCCCCCCGCCGAATTCGCTGACAATCAGCGGCTTGTCATAGGGAATACTCCATTTCGTGCGGTCGATATCCTCGATAGTTTCTTTACCGTACCAAGCCATGTATTCATTCAAACCAATTACGTCCAAATATTGAGCAAGTGGGTCAATCAAAGTTTTCGTATTGGGCGCCGGAGTCTCGACGTGGTTCATGGCTGCAGTAATCAAGCGAGTGGAATCGAGTTGCCTTGCGTCGTCCACCAACGCCTTCAAAAACGTTAGGCGGGTTGGTGCAACCGGAGTTTCATTCGCTACGGACCAAAATACTACCGAAGCGCGATTGTGATCGCGGGCGATCATATCTCGCAACTGCTCTTCCGCGTTTTGAAGGGTGCCGGGATTTTCCCAGGCCGTTTCCCAGTAAACTGGGATTTCGGACCAGACTAGAAGGCCGAGGCGATCAGCCAATCGAGTCATGGATTCGTTGTGAGGGTAATGAGCTAGCCGCACATAGTTGCAATGAAGTTCCTTCGCCCATCCTAATAGGATCTGATCGTCCTCCAGTGAAAAAGCTCTTCCGCCCCGGAAAGGCGCTTCTTCGTGAATGGAGACGCCGCGGAGCTGAATAGGTTTGCCGTTCAGCAGAAGGCTTGAGCCGCGGGTTTCGATGCTGCGGAAACCGATTTGATCCGTGATGGCATCACCGCCCGTGGTCAAAGAAACTTTATAGAGTGTGGGCTTTTCAGGCGACCACAGCTCAACAGTGGCGGCGAACCGAAATTCTCCGCGTCCCTCGCTATTTGTGGAGATTACCTTCTTGATCCCGGCCTCGGGGATTTCGAGAGTCACCTGATTTGTTAGCGATGCGCCGCTTAACTGGATCCATCCTGAAATTTCATTCAGCGAGCCCTTCGACAATTGCACGAAGTAATCCTGGATGAATGTTTCCGGCACCTCGACCAGCGAAACGCCGCGCGTTAAGCCGCCATAATTCCAAAAATCAGTGTTGGTGCTTGGCACAGCCTCTTTGAAACGCTGATTGTTGACTTCGACCACGAGGAAGTTTTCGCCGTCTTTGATTTTGTCCGTCACTTCAAAATTGAATGCCGTGAAGCCGCCCTGGTGGTCGCCGATCTTCTTTCCATTCAAGTAAGCAGCCACTTTGTAATTGGCAGCGCCAAAATAGACAAAGACGTGCCCATGTTCGCGCTTCCGGTAAGAGAATGATTTCTTGTACCAGACAGGGCCTTCGTAGAAGAACAGGTCCGCTCGTTGCGAGTTCCAATCACCTGGCACATTCAAAACCGGGGAAGCATCAAAGTCATATTCCAGAAGCTCATGCTTGTCCTTGGGCTTCGCGTTTTCGTAAAAATGGCCCCCGACGCCTGTTTCGTATGGATCGACAATCACTCTCCACGCCCCATCGAGGTGTATCGTGGTCCGGCCAGAGAGGTTTGCGATCAGGTTTGATGGCGCCTGGGAGGCGAAGGCAGGTCCGGCTAACAGGCACAAGGCAATCAAAGCACCCTTCATGGTTTTCCTCGCTCGAATTCTTTTGTGGGTTATATCATTAAACTTGTTGCTAGAATAACGATTTTCTGTAACAGTCTGACGGTCTTTTGCGGAACACGACACGTGAAGAGGCAAACAAGCTCACGCGCGAACTTTTCCGGAGAGTGCATGAGAACACAAGTTCGTCATCACGCGATTTTGTTGATCTTCCTGTTCCTCCTGACGCCGGCCGCCAGAGGAGGAGATGATATTCCAAAAGCAGCGTGGAAGCGCCCGATAGGACTCCCGCTTGCTAACGCCGGCGCAAAAAAACCTTCGTTGCCCCTGGAAATCATTGATGACGGATTCTGGCAGGGCGCGCCTGTGGGCGGTTTCGGTGCCGGAACATTTTCTCGCACGTATCGCGGAGATTTTGCCCGCTGGCACATGAAAGCGGGTGTGCATAAGTATCAGACGGTCTATGCCAATCAGTTCGCGATGTTCCAGAAGGCGGAAGGCGAATCCGAGGGGGTAGCCCGAGTTCTTTTCACAGGTCATCCTCCGAACGGAGAATTAAGCGGTTGGGCGTGGGATTATCCGGTTGGAGCGGGAGAATATTCCGCGCTCTACCCGAAATCCTGGTTTGATTATCAGTGGGACAAATTTCCGGCGCACGTGACCATCGAGCAATTCTCTCCGATCCTTCGGGATAATTATAAGGAGTCGAGCTATCCAGTCGCGGTTTATAGGGTGCATGCTGACAACCCCTCGAATCGGAACATTACGGTGTCCATCATGCTTTCGTGGGTGAATATGGTCGGCTGGTTCCGCTCTTACTCCCATAATTTCAAAGATGCTCTGAATTTGGGCAACCACAATCAATTCGTAAGCAAGCCGCTGGGCGCATCTGGAACCTTGAAGGGAATTGTTTTCGATCACGATCATCCCGCTGGAGTGCAGGACGAATGGGACGGCCAATTCATGATCGCTGCGCTTGAAGCGCAAGGCGTCGAGGTCACCTACCAAACGACATTTCTGACTGACGGTGATGGCGGCGAGGTTTGGAAGCCCTTTGCAAAGGAGGGACGCCTCGCAAACGACGATCAGAAATGGGTCAGCAGCGGTAAACAGCTAGCAGGCGCCATCGCAGTTCGCTTTACTCTAAGTCCAGGCGAAAAGCGGGTTGTCCCAATCGTGATCGCGTGGGATTTGCCTGTCGCACAATTCGGCGAGGGACGCAAGTGGTACCGCCGCTACACCGATTTCTATGGAACGTCCGGAGATCACGCGATCTCCATTGCGCAAGACGGACTTATCAATTCCGCAGCATGGAGTGACGCGATTGACAGCTGGCAAGCGTCCACAGTAAATGATGAAAGCAAGCCGCTGTGGTATCGCGGCATGCTGTTCAATGAACTTTATGACTTAGCGGATGGGGGATCGTTCTGGGGACGTCCCGTTGGCTCGGACCCGAAGACTCCTCCAACGTTCGGCTACATGGAATGCTTTGACTACCCCTATTACGATACGCTGGATGTACTTTTTTACGGATCGATGCCTCTGGTGAAATTCTGGCCGGAAATTGATAAGCAAGTCTTGCGCCAGTTTGCTGATACGGTGCCGCGTGAACTACCCCAAAAGAACATTTGGATCTGGAAGACCCAGCAGGCGAATGAGCTGACCTTGCGCGTTCGTAAGGTGAGGGGCGCAGTCCCTCATGACCTGGGAGTCCCGGAGGAGGATCCGTTTTTTCTTGTAAACCAATTCGTTTGGCAGGACACGAATGGATGGAAGGATCTGAATTCCAAGTTTGTCCTGATGGTCTATCGGGATTTCGTTCTCACGGGGAAAAAGGATCTCGCATTTCTGCGATATGAATGGCCGGCTGTGAAGGATGCAATTGCCTATTTGCAGCAATTCGATCACGGCAGCGGCTTGCCGGAGGGTGGCGGATATCCCGACCAAACCTATGACACGTGGCTGGTGCGCGGGGTAAGCGCTTATTCCGGCGGATTGTGGCTGGGGGCGCTGAGAGCCTCGGAAGAGATGGCCCGCGACGCAGGCGAAAGCAGCACCGCTTCCAATTATCATCAGATGTTCCTGAATGCCCAGAAAAATTACATCAGCAAATTGTGGAGCGGAGAATACTTTCGTTACGATACGGAAAGCGAGTATCGCGACGATATCCAAGCCGACCAGCTTGCAGGGCAATGGTACGCGGACATCACGGGTCTTGGGGATCTTGTTCCGCGGGAAATGCGTCAAAGCGCTCTTCGGAAAATTTATTCATTCAACGTAATGAAGTTCGACAACGGAGAAATGGGCGCTGTAAACGGCATCGCTCCGGACGGCTCCATTGTCAAAAGCAACGAACAGGTGCAGGAAGTGTGGACTGGCACCACTTTCGGCCTGGCAGGATTAATGCTTTGCGAAGGGATGAAGGACGAGGCTTATCGCACGGCTTGGGGGGTCTATCACGTAGTTTATGAAACCAAGGGCTACTGGTTCCGCACACCGGAGGCATGGGATATCACTGGAAACTATCGCGCTTCTATGTATATGCGTCCGGGGGCTATCTGGGCTCTGGAATTGGCGCATCCCTCTGAAAACAAGTCAGCGGGGAAATCAAATACCGCTGTCCATTAAGAAAATCGGATCAAGGAAAAAAAGGAAAACCACGAAGCAAAAGAATTTCTCACCCTTCTAGTTCATGATGGGATCCCGTAGCAGGCCCGAGAGGCTTAGCATTGCCAAACAAGCAATAAATGGCACCCACAAACCGGCTCGCAAGTTGCCGGCGTGAGTCGACGTGAAACCCACCAGTGCGGGCATCGTCGCTCCACCTACACACGCGAGGGCGAACATTAAGCTTCTCGTATGTTTTGCATCCTTGCCGTATCGTCCGACCATTTGCGACACAACAAGAGGGTAGACACAAGAAAGGCCCAGGCCTGTCGCCGTCACGCAGATTGCTGCGCTGCGGAATGTGGATGCCCACAAAAGCGCTCCGTTGAAACTACCGGCCAGGATCAAACCTGTGATCAAGAGAGTTCTTTCGGTGACTCGGCGAAGAATAATGGGAGTCAATGCACGCCCCGCCATAAGCCCAACCCAAAAGAACATGGGCGCGAGCTCCCACAAATTTGCAGGGGTTGTTCCGATGCGCTTTGCAAGGGATGCCGTCCACCCGCCTACGCTACCTTCGGTGCCGACATAAAGGAAAAAAAGGGCTCCTAACGCGAGTGCTGTATTCTTGCCTACCGCAGGCTGGGCCCCAAACATTCCTGCGTCATTAATTTCATGCGGGCGAGGTTCGATGTTCATGATTGCAAGTGCGAGTGCAAAGAGTATGGCAAGCCCCGCAATTCCGAACAGGAAAAGGGATAGACCGTGGGTTTTTTGAGCGAGGAACACGAGCGCCGGGCATGCGATCGCCCCAATGCCCCACGCCAGATTCAAAATACTGAGCGCCGATGCTCTTCGAGAAGCAGCAAAATCGGCCACCCACAAGTTGGTGCCGGGGAGTATCAGACCCAGTCCGCAGCCGAAAACAGCCGCGCAAAACAGACAGGCGAGCTCGCTTCCAAGATTCAAGCCCGCGATTCCAACAGCGATGAAAATGAATCCCAATGCGAGCGTCCGGCCGTACCCGCGCCGCGAGATTAACGTGCCAAGCGATGCGATCCCAATAAGGTTTCCGCAAAATTGCATTGTAAAGAAAAGCCCAGCGCGTTCATCCGTCAACGACCAGCGCGAAATCAGAAATGGCAGGATCGGCCCCAAAATTGTCGTGACTACTCCCGCTAGGACAAAGCCCAAATGGATTAGGGTATTTGCTGCGTTCTCGCGGGACAATTCGGGACTTGTGGTTTTGACTGGAGGCATGGATTCAAAGAGCCATTGCGGATCTGATTGCAGTCGCTTCCTAGCCCGGCCGCCCACGTGTAGGCACCGATCCAGAATTACCGGCGCGAAACTAGACGAACGGCAGCTTTGTAAGCTTGCATTACCTCGGCGCGCGGGCGAGCGGTTGACTTGCGTACGACAAATTCAGGTTCGATAGCGATCTCGGGAACATAGGTCTTAGGATTTTCAATTCGGTCAAGCAAGCTGCGCGCAGCGATCTCTCCCATTTTTTCAAGAGGCTGGCGCACGGTGGTAAGCGCGGGATTGCAATAGGCCGCGCCCTGAATGTCATCGAAACCCACCACAGATACATCCTCCGGCACACGTAGTCCAGCTTCATGAATCGCGCGGATGGCTCCAATTGCCAGGTTATCGTTATAGGCAAATAACGCCGTGAAACCCGTATTTCGAGAAATCAATAGCTTCGCGTATGGGTACCCCAAGTCTGGCGAAGCAGCATTTCCTTCCACCCGCAGGGTCAGCTCCGGTTTAACCTGAATGTTGAGCCGTCGGCACACTTGGATGATGGACTTCCAGCGATCCTCACTGTCCGAACTACTTGTGGGTCCTTTCATGAATGCGATTTCCTTGTGTCCAAATTGCGTCAAGTGCTTGAGCGCCATCAGCGCGGCGGTTTGGTGATCAAGAACTATGTTCGTGACTCCTTTCACCCGTCTGTGTCCGGCAACCGCAACTGTTGGAAGGGGTGGCGGCTGCGTGATGGAGGTGTCCACAGTGATGAAGCCTTCTACTCCTCTTTCCAGTAGAAGGTGAGAGTAGCTTTCCAGGAGCTTTGGATCGTGCCTGTGTGCGACCGTCAAAAAGAAGAAGCCGTGCTGCCTGAGGTATTTTTCGACGCCCCCGATGACCGTGGAGCCATAAGGATCCCCGATTTCTTCGGTGATCACGCCAATCGTGTAGGTGCGCTTCATTCGCAGGGTACGCGCAAAAAAATTGGGGCGATAGTTTAGTTCTCGCGCGGCCGCGAGAACCCGGTCTTTCGTGCGTTGGGGAAAGGATTGAGATGCCACAGAATTGTTCAGGACTGCAGAGACTGTTCCCGGTGTTAGGCCGACATGATGAGCGACTGCTTTCAGGGTTACCACCAGGTGTTTCTTGGTCTGCTTCATCCGCCGAGCATGCATTCAGCAGCCTCCTTGACCTTATCCCAAGAATCGAACGCACTGATCATTGGCCGGCCGCGGGCCCGTTCAAGGGCCGACTGCAAACCGCGACATTCTACCGCAGACGCCCCATCCGTGCATGAGTTCAAATTGCCAACCTATCAGGAATATATTAAAAAATCGTTATTTTTCGCTTGACAAGCGATTGGAACTTGGCGCTAAATCTCGCAAACCCGAGTTTTGGGGTGAAAAATCGATATTCTATTGCCCGTGGATGCGTGAGCGCTCGTTAGAAACTGAATGCGAAATCAAAAACTTCGGGGGAGGCGGCCGTGCGACTTCGTCTGATTCTAAGCAAGGCGTTGCTATTTGTATTCGTAGTTCTGGTTTTGACAGTTGCTCTCCAGCAAACGCAATCACAGGACATCTTTGGCACCATTAACGGCACGGTTACGGATATCGACGGCAAAATCGTACCCGGCGCGAAGGTAACCATAACGAACGAAGAGACGCAAATCTCCCGCCCCCCCATAACTGCCAACGACAAGGGCTACTTTGTGGCTTCCGATCTCCCCGTGGGTACGTATACCGTGACGGTTGATCTGGACAAGTTTAAGACGGTCAAGAGGACGGGAAATGTGCTTGTCGCGGGCGGCCACCTGACTGTGGATGTGAAGATGGAGGTGGGCGCAATCTCGGAGACCGTGCAAGTGAGTGGGACCGGTGTTGCCCTGGAGACTTCCTCAGCGGAGGTCTCACGAGTGGTGGACAGCAAGGAAATTCAGAGGGCGGCCCTCAACGAGCGGAACTACGTGCAACTAATCACCTTGCTTCCCGGCGCAGTGCTCACCGCGTTTGACCAGACAACATTAACGACCGGACAGGGCATCGCTCCTGCGAATATAAACGGCCTTCGCACCGACGGCAATTTGTTGACCGTGGATGGCGGATATAACCTGGATTCGGGTTCGAATGGGACCCAACTCAATAACGTCGGTATAAATTTCATTCATGAGGTCAATATTCAAACGTCGAATTATTCAGCGGAATACGGGCGCAGTGCTGCCTCGTCGGTCAATGTGGTCACAAATAGTGGCGGCAATCAGTTTCACGGCGACGTGTTCGAATACGGGCGCAATAATTTCTTTGACGCAAAGCCGGCGTTTTCAAACAAGGTTGAGCTTCGTTACAACGATTTTGGATTCGACCTTGGAGGGCCGATCATTAAGCGCAAGCTCTTTTTCTTTGGTGGCGTTGAATGGAAAAGACTTGTCTTGCCGGGAGATGGCCCGCCAAAATCACTGACCCTGCCGACCTCTCCCGAGCTTGCCGGCAACTTTGCGGATACAGGTTTGACGTTGAAGGCCCAAGGCACGGTCACAGCCGCCTCGGGCTGCATCGGGAGCTATTCCGGGGGCGCGACGGATACCAACCCGGCGGACTTTGTCGCCAACACCGCAACCGGAACGGGCTCTGCTATAAACCCATCCTGCATAACATCCGGCGGCAAGGCCATCGCGAGTATCTACAAGCTGATGGAGACGCCTAATGGAAGCCCGGAATCGGCCACAACTTTTACGAATCTTCCCACTCCAAACAATGCGACATTTGCGCCCGTTACGCCTCAGAATTGGCAGGAGGCTATCCTGCGCCTCGATTATCATCCCACGGACAAGCACAGCCTTTACATTCGTGGCCTGCAGGATCACTTGGTTCTGGTGGATCCCTTCGGCCCATTTTCTCCCGGAGGGGCCCTGCCGACGTCACCGCAACTTCGCATTCGTCCTGGCTACGGCATTCAGCTTGGCGATGTGTGGACGGCATCCGCAAATGTAGTGAATGAAGCGAAGTTTAATGTTTCCTGGAACCAGCAGCGCATTCCACCGACCGGCAACTTGTGGCAACAAGCCACGTACGGCTTTAATAGCACGAACTTCCCCTTACCGTTCCCCGGCGTCGGACCCTTTCCGACGGGAATCCCCTCGGGCACGTTTTCAGGAACCTGTCAGTCCACCGCCTGCCCCGCGGAGTTTCTCGGTCCTTACGAGTTTTTGCTTGCGCCCACTACAGATATCTCCCCCTCCGACAATGTTTCCTGGCAGGTGAGAAATCACACCATCAAATTCGGCTTTCTCTACGCGCGCAACCGAAAAGATCAGAACTCCCGCACCGATGCGACCCAGGGCCAATTGAACTTCAGTTCGTCCAATCCTAACACCACAACCGATCAGTTCGCCGACGCCCTTCTCGGAAATTACAACACACTAGTTCAGTTTTCCGGGGACCCGATCGGCCATTTCCGGTTTGATGATTACGGCTCCTACATTCAGGATAGCTGGAAAGTTTCGCGGAGATTGAATATCGATTTTGGCGTTCGAATTGATTACACGGTGCCTACCTACACTCAAGGAAACAATATGGTGAAT
Source organism: Candidatus Acidiferrales bacterium (assembly GCA_035308165.1). Lineage (GTDB taxonomy): Bacteria > Acidobacteriota > Terriglobia > Acidiferrales > UBA7541 > DASTCZ01. The sequence continues at coordinate 8,969 of DATGHC010000071.1, read as the reverse complement.
TTTGACCCGAGTCTTTACACTCCCATTCCGGGTCTCACGATCAGCGGCGGTACAAGTAACATCCCGACCGCGCCCCTTGCAGATGGCAACGTATTTGATTGCCCTCCCACCTCCGCCACTCCGGGCGCCTGCAACCCCGGCGCAGTCGGAGGGGGGTTCGTTATTGATGGCCTCGTGCGTCCCGGCGGTGTGCCTCCCGGCCAATTAGGCAGGGTGCCGAATGGCGAATCTCCGTTCGTGCTGGATGTGCCGGCAAGCGCCCAGCGTGGTTTTTTCAAACCGGAAGTATTGGCAAGCCCTCATGTCGGCATTGCTTACGTGCCCTTTGGCGAAAAAACAGTCATCCGCGCTGGCGCCGGTATGTATTATGACAAACCGGAAGGAAACATTATCTTTGGCCAGACGGGCATTGTGCCCTTCTTACAGCAATTGCAATTCAATTCCGGTAACTTGGCCGTGCTGCCTGCCGCTGGGGCGATTCCGACAGTTTTCAACCTAAGTGCCGATGACCCTCACATGGTGGTTGCGCGAGACTTGGGATATAGCCTGAGCGTCCAGCACGAGTTCCAGTGGGGCATAATGTTTCAAGCTGCGTATGTCGGCAACCATGCCTGGCATCTGATCCGCGAGCCCAATATTAATGTGCCCACATTCGCGACCGCGATGGCCGCACCCAAGAGCACAGCAATCAACCAGATTCGCCCGTTTCTTGGTTATGGGGACATCTCCCAATTCAGAAGCGATGGCACTTCAAATTACAACTCCCTGCAGATCTCAGCCGCCAAGACCAAGGGCGACATAACCATTCAGGTGAGCTACACATACGGGCAGGCCCTTGGCGACGCCAACGGTCTTAACGACAATCCCGAGCCGGAGTGTGCGTTCACTTGCGTCAATTCTTTGGGTCAAACCGTCTCCTGGAAGCGGTTCGACTATGGCCCGTTGAGTTTCGACATCAAGAGCGTCTTTGTCGCCTCCTACACCTTGACCGAGCCTTTCTTTAAGAACCGAAAAGGAGCTATCGGTGAGGTCATTTCGGGGTGGTCAATTACGGGTATTACCAGGGCCCAAAACGGCTTTCCACTTACTGTATCGGGGTCAGCAAGCCTCGCTGCGTCTTCCGGAAACATCGCCAATGAAACCTTCACCGACCGCGCGTTTATGGTTTCGGGCCAATCCCTTACCCCGGGAATTACTACTTGCGCGACGAGTCCAACGAAGCTTTGCTATTTCAATACCGCAGCATTTACCTCCACGGGCATGACCACCGGCATTGGGAACGCTCCCATAGGAAACATTATTGGCCCCGGATACTACTCCTGGGACCTCTCGCTGCGTAAGAGCTTCCGCCTCCCCTATGAAAGCATGGGGTTTACGATAGAACTGGATGCGTTTAACGCGTTCAACCGGATCAATTACGGCAACCCGTCAACCACAGTGACCAGCTCCAGTTTTGGTCAAGTCACGACAAGTCAGCCGCCGCGAAACGTGCAGTTGGGGGCGAAATTCAGTTTCTGATCTTCGACAGGCCCATGCCTGACAAACGGACTGCGGGGACCGCGACGCTGCAAGTCGCTTGAGAACAAACTGTAACCTCAGGCTTCGTTGAATGGCGTTTTGTGTGCCTTGGCAAGGTTCAAGACGACCCATTGAATATTGTGCGTTTCATAATCAACTTCGTTCTGTTCGGGCTTCTCTCCGCCGTGTTCGCCCCGCCTGCTACGCAAAGCCTGCCGGACCCCGAAACTCGTGCGCGGGGAATCGTCAGCCGGATGACGCTCGACGAGAAAATCTCCCAGCTGCATGGCATTCGCGACGAAACGCATTATCGCTACGTCCCGCCAGTGCCTCGCCTCGGCATTCCGGCCTTCCGCATCACTAATGGCCCCGCAGGCGCCGGCCCGGACGGCGCCGGTGCCCAACGTCCCGCCACCGCGCTTCCTGCCCCGATCGCACTCGCCGCCGGTTGGGACCTGCAGCTCGCGCGGCGTTATGGAGAAATTGCCGGCTCCGAATCTCGCGCCCTCGGCAACGACTTACTTGAAGCACCAACCATTAACATTGCGCGCATCCCGCAAAATGGCCGCACCTTTGAGGGCTATGGCGAAGACCCATTCCTCGCCGGCCAACTCTCCGTGCAAGTGATTCAAGGCATCCAAAGCCAGGGCATCATCGCCAACGTGAAACATTTCGCCGCGAATAACCAGGAAACAGATCGGTTCGTCGTCAATGAACTGATTGACGAGCGCACGCTGCGCGAAATCTACCTCCCGGCCTTTGAAGTCTCCATTCACCAGGGGAATTCCGCTTCCGTGATGTGCGCCTATCCGAAAATCAATGGCTTCTTCAGTTGCGAGAACGATCTCCTGCTTACGACTATCCTCCGCAATGAGTGGCATTTTGATGGCTTCATCACCTCCGATTTTGGCGCCGTGCACAGTACCGTACCATCCGCCCTGGCTGGTCTAGACCTCGAAATGCCGACCGGCAAGTACTTTGACGCAGACCTGAAAGCCGCTGTCCAATCAGGCCAGGTGGCGCAGAGCGTGATCGATGACAAGCTGATTCGCCGATTCAAGAAAATGATCCAGTTCGGCATGTTCGATCCGCAGCCCTCGCCGCAGCCCATCCCTGCGAAAGAAAATGGCGCAGAGGCGCGCCGCATCGCGGAAAACGGAATGGTGCTCCTCAAGAATACCGCCCACACGTTGCCGCTCGACGCCTCGCGATTGAAGTCGATTGCGCTCATTGGTCCATTTGCAGGCAAGGCGGTTACCGGAGGAGGCGGAAGCTCGCATGTCGTTCCGCTTTACACCGTTGACCCGCTGGATGGCATCCGCTCTCGCGCCGGCTCTTCCGTCAACGTTTCCTTTGCTGACGGAAGCGACGCGCAGAGCGCCGCGGCCATCGCCAAAGCTGCGGACGCAGCCATAGTCATGGTCGGCGAACTCGAATCCGAAGGGCACGATCACCCCATCACACTCAGCGCCGATCAAGATCGCCTGGTCGAGGCCGTAGCCGCCGCCAATCCCCGCACCATTGTCGTCCTCAAGACCGGCTCCGCCGTCCTCATGCCTTGGGAGGAAAAAGTCCCGGCGATTCTTGAAGCCTGGTATCCCGGCGAAGAGGACGGCAATGCCGTCGCCGCCGTTCTCTTCGGCGACATTAATCCCTCCGGCAAACTTCCGCTCTCATTTCCAAGAAGTCTCACCGATGTCGCTGCAAATACAGCCGATCAGTATCCCGGAGTCGATAAAACTGCCCGGTATTCTGAGGGTGTCTTCGTCGGTTATCGCCACTTTGAGTCCCATAATATTTCCCCCTTATTTCCCTTCGGCCACGGCCTCTCCTATTCGACTTTTGCGTACAAGAATCTACACATCTCGCAAGATGTCATTCAAGCTAGAGTTTTGGCCGGGCCTCTGGGTCCATCACTCCCCTCGATCACAGTCAGCTGTGATGTTGCCAACACCGGCGCCATCGAAGGCGCCGAGGTCGCCCAGCTTTATGTCGGTATTCCCGGTTCGAGCGGCGTTCCCCAGCCACCCGAACAGCTCAAAGGCTTTCAGAAGGTGCGGCTCAAGCCCGGTCAAACGGCCACTGTCCGAATTTCGTTGGATGCGCACTCATTTTCCTACTGGGATGTTGGGCGCCATGGCTGGGCAATTGCTCCTGGATCGTATTCAATCATATTGGCATCGTCGTCCCGGGACACTCGGCTTCACGGCAAAATCGAAATCAAGTCTTCTCGCTGAAATCATCAGACTACATGCGCGATCAAGAACACATCATTGGAGCAGACGACGCCGAAATGGCTCGGGGAACAAAGAGTTGGCGTGCTGGAGTTGTAGTGGGCCTCTCAATTCTATTGGGAGGTTGGGCGTGCACATCTTCGTACCGACCCGTCCAGGCTCAATCCGCAAAAGCCCTCATTGCTAGTGGACAATCAACTTTTGCACTCACCGTGGAGCCCGGTGTGAGTTCCAGCTCAGCACTTTTCGAGAGTGATGGCCAATGGCTCCTCGTCTGGAGCGACGAGTTCAATCAGCAGGATCGCTCAGCGCCCGACCCGGCGAAGTGGACCTTCGATGAGGGCGTGGGAAACAATGGCTGGGGAAACAACGAGTTGGAGTTCTACACTACTCGCTCCAAAAACGTAGTGATTATAGACGGCAATCTAGTTATAACAGCCCTTCGGGAGAGCTTTGCTGACTCCTCTGGTGTGAAGCGCAACTTTACCTCAGCGCGCCTCAAAACTCGGGAGCTATTCTCCCAGCAATATGGCCGTTTCGAAGCGCGCATCAAGATTCCCGAGGGTCCGGGGCTCTGGCCCGCTTTCTGGTTGCTTGGCAGTAACATAAGATCTGTTCGTTGGCCCACTTGCGGTGAGATTGACATCATGGAGAACAAAGAAGCTCCAACAATTCACGGTACTATCCACGGTCCCGGCTACTCTGGAGACAATGGGATCAGTTCCACGTACACCCTTGTCGCCAGACATCGATTTTCCGATGACTTTCACATTTTTGCCGTTGAGTGGGAGCCGGATGCGATCCGCTTCTTTGTAGATAAAGACTTGTATGCCGTCCGGACTCCCGCTGATCTTCCGAAGGGCGCGCAATGGGTGTTCGACCATCCTTTCTTTATCCTCCTGAACCTTGCTGTTGGGGGAAATTGGCCCGGCCCGCCCGACTCTACAACTCCCTTTCCAGCGCATATGCTCGTGGATTATGTGCGCGTTTATAAGCGGTCAAACAATCAGCCGGCTGCATATGCACCCGTTGTTTGCAAAAATGCAACACGTCTCGCCGTTTGTTGATTTCGGAAGTGGAGATTAATTTGGAGCCGCGAAAATATCCGGCTTGGGCAAGGTTCAACGGACTACAAGGGCGGATCGCTTTTCTCTTGCGGCCGCGCACTCAAAAATGAAAATTACTGGCGCCAAAGTAATTGTCTGCAGCCCCGGCCGGAACTTCGTGACGCTGAAGTTGTCGACCCAAGACGGCGTCACCGGCCTTGGCGATGCCACCCTGAACGGCCGCGAACTCGCTGTCGCCAGCTACTTAAACGATCACGTCCTGCCCACCCTCATTGGCCGCGACGCCCGGCGCATCGAAGATATCTGGCAATATTTGTACAAAGGCGCTTACTGGCGCGGCGGGCCAGTCACGATGACTGCGATTTCGGCGGTGGACACGGCACTGTGGGACATCAAAGCGAAGAGCCTTGGCGTGCCGCTTTACCAACTGCTTGGCGGCGCCTCGCGGGAATCTGTGCTCGTGTATGGTCACGCCAGCGGCAACGATCTCGATGAAACGCTCGCGGCGGTCGCGGATTATTTGAAGCTCGGGTACAAGGCCATCCGGGTGCAGAGCGGCATCCCCGGATTGGACGGAACATACGGAGTGGGCCGCGGAAAATTGTATTACGAGCCTGCGGAGCGCGATGCGCCCAAGGAAAATTCCTGGAGCACGGAGCTATATCTCGATTTTGTTCCGAAATTATTTGAGCGCGCGCGCAAGGAATTTGGCTCGCAAATTCATTTGCTCCACGATGCGCACCACCGCCTCACTCCCATTGAAGCCGCGCGGCTTGGGAAGAGTCTAGAGCCCTATCATCTTTTTTGGCTCGAGGATCCCGTGCCCGCAGAACTTCAGGATAGTTTTCGCTTGATTCGCCTGCATACGACGACGCCGCTCGCGGTCGGCGAGGTTTTCAACACAATCTATGATTGTCAGCAGCTGATTCAGGAACAGTTGATCGATTACATTCGGACGACCGTCGTGCACGCCGGCGGAATCTCCCACCTGAAGAAAATTGCAGCGCTGGCCGAAATTTATCACGTGCGCACGGGTTCACATGGCGCTACAGATCTAAGCCCGGTCTGCATGGCCGCGGCTCTGCATTTTGATTTGAGCGTTCACAATTTCGGCATTCAGGAATATATGCGCCACACAACTGAGACCGATCTCGTCTTCCCGCATCACTACAAATTTGAAAATGGAATGATGCATCCCGGTGAAGGTCCCGGCCTTGGCGTGGAAATCAATGAGGATTTGGCCGCGAAATATCCATACCAGCGTGCGTATCTACCCATTAACCGGAAGCTGGACGGCACCATGCATAGCTGGTGAGAAGACTTTACAGAATCCATGTCATTATCATTAATAAGCATAGGTCCCGATGGAATCCCTCTTCCCAGTCTTCCATTTCGTTGCCGGCTATCCCAGCCCGAAACGTGGGGGAAACACCGTCGAGCCAGAATTACTCGGAGGGCTCTTTCTTGAGGCGGGAGATGGAACGCTGGAGATATGCTGGCCCGTCTTCCTTGTACGATGCAGCGGCACCTCTTAGCAGAATCTCGCACAATTGAGAAAGGTTTCTGTCTTGCTTCTTCGCAATTGGAATCAATGCCCTCTCAAGCTCCACGCAGGGATCGTAGATCCGCATCGGAGGCTTTGCGGAAGTGCGCCGCGAAAACTTTCTCAAAACAAGGGCTCACTCCAGGACTCGCCTGCTTTGCGAAGCCCGCGGTAATCAACCTCCGGAACGTCCAAGTGCATGGGATTGATGCGACCCCCGTCTGGGGTGGGGGCGCAGGCGAGGACCAAGGTGGAATCGGGATGTCAGTTTTTTGTCATCCAAGATCCCTGCAACTGAGGCGCTACCTGCTCATCCAATCCGGTTAGCCGCTGTACAGGCGAAAGGAGCGGACATGAAGATAGGAATCATTGGAGCAGGCAATATCGGTAGCGCACTAACGCGTCGTTTTACCGCGGCGGGACATCAAGTCTTCGTCGCGAATTCGCGAGGGCCACAAACCCTCACCAAACTTGCTACTGAAACGGGTGCGAAACCGGTCAACGTGAAAGAGGCCGCACACGCCGGCGAGGTCGTAGTCGTGACCATCCCCGAAAAAAATATCCCCAGTCTTCCGGCCGATTTGTTCAAAGACGTGCCGGCAAGCGTGGTCGTAATCGACACGGGAAACTATTATCCGCGGCAGCGCGACGGCCGCATCGACGCCATCGAAAACGGAATGCCGGAAAGCCAGTGGGTCGCGCAGCGTCTGGGACGTCCCGTCATCAAGGCATTTAACAATATCTATGCCGCTCGCTTACAGAACTTCGGCCTCCCAGCCGGCACCACGGGGCGCATTGCCATTCCCGTAGCTGGAGACGACCCAAAGGCCAAAGCCATCGTGTTCCGGCTCGTCGATGATATCGGGTTCGATCCTGTCGATGCGGGCAGCCTTGCCGAATCCTGGCGCCAGCAGCCTGGAACGCCGGTCTACGGGCCGGACTTCGTCGTGGCCGGAGTGCGACGTGCGCTCTCGCAGGCCAGTCGCGAGCGGCCTGTTGAATTTCGCGCCGAGGAACGCAGGGGAACCTCTCCCTGAACCTCACCGCGCAGATGTGACGAGCTACCAAGACTCTTCACCGCCTTAATGCTATAAATCAGTACCGTCATGCCCGACCAAGAACAGCGTCATGAAATGCATGCAGACGCCACCCTTGTGTCTCAGGCACACCCGAGCGGGGTCGGAACCGAATGGAGTACATGGCGGCCGCTTCACCTTCCTATTTTCCGGAATCTGCTGGTTGCCGACCTGGTCTCAGATATGGGCACGTTTATGCAAGGTGTTGGTGCCGCATGGCTGATGGTTTCGCAAGGAGCCGGGCCGCTGCTTGTGGCACTGACACAAACTGCCTCGGCATTTCCTTTTTTTCTTCTCGCGCTGCCTGCAGGAGCTCTGGGCGACATCTTTGATCGGCGGAAACTAATACTGATGACGGAAGTGTGGATGTTCTCCGTAGCCGTAGCGCTCGCTATTCTGACGGTGCTGCATTTAATTACGCCTTGGGTGCTGCTCCTTTTGACGCTCGCTTTGTCGATTGGAGATGCGCTCGAAGCGCCAACCTGGCGAGCAGTCCTTCCAGAACTGGTGCCGCAAGAGGGATTGATGCCGGCGATTGCTTTAAACGGCATTGAATTTAACCTGGCCCGCGCGATCGGCCCAGCGCTGGGTGGATTTCTGATTGTGGCGGCAGGAATTGGCACCGTGTTTTGGCTGAATGCCGCATCGTATCTCGGCGTGCTATGGGTGATTTCACGGTGGAAACGACCGCCAAATCAGCCAGGCCCGCTGCGAGAGACCGTATCGGGTGCGATCCGCGCGGCGGTTCGATACACAAGAAACGCGCCCGAAATTTTGACTGTTCTCGGACGAATCGGATGCATCATGTTTTTTGCAAGCGCGTTTTGGGCGCTCCTCCCCACCGTCGCTCACGAATTGCGACGAAGCGCGACCTTATATGGGTTGCTCCTAGCCGTCTTTGGCGCTGGCGCTGTGCTAGGAGCCATGGGGCTACAACGAACACGTTCCCTGTTCTCGTCTGATGCGCTGCTCGCACTGGGAACGACAGTTTTTGCAGCGTCGCTTTGGGGCGTCGCTGCATTCAAATCCATAGCACTCCTGTCCGTGGCCATCTTGTTCGGCGGAATGGCATGGACCGCAATCATCTCTTTGATGACTACGGTTATGCAGAACCTGGCGCCGGACTGGATCCGCGCGCGTGCAATGGCTGTGTTCATGCTCGTCTACATGGGAACGTGGACAGCCGGTAGCGCTTTCTGGGGATATGTCGCGGGCCGACAGGGTACACACTTTTCTTTGATTACCGCGTCTATTGGCACCGCCGTTTGTCCAATATTGGTTTTGATTTCGCGTTTGCCCGATACACCTGTGGATCTTGGGGCTTGGGATCACTGGGGCAAGCCGATGCTAGTTGGAGACATAGACCCCAGTCAAGGACCTGTACTAGTCACCGTGGAATACAAAGTTGACCCGAAGAAGTCGGACGAGTTCCTCGAGGCTCTCCACAAATTTGCACGAGTGCGACGGCGGGACGGAGCATCAAGATGGGGCGCTTATCGCGATACCGAGCATCCGGCGCACTACGTCGAAA
>DATGHC010000070.1:0-15385 GCA_035308165.1 Candidatus Acidiferrales bacterium | reverse complement strand
GAGTGCTCACGCCCATGAATGTGCCGGTCTCCACTACAAGAGCGGGCTTGAAAGTGGTGACCAATGATTTCAGGAACTCGAGGACTTCGACTTCCGCGGTCATTGAATCGTACATCCGCCAGCGCTCCGGGTGCGGACATTCGGGCGTGGGCGCTTTCGATTCCGGCTGGATGACGTCGCCGAGCCGGTCGGCATGCTCAAGGATGCGGTGATGTTTGTCGATCTTGTGAAAGCGGAGTTTGACGACGGTGTACAACACCGCACCCGCAAGAACGCATACCGAGCTGGCAATCATGGCGGAGTTCAGCCGGAGCGCGCGTGGCACGGAATTGAAATAACTGATCAGAAAGCGGGCGCCGCCGAAACAAATCAGGTAGATCGAAAACACCTCTCCGTGCGGCACGGGCTTGCGCAAGGAGATGGTTCCCAGCCGCCAAAGAATCCAGAAGATGATAACTGCGGCGACCAACTCATGGACCGGGCGGAGTTCCAAGCGCAAGGCGCGGGCCGCGGCAACATATTCGCGGTTGGAACGAAACAAATCGCCGACGCGAAACACTCCATAGCCAATCGCTGCGGCCGAACAGGTGGCGTCAAGCAGAGTGAGCGTGGGAACGCGGTAGTATCCGGCAAGCAGCGCCAAAACAGCAATTCCCGCGATGAAAGCACCTATGTACCCAAATCCAAAAGACCCGAACAGTTGAGCTCCGATGAGGCCCGCGACACTGGCCGCGACCACAAGGGCAAGTGGGCTTACAGCCATTTTACGGCGGCGAAGTTCCTCGCGAAGGGCGAAGTAAGCGCAGGCCAGCCCGCCCAGGGTGAAAATGACGACGCTGGCGATGGTGATGTCGTCGGATTGGAGGAACGAAAACATGATGGGGAATAGCGGCGCCAGTATACCCGACCCAGGCATGCGCCGGGCGGAGGTTCGCATCCGTGGCGGATGATATAATCCTGCGTTCGGCATGAGTCCCACAACACAACATGTTTCCAAGGCGGGCGTGGACGCGATGGCCGGGTACGAGCCGGTGATCGGGCTTGAAGTCCACGTGCAGCTTTTGACGGCGACGAAAATGTTTTGCGGCTGCTCGATACGCTTTGGCGATCCGCCGAACGCAAACACCTGTCCGGTTTGCCTGGGCTTGCCGGGGGCGCTGCCGGTAATGAATCGTCGGGCGCTGGAGCTGGCCATGCGCGCTGCGCTGGCGCTGAATATCAATGCGCAGGCTGTGTCCCGGTTTGCGCGGAAAAACTATTTCTATCCCGACTTGACCAAGGGCTATCAGATTTCGCAATACGAATTGCCGCTGGCGCTGGGCGGGTGGCTGGAAATTGAAGTGGAGGGCGCGCAGAAGCGCATAGGGATCACGCGGCTGCACCTGGAAGAAGACGCGGGCAAGTCCATGCACGAAGGGTTCGCGGAGTCGGCGACAAAGAGCTACATTGATTTTAACCGCTGTGGGACGCCGCTGGTGGAGATCGTGTCGGAGCCGGATATGCGCACGCCCGCCGAGGCATTCGCCTATCTGACGGCGCTGAAACAAGTGCTGCTCTACACCGAAGTGAGCGATGGCAACATGGAGGAAGGCTCGCTGCGTTGCGACGCGAATGTGAGCGTGCGGCGGCGCGGTGCGGAGAAGTTCGGAGAGAAGGTGGAAGTCAAGAATTTGAATTCGTTTCGCTATTTGCAGCGGGCGCTGGAATTTGAAATTCGCAGACAGGTGGAAACGATCGAATCCGGCGGGCAAATCGCACAGGAGACCCGGCTGTGGAATGTAGCCGCGGGGCGGACCGAACCGATGCGGTCGAAGGAGTTCGCGCACGACTACCGCTATTTCCCGGATCCGGATCTGCTGCCCGTGCAGGTGACGCCAGCCATGATCGAAAACATTCGCGGGCGAATGCCGGAATTGCCGGATGCAAAGCGCGCGCGATTCATTTCAAAATATGGGCTAACGCCTTACGATGCGGGCGTGCTTACGAATTCTCGCGCTTTGGCCGATTATTTTGAAGCTTCCGTGAAGGCAGGAGCAAAGCCCAAGAGCGCGGCGAACTGGATTGGGACGGAATTGCTCAGGCGCCTGAATGATTCCGGCAAGGAAATTGAGGCAAGCCCGGTGACGCCCGCGGCGCTGGCTGCACTGCTCAAAGAGATTGAGGGTGGGCGTATCACTGCGGCGAGCGGCAAGAAGGTTTTTGCTAGAATGTTTGAATCGGGGCGGTCCGCCGCGGAAATCATTGCCGCGGAAGGATTGGCGACACTTGCGGATACCAGCGAAATTGAGCGCGCATGCCGGGAAGCAATTGAAAAGAATCCCGAAAACTTGGCCAAGTTTCGGGCTGGAAATGAAGGAATGTTCAAGTTTTTTGTGGGGCAGGTGATGCGGGCCACGCGAGGGCAGGCCGATCCGCAGGTGGTGAACGAAACGCTGCGCCGCTTGTTGACCTCCTGAAAGGAACAAAGATGGCTGCACTGAAAGTGGGAGACAAAGCGCCGGACTTCAAATTGAAGGCGGACGACGGACGCGAGATTTCTTTGAGGGATTTTGCGGGCAAGCGCGTGGTGTTGTATTTTTTTCCCAAAGTGCTGACGCCCGGCTGCTCGACGGAAGCCGCGGAATTCCGCGACGCGAAGCCGCAGTTCGACAAATTAGGGACTGTGGTTCTTGGCTGCAGCGCTGACCCCATCGAGGGGCAGGCGAAATTCAAGAATAAGTTCAAGCTGAACTTCCCGTTGCTGAGTGACCCGGATTTCACGGCCATCGAAGCTTACGGCGCGCGGCGGATGAAGAGTTTCCTGGGAAAATCTTTCCTGGGAATTGTGCGCAGCACCGCGTTGGTCGGGAAAGATGGGCGCGTTGAAATGGTGTGGCCCACAGCAAAAGCGAAAGGCCACGCCGCAGAAGTGGTTGAGGCAATTTCAAGTTTGAGAGATTGACGGCGCCGCCGCTTTTTTAGAGTTTCGCCAGGATGCCGGAAGCCGTCGGCGTAATTTCGAGATTATCGATCAGGCGAGTGGCGCGCCCAGCGTCGGACGTAGGACCCACATAAGCCGCTATCAATAGCAGGGACGGTGCGCCGATGTGCGCGACCGGCTCGAAAGTATCTGCACTCACCAATTCAACGTAATCGGGGCGGACCAGAGGTTCGGACGCGAGAACTCCGCGCACGAGTTCTACCAGCGCGGCGGCGTTGCGTTCTCCGGAGGTGATCCGGGCGCCAGCGGCGGCCAGTGCACGGGAAAGGGAGGAGGCGGCGCGGCGCTCCTCTGAATTGAGGTAGGCGTTGCGGGAGGACATGGCCAGCCCATCCGGTTCGCGCACGATGGGTTGGACGGCAATTTCCGCATCAAGATTTAAGTCTCGCGCCATCTGGCGAATGATGCGGGCCTGCTGCGCGTCCTTCCGGCCGAAATAGGCCGCGTGCGGCTGAACAATTTCGAGCAATTTCAGCACAACCGTGGTCACACCGCGGAAATGCCCAGGGCGGGACTTCCCTTCCAGGCGGTCGCCCAATCCTTCTACCGTGACATAGGTTTTGAAATTCGGCGGATAGACCTCCGCGGCCTCCGGCGTGAAAACGTAATCCACGCCCTCCGCTTCCAACATCGCGGCATCTTTTTCCAACTGGCGCGGATACTTTGATAGATCTTCCTGCGGGCCGAATTGCGCGGGGTTTACAAAAATAGAGACAACCACGGGACTGTGGCCGGTGGACGCCGTGCGCACCAGCGAAAGATGCCCCTGGTGGAGCGCGCCCATGGTGGGCACAAAGCCAATGGGGAGGCCTTTGTCCCGCGCGGCGCGGGAAACCTGCTTCATCCAGTCAATGGTGCGAATGATTTCCATGTGGAGTGCGATGGCAGTATGTCAGGCCGGCGCCTGGCCGGAACGCTCGCGATAGAAAGCGATCAAGTCACTGGACATGGGCTTGCCGCCGAGCTGGCGCAAAAGAGTGGTGACCTGGCCGCGATGGTACGTGCTGTGATTCACGAGATGCTGCATGGTTTCCCATAGTGGATGGCGGAAAAGATTCCCCCGCGTATTCCTAAATTCTATAACGTGCACGAGATCGGCTTGCGAAAGCGCGCGGACATATTCGCGCATCGCCTCATCCACAGTTTTCCAGCGCTCATCAATCTGAACAAGGTCCGGATAATTCTCTACATCGGGCAAGCCGGTTGGCGAACGGCCCTGCCACCGTTCCAGGTACAACCATTCCACATCCATGATGTGCGCAAGAGTGTTACGCACCGAGCCGAAACTTCCGCCAAGCGGTTCGAGAAGTTGATCGGTACTAAGTGATTCGCAGCCTTCGAGAGTGCGGCGATTCGCCCATTCGTTGTAAGCGAAAAGGGCGCGAAGAGTTTCGAGGTCCATGGCCGACACATTAGATGAATTTGAGATTGGTGCGCAAGGGCACGTCCGCCCGGTGCACCATCACCGGACGGGCTTTTCCCGAGCGCGCAATTCGGCCGGAAGATGAAACGATTCGGCGTCCGATGGGAAATTTCCGTTGTGAACGTCATCGCAATATTCACGGACGGCGCGTTTGACCTCTTCGCCGAGTTCGGCATAGCGCCGCGCGAACCGCGGCGTTGGGCCGGTGGTCAAGCCCACCAAATCGTGGAAGACAAGCACCTGGCCATCGCAGTCCGGACCTGCTCCAATACCGATGGTGGGAATATGCAGCTCACGCGTAATGGTGGCCGCAAGTTCGCGCGGAACCGATTCGAGAACAATGGAAAATGCTCCAGCGGCCTCAACGGCGCGGGCATCGCGCAGTAAGTGGTCAGCGGCTTCGGGTGTGCGGCCCTGCACGCGGAATCCGCCAAACGCATTCACGGATTGCGGCGTGAGTCCGACATGGCCCATCACCGGAATTTCCGCTTCCACCAGGCGCGAGATAACCTCAAGCCTGCGCTCGCCGCCTTCGAGCTTCACGGCTTCGGCGCCGCCTTCCTTGACCAAGCGAAGGGCATTGGCGATCGCATCTTTCGCGCCGGTGTGATAGCTGCCGTAGGGCATGTCGGCCACAAGCAGCGCACGCCGAATTCCCCGGCGCACTGCGCGAGTGTGGTGAAGCATTTCATCCAGCGTAACCGGAACGGTGTTCTCGTAGCCGAGGACGACCATCCCCAAGGAATCGCCGACCAGGACGATGTCCACGCCGGCGTCATCCAAAAGACGAGCCGTGGGAAAGTCGTAGGCAGTCAAACAGGTGATGCGATTTGGGCCGTCGGGAAATTGCTTGGGGGATGAACTCGATCCTGGATGCGACTTGCGTCCTATAATGTCGGGCACGGTAATCCTACCGTTGCCCGCAACGGGCGTAGCGCTCATATTGACCTCCGGTGCCGTTCCCGTGCCACCCGAATGCGGGGCGGGAGAGGGGATACAGCCCAACCCAACTATTATAACAGATCCCGATGAGTTCGAGCCGACTGATGCCCCCGGCATCCACCAAAGGCGCGTGTTAGAATGGCGCGCGAAACCGGCAGATATGTTCAAAAAAATATTGATTGCTAACCGCGGTGAAATCGCCGTGCGAGTTCTTCGCGCCTGCCATGAAATGGGCATTCAAGGCGTCGCCGTTTACAGCGAGGCGGACCGCTCAAGCCTGCACGTGAGGCTTGCGGATGAAGCGTACGCGATTGGCCCGGCGCCGTCGCGCGAGAGTTACTTGCGCATTGACAAGTTGATGGACGTGGCCCGTGAAGCCGGATGCGACGCGCTGCATCCAGGCTACGGTTTCCTGGCGGAAAATCCCGACCTGCCACGCGCTTGCGCCAAGGCGGGAATTGTCTTTATCGGGCCGACTCCCGAAGCGATGGAAAACCTGGGATCGAAAACCGCGGCGCGTCAACTGGCGAGACGGGCGGGGGTGGCCGCGGTGCCTGGAGCGCTCGATCCGATCGCCGAGCCGGCAGAGGCGCGCCGAATTGCGGAGGAAATCGGGTTTCCAGTCCTGCTGAAGGCCGTGGCGGGCGGGGGCGGGAAAGGAATGCGCTTGGTGCCGCGCATGGAAGAACTGGATGCCGCATGGCGCGACGCGGGCTCCGAGGCAAGCAACGCATTCGGCGACGGGCGGCTGTACATCGAAAAATATCTCCTGCGACCGCGGCACATTGAAATTCAAATCCTTGGCGATCTGCACGGAAATTTGTTTTATCTGGGCGAGCGCGAATGCTCGGTACAGCGGCGGCACCAAAAAGTAATCGAGGAGGCACCCTCGCCGGTGGTGTATCCCGAGTTGCGGCGCAAGATGGGCCAAGCGGCGCTGGCGCTGGCCCGCGAGGCCGGATACACCAACGCGGGGACAGTGGAATTTTTGGTGGATGCGGAGCGTAATTTTTATTTCCTGGAAGTGAATACGCGCTTGCAAGTGGAGCATCCCGTGACCGAGGCGGTCTCGGGATTGGACCTGGTGCAGCTGCAAATCCGAATCGCCTCAGGGGAACGCATATCTTTTGCGTGGCAGGAACTCCATCCGCGCGGACATGCCATCGAATGCCGCATCTACGCCGAGGATCCCGACAACAATTTCTTTCCTTCGCCGGGCACAATCCTGGCGCGGCGAACCGCCTCAGGCCCCGGCGTGCGCATGGACGAAGGTGTCTATCCCGGATGGACCGTGCCGATGGATTACGATCCACTGCTTGGAAAACTGATTGTGTGGGCCAGCAGCCGGGAAGAAGCCATTGCGCGAATGAGGCGCGCGCTCGACGAGTATTACGTGAGCGGGATCAAAACCAATGTGGATTTATTCCGGCGGATTCTTGCTGATCCGGAGTTTGCCCGCGGTGAATTCCACACGCGCTGGCTGGATGAATGGCTCGAGAAGAGACATGGCGCGCAAGGCCAAGCGCCGGGTTCAGAGCAGGAGGCGCAAGACGCGGCGTTGATGGGGGCGCTGGCGTGGCATTTCGGAACCAAGGGCGCGGATGATTCGCAGCCCGCGACGCATGCGGAAACGAGCCCTTCCCGGTGGAAGCTGGAGGGACGCGAAGAGCAGGTAAGTCGAATCCCGCAGAGATGAATGGCAAATGAAACTCGAAGTTCACATTGCTGCAACGCAAACCGGAGGGCCACGTAGCGGGGCACAAAAAGCTGCTGGCCATGAGGTTGAAGTGGCGCGCGAGGGGCGACGCATCCGCGCGACAATCGATGGGCGCACAATCCAAGCTGACGCCGTGGAGGTCGCGGATTGTACGTTTTCAGTGGTCATCGAGGGGCGCTCGTATGAAGTTCGCGTCGAGCCGGGGCCGCGCGGCTTGCGCGTGCACGCAGGGCCGCGCGAATTCAGCATTGGCATTGCGGACCCGCGCACCTGGCGCGGACGACGGGCGGGCGCGCTGGGAGCCGAAGGCCGCCAGGAAATTCAGGCACCCATGCCTGGGAAAGTTGTCCGCGTGCTTGCGGAACAAGGGGCCGCGGTTGAGGCGGGACAGGGCCTGCTGGTGATTGAAGCCATGAAGATGCAGAATGAAATCCGGTCACCGAAGAAGGGCACTTTAGAGCGGCTATTGGTGGAGGTTGGACAGGCCGTCAACGCGGGCGAACCGCTCGCGGTGGTCGTCTGAGAATTGGCGATGGATAAGCGCCGCCGGACTCAAAGAGTATTTTAAGAATCACTTCGTAGTGCTCTCCGCCGCGGCAGGCAGCTTACCGCCAGACTCCAGGATCTGCTGGGCCAGATAATTTGTGATTTTCGCATTCTGCCGAGCCACGCTAAAGAAAGCCGCCTGGAGAAGTTGCTTTTTCCGCTGGCGCAAGGCATCGCGGATCGTCTGCTGCACCTGCGGTTCGGAAAGATCGCGCTGGCCGGGAGCCTCGCGCGCCAGCAGCTTCAGGATGTAGTAGGCGTCCTTCAATGTAACCACACCGCTGACCTGCCCCGGCTTCAGAGCAAGAACTGCCTTTTTAAGAGCCGGATCTGTTCTGTCGAGGGCCGACTCCGGAATATATCCGTTGTCTCCGCCGGTGGCCGCAGTGGTGGGGTCTTCGGAATAATCCGCGGCCAGGTTGGCGAAATCCTCTCCGGCATTCAGTTTTTCCATCAGAACGGCAAGCTTGCGGCGCGCCTCCGCCTCATTCGTGGCGTCGTCATTCTTGCGGTTGCGGATTTGGGCGTCCTTCCGGGGAGTGACCACGATTTGCCCGATCCGGTACTGCGTTTCCGAAACATTGAACTGCGCGCGGTTCTGGTTGAAGTAATCTGAAATTTCCTGGTCCGTGACGGTAATTTTCGATTCGACTTCGCGATTCAACAGTTTCTGTATGGTCAGCGTGCGCCGGATTTCCTGCTTGTAATCGTCCAGAGTCAGCGCTCGGTCTTTCAACTGGCGCTGGAACTCGTCCTCTGTAAAGGCGCTCTTCGATTCGGTGAACTTGTCCTCGACTTCGCCGTCGGTGGCCACCAGCCCTTCCTTCTGAGCCAGTTCGGTGAGGATTTCGTTGGTGACCAATTCGTCGAGAACGCTGAGTTTGAGCGAAAGGGCTTCTTCCACCGAGGGCTTGGGAGCAGCGGCGTTCTGCTGGGCAATCTGGCCGTTGTAATATTTGTCCACTTCGCCGCGCTTGATTTCGTGGTTGTTCACCACGGCCCAGACGTCAGGAGCGGGCGGAGTGTCTTTCTTGCAGCCCTGCGCAAATCCCGCCGCCGCGACGATGCCGAAAGCAATTACAACCCGTTTCACAGTCCGCTCCCCTGGAGGACTCGACGGTGAAGCATTTGGAAGTCTCGCACGATGATGTGATGCATCTTATGCCGCTGCGGGTTTTGCCAGAGGAGCGCGACGTGCGGGAGTGGTGGGGGATTTTTGGATCCGTCCCGAGCGAATGCAGTCCGTGCATACGCGCACTCGCGTGCGGACGCCCTTCACCAGCGCGTGCACGCGCCGGAGATTAGGATTCCATCGGCGCCGGCGAGTGTTATTCGCGTGGCTGATGACGTTGCCGTATTGCGGCCCTTTGCCGCAGATTTCACACTTTTGAGCCATATCCACTCCTGACGAAAATTATCGCTTGAGGTGAAGTATGGAGTGTAACAGAGTTGGGCGCGGACTGAAAACTTTGCACCATCGTCCAAACAGTTCTTCCCCGTTCCCCGCCAAAAATCAGAGATTGTTGGCAATAAGCTCCGGGAATCACTTATTCTCATGGCTATGTCCGAGGCCGGGATAATGCGGATTTGGAGGCGATTCCTGAAACAATGCGCGGTGGAAATTTGTGCGGAGATATTGTGCGCGGGCTTGTTCCTATCGCTTTCGGCGCAAGCACAAGCGCAATCTGCACAGGACATCGTCATCCAGGTCACCGGTCCCACGGATGGCGCCGCACCCGCGAATGGGACCGGATTCATAAATGGCTGGGCGGCTTCGGTGGACGGGCAAACCATCCTCTATCATTCGGCCGTTCCAGGAACCACCAATGCCCTGATCGTCCGCGCGCAACGGATCGCCCATTCCATCAGCTGGAAAACGGACCCCCTTTCATCTTCCAGCCCGGGCGATTCCTACCATCTGCTGTGGCTCGCGGGGCTGGATTTCTCCGGCTGGTCAGAAGATAAGGTCGAACACACGTTTGAATTCTTCATCAATGGAAAACACTGGTTCACGTTCAAGAATTTGAAAGGTGCAACGGCGCGGAAATGGGCGATTGCCGGCGAAGATGGCGCCGAGCTTTCCTTTAATGCCACCACCGCGGACAAGTTCGGCGATCTTTTCGGCTACATGCATCTTGACCTTCCGAAAAAGGATTTCGCTGCAGGCGAACCCCTGACCCTTTCTGTGGTCGGCCATGATGATGACAGCGCGGACTGGTACATGACGTTTGAGTACGCCTTCCAATTCACCCCGCGCGCCCGCGTGGATCCCGCCGAAATGCGCGACGGAAGCGTGTCAGCTCAAGTTCTTCGTCTCAGCCTCGACAACCTGACGGAAAATCGAACCGTTTTGATCCGGGTGGGTGACCGGGAGTTGGTGCACGGTCCGCTTAATGTCGGCGGCAATATCTTCCGCATTCCCATTCCGGCCGTGAAGACAACGCAGAAAATGAAAATGCTTTTTTCGCTGAATGGCGCTGCCCCGGAGTCATTTATCTTCGACGTTGAGCCCGTAACCCCCCGCACCATTTATCTGGTCCCTTACTCACACAATGACATTGGCTATACCGATTACCAGCCCAACGTGGAGCGCAAGCAGTGGAGCAATCTGGAGCAAGGTCTGCGCCTGGCCAGTGAAACGCGCGCATATCCTGCGGAAGATCGTTTCAAGTGGAATATGGAAACCGTTTGGGCGCTGGAGAGTTATTTGCGCCAGGGCTCCGAGGCACAACGAAAGGCGGTGATCGAGGCGATCCAAAACGGCGAACTGGGCGTCTCCGCACTTTACGCAAATATGCTAACAGGGCTGGCGAACGCAACGGAGATGAGCCACTTCCTGGACTTCTCTCGCTCGCTCAAAACCAAGTACAACATCACGGTCCATACGGCCGTCACCTCCGATGTTCCAGGATTCACCTGGGGGATTGTGCCCACTCTGGCGCAAAGCGGAGTGAAGTATTTCGCCGTGGGTCCGAACACGGGCGACAGGATCGGGTACACCCTGGAAACCTGGGGAGACAAGCCGTTTTACTGGACCTCTCAGTCCGGAAAAGAAAAAATTCTCATCTGGATTGCCGGAGCGGGCTACTCCAGCTTTCACGAAGGCAGTCTGAGCGATTTGGGCGACGAGAAAATCATGACCCTTGCGCGCCAACTGCAGGAAAAAAACTACCCCTACGAAATGGTCTACCTGCCTTACACCACGGGAGACAACGGCCCTCCGGATCCCAAGCTGGCCGCCGCGGTGAAGGATTGGAACGACCGCTACGTCACTCCGCGGCTGGTGATTGCCACGCACGACCAGATGTTCATGGAATTTGAGAAGCGCTACGGCGCGTCGTTGCCCGAGTTTCGCGGGGACTTCACGCCTTATTGGGAAGACGGCGCCGCCTCCACCGCCGCCGAACTTGCATTGGCCCGCCACGCAGTGGACCGGCTCACACAAGGCGAAGCGTTGTGGTCGCTGCTTGCCCCGCGCGATTTTCCACGGAATGACTATGAATCCGCCTGGCGTGACATCTCTTTTTGGGATGAACACACCTGGGGCGCCGACAAAAGCGTATCGGATCCGGACCTGCCGATTGTCAAACAGGAATGGGAATTCAAGCGCAAGTTTGCAGTGGACGCCGCCCAGTCCGCTGAAGACCTACTTGCCCGAGCGACAAAACCTGCGGCCAGGACGGCCCCGGATCGAGTTGCCTTTGACATTTACAATCTTTCATCCTGGCCGCGGACCGATATCGTTTTTCTGCCTGCCGCACAAACAGTGTTGGGTGACCGCGTGACCGATAGCCAAGGCCGGCCCGTTCCCTCCCAGCGCTTGACTACCGGCGAGCTTGCCGCTTTCGTTGGTCCGGTGCCACCCCTCAGTGCGGAGCGCCTGTTCGTAGGCAAAGGGACCGCATTTCGACAGGGCGGCGCGACGGCAACGGCGAATGGCCTGGAAAATGGCGGCATCGATCTTCAAGTCAGCCCGCAATCCGGGGCGATAAACTCGCTGCGGTGGAAGAACAAGAATATTTCACTGGTGGATGATCACGCGGCAGCGGGGTGGGGCGAATACATCTATGTTCCGGGCACGGACCCGGCGAAGGCGCAGCGGCTGTCCAATATACGCGTGCGTGTGAAGGAAAACGGACCGGTCGTTGTGTCATTGTTAATTGAAGGCGATGCGCCCGGCGCGAAAAGTTATTCGAGTGAAATCAGATTAGTCGCAGGGTTGGACCGTGTGGATATCGTCACGAAATTTGACAAGCTTCCGGTCCGCGAAAAGGAAAGCGTGCACGTCGCCTTTCCATTTCGCGTCCCCGGCGGCCAAATGAGGTATGACGTCGCCGATGCCATCGTGCGCCCGCCGGAAGACCAACTCGCCGGCGCGTGCAAGAATTTCTTCTCCGTGGTCAGCTGGGCGGATGTGTCGAACGCCGATTACGGAGTCACGCTCGCGGTGCCGGATGCGCCGCTCATCGAGATGGGCGCAATCACCGCAGAGCAACCCTGGATGAAAACCATTGAGCCGTCACCGTTGCTATATTCCTACGCGCTGAATAACTACTGGCACACGAATTACAAAGCCGACCAGGAAGGTCCAATCGAATTAAAGTATTCGATCGGACCCCACGGTGCGTTTGAGCCCGCCGCCGCAGCGCGCTTTGGACGCGAGCGCCGCGAGCCCCTGGTTATTGTGCCCGCCGATAAGTCCAGCTCGCCCGCGAAATCTTTATTCCAAATTTCTCCGGCCGAAATCATGGTTTCTTCCATCAGGCCCATCGCCGACGGGAACGGCTGGCTCATCTATCTGTACAATCCAACAGAGGTCCCGCATCCCATTGCTATCCAATTCGATCCTGGCATGAAAATCATTTTGCGTAAGAGCGATGCTTTTGGGCAAGCATTTGAAGCTCCCCCGGCACCCATCACGATTCCGGCCTATGGCAGCATGTACCTGCGCGCGGAGCGGTCAGGGCCGCACTGACGTCTCCCGAAGCGCTCCTGCTTCGGGGGTTTGAGCATCCGCCCTTCTGCCCGTTCGTACAATCGTCCGGCTGTCTTCTGTGATTGAAGTCCACCGAACAGCAAATGGCGTTGGGAGTTTCCGAACCGCCGCGGATGATTTAGAATGGTGGTGTCACTTGCCGTGGGCGTGTAGCTCAGCTGGGAGAGCACCTGGTTTGCAACCAGGGGGTCGCAGGTTCGAACCCTGTCACGTCCACCAAAACTTCAGAGATCAACGATTTGCTCCAATCGGGTCAGGCCATTCGATTCAGCGGGGCAACGCGAAAACTGCCTCTGAAATCCCGGATTCGAGCAATTTGGCAAAATCTTGGGGGGGCATGGGCCGGCCGAAATAATATCCCTGAGCCTCATCGCAATGGTGGGCCTGAAGAAATGCCATCTCCTCATGAGTTTCCACGCCTTCTGCGATGACCCGCATCTTCAGGCTCCGGCACATGGTGATTACCGCGGCCACAATAGCCTTTTCGTCCGGGGTGGTGGTGATTTGCCGGATGAAGGATTGATCGATTTTGAGCGCGTCAATCGGGAACCTTCTCAAATAGCTGAAACTGGAGTAACCGGTTCCAAAGTCATCCACGGCGAGTTGAACACCCCGCGCTCTCAGTTCCCTGAGAATGGTTTCCGTGGATTCCACATGCCTCATCAAGGCGGTCTCGGTTAACTCCAGCTCGAGATATTGAGCGTCGAAACCGGTTTCCTTCAAAATGGTGAACACGCCTTCCAGGAACGCTTCGTTGCGGAACTCCATTGCGGAAATGTTTACGGCCATGGAAGTAGGGGGCAGGCCGGCATCCAGCCATGCCCGGGCCTGCCTGCACGCTTCTCGAAGGACCCAATTGCCAATCGGTAAAATCAGTCCGCAATCTTCCGCGACAGGGATGAATTGAGCAGGAGGAACCGGACCACGAACGGGGTGCGTCCAGCGGACCAAGGCTTCTGCGCCCGTAATCTGTCCGGTCGTCAAATTAATTTTCGGCTGATAGTGCAATGCAAATTCGTGCCGTGCCACGGCACCCCGCAAACTCTCTTCAATGGCTTGCCGCTCGACGGCACGGACATTCATGGCCGGCTTGAAAAACTGGTAATTCTGGCGGGCATTTTCCTTTGCCTGATACATGGCCAAATCCGCGTTCTTGATAAGTGTGTCCGCGTCAAGTCCGTCATCGGGATAGACGCTCACTCCGATACTGGTTGTAACGTGGAGATCCAGCAGGCCGATGGAATGGGTTTCCGCAACCGCTTTCAGCACCCTTCTCGCCGTGATCGCGGCGTCCTCGGCCTTTTCCAGGTCGACAAGCAATATGACGAATTCATCTCCTCCCTGGCGGCTTACTGTGTCCGCCGCCCGAACGCATTTGACCAGCCGTTTTGCGACAGATTGAAGAACTTTGTCGCCGATGGAATGTCCGAGGGAATCGTTGATGTGTTTGAATCCGTCCAAATCCAAGAACAGCACGGCAACTTTTCTCGAATTGCGCGGCGCCGAGGCGATGGCTTGGCCGACGCGGTCATTCAAGAGCATACGATTGGGCAAACCAGTCAAATAGTCATGTTGGGCCGAATGGGCCATTTGCTCCGCCATGGCCCGCGTCGCGCTCACATCGCGGAAAACAATTACGGCTCCGGTGGCCATACCTTCACGGTCGTGAATGGGAGCGACCGAGTCCTCGATGGGGATTTCAAACCCATCACGCCGGATGAGGACACAATTGGGCGGCAGATGCATGCTGAGGAGCTGGCCGCCTTCCATTTTCATCGGATTGGGGATGACTTCACGAGTGGTGGTGTCCAAGATTCGGAGAACTTCGGCCAGCGGCCGGCCATAGGCTTCCTCCCGGGTCCAACCGGTCATTTTTTCCGCAATGAGATTGAGGAAACTGACATGTCCAGCAATGTCCGTGCAAACGACAGCGTCGCCAATGGAGTTCAGCGTGACCTGGGCGCGCTCTTTTTCAAGGAAGAGAATTTCTTCGGCAATCTTACGGGCCGAAATATCCAGCTTTATGGCGATGTATTGAGTAATTTTTCCTGCCTCGTCCTGCACGGGAGTGATGGTCATTTCCTCGTCGTACAGGCTGCCGTCCTTGCGGCGATTGATGAGCTCGCCTCGCCAAATTCTTCCCTCGAGAATGGTTCGCCACATGTCTTGATAAATCGCCGGCGAGTTCTGGCCCGATTTGAGGACTCGAGTACTTTTTCCCACGATTTCCTCGGAAGCGTAGCCGGTCAATTGCTCGAAGGCGGAGTTGATCCAGATTACAGTTCCGGCAGGATCAGTGATGACGACCGCATTCGCTGTGGCTTTCAGGGCGGCGGCCTGCAGCTCGGCGCGATTCTTTTCGGCCAGCAAATCCACTTCCATTGCCTTGCGCCCAATCGCATGACGAAGTGCACGCGGGAGAGCGCGATTTTCGATGTGTCCCTTGACGATATAATCTTGGGCTCCCTCCTTTATGGCTTCGACGATCTGTTCCTCGTCGTCCAATCCTGTCAAGACGATTAGAGGAACCTGTGGGGCCGCAGCATGAGCCCTACGGACGGTCTCCAGGCCCTGCGCATCCGGCAAGCCCATATCCAACAGGACGATATCCACACCACCATTCTGAAGATGAAGGATGGCGTCGGACATTCGCGAAAGGTGAGTGAACTCAAAGCAGCCGGGATTTTCCTTGTCAAACATGCGGCGAAGCAAAAGAGCATCTCCAGGGTTATCTTCCACCAAGAGAACTTGGATTGTCTTTTGCTTCATGACCGTTATTCG
>DATGHC010000069.1:0-9946 GCA_035308165.1 Candidatus Acidiferrales bacterium | reverse complement strand
CCTTTCCACTCGCGACTGATTCCCCAGAACGCGATCCGCGTCCAGCACCGCCCGCAGTAGTGGAGAATTTGCCGCCAACTCGCCTCCCGGCCGCGCCCCCAGCGAGCGGACCTGCATTTCCAGACCCATGCCTTCCGCGGGAGTCATGCCGCGCGCAGTGGATGCACTCATCTCCTCCTGAATCCCCGCTCGAATCGAATCACGCAACGCCGTCTCCAGCCGCCCCAATTCCCTTTCCTGCTCGCTGCGGATATCCACTTTGATCGAGGCGCGTGCTGGAATGGAATTCACCGACCCGCCACCCTCGATTTGCCCGATGTTATAAGTCGTCCGCGGAGTTCCCGTCACATCCGTTTTCAAAAATCGCGCGATCCCCCGGGCCATTGCGTCAATCGGGTTCGGAGCGCCGAAGTCCGTCCAGCTATGTCCACCTGGTCCCGTGATCGTGACTTCCACTCTTCGTGACGCCAGCGCCTGTGTGACCACGTACTCCGTGGACGCTCCATCGAGCGCGATTACCGCCACAAGTTTCGCCTTGTAATCCTCCACCAGCTTCCGAATTCCGCGCAGGTTCCCCTCGCCCTCTTCTCCCACATCCGCGGTAAATAATATTGTCCTTCGCGTTCTCACCTTCGCCTCATTCATCGCGCGTGCAATCCCCACCAGAGTCGCCAGCCCCGCGCCGTTGTCGGATATCCCCGGAGCGGATAAGACTCCCTTCTCTTCGCGCACGGTAACTTCCGTCCCCGTTGGAAAAACCGTGTCCATGTGCGCCACCACCAGAACTATTTCATCGCGGGACGATCCCGGCAACTCGCCAATCACATTCCCAATTTCATCCGTCAGCATTCGCAGCCCATAAGCCGCAAGCGACTTCTTCATAAAAGCGCCGCGTTCCTTTTCTCCAAAGGACGGGGCCGGAATCTCCGTTATCGCCTTCTGCTGCACCGTTACCCAGGCGGTGTTTTTCGTCAGCCACTCCCGTGCGCTCTTCACTCGCTCGTCTCGCACCACTTCACCCACGGGCGTGCCGCCTTTTTCCGCCCCCTGTGCGGAGGAACGCGCGGAAGTACCACTCGGTGTCAGCAAAGGTCTAGACATGGCAAAAAGCAGGCCGCAGCAGGCAACCGCGGCAATCAGTGCCGCATATGCGCGTGTAAATCGCACGGCCCGGAGCGTCAGTGTCGGACAAAGCGCGCCGTGCGTCAACTTCCGCTGGTATTTTGAAGGATTCAAACTCACGCGCGCCGCGATTGTACTCCGGCCAAAGCCAGCAACTCGTCATCGCTCAGCACACGGCTGGATTTCTTCGCGGCATCCAGAATGCGGCTGACGATTTCGTCGGACACCGGAACATTGTGCCGCTCCAGCCAATAAGCCACATTCGATTTCCCGCTCATCGGCCCGATTTCAATTACTTGCTCGAGGCCAAATAAGTGCGCGGGTGCGCCGCTGTAAACCGTATTAGCCAACATGGCGTCACCCTTGCGAAACGCTTTGATGATTGCCGCCGCGTGCACGCCCGTCGCGGTGCGGAACGCGTCCCGCCCGAACACCGGATAGTTCGGCGGAATCGTCGTGTGTGTCGCCCGCGCCACCGTCTCGCAATATTCCTTCAATCGGGAAAGGTCGCGATCAATCAGCCCAAGCAGCCGCATATTCACCAGCATCAATTCCATGGCGGTGTTCCCCACGCGTTCACCCAGCGAATTCGCCGCCGCGTGGATTTGGTCCGCGCCCGCCAGAATTGCCGCCAGCGAATTCGCGATGGCCAGCCCTCGATCGTTGTGCCCGTGCCAGTCCACGCGGATCTTTTCACCTGAAGGCGCCACCACTTCCTCGCGCACAAATTTCACCAGCGCATAGGTCCCTGAGGGAGTCGCGTGCCCCACCGTGTCACACAACACTGCCCCTCGTGCGCCGCATTCAATCGCCGTCTGGTACAGCCTTTTCACCGTGGAGGGATCTGTGCGAATCGTATCTTCCGTCACGTACATCACTTCAAGTCCCTGCGCCACCGCAAATTTCACGGCGTGCTCGGTGGTCCTTGCAAGGTGATCCACCGTCCAATCTTCCACCAGCCTCCGTATCGGACTGCTCCCCAAAAACGTCGCCGCCTCTATTGCAATGCCGGTCTTCTGGGAAATCTCCGCGATGGGTCGAATGTCATTTTCATGTGTCCGCGCAGCGGAGTTGGGGCGAATCTTAAGCCGCGCCCGTGCAATCTCGCGCGCCAACGCCTCGGTATCGGCATAGGCGCGGGGGCCAGCTCCCGGTAAGCCGATATTGACCGTTTCAATGCCCAGCGCTTCCATCAAATGCAATATTTTGATTTTCTCTTCTATCGACGGGTCGGTTACGGAAGGATTCTGCAATCCGTCTCGAAGTGTTTCATCATCCAGAGTGATTCTTCGTCCATGAAGGAATTGCCCCGGCCCCTGAAGGTTCCAATCAAACGTCAGCTCATCCGATGGATGCGTGTCGCCGGAGTGCGCGTCGTCAGGCAGGATCTTTCTCCTCAAAACAATGCGGTCGTTCTCAGCTCAGGTTCGCAGCGTGTAGCTCTGCGGCATCTCCGCCGTATTCGGCTTGTAAATCGTCTTGCAAAATTCGCAGCGGTAAATTTCCGCTTTCTTGCCCACCAACGCTTCTATCTCTTTGGGATAGTCGTACCAGCGCTTCAAATGCCCAAAGCAAAACTTCCCCTTGTCGTCTTTTTCATCACACGCCCGCTGCCGCGGCTTTCGCACTTTTATTTTCGGCGGCTTGTTCTCAGTTTCCGCCGGAGCAGCCGGCGGCGCCGCAGCGGGCGTCGTCCCAGTCACAGCTGTTGTCCCAGTCGCACTTGTTTCCGCCATTCGAGTCTCTTCCTCCCCACCTCATTCAATCTTACCAGCGCAATCTTCGCTGCTCTCTATCTTACCTTTCCTTTTCTCCCCGCACCACAGGTCCATTTTTCGAGTGCTCATGCTCTCGGTGCGTGGCTTCACTTCTTCCCTGCTACGCAGATGAAATTCGCTTCGTCATTCGTGTCGCCAGTCCCTTTATATTTCGCCGCTTGCGGATAGGGACACAGCGGCCGTGTCATTTTCACGCCTTGAGTGGGGTCCTGATCGTTCACATATTTCGTCGCCACGATTCTATCCGGCGCCACTCCCTTCTCCACCCACTGCTCGATCGCGGTGTAGATGTTGTGCTGCGCATCTCCCGGCCCGGGGCCACCCTGCCCAAATGAACTTGGCCCGGGCCCGCCTCCGCAGTGTTGCATTCCCGACGCCATGTACAGTCTCAAAAACGCATTCACGTTCTGGCCACCCATCGCCGCCACCACGCTGTTGTAGTAGTTGATCGCATTAACAGGCTCAATCGCAGAATCGCTCCACCCGTGATACACAATTAATTTCCCGCCTCGCGCTTTGAACGCCTTCAAATTTGGATCGATTGCGTTCAGGATCGGCCCTTCCCTGTCATCCACAGAATTCAAGTCCTTATCAAAATTGAACTTCTTGTAGTCCCACAACGGATTTCCATAAACGACGTTTGCAAAGAATCCGTTGCTGAACGCAAATTGCAGACTCTTTCCCGGCGCAGATCCCGTGATCCACGTCGGCCATCCATTCCCTCCTTGTTCGCCGCCTGGCACGTATCCCGGGAATATTTGCTCTCCCTTGGAGTTTCGGGGCCCGGCCTGCACTTTTTTGAATCCCGCAACCTGCGCCACTGTCAGGCAACTGTTTGACTCCGCCCCATCGCAAAGAAGCACCGCCGGATCGAATCCACATTCACGCGGATCATTAATGATTCCATCCCCCACCCCATCCTTCGCATCGCACGCCGCAAGCGCGGCGGCGCCGATTGCCGGCACTTTGCTTGCGGGAATATACGCCGCCGGATCCACAAGCAGCGCCTGCATGTCCCAAATCCCGGCAGCCAACAAATGAGTCCAGTAATTCGCCGGTGCCCCGGCGATGATTCCGTCGTAGTCATCTGGAAAACGCTGCGCTTCCATCAGCGCCTGGCGTCCCCCATTGGAGCAACTGGCAAAGTAGGAGTGCGTGGGACCATCGCCATAGTAAGCGTGGATGATCGCTTTTGCCTTAACCGTCATTTCATGGACGCCGCGATACCCAAAATCAATCACCTTTTCAGGGTGGCCGATTGCCCAGCTTGCGTCCGTCGCCCCCCCGGAATGACCGGTATCAGTCCCAGCAGAAGCAAAGCCGTTGCTGACCGCCTCGCCTAAACCCTGATAATTCATCATCCCCGCGAACCCGCCATTGCCGTTCCCGGAATATTTTCCATTCCAGCCAGCAACCGGCATCCACACCTCAATCTTGATGTCCGAGTCGGGTGTAGGCTTCGCTTCAGCGGTTACTCGGCAGAACGCGGGAACAGTGTTAAAAAATCGCGCCGCAGCACCAGGATTTGGAGCGCCGGGCGGAGCAAACGCACCTGCGGCAATCGTCTGTGCCGATGTGATCGTCGTGTCTGGCAATTTCAGTGCAGCCAAACTCTCGCACGTCGCACCGAACGCGGGAATCGCGCCCGCCCAAAGTGCCCCGAGAATTAACGAAGCTCGAATCGTTGCGCGCATGTTCATAGTTTCACTTCCTTCAGATCTTCTCAGACGCAAATAGTATTCCATTTCGCAATCCGCCTACCACTTCCACGTCTCCGAATATTCCACCGACGCCAGATACAATCCCTGCGGCGGAACCGTCGGCCCGGACTTAGACCGGTCGCGCATCTCAAAGAGCGCCGGAATTTCATCCACCCTCAATTTCCCGCGTCCCACATCCAACAAAGTCCCCACGATTTTTCTCACCATATATCGAAGGAACGATTTCCCCCGCACCACGTAAAGCAATTCCCCCGCGTCCTCCGCTGGTTCGCCAGTACAAATCTGAGTGAGAAACCCTTGCCCAGCGACAGGGCCCATAGTCCTTGAGTGGAGGCGCGAAGAGAATATTTCCCGGATCGGCGTTCTGTCCTTATCCCCTTCTTCGCTTCCAGTGGACGCACCCCATGATGTGAAGTCGTGCTCCCCCTCAAATAATCGCGCCGCTTCCGCCATCGCCGACACATTCAACGGAAACGGATCGTGCAGCACATATCTCCGCTCAAACGGCGGCAGTACGGGTCCCCGATAAATCCGGTACTGATAGGTTTTTGCTATCGCTTGAAATCGTGCGTGAAAGTCGGGCCCCACTTCCTCCGCATCTAAAATCCGCACCGCTGCAGGCAGCAGCGCGTTGAACGCGCGCTTGAAATCCCCTGCGGTCAACGTGCTCGGCGTACGGAAATGCGCCACTTGCCCTAGCGCATGCACTCCCGCATCCGTCCGTCCCGCTCCAAAAACCTGCACCCGATGCTGCGTCAGCTTTTCTGCGACCTCGGCGAGCGCTCCCTGAATGGTCGGCTGCCCCGGCTGAAACTGCCAGCCAAAAAAATCCGACCCGTCATAGCAAATTGTGAGCTTGATGTTGCGCATGTCCGCGCGGGAATTATCGCATGGGATGGTTGGTCAATTGCGACTCGCGAAGGTTGAACACCAATCAGGATGCGGCGCGAACATAGCGGCTACCGGGCTTCACCGCCACGCCTCCCGCCCTGCAAAGCGGACAGGAATCCGGCTCATAACTCTTAATGTCGAGCTGCAGGAGTGACTCCGTCTGAACCGGCAATTCCAGCCGACCCTGGCTCCGGTCAATCAACGCGCCCGCCGCAACCACTCGCCCGCCCGCTTCTTCCACTACACGAATTGTCTCAAATGTCGAGCCGCCCGTGGTCCACACGTCTTCAACCACCAGCACAGGTGCACCCGGCTTGAGCGAGAACCCGCGCCGCAGCGTCATTCTTCCGCTGGCGTCCCTTTCGACGAATATGGCCGGAACGCCTATCCGCGGAACGCCCGCCTCTGGGCCGCGCGCCGTCCCCAGCGCTCGTGCCACCTCATGTCCCAGGATTACCCCTCCCAACGCCGGTGAAACCACCGCCTCAATCGCCAATCCCGCGAATTCTGCCGCCAATGCAGCACCAAGTTGCCCGGCAAGCAACGGAAACTGCAATACCAGCGCGCACTGTACGTATGTATCACTATGGAGCCCCGACGAAAGCTCGAAGTGGCCTTTCCTGATCGCGCCGACCGTCTCCAGCATTTCCATCACTTCTCTGGGTCCCCTTTGGTCCTTGGGTCCGATGTTGATTTGGTCTTTCGGTCCCATATTCATTTAGTTTTCGAGTCCCATATTATTTTGGCTCTTGGGCGCGTAGCCTACGGCTCGCCCGCCGCGTTGTCAAGGATACTCCGTGGCTGGTAAACTCCTAACGACGAGTTGGGGGAAAGCCTGTAGCAGTTTGCGGGCCATGCCAAATTTCTACGCCGCTTCAGATGCTCACCGGCGGAAAAAATTGAAACAAACAAGCCCTCTGGGACGTTTAACTCATTTGGAGTCATACGTCCTGATAAGTCGGAAATCAAGAGAAGGAAAGGAAAAGCGAATTATGGTTAGGTATATGCGTACGTTCGGGGTACTGGTTTTGGCCCTTTCGGTCACTCTGGCGCCTGTCGCGCCGGCCTTTGGCCAATCTCCACAGCAACAGGGGCAGAATCCGCCGCCAAACACGGGGCAGACTCAAGGCCAGCCGCCGACTCCGCCTCAGCCAAAGAAAACTTCGGATCAGGGGGAAAGAGAGTATTTGCACGGCAACCGCGCTTTCCCTGACATGCTCGGTCCGTATAGGCCGATTCACATCGCCGCTCCAAACTTCGCGAACACCAGCCTTCTTCAGCAGATGGTCAAGGATGGCAAATTGATGATCAGCCTGCAGGACGCCATCACGCTCGCGCTCGAAAACAGCATTGACATTGACGTGGTGCGTTACAACCCGTGGATTGCTGAAGCTCAGATTCTGTCTGCCGAATCCAACAATGGCAGCAACCTCAGCTACGATCCCCGTTTGATTCTCACCGGTGGCGGTGGAACCAGCAGTGCACCGGTCAGCAACCCGTTCACCACCGGTGTTGGTTCGGGCATCTCCTCCTTCACCTCCCATAATGCATTTGGCAACATCACTTACAATCAGGGATTTGAAACCGGAACGAACCTGACCATCACACAGAACAATTCTCGTTTGTCGAACAGCGCGACTGCTTCCTCATTCAATCCCCAAATCTCGTCTAACATGAGCGTTTCAGTCACCCAACAATTGCTGAACGGTTTTGGAATTCTCCCCAATGTGCGCTTCATCAGAATTGCACAAAATACTCAGAAGTTTCAGGATCTGGCCTTTCAGCAACAAGTGATCACTACGGTCACCGCTGTCCAGAATGATTATTGGCAGCTTGTCTTTGCGATTCAGAACATCGCCGTCCAGCAGCAATCAGTGGATTCTGCCCAGACTCTTGTCGATTCAGACAAAAAGCAGGTTGAGATTGGCACCATGGCGCCTTTGGATGTCGTTACCGCTGAGGCTTCCTTGGCCGCCGCTCAGACCCAACTGGTCAACGCACAAACGAACAAGCGTCAACAAGAGCTCATCCTGCTTGCCGCGATGACCCGGGACCCGCTTGCGGCCACTCAACTTAATTTTGCGGTTGTCCCCACGGACACCACCTACATTCCTGACCAGGTTGAAAATATGCCTCTGGACCAGGCCGTCCGCGAAGCGTTGTCGAATCGGCCGGATTACAAGCAGTCCCTTGTAAACCTAAAGAGTGACGACATCACCGTTCGGGCGAACCGCAATGCCCTTCTGCCTACCCTGAGCGTAACGGGCCAATACACCTGGTCTTCGCTGGCCGGTGTCAAGATCAACAGCGGATCGGTGGTCCCCGGACAATTTGTCGCCAATATCAACAATCCAATCGTCGGTGCCAATGGCGTTCCGATTCCCGGTGAATTCACGTCCAGCCCAGTGATTGCTCCGCCCCCCACACCCACCACCAGCACAGGTCTTGGCGACGCGCTGGACCAAATCTTCACCAATCAGTTCCCCGGATATAATGCGCAATTTAATTTTACTGTGCCCATCTTGAACCGTGCCGCCCAGGGAGCGAGCATCCAGTCGATTCTCCTTCAGCGACAGGATCAGACCAAACTGCAGCAGCAACAAAATGCCATTGCCGTGGCCATTCGCAATGCTCAAATTCAGCTCGAGCAATCCCGCGCCGCCCTGGCTTCGGCCATCAAAGCCAAAGATTTTCAACAAACCGCCTATGACGATGAGAACAAGAAACTGACCCTCGGCGCTTCCACTGTCTTTGCCGTCACGCAACAACTGGCGCTGCTTTCCAACGCCTCAGGCCAGGAAGTCCTGGCACGCGTCAATCTGGTGATCGCCAAGGTAAATTTCGACAACGTTATGGGACGCACCTTGCAGGCTAACAACATCACCGTTGCCGACGCGCGCAAGCCGGCCAACCCCCTGTTGAATCGCGACACGTTGATTCCCGGCACGCATGCCGACGGCTCAATTGTCACGGATAATCCACAAGAGTAGTTGTTTCAAAATCCATTCTTATTGCTGGCCCGGATATCTTTTCCGGGCCAGTTTTCTTGAACTACCCTGTATCCCGATGCTTGCGACGAACCACTCACTGCCGTAGACTGATATTTCGCCGTTCCCGGGGAGAATATCCATGAGCGAAAAGCCGAAATCGGGCTCGTCCGTCATCGAACCATCCAAGCCCGAACAACCTCGCACCGCTCAAACCCTGCCCGCCCGCAAACCTTCTGCGAAGGAAACGGCCTGGGAACAGCAAACTCTTAATCTCACACTCACAAAATCCCCTGAACGCCAGGAGAAATTCACTACTCTCTCCGATCACACTATTCGCCGCCTCTACACACCGGCCGACTTGGCCGATTGGTCGCCTGAGCGCGACCTCGGCTTCCCCGGTGAGCCGCCCTACACGCGCGGCATTCACGCGACCATGTATCGCGGCAAGATGTGGACCATGCGCCAGTTCGCGGGCTTCGGCGCTGCAGAGGACACCAACCAGCGCTTCCGCTATCTGCTGAGCCAGGGCCAGACCGGCCTTTCCGTCGCTTTCGATTTGCCCACTCTCATGGGGTACGACTCCGATCATCCGCTCTCCGAAGGCGAAGTGGGCAAGTGCGGGGTGGCCATCAGCTCGCTCGCCGACATGGAAGTCCTTTTTGACCAGATCCCCATCGGCGGCGTGACCACTTCCATGACCATCAATTCCCCCGCTGCGGTCATCTGGGCCATGTATCTTGCTGTGGCCGAAAAGCAGGGCGCCGACTGGAAAAAAATTTCCGGCACAATTCAAAACGACATCCTGAAGGAATACATCGCACAGAAGGAATACATCTATCCACCCGCCCCCTCCATGCGCCTGGTGATTGACACCTTTGAATTCGGGATGAAGCACACGCCGAAATTCAATACCATTTCAATCAGCGGTTATCACATCCGCGAAGCGGGCTCCACGGCCATTCAGGAATTGGCCTTCACGTTGCGCGACGGCATCGAGTACGTGGACTGGGGCATCCGCCGCGGCATGGATGTGGACGCATTCGTTCCGCAGCTTTCCTTCTTCTTCAACGCCCACAACGATTTCTTCGAGGAGATCGCCAAATACCGCGCCGCGCGGCGCATCTGGTACAAGACCATGGCCGAGCGCTTCGGAACGAAACTGGCGCGCTCCTCGGCGCTGCGTTTTCACGCGCAGACCGCCGGCTGCTCGCTTACCGCGCAGCAGCCATATAACAACGTGGTGCGAACCGCGGTGCAGGCGCTGGCCGCCGTGATGGGCGGCGCGCAGTCCCTGCATACCAATTCCCTCGACGAGGCCTGGGCTCTGCCCACTGAATTTGCCGCAACTCTCGCGCTGCGAACGCAACAGATTCTCGCCCATGAAACCGGTGTCGCGAATACGGTCGATCCTTTCGGCGGCTCGTATTTCGTTGAGACGCTGACC
>DATGHC010000068.1:0-184008 GCA_035308165.1 Candidatus Acidiferrales bacterium | reverse complement strand
CCGAATGCATTCACGCCCGAGTTCAAAGGGTTCCTCGTGAAACTGGAAAAGGCCTAGGGAGAGCCGGTCATGAGCCAGGCTTCGTTGGAAATTCGAGCGATATCGGGACACTCCGGGCCAGTTCCTGGCGCGGGGGTGAAGCGCGAGTTTGATGTATGCAAAGTTGTGGACACTTCGACTTGCATCGGGTGCAAGGCGTGCGAGGTGGCCTGCCTGGAATGGAATGGGCTTTCGTTTTCACAAACCGTTTTCGACAACAGCTATCAGACTATGCCGAACACGGAGTGGAATTACTGGAACCTGATCAAGTTTAACGAGCACGAGCGCGAAGACGGCAGCCTGATGCTGCTGATGCGCAAAGACCAGTGCATGCACTGCGAAGAGCCGGGATGCTTGAAAGCATGTCCGGCAGACGGCGCGATCGTGCAGTACATGAATGGGATCGTGGATTTCCAGCAGGACCACTGCATCGGCTGCGGATATTGCATGAGCGGGTGCCCGTTCAACATTCCGAAGTTCAGTCCGCAGGCGAAGAAAGTTTTCAAGTGCACGCTGTGCGTAGATCGCGTGAGCGAGGGACTGGAGCCGGCATGCATCAAGAGCTGCCCGACCGGATGCCTGCACTTTGGGACGAAGGATGACATGAAGGACCTGGCGCAGAGGCGCGCGGTGCAATTGCGGGAGCAATCGGGCTTTGCCAATGCAGGCGTGTACGATCCCGCCGGAGTGGGCGGGACGCACGTGATTTACGTGCTCCACGATCTGACGAATCCGGAAGCATACGGGGGGCTGCCGTCAAATCCGACAATTCCGTGGACGGTAAAGCTGTGGAAGTCTCCGCTGAAGTGGCTGGGGAATTTGGCGATGATCGCCGGGCTGGCGGGGATGGCGATCCACTACCTGCGATTTGGCCCCAAGACGGAAAACATTTTGTCTGACGTGCCCAAGAAGGAGGTAAAAGGATGAAAGAAGAATCTCACCTTCTTCCCGGCGGGCGCATTCTGAGGTACGAATTCCATGAGCGGGCCGTGCACTGGACCGTCGGACTTTCCTACGTTTACCTGCTGCTGACGGGGCTGGCGTTTTGGTCGCCGTGGCTGTTCTGGATTGGCGTGGTGCTGGGCGGCGGCACAGTCATTCGCGATCTGCATCCGTGGGTCGGATTGATATTCAGCACCGGGATCGTTTTGATGTATCGCCAGTGGGCGTCGCAAATGCATTTAACCGATGCGGACCGGACGTGGGCCAAGGCGCTGCCGCTTTACATTCGCAACGAAGATGACAAAATGCCGCCCGCGGACAAATTCAACGGGGGACAGAAGCAACTCTTCTGGGGCTTCTTGTGGTGCGCGATTGCGCTGCTGGTTTCCGGCGTAATTCTCTGGTTCACGGAATATATTCCCTGGAACCTGCGCTATCTCCGCTACTTTGCGATATTGGTCCACCCGATTGCAGCGTTGTTGACTATTGGATTGTTTATGATCCATCTGTACATGGCATTGTTCCTTGAGGGCGGCGCGAACCGCTCCATGCTGCACGGGGATGTTTCCATGAGCTGGGCGCAGGTGTTTCACCGGCTGTGGTACGACCGGGTCATGGGCAGCTCCCCGGCGAGGAAATGAAGGAAGGTAAGTGGGAGCGGCGAATCCGCCGCGCGCAGGAACTGGCCTCTATTCATCCATACGCCTCCGAAGGGCTCCTTTTTTACGAAAAGATCGCGCGATTTCAGCAATCGCTGTATGCGGAAGCGGAATCCGCGCGCGGGAAAATGAAGAGGACAGGTTTCGCGGGTGCGTTGAGGCAGGAATTGGATTTGGTTTTCCTGCTTACACACTTCTCACCATTCCTTTCACACGTTGAGCGGCACGCACCGGCTGCGCTTGCTCGGTCTGTGCGCGAGTTGCACTCGCGCGACAGCAACCGCTGGAAGGAAATCCTGGAAGAGTTCTGGCGCGATGACGCGGATTTGGAGACGAGTCTGACACCGGTGGAAGCCCTGACGGCGTGGATCTTTCTGCAGCCGTATGCCGAATGTATCGCGGCAAGCACCGATTGGGCTGTGCCCGGGGGGACTCCGCAAGTGTGCCCGCTGTGCGGCTCGAAGCCGATTGTCGGAGTGCTTCGTCCCGAGGGCGATGGGGGAAAGCGGTCACTGATCTGCGCGCTGTGCTCGGCGGAGTGGGAATTTCGCAGAATTGTGTGCCCCGCGTGCGGGGAAGAAGATGTGCACAAACAAGCGGTGTATTCCGCTCAGCAGATCAGCCACGTACGCGTGGAAGCGTGCGACACCTGCCACAGTTACATCAAGACGGTTGACCTCACAAAAACTGCCCTTGCGGTTCCAGTCGTGGACGAACTCGCAAGCCTGCCCCTGAATGTTTGGGCTGCGGAACACGGGTACACGAAGGTTCATCACAACCTCCTCTGCATATGAGCCCCGGCAAGGGAAGTGTTCAGGACAAGGGAAACGGATCAATTTGTTCACCGGGTTGTATTCGAAACAATAAAGATGGTGCCGGCGGTGAGACTCGAACTCACGACCTAGGGATTATGAGAACAGGAGGCTGTTTTGACGGGTTCTGAAACTTTCGGACTCTATTATATTCCTCAACCAGTTACAATCTGCCGGTCTTGAATCGTTTATACGCGTTTGGACCCGTTCTGAACCGATATCTACTACGAATTTACTACAGTGATTTGGCTTCGCTTCCACCGCAGAGAATCCTTTGGGAAGGGGGGCGAACGGAAATCATTCACGTTGGTGGTGACGGTGCATGAAGCCTGAGGATTTTCCGATTGGTTCGCCTGAATCTCGGGCGGCGGCGCGAATGCAACTCGCTCGCCGAAACGGCAACTGCAAACGTATGAGGATTATTTGGAGCATTCCCAGCCCCGAAGAGGACAATTCGCGTGTGCACTTCGGCGAGTGGCAGGAATGGGAGGACAACACGATGGGTCAAATAATCTACGTCCCGCATGTTTGGGTGAAGCCTGGAGAGCCAGTCCATGTCTGCCCGGATTGCGGCACGCCTTTCAAAGAAACTGATGAGTATCCCAGCTTGGTTGGATACGGGGCGAACTGCATGGACAAGCGACCCTCAACTTCAGCGATAAGTGGCCCGTAAACAGTTACTTGCAGAGATATTCACAGTACATATATAAAATGTGCATTAATAACGCAAATAGATGTTGACACATGTTAAACCGCGTGCCTATATGGCTTCGCAAGTTTCCCTTTTCGGGAAATCGTGATCCACCGCTCGACCCTCCACGACAGCCGAATCCGGAAGCAGGTAAATTCGGGGAATGCACCCCGCAATGCGGACACCTTCATGCGCATTGATCAGATGGGTTTGATGTGATTGTCAGAAATGTGCCGATTCCGTTGATTGGTTTGAGGTTTTCGAGGGACATCTTTATCCCGTAAGACCAAGGAGATTTCATGCGAGTGCTCCGGATCCTCTTCTCTATACTAGTTCTTGCCTGCAGCTCTGTTGCCTTCGCTCAGTTTCCCGTAGTCACAAGCCCGACTGCCACTCCCATCCCGGGCGCTGGCCACGATTATCTCAAGGGGCCGGCCGAGTCAGTGAACCCCGCCACGGGTTCTGTCAGCATCCGCATACCCGTAATCATACCCCCGGGACGCGGGGTTACTCTGCCCTTCTCCTTCGCCTACGACTCCAGCGGCGCCAACTATCTAAGCAGCAGATGTGATACCAGTGTACCGTCCTGGTTATCGATCACCGTGGTCGGTTGCAATTCCGGCACGACCTTCTCCGTTGGTGGATGGAGTGAAAGTGTTCCCATAGTAACCCATACGGTGATTACCTGGCAGACCTCGAACCTGCTGATATTTAAGAAGCCCTCCTCTCAGAATAGCTTCCATTTGATCAGTTGGAAGCCATCGAACACGCCATCACGTAATGCCCTCCCTGCTGCCGGTACGACTCTCACTTGTCATGCTGTGGTTGGGTTTGTTTACCAGGACGCTGAGGGCAATCGCCACAATCTGGGACTATCGACTTACAACGACCCAAATGGACAGAACAACTGCACGCTCAACAATCAGGATTGGCCTTTCGGTTTCACGGGGCAAGTGGTCACCCAAGGAAGCCTTAGTACAGGGGCTGATGCCCCGATCCTCTCATCGATGACAGGAGCCTGGGATAACCCCACTTTAACTATTACAAATCCTGACGGGTCGAGTTTCACTACTACGAGTAACGGTGGCATGTATGGCGGTAGTTTCTTAGACCGCTACGGAAACTCGGGCACAGTTAGCGGCACCTACCCTGGACCTGGGTACAACTATTTGGACACAACCGGCCGCAAGGTACTCCAAGATTCCGGTTTTGCCACCAATCCGGAGACCGTCACAATCATTGGTCTGGGTGCCCCTTACACAGTTAATTGGACGACCAGTCTCTCTCCCACATTCAGCACCCCGGTAACAGTCGAGCCAGTCTCACCCTACATCTCAAACTGCCCAAATCCGATCCCCCACCAAGGCGGCGGCCTAGCTGTTTCCAGTATCACCTTGCCCAACGGCCAAAGCTTCACCTTCGCCTATGACCCGACCTATGGCGTCCTGAGTAAGATGACTTACCCAACTGGCGGATACGTCCGCTATGTCTGGGGAATAAATCCACAAGCGGAACAATCGGAAACCTTCACCAAGAGTGGTGGAAGAGGTTATGAGTGCGACATGCTTTACGGAACTCCGGCCGTAACTGACCGGTACGTTAGTTACGACGGTGTCCACGATGTGCTGCATCAGACATTCGGCTATTCAACGACTTGGCCTTCAAATCCCAATGGCTGGACCTCCAAACAAACAATTGTCACAACCTATGATTTGGTCCGCGGCACAAGCTTTGAGACAACTTATAATTACTCCTCCGTTCTAGATCTACAGCAGCCCAACATGGAGGGTGGGCTTCAGCCGCCAATCCCGGTGGAATCTAGCGTTCAGTACTACAATGATCTCGGCACGACTCTTTTGAAGACTGTCTCGAAGACTTGGCAAAACAAGCGCCTGCTCACTACCCAGAATACCGCCTATCCGAATGGCAAAACTGCGGGCACCACGTGGAGTTACAACTCTAACGAAATGGAAACTGAGCACGACGACAAAGACTTTGGCTCCGGTGCCCCTGGCTCGCCCCTGCGGAAAACTGTCACGAATTACCAGACCTTTGGCGCCAACTACATTGTCGACCGGCCTTCGAGTGTGATCGTCTACGACGGCAACATGACCAGCTTCGCTGAGACTGACTACACCTACGATAGTCCTGCTGGCACAGCCACCTCGGGAATCGTCCAGCACTCTGGCGGTTGCAACTGCGGAAGCTTGACTCTGAGCTCCCAGTGGGTCGGAGGCTCGAGCGCGCATCTCAACACCACTTACACCAACGACGACACGGGTCAGCGCCTGTCCATGACAGATCCGCGAGGCTATACCACCCATTATTCCTACTCAGATAGTTACTCTGGGAGTTCCCAACCGCCCGGCTCCACAAATGCCTATTTGACCCTGATCACCAACGCTCTCAACCAGACGCAGAAATTCTCGTACAACTATCCCTCCGGAGAAGTCACCAGTTCCACCGACCCAAACACCCAGGTTACAAGCTACCAGTACAATGATCCTGGGAATCTCGCGCGCCTCACCGAGACCGATCTTCCCGACGGCGGCGTCACCACAATTGCTTATACAGATACCGCCCGTTCCGTCAGCGTTGAAACCAAGCGCAAAATAGATATTTCCCGCTGGACCGACAACATAGTCCTCTATAACGGCCTCGGACTTCCCATGGCCAGTAGTTCCGCAAACGATGAAGCTACGCCTTGGGATCGCACCGACACTTGCTATGACGGCAACAGCGGAGTTCTTTTCTCCTCCTATCCCTACCAGGTAAGTAGTGGCTACACGTTGCCGAATTGTTCTGGCTCGGGCGACACCACGACCTACGACGCTTTGGGCCGCGCAACCCAAGTCTCCCATTCAGATGGAAGTACGGTCTCAACCATATATACAGGGGCTGCAACTCAAGTTCAGGATGAAGGCAACGGCACCCATCATGTCACTCGAGTCTCGCAAGTGGACGGCTTGGGCAGACTCAGCTCCGCCTGTGAAGTAACCAATGCCGTCCAACAACCAAACGTCTCGCCTCCGGGCTGTAGCCAGGACATTACAAGCACTGGTTTTCTAACCAGCTATTTGTATGACCCCCTCGGCAACTTGCTATCCGTCACTCAGGGGACCCTGAATTCACGCACGTTCAAATATGACATGGTTTCACGCCTGTTCTCTGCCGCGAATCCGGAATCAGGCACGATTACATACGTGTATGACACGGATCCGGCCAATGCCTGCCCCACACCCCCCACACCCTATGCGGGCCTGCTTGTGAAGAAGCTCGACTTCCGTGGCGTTCGCACCTGCTATCAGTACGAAACGCTGAGTCGCGTTTCTCAAAAAAACTACTCAGACGGAACTCCCACAGCATTCTTCAACTATGATCAATCCTCGGCTCTTGGGGTCGCACTCTTGAACACCGTCGGCAGGCTCTCGTCTCAAACCACGGCTCAAACCGGAACGGCGCCGAATGCCACGGGAGAGATTTTCAGCTACGACCAATTGGGCCGAGTGAAAATCAACTCCCAATGCACGCCACAGAATTGCAGCGCCAACACCGTGTTTCCTGTCCAATATACGTATGACTTACTCGGCGACATGCTTACCAGCTTGGACGGGGTTGGGATAACGTTGACTTACGGGGTGAACAAGGCGACCCGGCTCACTTCGTTGACCAGCAGTCTCAACGACTCGACTCATCCCGGCACGCTCTTCTCCGCTGCCCACTACAACCCTGCGGGCTCGCTGCTCGCCACGTCTCTCGGATGTGTGAACTGCAGCATCAACGAAACTCGCACCTATGACTCTCGTCTTCGCCTCGCATCAATTTCCGATGGATCTAATTACGCGGTGACCATCCCATCCTATGCTCCCAACAGCGACATCCTGACCGCCAACGACAGCGTCAACGGAAACTGGACCTACACCTATGACGATTTCAACCGTATCACAGGCTCAAACCAAAACAACGGGCAATCTGTCTACTCGTACAACTACGACCAATACGGCAACCGTTGGCACCAGGCCGGCCCCACTCCCATGGCGCTCAGCTTCACTGGCAACAATAACCGAATGGACGGCTACACCTACGATGCCGCGGGCAATCTCCTATGCGACCTCGTACATAGCTATTCCTACGATGCCGAGAGCCGCATCAGTCAGGTGGATGGCAACAATCAGGGAACTTGTTCCTTGCCTACAAATGCCAATTATGTTTATAGCGCCTCGGGGGAGCGGGTCCGAAAAACCACCGGCAGTACAAGCGTGGATTATCTCTACGATCTTGCCAGTCACGAGATCATCGAACTCAGCTCCATCGGCGCGATGAACCGTGGAGAAGTTTACGCAGGCAACCGCCACATCGCTACCTATGAACTCGGCACCACTTATTTGAATTTCAGCGATTGGCTCGGCACCGAGCGCCTCCGTGCCCTGGCCACCGGTGTCAGCTGCGAAAGCATCACCAGCCTCCCCTTCGGCGACGGACAAAACACCTCCGGCTCCTGCGGCGACTCCAGCCCCTTGCACTTCACCGGCAAGCAGCGCGACTCCGAATCCGGCCTCGATAACTTCGAGGCACGATACTACTCGTCTAATATAGGCAGGTTCATCTCCGCTGATTGGTCGGCAATTCCCGAACCTGTTCCATATACTGATTTCGTCGATCCACAATCCTTGAATCTTTATACTTATGTCCGGAACGTGCCGACTGTTAGAATCGATATAAGCGGCCACGAAGATACTCCAGGCCCTTGGGCTTTGCTTCGCTCGTGGCTTGACGTAGTCGAGATTTCGGGCTCTTACGGCTTAGGTCTCAGTGCCGGCGGACAAGCCGGGAAAGTCGAAGTGAAAGGGCAGGTCGGATCAGAGACCGAAGGAACGATTGGTCTTGGCGGCGGAAACGGGAAGGTTGAAACCTTTGCCG
Organism: Candidatus Acidiferrales bacterium; assembly: GCA_035308165.1. Lineage (GTDB taxonomy): Bacteria > Acidobacteriota > Terriglobia > Acidiferrales > UBA7541 > DASTCZ01. The sequence continues at coordinate 175,945 of DATGHC010000068.1, read as the reverse complement.
GGGGTAAGGGAACTGCAAAAGCTGGTTCCGCTGAGGCCGAGATTAAGGTAGGAGTAACCGTGTCCACGAAAGACGGCGTCACCGTCTCTGCCAAAGCTCAAGCCTCCTTGGGACCAAAAACCACGAGTGTCACTGTGGATAAGGCCGGAGTTCATACTGATGTCGGTGCGGAAAAGAATAAGGACACCAAGGTCGGCGCTCATGCAACCTTGGGTCTCGGTATCGGCCTGGCCATAAACACAAGCCAAGCGGGTCGCGCCTATGATCAGACTGCACAATCAACCCGGGCGGCGGGGAGTTGGCTGGGCCGACAGTTAGATAAGCTCAAAGACGTACTTGCAGGTGGCGTTGGGACACCTGTCCCTCCACAATAGATGAGGAGACCTAATGAAGCGGCGAAGCAGGATTCTGCTCTGGACGTTAATCGGTATCTGGCTAACCGTAATGATCGTACTTTCTCCAATGTTCGTGAGAATCCACCGCGAGACAAAGATTGCGCGGCAAACATTTAAGGCATTTGGCGAATCGCTTGTACGCCAAGACTTCTCGGGAGCGTATAAGTTCTGCGGTGCGGATTTCCAAGCCGCAGTGCCCTACGGCCAATTCGTTAACGTACAAGAAGACTTTCAAAAGGAGAACGGAACTCTGCGAACTGTGCAAGAGACTGGTTATGATGTGACCGGCGAAGGAACCCCAATGCGCTGGAAAGCAGTCATCGGGGCGGATTTTGTGTATCCGAAGAGGACCGTACGGTTTCAGTTTGAACTCCGTCTCGAAAACGATCGATGGGTTGTGTTTGGCTACCGGCAGATATGAGACCGGCACGATCAACTATACCCATGGTCGATATGGAAATCGTCCAAATCAAATCGTGACAACGGGAAGTGCTTCAGCGCTTAAGCCTATGGTCCGCGCCGTTTTCCGCCCAGTCAAACATACGACACTCTCCCGGGCTCCTATCGGTTTTACTGCTTAACCATCTCCGCGGTACCAGCCCGCCAACACGATTCGGACTTTGCCCAAATACCCTACTTGCTCAAAATCCCCATTTCCCGAAGGCCCAAAATCATGGGGAAACTCGCCTGCCCATGAGCGCGACTTGCTCGCCTCAAAAAGAACTGATGAAGGGCAGCAATGACTGAGCCCCGCAAGCCATTGCTCCGGTGTAGCCGCACGATAAAAAGAGCACTCGTTACAACTTACCGAACAGCAGTTCTATCGCCTTGCAGTGACCGCAGCGCTCTCCTCAGAAACTCAGTGCAAAGCACGACCGAGAGAGACTTCCCGCGCGGGGAAGACAGGCCAACCTAAAACCCGATTGGATGGGAATTTCCAGTTCTTTGCGGACTCGCGGCTTGGACGCGATCCATAGGGGGAAACTCCGATCAACGCACCGTCGCACAGCATGCGTTCCTGCGAATACGGGCTACGGACAGGTGTCCTCCAGCGAAGCCAGCAGAAAGATGCATGGTTTCGCCAGGACACCTCAGGATCAATCCTAATGCGTAAGGATCGATGGATTCTTCATATTCAATTGATTCCATTAGCGTTAGATAGAGTTCCGATGCTTTTCCGCCGTTTGTCGAGCTAAGCCCCCTCTGAACATTTTCAAATCGGTTTGTCTTAAGCACTGGAACTGAATTGCTTTGAAATGGTGTCAAACATAGAGAGTGTTCTGGCTCTTTTGAGGAGGTTGCTCTGAAACCGTTCATATTTGCCGTCTGCGGAATTTTGGTTTGCAATTCGATGTTGTTCCAAGATACGTCCAAAAAGTTAGAAGACCAAGACGACGACAATGCGATCTATTCTGAGGTGATCGGGCAAAAGTATGTGCACGAAGGGGTGGAGCGAATTGTCATAGGTGACCATACTTCGATGGGACTTCCGCCAATCCTCATGGGCATGACTCAGTTTGGGAACTCGGAAGAGGCGCAAAAGTTTCGCGATGCCGTCGCGAAGGAAACTAAGGTGGACTACGACCAGAAAAACAAGTCACCCGTGGCACTGGAACAGAAACAATTCTCTCTGAAGGTGCTGGTTGCAATGATCTCAGAGGCTGAACGCGACCGCATCTTTCCAGTCGCGTCCGATGACAAGAAATCTGGTAGCGGACATATCTCAAACGGAAAGCACGGTATGGAGGAGTTCAATCGACTCTACCCGAAGTCTCAAGGATTCATGAGCCTTTCGCGAATTGGGTTCAGTCCTAACAAGACACAAGCGCTCGTGTATGTCGCGAATGTATGTGGAGGGTTATGCGGAACTGGGGAACTCTATCTTCTCTGTAAGGTAGACGGTAAGTGGAAGATTCAGAATGAATTGATGGTATGGATTTCATGATTCAAGTCTTCATGCCGCATAAAAACTCGGGCTGGTCAGCCCCGAGACAAACCTTGGATATAAACTCTAGAATGAATAACGGTACTCAGCCCGGAGGATGTCCTCGTACCAGCGCGAGTGTGTGACTGCATATCCGCCTCCGAGATAGATGGAACTATGTTTGCCTATTGAGGTGCGCGCGCCCACCTTGAGTGCGAGTATATTGATATCCGCTGCACTCACAGCTTGCTGAAATTGCTGCGTGGCTGTTGCAATATCAGTGGAAAGACCACCCAGCACACTCCAACTGACCAGTTCAATCACAGGCGCAATTTGAACTGTTCTGCCTTGGTAGAGGACATAGCTTGCTCCTGCGCCGTAGAAGACTACATCACCCGCAAAGCCAGAATTGGACCCAGTTCCCGAAACGTCCGCAATGCAAACCGCCGTGGGATGATTCGGCATGGGAGATATCATTGGACAGGAGGACCCTCCGATCGGATGCGAGTCCCCCACTTGCGCTTCAAGCGTTAACCTATCTGAAAGCCTCCGATAATATAGCAGCGAGGGCTCGAAACTGTAGTGGTGTGTACCAAGACCAGTCGAAGCATTCCCAGAAGGAAAGTAGGCCTTGAACTGTAAAGTTAGGAATTGGTTGGGGGAGGCAACTGCAGCCAACTTGAATCCACCTGCAACATCGCTCAGGCCGCCTTGATTCGTGGCATTTATGGGAGTATTAGTAGAACTATTGGATGCAACGGTAACCAGAGGCTGAATCCACCGCACAGGTACATCTGCAAAAAATGAAAATCGCGTATTCTTCATGGGTGCGTATTCGGCCCTCAAATAAAGCTGCTGGAAATTCAGCTTCGCGATAACGAATCCAGGTCCAGGACTTTGAGGGGTGATGCCGGCGTACTGTGCATAGAAGTATTCCGCTCTATCCGAAGCATTGTCGTTAAAGGCTGCGTCGAAGCGAATACGAACTTGAGATCCGATGATCGCTCCATCAACGTACCCAAGTCGGGTGTCCCTAATCGTGGGCAAGCGCGCTATCTTCGGTCGCGTTTTTCCAGGATCCGACTTCTTTTTCTTGGCCGTTGCGTCCTGACCATTCGCGGGAACTCCGCTGACATTGGGCGAGGCCTGTGCTGAAGGGCTCCCAACGCTCAGCTCAGTTGGGTTAGTCGTCATTTGCGCACGAACTTGAGCCAATTGGCCGTTGGTGGTAAGGCCGCCCTGGAGAGCAAAGGCCGCCCCCGAGAAAAACAGGAAGATGATGGCCATTAAGGACATGCGCATTGTGGCAAACCTTTCTGTAGGGCGGCGTCGAACTTAGATCCCCCACACAAATGGATGGACAAAAATGGATATTCCTTACCGTGTCCAAATTGGGACAGGCTCATTCACCATTTCAGTTCCAATTGCCGAACAAAACGAAAGGTGCCCAGTAGAATGGGTTCGAATATTGAGCATGAGCTTCGCCGAGCGCTTGTGTGCCCGATTTGCCATCAACAGTTGCGCCTTGCGAATTTACTCCCGGTTGACCTCTCAAATCACCGTGCAGTAGCTCAAGTTGCGCCAGTCGTAGCGCTTCGGCCTTTGACATGCCCGCATTCGTAGTCCACAAACGATAGAATTCTCGCATAAATATCCCCGTGCTTGCATCGTCCACGTCCCACAGAGTGGCAACTACTGCCTTGGCGCGTTTGTGCAGTGCTGTGATCGCCAGGCTGTCGATTTCTCGTCCGTCTGAATCCAGTGAATCCAAAGCTGTTTTACAGTCTGAAAATGTGAGCAATTCAACCCCGGAAAGATGAATGCGGACGTCCTCACGAAAATCGGCCAAAGACAAATGATAACCTGCTCCGCCAATTTCCTTGCCGCCCAGCAGGAGGTACGATTTCTGATCATCGCCAGGACTCAAAACAAAATGGGTAGCGATATGAACAAGGGCCGGATGCTGTTCCAATGCCGCTTCCATATTATTTTCGGTGAAGTCGTCGTCCAGTATAATCGCGCCAGGCACCGGACCATGCGAGTTCTTGATATCGGGACTGGTTATTATCGCCTCTAGTTCACCGGGTACTCTAGGGAGTTCTCCCGAACCGTCATAATTCTTAGAAACTCCCATCGCCAAGCCTCGCCATGCGGTGAGCTGTGGCCGTTCCTCCAGGTCTGGGCTAGGTGTCATGAGGAGTACGTTTGAAAAACGTTCGGCGAGGTATTGTTTGCCATCATAAAGCGCAGCGAAAGGAATAAAGCGAAGAACATCATTAAGCGACCAAAGTAGTGTTTTCGCGTGAGCTTGCTCCAGTTCTCCTTCTAACGGTTTGAGCAAAATATTGTAGAGAGCTTCGGATTTCTCGAGGAAATCCTGTTGTGAGTCGAGATTTGAAAGACTCTGAACCAACTCAGTGACTTTATTATATAATATATTTCTTGGAATCGGTATAGTGTGCGGGACTTGAACTGTCTGTGTGATGACGAGAATTGTGCACTGATTCTCAAGGACCAAAGTGTAGAGCCCAACCGTCCCGGGTTCCATGTTCTCTAAGAGTCCCCTGAGTTCGACGATTTTATCCTGCTCATCTCGAAGTTCCGTTCTCGCCTGGAATCCATTGCCCAATTCTTTGTAAAGTTGATTAACATATTTGTCAGCGCTCTGGTTATCAGTTCTTATGTTGTCTAAGAGGACTTCATATTCTCTTTCTTCCTCAGGAGTTCTCCGAGAGATTTTGGAAAGTTGGTACAGTCGTTGCCCGTCAGCCACGATCTGTTCAGACCTTGTAAGTGTGACTGGCTTGCCCTGTGAATCCGGTGCTCCGCGGTGATGGATATAATCTGAATATTCTTCAAGTTTAAGCAAGTCGAGCACTTCCACCGCCTCAGCAAGGCGCCTTTCAGAAATCAACGCGTCTGCAAGCTCGCGGTATGTATCTTCCTTCGATAATATGAAGAATTTCTGTACACCGCTGTCAAGGTCTTGGATTTTCCTCCGGACCTGCTGGTATACATTGACTGCTTCCTTGCCGAAAAAAATGGCTAACGGTAGATTGTTCACCTTCTTTTCATGAAGCATTAGGTCGCTCATTGCGAGGCCTTCATCGAGCAAATCTTGCATTGTCTCGAAAATATTGAGAGCCTGCATTTCATTCGTCCTGGCTACCTCCGTTTGACCTAAATCGTCAGATGCCACGCCGATATTATGAAGGGCCATCGCTTCATTGTAAGGGTCGCCTTTTGCGCGTGAGATTGGCAGCGCCTGTCGGTAATAACGCAATGCGGTTCGATCGTCACCGAGGCGGTGATACAAAAATCCGATGTTGTTAAGCGTTTTAGCCTCTTCTTTGCGTTGACCGATTCTTCGCCAGAGTAACAAAGCGTGTTGATAACGGCGCAGCGCTTCTTGTTTTTTATTAAGATCGTCAAGAACCAGGGCAATATTATTGGAGATTGTGGCTTGTTCGCTGACTTCGCCAACCTGAAGCGCAAGACTGAATGCCTGCTGATAGTACGTTAGTGCCTTTTGCTTGACGCCCAGTTCGCTATAGACCCCAGCGATCTTGCTTAGTGTTTCGGCCCTCTTTTCATCCTCTCCCAGGTCGGACTCGATCTTGAGCACTTGTTCGAAGTCTTCTAGCGCTTTCTCTGGGTCGCCCCGAAAGTCAGTGATTTCTCCAAGATTGTCCAGCGACGTGGCTTCCTCACCCCGATCACCGATTTGTTGTGCAAGTGAAAGGGCGTCGTTTAGTTCCCTGAGTGCCTTAACCGTGTCACCACTCTCGAAGTCCAGTTTGCCGAGCCAATTCAGCGCATAGAGCTCCATAAACTGATCGCCGACAGAACGCCAGAGGATCAGCGCTTGGTTGTAATAGTCCAGGGCTTCCTTGGATGCTCCGAGGTCATGATCGATGTCCGCGATGCTATTTAAGGTCATGGCCTCCTCATAGGAGTCGGCGGCACTCCGCCAGAGCGACAGAGTGGACTTGTACTTCAGGACCGCACGACGGCCCGGCTCCATTGACCCCGCGTCGGTGAATCTCCGTTCGGCCAGGATGCGGGAATAGTCCGCGTTGTTTGGTAAATGCAACGGCTCCAAGAGAATGCGGCAGGACCCCGGTGGCGCATTCTCGTCCTCAGCTATCAGCCTAAGAGCATAGTATCCGGTTGATTTTGCGATTGTGGAGATTTGCTGTAACCCCATCGTTCCGTTTTGGTTCTCCGTCGCAGCAATCCATCCATCAGGACCGTATAGCTCCAAACGTACATGCGCTCCTAGTTGATTCACGACGACATGGAGGAACTGGCCCGTCTTCACGTGCATGCGGTAGGTATAAGTTTCACCGCCTGACACGGCGGTCTCGACTGGCTTCCCTGGCTCAAGCAATACTGCCCCACGGCGGATCTCGTGAGTCGGACCTGCAGGCAAATTCACGGGACAGGCTAGGGTTAGCAGTGCCAAACCGACTAATGGAATAACGTGGCTCCAACAAATAACACAGGACCTATGCTTTTCTAAACCTTGGCTCACGGATTGGTTAATCATGTCCACTACATTGACCCAGTGCTTGAATCTCCCAGTTCGTGTGTTTGTTACCGAGTGGATTTCGTGACATATTCCGCAAAGATAGTCGTCGGCGACACCCCGACCTCGAACGTAGCGTAAGTGACCCCCGTATGCGACACAACGAGAGAATCCTATCCCATTCCTGGACGCCATCGCCTCAAGATTCTTAGAAATCTGACTATTTGCCTCGATTCCAATACCACGAATTAAACTTCGCCAGGTTGATTAGTTATGATATAAGTCATCTCCACGCAAGAACCCACTTCCCCGACCAGCAGGAGGTGCTAGATGCTCCAACCACGTAGGGAGTTCCTCATAAATGCAGTCTCTTCGCTTGCATTCCCTACGGCAATGGCTTCGCCCGCCGCAGCGAGCGCAATTCGCACCCTATTGGCAGGCCAGGTCGCGACTGGGATGGACGCTGAGATAGATGCAAAGGCGTCCAAGTTTTGGGCTGAATTCTTGTCTCACGATGGGCAACCGGCTCTCAGCGCCGGCGCACAGACCCGGGGGGGCGGAAATTCGTCTGACGCCCAGCCAGTTTTTCTCCATTACGGCCCGGATGGATTTAAGAATGCGGCGGAATTGGACGTCGCGAAACTGGTTCCGCAGGGCGACGTGTTGGTCGGCATAAACACTTCTACTGTAAAGGTCGCTACAGAAGACTTGAAGACTTTCCAGCGCCTCCAAAACGCCCAGATTCGCGTCGATGTGGCACAGAAGACCCCGATTCTGCCTATCCTTGAAGCCATGGCTTACACGGTCGTTGGGGGAATGAAGGCGATTCAAAACGCTGCCGCTAATGCAAAAAATCAACCGGTAGTGCAAAGCATTAGCCTGACTTCAGATGCGGATTGGCAGAAGATGCAAAATATCCCGCTTCCCGCCGGAGGAGGCCGCTGGGCACTTAATCTCGAAGCCCAAAAAAAGGATTCTCTATTCTCCAAGATCGTTCAGATTGCGGTTAAGGAAGGCGGTATGTTTGCGCCGATGTTCGGTTTTCCCGGGATCGCCATGTCTGCTCTGAATTCGTTCAATACTATTTATGGCTTGCTACATTCAGCTCCGGTCTCCGTCATCGCAGGTAATCCGGTTCCGATATATGCGACGCAGGAGGCGGTTCAGAATACTGAATCGCCCGGGTCGGTCACTGGCATCCGGTTGCAAAGCGGCACATACGTGTTGATGCCCGCGAGGCAGGCTCCATCAATGAGCCAATTGAAAGACTTCACTGTAACGCAAGGGCGTGTGGTACCGCCGAATACTGATCTAGCCCAACTCGATGCAGCCGCAAGCGATGTCCTCAAAGACACGACATACGTAACATTCGACGTCCAAGTGACGCCGACGACATTCGTTACTGGTCCGGGCAAGAAATAATGACTTAGGAGAGATTAGGAAGCTATGGAATGTCCTGCAAGAGATTTGCCGGAGCTGACCAGAAGCAGAGCGAGAGCGGCTCCGTCCGTCTTCAGTGCTAATCAGAGCGAGTGGGATTCGAACTTAGCTACGGTTTGAGGCGTCCGGTTCACCGGTTATTGTGAAGTGAAGCAAAAAGGCATGAGTGAGCTGAGCATGTGAGAGTGTGAAGATTTTACGAAGTTGAAGCTAGGGCGTACCGAAGAAAGCAAAAGCCGGTCAACACACCTTCTCAAAACCTACGTCGCTGGTGTCCAGAGCTTCGCAGCGGTGTCCTCCGACCCAGCTCGCAGAAAAGATGCTTGGTCCGTGCAAAAACACCTCAGGATCAATCCTAATGCGTAAGGATCGATGGATTCTTCATATTCAATTGATTCCATTAGCGTTAGATAGAGTTTCGATGCTTTTTCGCACCTTTTGACCGGAAGTCTGATGCTTTCGGTGAAGTTGAAGGCGAAGGGACGAAAGGGGACGGGTCACTAGGTTTTCTCAGCAACCACCCGGGGGCCAGTGATGTGCAAGCTTGAATAAATCTCGCGCCACTTGCCTGAACGGCGTGTTGTCGGGACACCACCGCTCTACAACGTGGTATGTACCGTTCTGCACTCCCTCCAAGATCCACTCCGCTCCGTCAAATCCATGCCGGTAGGATTCTTTTGGCATTTTCCAGAACTCGGTACGCTCCAGTGCCGCAAGAAACTTGGCCACCTTTTGGGCGTCCAGCGTGTACGATTTGTTTGTGGTCTGTTTGAGTTGGAAATTCATCGCGCGAAATCTGATACGGCCTGTGCCATCTGGCGAGATGGTGAGAGAGGCTATCTCCGGGCCACCAAAGAGGCATGGCAACACGATGATTCGGAAGGCAGAAGCGGTGCCCGGGGCCATTGGCCAGAGCGGTTCTTCACCCAAGGAGGGCAACTCCCGAGAGTTCCAGCTACCTCCAAACGTGCTGTCAGGGAAATGCCAAGAAAAGGAATCGTTGTATGTCTCTAGGGTCTCCAAAAACTTCTTTGCGAGTTCGCGGTTCGGCGAAGACTCCGACAACCTTTTCAACGTAGCCCGAACCGCTTCAAATCGCGGCAAAGCTAGACCAAAAGCCATTCCGGAGAGACCCTCCGCCACCGTCTGCTGATGCCATTCGGGAAGGCTAGCAACACTAGACAGGAAACCATCCGGGTCGGCAAGCAGTACCTCGTCGAAGAAATCAGTCAGATAGGGGAACCGGAGTAAAGTCAATAGCACCGCTTTGTCTCCGGGGCGGTATAGCTGTGCCAGTGTCTCGATATTCTTGTCGAGGTCACGGCAGCCTTTGCCACCCTGGAGGCAAGCATCGATACCTGCAAGAGCAGCATCCCTCTTCAGTTCAGAGGGCGAGTCTGCGAAGGTGACAGTCGAAATAACCAGTATAGAGGCAGCCAGAAAGCAGGTAGGTCTCATGAATCAACCGGCGACCTCCTTTGTCCGAATTTCTTCCTGCCTAATTGTTGCCCTCTGAGATGCCGACAGGCTACCGAGACGTTGCGTGGCTAGCGTGTCTTTTACAAGTCCTGATAAGTCGCCTCACCGGACACGTCCCTGCACCCCGAGGCGACACTACATAAGAAATCCTGCCAAGAAACCAACTTGCGACAAATTTGACAAAAACTCCCCGATAAGAGTTCTAAAATCGTTCCCGTGGGCGCACCACTTTTAATGGAGTATATTTTTTGACGACTTCAGGCTATAGCCGGGAGGAATAAACCCAATGCGCTGGTTCAGATGGGGTGTTTTCGGAATTGTACCCGGAATTCTCGGATGGATTTTATTGTTTTTGTTCGACCACATGGGAGGTCGGGCGCGCGAAGTTACATCCAGGATTTGGGCATTCACCGGGGAGCCCATCGGGGGCGCACTCAATAGAATCGTTATGTTCATTGGGAACCACTTCGGAGTCCGATACGGATACATTCCGTATTATCCTTTGAAAGGTGTCGAGACGTTTTTGAGGATTCTAAGCTTTCTTTTGCCCGTCCTGGCATGTTTCTTGGGTGGGATAATCGCGAGAGTATTTTTTCTTACAACCAGATCTCTGCGGTCAGATTCTGATTAGATGCCGGCGACATCCAATCAGCCCGTTGAGTGGAAATGAAAAAGACCAACGAATAACTCGGAAAAGTGGCGGGGAGTCTACCCGCATGGCATGAATGAGGTGTGGTCGGAGTGGATTTCGGTTGGACCAAAACGACTCGATGAGTTATTCATCAGATTGCGGGGTCGCCGAGATGAGAGGTACTTCGATCGCCTGAAGTAAGAGGGTACCCAACGGGCATAACATGAAGCTCCCTACAGGTAGCAAGGACTGAGCCCCGCAGGCTATCGGCCCGGCGTTGCGCCACGATAAGAAGTGCATTCTTTACAGCTTGCCTACGCAGTTCATCGCCGTGCATTGACCGCAGCGTTCACCTCAAAAACTCTGGCAAGATGCCTTGCGGAAGAAATTGCGAAGTGAGGAGTAAAGGCATGTGTGAGATGAGCATGTGGGAAATTGAAGATTTTAGGGAGCTGAGGCCGGTATGCGGTCAAGCCACCCCTGGACAACCTGCGTCGCTGGCGATAAGGGCTTCACAGCGGTGTTGGAGAAAGCGGCCTGCAGAAAGGATGCTTGTTGCCGCAAAAACACGTCAGGATGCTTGGAACAGTGAAGGACGGTGTTTGTGGACAACGAAATTTTTATAACTTCTTGATCCCTTTGATGTTAGACAAAGTTCTGAAGTGTTTCCGCAGCTCCGGGTGCTGCTATCATTAGATACCGTGTCACGGAGCCCCATTCTAGTTTTTAATAATTCGATGCGGGAGAAACTTGGCGCGCTGCCTTTCGATCGGAATATGCTCGACCTAACAGAAATAATGCTAATGACAGTAGGTCAATCATGAACAGACGAAATTTGATAACCCGTGCCATCACCGACATATTTGATTCGCTACTCGGGAGACGTTCTGTGAAGGGTCTTGTGACAATCGAACCAGAAATGAGCAGCCAAGTCACGACGGCCCTTGCCGAATCGAAAGAAGCTTGGCTCGGCGGTAATTTCTACAAGGCTTGGCAGGTGAGCCGCAAAGCCATGAATTGCGCACCGGAAGGAACAAGTTCCTCTGACCTAGCCGAGCTTATTCAAATCTGCAAGCGAGCCAAAGAGGAAGTAGAAGAATACGAATCGGCTCTTCCCGCCATCCTTCAAGAACTGGCGGACAATCCCGCCAACGGGAATGTTCACCTCAAGCTTGGCACCCATCTGACGGCATTGGGGCAGACCGATCATGCTCTTTCGTACTATTTCAAGGCCCTGCAATACTTCGATTCCACGGACAAAGACTTCCAACGCGATTGCTTGAACAACATCGGCTGGTATCACTACGTGCGCGGCGAGTACGAAGAAGCGTTGGATTGGTTCGATAAGGCCATCTCAATTGGCGAAGGCAACGCGCCATATCGGCTCGAGGACGTTGCCACAGATACTCCTGCAAAAACAAAGCAAGCGAACGAGCCCTTCTATCTGGCGCTTGAGAACAAGCTGATGTGCCTCACGGCGTTGGGTAGAGCCGCGCAGGCTGAAAAAACAGCCCAACAGTATATTTTCCATCACGGCAGAATTCCGGCAGCGGAAGCGCACGCACTTTCCACGCTCGGAATCGATGCAGACCAGCTATTTGTTGATCACGAGCGCAAGACTCTCAAGTCGGCTGATTGGATGGGGTGATTTTGCACACCGGGTGCTTTTATTCTTGCGAATCACAGAACGATTGCGATTTTTAGCCAGAGTAATACAACAAAAATACACATTTGAAGGAAAGCCTCAGACTTTGCAAACTGAGGCGGTCAGGTATAAGTTATCGCTCGACCGCGAGGTCAAAACGGAATTTCCGACTTATTTCCCATGGCCACAGAGAGAGATTTCGAAACGGCGATCGCAAAGTACCCGGACCTCATTGAGGAAGGCCTCCGCCTGATTGGCAGGCAGCAGGTTGTCCACGGAAGGCGGATGGACCTTCTTTTCGAAGACCACTTGGGGGACCAATTGGTCCTGGAACTTAAGTGGGGCCCCATCAAGGACAAGGATATTGGGCAAATCATGGCGTACGAAGGCTGGCTTGTCTCCGATCGACCGGTCCGGGTAATGCTTATTGGCACGAGAGTGCCCCCTAACATACAAGCAAGCCTTGACTATCACGGGATTGCCTGGAGAGAGATCACGCCATCAGAAGTTCGCAAGTTCCTGCGCGAAAAGGGTGATGAAGGACTATTGAAGTCTTTCGATGACCGCACACCTCTAGATCCGTCCGCCGCTACACACATCGGGTTAGATGCCAGCGAAGCTGGAGGAACACATAAGCGACCTTCGAAATCATCACAGGTACGCAAGGAGGGCGGTCCGGCTGCTCTATTTGCACCTGTCGAAGGCAAGTGGCTAGACAAGGCACGCCAATACTTTGATGCTGGAAACAATGTTCTGTATTTCTACACCAACGCTTCGATTGGGCAGGCGGCTGAGTTGAACATTCACAACGTCTACTTTAAGGAGAAAGGCAACATAGCGGTAACTGCCCAAGCCGACTTTGTAGAATTGAGAATGGAAGATCCTGTCGAGAAGAGATTGCCAGACAGTGCAGGAACAACTGGCCGATTTTACTATGGATTCCGCAACCTCAGGCAGATTGACCCCATCCAGTTGTCAGAACTTCGGTACTACAATACGGACATGCCCCTCCGGAATGACGTTCCAGGTGCACGCATCATTAAGCAGCCCTAAAGACGCATCTCAACTTCCAGATACGCTGTTTTTCGGCCAGAACCAGCCGTCGGGTCTGCTCATCTGCCAAATTCGTTGAGTCGAGGGGATGAGAAGCCTATGATGCGCATGCGACAGGTCTAAATCTCGGCTGAATCCGAGGAATCTCATTCGATGGCAAGAGTTGGAAAAGCACGTGAGCACAATGCCGAAAAAGGCGAGGCGGGAGTACACTTCGTGGCTTCTGAATTGTATCGGCGAGGCATAGTTGCTCTCCCAACGACTGGAAATATTCGTGGTATGGACCTTGTATTGGTGAAACGAAAGGGAAACAAGATCGAGTTTCGTGCACTAGAAGTCAAGACGACTTTGAGTGAGAAGCCACAAGGTTTCTGGCCTCTTTCACGGCCAGGGAGGGCGCCAGTACATCCTCATTTTTATTACGCATTTGTGCGGCTGTGTCATGGCAAGGTGGGCGATAGCAAATCGAAGGTTTTCGAAGCCTTCATTGTGCCCTCCTCAAGGGTTCAAAAAGAGAGGACCAAACCGACCAAGAATTGGCCGGGCAGTTGGTACTTAAAGGATCGCAACAAGCAACCAAGAGTACCGGCCAACAACTGGAACGTTCTCTGGAATTCATGAGTGGCATTTCGCAACAACGCCTTGCTCGTGTGCAGACCCCCGATCCGAAAAGATTTGGGCTAAATCGAGGCACTCATGCTATTTGCCTGCTTAGGATTGCTTATCGATGAAAACCAAAGAAGGATTGTGGAAATTGAGCCCGAGCGGCTTATACACCTTCGAGGAATGCAAGTCGTGTTTTTGGCTTGAGCATCACCACGGGAAAGCTCCGAGCTTCCCGCCGGTGCTCAATATGGCGATGGACAGCGTCTTGAAATCCCGCTACGACTCCTTTCGCACGAAAGGAACATTGCCGCCGGAGGTTGCCGCACTCACAAAAGAGGGCGTCAAGCTCTTTCCCGATATAGAAACGCTTAGCAAATGGCGCGGCAGCACGTCGCATCTCAAGGTGATCAACGAAAAAGTCGGATATGAGCTGGGAGGCAAGCTTGATGAGGTGTTGCTTGAAAAAGATGGCCACCTGATTGCAACCGATTTCAAATCATCCGGATATGCGCCTAAAGCGGACAAGCAGAAATACTACGTGCTCCAGCTTACCGCGTACGCTTTCATGTTCCACCGCCATGGTTTGCCGACATCGGACCGTGCGATCATCCTGCACTATTTCGTGAAAGACGCGAAGAATGGTTCGTTGCAGGTAGAGTTTACGGCGCACATTGATCCAGTAAAGCTCGACCTTGCGTTGCTTGAAGGCAAGCTCAAGGCGATGGTGAAGTTGTTGAATGGGCCGTATCCTGGCGACGATCTGGACTGCGAGGACTGCGCCTATCACGTCGGACGCCTTAACGCCAAAACCATATAAGCATGGAATTTCTCAGTCAGTGGGTTCCTTTGGCTGCGGGCCACATGCGAGCCACAACATGACACGATTATTACCTGACGGGCAATCAATCCGGAAGGAGGTCAGGCGGCTCTTCAACAAAGAAAAGGGTCGTAGAGTGGCACTTGTGGCGTTTGTGGGCAAGAACGCAGAAGCATACTTGCCAAGACCAAAAGGCCTCGAACTCGTTTGCTGGCCCCAGGCTCCAGGCACTAACCCAACCACAGTCGGGTTTCTGCTCAAGAAGAAGGTTGACGTCCGCTTTGCGAAGCGCCTTCACATGAAAGTGTACTGGACCAAGAATCACGGCGCCGTAGTGACATCCGCGAACTTGTCCACCAACGCATACGGCGCAGGTGCCCTCCATGAAGCCGGCGTCCTTCTCCCTAGTACATCCATTGATATCGACGCACTCTTGGAAGCGGTGAGCCCTCAAAAGGTCACCAAGTCTGCGCTGGCAAAACTTAAGCGAGCCGCGGCGGCGACCATCAGGAGGTCACTTAGGCCTCAAGAGAAGAGGAGCTTCCTTGATTGGCTCAGCATGGTGAAGCGTCCTCGGTGGCTTCTTTGTTGCATCAACCTCCACACTTCTAGTCCAAGCCAGCGTTTACGGGATGTCGCCAAAGAAGAGACGGGGAGTTCGACGGTCTTCGACTGGGTCAATTGCCGAAAAGGCGAATTGAATCCGGAAGATTTTGCTCTCACACTAATCCTTGGGTCCTCCAGGGGACCAGTTGTCTCCGGTTGGTTGTACGTGCACCGGGTCGTACTGCCCAATCGGCGTGATAAGCGCTACAACAAGGACTGGCCCTATGAAGCGGGTCAGCTCTATAGGAACTCAGCATGCCCCTCTCAACCATTCCACATCGACGGTGCCTTTCGGCGTGCACTGCGGGCCACATACAGAGAACTCGGCAAGAAGGCCGACAAGGTGTTTTCAATCGAAATAACCAGGAGTCCAGGGACGAAGCTACTAGAGCGATTGAGGAAACACTACGTGAAGGACGGGAGGTGAAGAACTCAAGCCGGAGCGGATAGAATGAAAGCGAGAGCATGAAGCGCAAGCCGACATCTCAGACCAAGTGGGGCAAACTTGCACGTCGATTGGCCAAGCTGAAGGCGGGACAATCGTTTTGCATCGACCCTTCTCGCTAGAGTGTCGGAGCCTGCAAATGGCAGATCAAACGTCTACCAAAATGCCTTCCACTCCCCAAAGGAATCTCCCCCCAAGTAAAAACATCCAGCGAGCGAACGACACCCCCAGGAAGGCCCAGCGCGTTTATAAAGATGCTGCAGAAGCAATGGCTGACTGGCATAGCATGAAGCTCCCGCCAGGCTTCAAGGATCGCCCCAGAATTCACCGGCCCGGCTATCGCTCCGGCGTGTCGGCACGATAAAAAGTGCACTCTGGACAGCTTGCCTACGCAGTTCGTCGCCACGCATTCAATGCAACACTCACCTCAGAAACTCAGACAAGTTGCTTTGCGGAAAGGCGTTCGAGGTGGCGCAAAAGACACTAGTGGAGGAATGCTGTTCGTTACTTTGGAGAGTGCCGGGTTGCCTCGTTTGACACCCATTCGTGAAAGTGTGAAAACCGCGGTCTAGACCCCTGCACAATACATGTTCCCGCGAATTAGGGCTGCACAGCGGTGTCGTCCGGCCCAGCCTGCAATAGTTATGCCTGTTCCCGCGAAAACACCGCAGGATGCGTGTAACAGTGAAAAACGGTGATGCGTGCAACGGATTCTGAGCATGCTGGTGGAATCCATGAAAGTTATGCTGCGTTACGAGGCTTTTACGCAGATTTCTGGCGAGCGACCTACAGGCAACCGCGAAGCAACTAGTTTTGCAGTTTTGATGGTTTTGCAGAGAATAGAGGCAGGCCGCAGGGCTAAATAATATCAATGCGAAAAAACATCTTATCCATGTTTCAAGATTCGGTCATGATTTTTGAAAAGGAGGCGGTCTAACTGTGCTCCAGAGATTCGTAATGGCGTGGCAACCTTCTCGATTAATTCCCTTTCGATTTGCTTGTAGATATCGTTCGGGCTCACCTTAACGCCGACTTGCCGAAGAACTCCGAATATCCTGGCGTCCAAAGCCATGCAATTCTCCGCTAGTTGCAGTTCAATCAGAGTGTCTCTGGCTGATTTATCCCCATAAAAACTCAATCCTCTTTGTAGCGCTTCTATCCTTTCTTCTTCCGTCTTGCACCTTGCCACCTCTGCAAAGAATTTCTTTGGTCCTCCCGCCGCCATCAATTTTCTGAAATTCTTGACCGCAGCCACTGCCTTCCGATCGTTCTTCCAGCTTTTCCCTACGTACCGCACCCCCAGACTTACAAACACTCCATGCAAGTATTTCTGCAATTCCGCATCACTCCGCAATTTCTTCAATCGCTTAATTGACACCAGCCGTTTGAACTTAGGGTCGTGCTGCAGGCGTTCTCCTGGTTCCGCTCTGCCTACCACGGCAATCTGCCCCAAAACTTTTCTCCACAACCCTTCATCCGTCCACCTGTCCCATGGCTTTCCCGGCTTCGCCCGCTTCTTGTAGCGTCGGGCGATTTTTTGCAGTTGGGCGGCTTGAGCGGCAGACAAAAAAGACGGCACGAGTACGAAAGGTACCAATAGTAACGTTGAATGGCAACTGCGAAACTCCGATACAGGAGGCTATGAAACGAACCGTTCAGGTCAACGTGAAAATGAGCCCGGAAGATTTCCAGTTGTTGAAAAAAGCTGCCGAAAAGCGATGGCCGGGCGCTGTTGTGACCAACTCCGGAATAGTGCTCGGGTTGGCGAAGATTGCTGCTAGAGACGTTCTCAAGAACCATAAGACAAAATGACGTCGCAACCCGCTAGAGCCGCTAGGAACCGCATAAACACTGCGTGATGTGATGACTTTCGCCCGCTAGTGAAGCGGAAATCTAGCAATCACAAAAACACCTAATCACCAGTGTTCATCGCGTTTCTAGCAGGTCTATCGGATAATCGGCCGCCATCGTCAGTGCATTCGCTGACCCGCCGGGTCGCCTCCAATAAATTGGACCACCCAAACCTGTATATATATGGTGCAAGACCTGAGTTGTTTGGCCGCATAGCAGCCCGAGGCCTCTCAACTAACCCACTGGAAACCAGACCTAAATGCCCTAAGCACGAATCAACACGGCCAAAAACCAGTTTGATGGATAAAAAACGAAGAAAATGGGAAAGCTCCGAACATTGAAAAAGGTCAGTTTAAGAAGACCAGGTAACTTGAAACAGCGACATCGACTTCATTTTGATACAGCACGAAAAAACATCAGGCAGCCACATCCACTCGAAACGTTCCTAGAACAACTCGACGATTCCGATTCCCGAATTTGGCTATTAGCTCGGCAAATGTCCAGGGAACCCTTTGACGTGAATTGCTTCCACGCGGAACTCCTCGATAAATTGCAGCGGACCCCCTACGTACAAGCTGGGGCTGCAATCTACTTCTGCCCTAAAAACCCTGATAAGCACAAATACACATTCTATGACCGATTGAAGTCTGCCCGAGCGTTGTCTGTTTTTTTGCGCACGTCAACTTTGCGCAGGATTCGTGAATGGCTGCTCTTGAGAGACATCGTCAGGACCGACCGGGAGCTGGAACGTAAGCATCTATCAGTGGAACGCTATCCTCTTCGCTTCCATTCCTTCTTGACATCTGAACTCTCTCGACACGAGCGTGCGATAACTGCCGCTATTTCAAAGTACAAGGTCGAACAGCACTGGTTGGACGAATACCTATCGGCAGTCGACCGAGAAAAGATGCGGCAGCTCCGCATCCTATGTCTGTCGAGGTGGCCGAGGTCGCGGGAAGATTTGGTCGGCAGACATAATAATGAGGATTTAGTTGCTGCAATTGGGATATTCGAGTTACTGGAACAGTGCTTTGCAAAAGCTCTCCCGATCCGTTTTGTCCGCCGTTTGACGCAGCTGGTTTGTGCCCCACCTGAGGCGAATGAAATTAGCAATGACCGAGATGACGCTCTCCTCCAAGCGCTGAAACGTCGGCAATGAGGACAAAACCCAGTGCTAATCGGTTAAAAAGAGGGATGTCTTTGTCCATATCGTGTTGAACTCGACTGAGGCACGCTATGGTGCATGCGAACCTGGATTCAATCGGGACCCGTAGTAAGTCTCGACCGGTTGGGCATCTGCGCAGACGCCTATGACCGAAAAGCCTTCTTACACCAACCTGGCCATCGAGTTTTGCGTTCGCATTTCCTGCGCTCCAGCTCCAGTGCGTATGGCCGCGTTCTGGAGACGCAAGACACAAACACCGGCGCAACAACGCTGATTTACGACCAGCGGCGCGTGCCCTGGATTCCAAAAATCAAACTAATCCTTCGAGCCGGGGAGCAACGTGGCTTATCACCATCCGATGTTCTGGGCGCAACAGAACTGCTGGGAAAAAGCCGCGTTTCGTTACTCGAACTAGCTTTTGATTTCCCCAAGCAGGCCGGGATTAACACGGCATTCGTTATGCTGCACCTGCTCTTCGGCAAAAGTCGATGGGCCGCTCGCAAACCTGGCATTGTTTGGTTTGGGACGCGCCGCTCCAGCAAATTCGTTCGCTGCTACCTGAGAGTGCGGACGCAAGTTTTCCGAATCGAGCTGGAGCTTCACGCAGCGTGGCTTCGGCGTAATGAAATTCAGGACTGTTTTGACTTTCAACGAATACCTGGCCTCATAGCTCGCCGTCATATCTTTTTTTGCAAACTCGATTGGGATGCTGTAATCCGCCGCATACGCCGGACGGTTCCGAACGCACCGCTCGCACTGCGTAATCTTTCATGGGAAAAACACGACCTTCACGCAACCCTGCGCTTTCTTAGAGGTGAACTTCGCTTCACCAACACGCACCGATTTCTTGAACCTCTTGCGCTCAACGGCGTGGTGACGCACGCGTTGAACTTGTGGGCGACTCAATGGCCGAAGAGTCCGTTCAGGTTGCAACATCCTAGGGGGACATGCCTGTGACCGAACCAAAAGAAAAACTCTTGATCGACATTCACGAGCTGTCGGCCCTGACCGGAATAGCTGTGGGAACACTCTATCACTGGGTGAGCGAGCGCCGGGTTCCGCGCGTGAAGCTGTCGCAACGATGCCTCAGATTTTTTCTTCCTGCAATTCGAGAGTGGCTTTCGGAATTGAACGAACCTGCTTCGATCGAAACACTAGACTGGAGGATGAGGAAATGAAATGCAGAATACGAAAAGGAATGCTGATCCTGGAATTGCCGTTGATAGTCCCAGCGAGGAGATCAAAGACGGGCAAAACACTCGTAGTTGCGCACTGCGGACCCAGACGGACATCACTGAGAGTCAACAAGAAGCCCGTGATCGTGACTGCCAATGCCTATATCCGTCCGGACGAGTATGTAAAGGGGACTGAAGGCCCCCGACGAAAGACGGCCCGTGGCCATCGACAGACCCAACGGAAATCCAAGCCGAAGGCTCGAGCTCCGCTTGTGGAGCACCGCAAACGTTGAACAAATAGATTGCATTCCGCAGGCGGCTCTCATTTTTATCTAGACGTATTTGGATAAAAGGAGACCGCACGATGAAGGGACAAACAAGAGCCGCGATTTATGCACGGGTGTCTACAAACAACGGTCAGGACCCAGCAATGCAAATTCGAGAATTGCGCGACTACTGCAAGCGCCGTGGCTGGAAAATACACGATGAATATGTTGACGCCGGGATCTCGGGAGCGAAAGAGAAGCGCCCGGAGCTCGATCGCCTAATGGCAGACTCGCACCACCGCCGTATTAATGCGGTTGTTGTCTGGCGATTTGATCGGTTCGCTCGCAGCGTCAGCCACCTGTTGAAGGCCCTGGAGACTTTTCAGTCGCTCGGGATCGAATTTGTAAGTCTGTCCGAGCAGCTTGACTCATCAACGCCCGCCGGGAAGATGGTTTTCACCGTGCTGGGTGCTGTCGCGGAGCTAGAGCGCAGCCTGATCGCCGAGCGCGTCCGAGCAGGTCTCCGAAACGCAAAAGCGAAAGGCAAACGACTGGGCAGGCCGCCGCTGCGAGAACTCAGCGTTGCGGAGATTCGACAGCTTAGGCGAGACAGAAGTCGGGCGCGAACCAGCTTTAGCCTTCTCGCAAAGCAGTACGGCGTGAGCGTGTGGACCGCCTTCCACCTCTGCAAACGAGGGCATTAGAAATGTGTAATTGGCTAAGGTCGAATCGGGACAAGCAATTTAAGTGTTTTTGGCGGTAATCGGACCTCGATTTTGCAGGTGTATTTCTAACCTGTGATTTCATGCGAACGGAAGGGGCTGGAGGATGGGATTATACCGTCGTAGCTGGAAGTTAAAAGGAGGCAAGACCGTCAAGTCGGATACTTGGTGGATGAACTTCGTAGTGAACGGAAAACAAATTTGCGAGTCCACTGGAACGGTGGATAAGCGGTTGGCCAAGAAAATTCTTGCCGTGAGGCGGGCTCAAAGCATCGAAGGTCGATTCCCACTATTGAAATCGCACGCACCAACTCTGAAAGACTACCTTTCAACTTATCTCGATTCGCGCACCGACCTTCATCCGAATACGATGAAGCGTTACAAAGGTTCGAAGAGATTTCTTGAACGCTTCTTCAGCACCACTCGGCTACCCGACGTCGGTGCCGCGAGAATCGAGGACTATAAAGCAGCGCGAATCCGAGGAGGGACAGGACCGGCAGGAGTCAACAGAGATTTATCACTGCTTAGATTGGTGTTAAGACAAGCCATAAAGGAGCACTTCATCGCTGTGAATCCTCTCGCCGATAGAGAGCATTTCTTAAACGAGCGAAAAGAAAGGTTACAGGCAAGGCCATTCACGGTTGAAGAGGAGCAAAGGCTGCTGGCGGTCGCCACGGGTTATCTGCGTCCGTTGCTCCTATTGCTGCTGGATACAGGGCTTAGGCCGAGTGCAGAAGCGTTGCCCTTGAAATGGAGTGAAGTTGACTTCGAGCGCGGCATGATCACCGTAACCGCATCAAAGACCCCTGCCGGACTAAGAACCGTCCCAATGACAACGCGTCTGAAGGCGGAATTGCTCCGCTGGAAGCAACTGATTCGGGCGAAGAGTTCTGAATATATTTTCTTCTATCCGAAGAACCCAGCAAGACACTTGCAGCATGTTCCAAAGACATGGAAGCGGGCGCTGAAGGACGCCAAGGTCGAAAAGCGCCGTTTGTATGACATGCGCTGCACGTATTGCACGCGACTTTACCAAATAGGTATATCACCAGTCCTTATAGAACTGCTTATGGGCCATGCCGGGAGTGGCCTAGTTCATACCTATGCCAAGGCGGACGACGATTTCAAACGGGATGCGGCTGCAAAGCTAGAGGCATTCATCGCTTCAAAGATTTCCGCAGAAAATACCGCAACAACTGCAACCACTTGGGTGAATTAGGTCCTTCAAATCGGACACATTTCGATCACTCTCAAAGTATGTGCTGAGGACAAAGCTCGCGAACGGTCACGCCGTTTCGTTCAAGGGCGTCTCGGCTGTGTACCCAATCCGAATCTAAGGCATTCACCACAACAGGCCTGTGAAGACTTGCTCGCACTACCGCAACGAACTTCCGATCCGACCAATCAAAACCAGCAAGGTCAGGATCGTCCGGAAATTCCTCGAAATCATTCTCGTTATCTCCGCTACGTTGTGTAAGTACAACTCGCTCACATTTCCTCTCATCTGCCTGCACACTCCAAACCCACTTCATAAAAGCATCGCCTGCTCCCGGCTCCCCATTCATGCTCAAATTGCGTCTGTATTCATTCAAGATCCGCATATCCTCGTCGAGCACTATCATCCCGTGAGAATAAATGGCTGTTAGCGAATCGATGCATGCAATTACGCAGGCTGGATCCGCATGGTTATTACCGCGGTCATTCGCAGTAACTGGAACGTTCGTGTCGACGACAAAAGCGGGCACGCTTATTGAGCCTGCTTCTGCAGCATCGCAGCCTTCGTCATCGCAGCCATCTCACCAAACTCATCACCAAAGAAGTCTTTAGGCCAATTCTTTATATTTCCGAACATGTCCACGTTGAGTTCAGTCAATCTCGAATCGGCCTCAATTATTTCGCAGAAATATAAGGAAGTATCTTCGGGAGTCATCGCCTTTTCAGCAACGCGTCGTTGTAATCGGCGTAAGAGGTGTTCGCTGTGGCTTTCAACCACAATCTGAACATTGCGGTTCTTTACGGCATCGATGAATACATCCGCAAGACCAGATTGAACGGAGGGATGTAAATGAATTTCAGGCTGCTCTAGAAGGATAACCGACCCCTCAGGCACGTAATAGCACAGAACCAACACTGGCAATATTTGTGATACTCCGAATCCGACGTCAGTAATTAGCACTTTCGCAGAAGTGGATGTCTTCTGCACCCGCACTTGGTAAATGTTGTTTCCTTCTGCAATTCGCTCCACGCTGAAATTGTGAATCAATCCCAACTCTTTGAGCCACTGGGCAACTCGCTCCTCAAGACTCCGCTTCTTGCGCTTAAATCCCGGTGAAATGTAACGCCCGTTCTGTCGTGATGCTAGCAACGCATCCACAACACGCTCGCCGCGACGACCCATGTCTGCTGGTTCGGAACCCTTCCACCCATAATGTCGAGCAGGGAACTCGCGGAGTGGCCCAAGGTAGTAGAGGCGTTTAAATAGATTCTCAAAGGCTAGTTGAAGATCCGAAAGGAAGCCTGCGTTCTGATAGTATGCATACACTTGATCCGGGAAGCCATAGAACTTCACAGGAGCCGGAAGATCCCATACACGACCTTGCGTCCGAGTGAAGTGAATTCCTCCATCGCTTTCGTTTGTTAGCTCATATTTTGCGCCGCTTTGCCCTTTCCTTTTCAGGACAATGCGATTACTGCTCACGTCGTACTCAAGGTTAGACACAGCCAAACGATCTGCTCCGTTCTCTCCAAGCGTACACTGAAACCCAAGTTGACTTGCCTCGAACAGTGTGTCGGTCTTGCT
The DNA here is from genome assembly GCA_035308165.1 of Candidatus Acidiferrales bacterium. Taxonomy (GTDB): domain Bacteria; phylum Acidobacteriota; class Terriglobia; order Acidiferrales; family UBA7541; genus DASTCZ01. The sequence continues at coordinate 152,397 of DATGHC010000068.1, read as the reverse complement.
CTCTGGGTCCTTAACAGTAAGTCCTTCGGGGAGGTTCCAATTAAGAGAAAAGTCTATCGTCCCGGGCTTTTCATGTTCATAGACAACATCGCGGAAACTCCCAAGATTCGTTAGGTTTTTTTCGTCACCGAATTCAAGTACCTGCGCCCGGTCGGAAGACTCGATCGTTTGTTTCAACATCAGCAACAATTGAAGGATGCTGGTCTTCCCTGAACTATTCGGTCCGAACAACCCAGTAATGGGCGCCAGACGCATCTTGTCAATTCTCTTCCAAGACTTGAAATTGCCAATGCTCAACTGCGTTAACATCGAGGACTCCTCATCAGTTGCGGACGCTATGGAAGGAGCTAGAGTGACAGAATAAGGAGAAGACTGTAAAGAGAAGAACAATTTGCATGGGGTTTTATGGAGACGTGATGTTAGGAGAGGCATTCAGCACTGCAAAGATTTCCACTGAAAACACTCCCACAACCTGGGTGAACTAAACCGGGGGGCGTAGAGGAGCTACTCGATCTCTTTGCCGGAGACAGAAGCAAACAGTGAATTTCCAGTAATTACACTCCTGCTTGACTGCGAGTCCAGAAAGCAGGAGACTTCTATTCACCCGAGATTATGAACGAGTGACTTTACCCCGTAGGTCAGCTCCTTAGTTTCGGTCAACAGTAATTCGCGTCTCTCTGCCACATTTGCGAAAAAGTGAAAATGGAGAAGTCATGAGACTCATCAAAGCGCAGATTAACAATTTCAGAAACATACTGGACTCCTCACCTGTTCACATCGAGCCGACAGTGACCTGCATCGTAGGAAAAAATGAATCTGGGAAGACTGCGTTTCTTCAGGGAATGTATCGACTGAATCCGGCCCATGCCAGTGCAAAATTCTCTATCCTTCAGCAGTACCCAGCATGGTTGGAAAAGCAGCACCGCCGAGAGGGAAAGGACTTGGAGCACTCACGCCCTGTACGTGCGATCTTTGAATTGGAAGCGTCTGACCTTTCAATTCTGGAATCTCGATTCGGTCAGGGAACTCTAACTTCGAAGCAAGTGACTGTCGAACGAGAGTACAGCGGCAAGCAATGGTTTGACTTTCAAGCAGATGAACGCGGTGCCGTCCGTCATATTCTGAGGGACGTAAAGCTTCCGGCTGACTTCGTGGACTCAGGCGCGAGCGCCACGACGTTTGCAGGCGTCGACCAACTCGTCCAAAACCTCTCCAAAGAGGGCGGCGAGCACTCGAAGGCAGCAAGCGAAGCAGTCGCAACTGCCAAAGCCAAACTACTTGGGAAAGCCGCTGATCTGCGCAAGGCGCTTTTGGAAGGTATTGACCAGCTCGCACCAAGGTTCTTTTACTTCGACGAGTACAGTTCTCTTCCTGGAACGATCAAGATCAGAGAATTACTGGGCAAGAAGAGAGAAGACCTAACAGAAGACGAGGCGACTGCCCGGTCACTCTTGGAACTTGCGGGGGCTGAATCGGAGTACCTATTAAATCCTGAGTACGAAGTCAGAAAGCGCGAACTTGAAAATGTAGCAAATTCGATCACGCATGACGTGCTCAAGTATTGGAGCACGAATCCTGAACTTCGCGTCATGATAGACATTACCCAGAAAACAGAACAAACGCCGCAGGGTCAGCAATCCGTTTTGGATGAATTGAAAATTAGGCTCTGGGATGACAGGCATCTCCTCTCTTTGCCATTTGACCAGAGGTCAACAGGTTTCCGTTGGTTCTTTTCTTTCCTGGCAGCCTTTTCGGAGTTTGAGCACAGCACGAAACCGATAATAATTCTATTGGATGAGCCGGGTCTCGGCTTGCATGCGCGCGCCCAGAAAGATTTCCTGCGATTCATTGAAGATCGGCTTTCACACCGCTGCCAAGTGATCTACAGTACCCATTCCCCGTTTATGGTTGAGCCAGATCACCTAGAGCGTGCCCGTCTGGTCGAAGATAAGGGACGTGACATAGGGTCTCAGGTAACAGCTGATGTACTCTCGACAGATAAGGACACGCTGTTCCCGCTTCAAGCCGCCTTAGGGTATGATCTGGCACAGCACCTTTTCGTTGCTCCACACAACCTAGTGCTGGAGGGCACGTCTGACTATACGTATCTTCTTCTCGTGTCTTCATTTTTGAAAGAACATGGGCGCGAAGGGCTAGATGATAAATGGTCATTGGTTCCAGTAGGTGGTGCTGATCTCATTCCTTCATTCGTGGCGCTTCTCGGGCATCACCTTGAGGTAACCGTTCTTCTTGATTCCAGGAAGGAAGGCAATCAGCGCCTCAGCAAGCTTGTCGAACAGGGTATCCTCGCGAAGAATCGCATCATCGGTATAGGAGAGATCATCGGGGTAAAACTCGCGGATTTGGAAGATTTATTTGAGCCTACAGAATACCTCAGTCTCTTCAACCGAGCGTTTGGCTCTACGCTTACGGAAACAGATTTGGTGGGCACTGACCCGATTGTGTCCCGAATTGCAAGGCACATTAAGCAGGAAAGATTTGACCACGGTCGTCCAGCGGACGTCTTGCTCCGTCAGCGCGATACATTTCTGGCATCCCTTAGTCCGAATACCCTGGATCGGTTTGAGCGTCTGTTCAAGCGTGTGAATGCTACTCTCGGTGCGAAATAAGCGGTGGATTTGTCGCTAACCAACCAGGACAGATCGCTGAGTTTTCTTACGGGCGCCCCTTCTTCACCAGGTCGAAACTTCACAGCGGTGGCCTCAGAAAATGCAGACCGGATGCACTACATGGGTCCCAGAAGATTGAGCGTTGACCGGCCTGAAACTACTACGATTTTACTACACTGGCCCTTTTGACGCAGTTCGCTTCGAAATGCGAGTCACCGGAACTTCTTGAAACCAAGTAAGTAAGTGTGGTGCCGGCGGTGAGACTCGAACTCACGACCTAGGGATTATGAGACCCTCGCTCTACCCCTGAGCTACGCCGGCCGTTGAAGGGATTTCCATAGTAAGAACGCTGAATAGGGGTGTCAAGCGATCAAGGGTTGTAGTAGATGGGGCGGACTTAATCGTGGATTGGTTCTATGGGCAACGCGCGTGGTCCAGCCCTACCCTTATTTTGACTGATAAACTCATCTCAACGTAGTACTTTAGGCCCATTGACCCTATTCTGACCTGACCGGTACTCTGCTTCTGGAAAGATTTCAAGTGCTGACCCTAGCGGTAGAGGTAATTCTGCCGATGGGCCAAACGCTGGTGGTGTGTACTGATTAGACACAAATGACAAAAAAAGCCGTCAATGTACCGTAGTGGCACAGGTGGGCGTATAATCCCCCCGTTGTTCGCATCACGGAGGGGTTATGAAGAAGTGGTTAGCAATAGCTGTCCTCACCGTGCTAGGCCTGACAGGCGCAATCGTTGTTTCCAACCTGTCAGTACAGCACTCTCAGGTACAGACGGCTAACGGTGGCGGAATTATTCCGCCGTGGCCGAGTAGCTAAGCCGGATCGGCCACGCGGGATGGGCCTTCGTTCAGCCCGAGTGGCATGACTCCGTATATCTCGGGCGGACCTGGGCGTGAGCGCCACCTGAATTGGACACTCATGTCCAGGACGCTCGAATTTGCCATTTGGTTCTTGACTGCATTATTGCAGGTTGGCGTGGTGGTGTGCGCGATCAGGGCTAAATCCTTCCTTCAGTTTTTCCCCCTTAATTTCTACATGTTAGTGGCATCCCTGTTCACAGTTGTCCGTTTTATGGTCTTAGTGAAATTCGGACTCACCTCATCGCAATACTTTTATTTTTATTATTATTCCGATGCCCTGCTGACCATCTGCCTGTTCTTTGCTTTGATGGCGCTTTTTGCGCACGTGTTCCATGAAATGGGTGCGGAAACTTACATTCGCGTCGGCGCAATTCTGGTGTTGGGATTAATCTCCGCGGTTTCGTATTTCGTCGTGCGCCAGGCTCAAGATCAGATGATGACGCACTTTGTCGCCAAGCTTTCCCAGAACCTATACTTCATCGGCGCTGTGATCACTTACGTCTTGTGGGCGGCAGTCCGGAAGATGCATGAAACGCGCACGCAATTGATCCAGCTGGTGCTCTCGCTTGGTGTCTACTTCAGCGCGTACGCAGCAAGCTGGGCCCTAGCGGTAATTTATCCTGAAAGTTCATTGTGGAAATTTGGACCTTACATCATGTCGCTTTGGCTGCCCCTGGCGTGGGGTTATACATTCCTGAAAATTCCTGAAGGGGCGCGACTGGCCACAGCTCGCGTGACGGCAGCCGCGCGATGACCACCGCGTTTATTTTCGTGCTGTCAGTTGTGGCGTTGCTGCAGTTTTTCATCTCGTATTGCCGTTCCGTGATCGCCGCAACGGTTACGCAGCCTGTTTCCGATCAAGTCCGCGAAGTTACTGGGATCCGTGATCCTGAAATCGATGGAGCGGAGTTCGCGCGCTTGCTGCAACTGGCTCGGCTGTGTCCGGAAACCGGCAAGGATCGGGCGAGAATCGCGGCCGTGCGCGCTTATTACAGGCTTCTGAGTGTTTTCCGCACGATTTCGGGCCGGTATGTCCCCGGGGTGGTTTCCTGGACAGAGCGCGAGCTTTCCCGTTGCGCCCATTTTGCGGCCATTGCGCTTGACCGCCGGATTAACTATAGCCGGGGCCTGATGGCGCAACAATTATCCAGCTAGCTTCTCTTTTCACCTGCCAATTACTGCAAATGATTGCCGTGCGTCGCATGCGGCTGCTACCATGCTTGGAGCGGCACCGTCCCGCGACAATAAATGATTTCCAGCATGGATAAAATTGACCAGCGAGTGCTGGCTACCATCCGCACGCACGGCATGCTAAGACCCGGAGATGTTGCCGGAGTCGCGGTTTCGGGCGGCGCGGATTCGGTGGCGCTCCTTCTGCTATTGAAAGGGTTGCGAGAAGCGCTGGGAATCCGACTGCTGGTCCTGCATTTTAATCACGAGCTGCGCGGCGAAGAATCCAACAATGACGAACGGTTTGTGGCCGAACTGGCGGAAAGACTGGGTTTGGAAAGTATCGCTGGGCGCGAAAATGTTGCGTTCCAAGCGAAGGCGTCAGGTTCCAATCTAGAAGATGCCGCACGAAAATGCCGGTACACATTCTTTGAGGGGCTAGTGCGGGCAGGACGCGTCAAGCGGGTTTGCGTGGGGCACACGGCTGACGACCAGGCCGAAACAATTCTGGCCAAAATCATTCGTGGCACCGGGCCCGCCGGGCTGGCTGGGGTTTATCCCGTTGCCGGGAACATCGTGCGTCCGCAGATTGGAATCCGGCGAGCCGAACTGCGCGAGTTTCTGAAAGCGCGTGGCCAGACCTGGCGCGAAGACTCGTCAAATCTTGATGAATCGAAGCTGCGCGCCCGGATTCGCCGGCGCCTGCTACCCATTCTGGAAGAGGATTTTCAACCCGCGATCGTGTCGCACCTTAGCCAGCTAGGCACACTGGCGCGGGAGGACGAATGGTTCTGGGCGGCCCTGGCCGAGGAGCGTTTCTGTGAGCTTGTCCGGCGCGAGGGAGAAGCGCTAAGCATCGTGATCCAGGATTTATTGATGCCGTTGGATCTTGTCGGAGGGGCCGAGCAGGAACGTGGCGTGATGGCACCGGTCACGACCAGAATCATTCGCCGGATTCTGGCGGAGTTGAAGGGAGATCGGCTTGGATTTACGAGCCGACACGTCGAGGACATCCTGCGCCTGGCAACAACTTCCACCAGCGGACACCAGATTCACTTGCCACATGGAATTACCGTGGAGCGGGGTTTTGACGAATTGCGATTCAGCCGGAGGGTACCGCGTCAGACGGGAGAGGGATCGGTTGGCGAGGCGGAGTTCCAACGAACCATTCCCCTGGAAGGCCTGAATGAACTGGAGGTTGAGCTACCGCAGATTGGGAGACGTATCCGGCTGAAAGTGATTGACTGGCCTGCCGGGCAGAGGGACACTAATCCTGAGGCGGTATTCGCCGATTGGAGCTGTATTCGTGCGCCCGTTGTGGTGCGGAACTGGCTTCCCGGCGACGCCATTCGGCCCCAGGGACGCCTGCGCGCCCGCAAGTTGAAGCAACTGTTCCGCGAACGAAGAATTGCGCTGCGCGAGCGCCGCAGTTGGCCTGTGCTCACCAGTGCCGGCGAGTTGGTTTGGGCCAGAGGTTTTCCGGTGGCCCAGCGGTTTCTCACGGGTGAGGAAACACGCAAAGTGCTGGTGATTTGCGAGGAGCCTTTTTGAGTGAGAAGCCGAAGGTAGTTTATTCCAGCGCCAAATTGGCGTCGCGGATGGCGCAGATGGGCCGCGCAGTTTCCAGGGACTACGCCGGCAGGACGGTGGACGCGGTGGTTATTCTGGAAGACGCGTTCATTTTTGCGGCTGACCTTTTAAGACGCGTTTCCAGGCCCGTGGTTTGCCATTTTGTACGGAGTGAGACGCGGGATGTGGAATTGAGCGGGTTCAGCCGCCGCGAGGTTTTTTTCAGCAAGCCCCCGTCGTTGCGCGGCAAAGATATTTTGATTGTGTCGAGCGTACTGCATACGGGGGTTACTCTGGATTTCCTGTGCAAGAGGCTGATGGAAAGCCGTCCCAGATCGCTGCGTATCGCCGTGCTGGTTGACAAGCCGGACGACCGCCGCGTGGACTTGAAGCCGGATTACTTTGGCTTCGTTGGGGCATCTAATCAATTGATAGGGTATGGGCTGGCAGGGCACCAGGAGCATTTTCGTAATCTCCCTTATGTTGGAACGCTGGGCAATCAGCTTTCCGGCAAAAGTGGGAGCAGGAAGACAAGGCGAAAGTCCGGCACGGCACGCCCAAGGCGGGTAAATTCGTGAATTCGAGTTCAGCGGCAAAAACAATACTAGTTTGGTTGTGCATCATACTGCTTGCATTCGTACTGTGGCAGGTATTTACGCCCAAGAGCCAGTCCGGGCGGACGACGGAGACCACATTTGGCGAATTCATGGCCAGCGTGGACCACAACAACATCAAGGAAGTCACGCTGAATCTTTCGGCCAACAGCTATGACGTGGACGGCGAGTACCGGGAACCGGACACCAAGTTCCATGTCACGATTTTTAAGGAAGCCGCGCCGGACCTGGTGAAAGAGCTGCGCGATAAGGGCGTGCGCATCAACGTAAAAGAAGTTACACGCGGCGACTGGCTTTCCATTCTCATCAATTTGCTTCCTTTTGTAGTGCTGTTTGCCTTGTGGGTGTTCATGATCCGGCAGATGCAAGCGGGTGGAAACAAGGCCATGAGCTTTGGCAAGTCGCGGGCGCGGCTGCTCACGGCACAACAAAAGAAGGCTACCTTCAAGGACGTCGCGGGGATAGACGAAGCCAAGGAAGAGCTCCAGGAAATCATTGATTTCCTGAAGGACCCGCAAAAATTCCAAAAACTGGGCGGGCGAATTCCGAAGGGAGTTCTGCTGGTAGGTCCCCCGGGAACGGGCAAGACATTGCTGGCTCGCGCGATTGCCGGCGAGGCGAACGTGCCGTTCTTTTCCATTTCCGGATCGGATTTCGTGGAAATGTTTGTGGGCGTGGGCGCAAGCCGCGTTCGGGATTTGTTTGAGCAGGGAAAGAAGAACGCGCCCTGCATCATTTTCATTGATGAAATTGACGCGGTCGGACGCCATCGCGGCGCGGGTCTCGGCGGAGGACACGATGAGCGGGAACAAACGCTCAACGCGTTGCTGGTGGAAATGGACGGGTTTGAGTCCAATGAAGGCGTAATTTTGATAGCGGCCACCAACCGTCCTGATGTGCTGGATCCGGCCCTGCTGCGCCCTGGACGATTCGACCGGCGTGTCGTGGTGCCCCGTCCCGATATCAAAGGGCGGGAGGAAATACTTCGCGTGCACATGCGCAAAGTGCCCCTTTCCGACGATGTGGATATCTCCGTATTGGCGCGCGGGACACCGGGATTTTCGGGCGCTGACCTGGCCAATCTGGTGAATGAGGCGGCGCTATGGGCGGCACGTCAGAACCGCAAAGCTGCATGCATGGCGGATTTTGAGATGTCCAAAGATAAAGTGCTGATGGGCGTGGAGCGGAAGTCGATGATCCTCTCCGAAGAGGAGAAGAGGAACACGGCCTTCCACGAAGCAGGTCACGCGCTGGTTGCGGCCATGACTCCGGGCACTGATCCGCTGCACAAGGTGACCATTATCCCCCGCGGTATGGCGCTGGGCGTCACCATGCAATTGCCGATCGACGACAAGCACACCTACACCAAGGAGTATCTTGAGGGCACTCTGACGGTGCTGATGGGCGGCCGTTCTGCTGAAGAGATTGTGCTCAGCCACTTGACCACGGGCGCGGGCAATGACATCGAGCGCGCCACGGAAATCGCGCGCAAGATGGTTTGCGACTGGGGCATGAGCGAGCTCGGGCCTCTGGCGTTCGGCAAGAAGGAAGAGGCAATTTTCCTGGGCCGCGAAATCGCGCAGCACCGCGATTTTTCAGAGAGCACGGCGGTGCGGATTGATGATCAGGTGCAGAGAATCATCATGAAGGCGTATGAGGGCGCCAAGGACGTGTTGATGTCGCATCGGGATGCCCTTGACCGAATCGCGCTGGCATTGCTCGAACGGGAAGTGCTTGACGCGGCCGAAATCAAGATGCTGATAGACGGCACACCTCTGCCTGATAAGGTGCGGACGCCACCATCCGGGCCGCCTTCTCCACTGCCCACTACGGATCCGAAACCAGTCGGGAGGCCGGAATTGCGGCCAGCACCGGGATTCACCAAGGGATAACTTCAATTTAGCCTTTTAGACGATACTTCCGCCCGGCGGCCGCTTTTTCGGAGTTGCGCCGGGCGGGTGCTTTTGGCGAATGCCAGTTGGGCGTAGAATACGGCCATGGCAAAGAATTCCCGGTCCATCGAAGTAACTTGTCCGTGCTGCCAGGCGAAGCTCAAAATTGATCCCGACCTTGAAGCGGTGTTGTCGCATACCGTTCCGGTGAAGGCCGGACCGGATGTCGATCTGACCGATTCCGCAAACATTTTGGCGGAGCAGGCGCGCAAGCGCGAGGACAAATTCCGCGAATCGTGGATGGCGGAACAAAAGAAGGAAGATGTGCTCTCGCGCAAATTTGAAGAAGGCCTGAAAAAGGCGCAAAGCGAGCCGGTGAAAAAACCTCTGCGCGATTTCGACCTCGATTGACCCACGGCGCATCAAACTCCAAATCCATGAGTTATCGGGCCCATCGTATCCTTGGCGCGCATCAAGAGATACCTGCAGCAGCGATGCTTGGCTTGTGGTTCATTTTGTGCGCGGCCGGCGCCGGGGCGGCATGGGCGCAAACGGGCCCGCCACAGAAACTGCCTCGCGTGCAGCAAATCGACAAAGATACTGAATACTTGCGCGATCCGGTGACCGGCGAATTGCGCTTAGTCCCGAAACATTCAGCTGCGGAGGGGACTGCGCCCCCATCCATAAAATCCGGAGGGCCAGTTACGATTCGTACTCAGGTGCGGCTGGTGGAAATTGGCTGCTCGGCGTTGGGTGGTGATGGCGCCCCTTTGCGAAATCTGACGCTGAGTGATTTTCAACTCGCCGCCGATGGCGAGACGCAATCACTGGTGCACCTGGATTCCTCAACTGAACCCGCGCACATTGCCCTGGTGATTGACGCCAGCCCCAGCGAATTCCATTCCCTGGATGAGATGAGAGCGGCGGCGCGGGCCCTGGGGCGCGAACTTTCTCCGAGAGATGAGGTTGCGGTAGTGGCATTCGCGGGTCATCCGCATATTCTGTTGCCATTTTCCAATGACCGGAAGTTGCTGGAAACCTCCATTGGGCGCGTGCAGGTGCTTCGGGCGGTGGAGGAGAGCGGATCAAATATTTACGGGTCCGTTTATCTGACGGCGCAGAGATTGTTCACCGGGCCGCACGCTCCGGCGGGACGCAAAGCGATCCTGCTGCTGACCGATGGGCAGGACAGCGGGCTGGGTCTGAGCTGGAATCCGTCGAGCATGCTTCCTGTGGCAGGCGTGAACGCGAACCGGCTGACGTTTGAAGATGTTGTCAGAGCGCTTGCCGGATCAGGAATTGAAATGTTCGTGATTTCCACGGAGAACCGGCCCAAGGGAATGACGGAGGCGTGGCTCGCCGCGCACAGCGATGTGACTCTGATTTCTGAAGAGTCGCGCAAAATGGAAATCCCAGCTTACACGGCATTTCTTGCAGAGCTGGTGCGGCGCGCGAGTGGAACGCTCTATTTCTTGCGCGAGACTGGCACGCTGAGCGAGGTATATGGACGCATCGCAGCCACGCTGCGCACCGAATACATGCTGGGATTTTATCCCAGCGATTCCGTGGATAAGTCCGGTTGGCACTCGGTGACGATTAGGTTTAGCCAGTCGGGCGAGCATCTTGGTGCGCATCCGGGTGCGCGGCTGGATTGCCGGCCGAGTTATTACATCCCCTTTTCCCAGTAGCAAGACAATTGCCGGACACGATTGCGTCATCAGAAATTTTCATTGGCGGACGCGGTTGAATTACACTGGCACGATGTTTCGCCGCCGAAAATTTCGACTGCGGCTGCCGTCGCGGACGCTGGTGCTGGGTGAACGCACGCTGATTATGGGCGTGGTCAATGTTACGCCCGACAGCTTCAGCGATGGCGGGCAGTGTTTGGATACGCAGGATGCAGTGGAGCGGGCGCTGAAAATGGAGGCCGAAGGCGCGGACATTGTTGACATTGGCGGCGAATCCACGCGGCCTGGATCTTCGCGTGTTTCCGTGGAGGAAGAGCTGGCCCGCGTGATGCCTGTGCTCGAAGCGTTGCGGGGCAAGCTGCGCATCCCCATTTCGATTGACACACGAAAGGCTGGAGTGGCAAGAGCAGCAGCGCGCGCTGGGGCGGAAATTGTGAATGACGTGTCGGCGCTGCGATTCGACGCCGAGCTGGGCGAGGTCGTGCGCCGCGCGCGAGTCCCCATCGTGTTGATGCACATGCGCGGCGAGCCGGCAACAATGCAGGAAGGACCGTTCGCACGGAACGTGCTCCGTGATGTATCGGCAGGATTGCGTGCTGCGGCGGCTTGCGCTCGCCGCGCGGGGATCGCGCGATCCCAAGTTGTGCTCGACCCTGGGATCGGGTTCGGGAAGAATTACCATCAGAATTTCAAGTTGCTGGCATGTCTGCCACAACTGGCTACGCTTGGATATCCCCTGCTGATGGGGACGTCGCGTAAAGCGTTTCTGGGCGCCGCCCTGGGAAGCGCTGCGTCACCCGCGCCGCCGGAGGAAAGAATCTGGGGAACGGCCGCAACGGTTACGTCGGCGATTCTGGGCGGCGCGCACATCATTCGAGTGCACGACGTGAAGGAGATGGTTCAAGTGGCGCGCGTGGCGGACTTAATCGCGAGCGAGGCATGATTCACAAGTTGGCATCGCAAGCGCCGGAATACTCGACGAGGAGTCAATTTCGATGAGGACATCGTTGACAAAATTACGGTCACCATCCTTGCTGGCCGGAATCATTTTCTGCCTGGGGGCAAGCTGCTCAATTTGGGCACAAGGTTTGCCGCCCCAGCAGGACCCGCTGAAGAAGATTCTGGCCGCGGGTCAGGCCGCAGGACCAAACGGCGCGTGCTCGGCAACGGGTGAATCGCTCTGCGAGGAGGCTGCGCCAAAGATTATCGCCAATGCGCTGGGGCCTTCACCTCTTTACGAAAACCTGCGGCAACTCACGGATGAAATCGGAGGGCGCCAAACCGGCTCACCGGCGATGGCGAAAGCCATCACGTGGGCCATGGACGCATTTCACGCCGCCGGTGTGGAAAATGTAAAAACGGAAACTTACACAATTCCTGTGAACTGGAGCGAGGGCGCGACGCGGCTCGACATTCTTGGGGCGCATCCGTTTCCAGTGAGGTTGGTATCGATTGGGTGGGGGCCGGCAACTCCCACAGGCGGAATCACGGCGAACGTGGTGGATGTTGGCGACGGCACAGCCGCGGATTTCGCGCGCGTCGGCGGCGCAGCGCGCGGCGCAATTGTGCTGGTACATTCCGCGGTGTTGCAAACGCTCGACGGGCTTTTCGCTGAATACATGGAGGCACCGGGAATTATTGATCGCAGCATCGGCGCGGGCGCCTCGGCAATTCTCTGGATGTCTTCGCGCGAGCACTTGCTGCTCTACCGTCACACGAATTCGACTGAGGCCAAGCTGGACCGCTTGCCACAAGCAATTGTCGCTCGCGAAGACGCGGAGCGGCTGAAACGATTTCTGGCCGCGGGCCAGAGCGTGCGGGCAAAGCTCGACATTCCCAACCGCATCGGCGGACCAGCCGAGCAGCAAAACGTGATCGCAGAAATCCGTGGGCGCGAAAAGCCGGATGAGTACGTGGTGGTCGCAGCGCATCTGGATTCATGGGACTTGGGTACCGGCGCGCTCGACAACGGATGCAACGCCGCGCTGGTGATCGAAGTCGCGCGGGACATCGTGGCCACCGGCTTGAAGCCGCGGCGCAGCATCCGTTTCATGTTGGTTTCAGGTGAAGAGCAGGGGCTGCTCGGTTCGTGGGCCTACGTGCGCGCGCACCGGGCGGAGATGGATCGCGTGGCCGGCGCAATCGCGATTGATGAGGGCACCGGCCGAATCACGGGATACTCGCTTGGAGGACGGACGGACACGGAAGCGGCGCTGCGTTCAATCCTGAAGCCAGTGGAGTCCTGGGGAGTGACGCAACACACGCCCGACGCCATCTGGGGCACCGACCATTTCGATTTCATGCTCGAGGGCGTGCCCACGCTGGTGGCCAACCAGGAACCCGCGAATTACATGCTGAATTATCACGCAGCCTCGGACACACTCGACAAAGTGGACATTCGAGAAGTGAAAATCAACGCGGCCATTATCGGCATCACGGCATTCGGAATCGCGGAACAAGCCGCGCCATTCGGCCGGCGTCAAACGCGGACCGAAGTAGAGAGCATGCTGAAGCAAACAGGCCTGGCGCAACAGCTGCAGCAAATTGGAATCTGGTCCATGTGGCAGAACGGCGTGCGCGGCCGCCAGCCGTAAACCTTTCCGGCATTCAATCCAGCCTTTACGCCGCCACATCAGACGGCGGTTTTCCACGCCAAACTCTTTTCCACTTGCTTACCGAGAGGAAGGAGTGTATTGTAGGCTCGGTAACCGAGAGGGAAATCTCGGATCCCGCCGAATCATTCACCGGAGGCAAGGCGTTTGAGCAAACCAACCGATTTGGTCCAGGGGACACTGGATTTGTTGCTGCTGAAAATTCTGGCGCTGGAGCCGCTGAACGGCTGGTCTATCAGCCAGCGGCTGAAGGAGATTTCCGGAGAAATATTGCAAGTCAGCGACGGTTCGCTTTATCCGGCCTTGCACAAGCTCGAGCAGGAAGGCTTGATCACCGCGGAGTGGAAGCCAAGCGAAAACAACCGGCGCGCCAAGTTTTATTCACTGACGCGGCTTGGGCGAAAACATCTGCTGAGGGAAGCTGCGAATTGGACCCGGCTCTCCGCGGCAATTTCGCGTGTCGTAAAGTTGAAGGAAGCGTGAATCATCGATTCAAAGCGCGCGTTTCTGCAGGAATGTAGGAGTTGACCATGCAACCGGAGAAATGGATTTACACCGTACCCTTGCGATTGCGTTCGTTATTTCGCCGCCCCGCGGTGGAACAAGAATTGGATGAGGAGATGCGCGATCACATTGAAAGCCAAACACGGAAGAACATCTCCAAGGGTATGGCGCCAGCGGAGGCGCGACGGACTGCCATGGTTGAATTGCACGACCTGGAGCGATCCAAGGAGGAGTGCCGGGACACCAGGCGAGTAAATTTTATTGAGAATTTTATGCAGGATGTGCGATTCGGCCTGCGCATGTTGAGGAAAAGCCCCGGCTTTACCGCTACAGCGGTACTGACTCTGGCGCTGGGCATCGGCGCAAACAGCATGATCTTCAGCATGGTTGATTGGCTAATCCTTCGCCCCCTTCCTGTCCAATCACCAGAACAAGTTACTTACCTTGGTTTTTCGCAAGGGGGTGCACGCACGGACACCCTTTTTTCCTATCCCGAATTTCGGGACATCCGCTCACAGACCGGGAATCTGTTTTCTGACGAGGCCGGATTCGTCTTTGGCGGTTTAACTGGCGACCAGACCGGGCCGGATGGACTCACCGTTGACGGCAAGACGCAGCCCATCCAGACCGCTTTTGTGACCGGAAATTTTTTCGACTTTCTTGGAATTAAGCCGTTTATGGGTAGATTTATTTTGCCCGGTGAGGGGAATACTGCCGGAGCAGATCCCGTCGTGGTGTTGAGCTACAAATACTGGCAATCACGATTCGGCGGGGATCCATCGGTCACCGGCAAGCCGGCTTCGATCGATGGACACGCGGTAACCATTGTCGGCGTGGCGCCAAAGGGATTTCCTGGGCCGACACCCATCGTGGAGATGCAAGCCTATCTGCCGCTCGGCATGGTTAGCGTTGAATCGCCTGTAGCGGCGGATCTGTTCACAAATCCGAAGGCTCGGCGCCTGTTGATTTTCGGCCGATTGAAATCCGGAGTGAGAGTTGAGAGCACTCAGACGGAGCTACGCATCGAAGGCGGGCGGATACTGGAGCAGTATCCGCGAGATGGAAAACCGGGCACTCTAACCGCCACGCCGTTGCGACCTCCCGGAATTGTAAACGGCGGGCCTTCAAACCCTCTGAACAAATTGGCGGGCCTCTTCCTAACACTCGGTGCTCTATTGTTGGCTTTGGCGTGCATAAATGTGGCCAGCTTGCTGTTGGTTCGCGCGGCGGTGCGCAATCGTGAGATGACCGTGCGTGCGGCACTGGGCGCGTCGCGGGGGCGGCTCCTGCGGCAGATGCTCACGGAAAGTGTCCTCCTATCACTCCTGGGGTGTGTGGGCGGGCTCATCGTAGGCCTGGCCGGGAATCGCGCCATCACATCCATGCCCGTGCTTGCGCAGAACGTCCTGCCGCTGAATTTCGATTTTCAGTTCGATTGGCGCGTATTCGCGTATGCCTTCGCCGTTGCGCTGCTGACAGGCATTCTGGCCGGGCTTGTGCCCGCCCTGCGAGTGTCGCGAAGTAATTTGGGCAAGGTCCTGCACGATGGCGGACGGACATTGACGGCCGGCCGCAGCTATTTTCGGGCTGCGCTGGTGGCAGCGGAAGTAGGTGGATCACTGACGCTGCTCATCGTCGCGGGGCTGTTTGTCCGAAGCCTGCAAGGACTCAAGAAGTCCGACCTCGGATTTGATTCGCGCAATGTCTTGAACCTTACGATTGACCCCAACGAAATTGGATATACCAAGGTCCAGGGACAGAGATTTTTCAAACAGCTTCTGGAACGGGTCCGCGGGATTCCAGGTATCGAGTCCGCGAGCCTGGCCTCCGTTGTGCCCTTGGATGACAGCGCGGTCGACGAAAGCATTTCCATCCCCGGATACTCCACACCCAAAGGCGAACCGGCGCCCTCCGCCACAATCAACCGCGTGTCCCCCGGCTATTTCAAAACCATGAAGGTTCCAATGCTTCGCGGTCGGGATTTGGCGGATGCGGACGACGAAGGCTCATTGCATGTCGCCATCATCAACGAAGCGATGACCAAACGATTTTGGCCGAACCAAGACGCCCTCGGCAGACAATTTGCAATGCTCAATAATCCGAAAAACCCCATCACCATTGTGGGCATCATGAAAGACAGCCGGATCATGTCGGACCTCTACGGGCCAATTCCGCCGAGTTTCGTTGTTCCCACATCCCAAAACTATTCGGCGACGCTCAAACTTCAGATTCGCACCAGCGCATCGCCGGAAACCATGGCCCGTCCGGTTCAACAATTGATTGAAATACTGGCACCCACCATGCCGGTGTTCAATGTGGAGACCATGACGGATGTTATGGAGGGGTTGAACGGATTGTTTATCTTCAGGGCTGGAGCTTGGCTTACTGCCCTGCTGGGGATTCTGGGACTCATCCTGGCAATTGTCGGTGTGTATGGCGTGATGTCCTATTCCGTCAGTCAACGCACCAATGAGATTGGCATCCGAATGGCCCTTGGCGCACAACCCTGGCAGATACTGAAAATGATCTGGCGGCGTGGAATGGTGATCATCGGGGCGGGGATTGTGTCGGGGTTATTCGCGGCGTTCGCGCTTTCCCAATTGGCCAATGATTTTGTGGTGGGAGTCTCACCAATCGACGCGGTTACTTATGTCGGTGTTTCTGCTTTGTTGACGGTTGTGGCGCTCTTGGCCTGTTACATTCCCGCGCGCCGGGCGATGAGAGTGGATCCGCTCGTCGCGCTCCGTTACGAGTGAGGGGGACATAGTCCACCATGAGAGCCCTTTTTTCTTGCACCGCGATTGCACTTTTCCTGTCATTTTCCGCGATCTCTGCACTTGCTCAGAATCCCGGCGAGATTATCGATCAATACCTGAAGGCCGCCGGGGGGTTGAAGGCCTTATCCAAGGTGACGACGGTTTCGATGGAAGGCACATTCTTCAGTGAAAGAGATGGTGCCACGGGGACCTACACATTCGACACCAAAGCGCCGAACCGGTACTACACCGAACTTGATATTGTTTCAGAGCCGGGCAGCACGGATGGACGCGATGGGGCGGTGGCCAGAGCGCGTGTACAACATTTCATCCTGGCCTACAACGGCAAGTCCGCGTGGCGCGAAGATCCGGCCGGAAGCGTATCCACGCTTTTGGGAACGGATGGACAGCAGGTGATCGCTGCCGCGGAATACTACAATTCCCACTGGATTGGCCTGAAGAAAAAGGGAATCGGGGTCGCGTTTATGGGGCGCTCCAATTGGGGGACCCGGGACGTAATTCAACTGGAGTTGACCACGCCCGCGGGAATCAAACGCGAAGCGTACTTCGACGGGCAAACTCACCTGCTATTGAAAGAATCGGCGCAGCTGGCAGGAGTCAATTTAGAGATCATTTACGATGATTACCGGAAAGTGGATGGTGTAGAGCTGCCTTACAAGATTGAATGGCATTATGGGAGTGAGAGCTATGTGATTGAGGTCTCGCGCGCGGCCATCAACGACGACGTCAGAGAAGAGGTGTTCAATTTCCCCCGGAATGTACAGGTTCCCGTGACGGATCTGAAATCACTGTTCAAGGAAATAGCCGACAATCAGAGGGCCATCGAGAAGATTAAGGAGAAGTACGGTGGAACTCGGGACGAGGAACAAGCGGAACTGGACGGCTCCGGAAAGGTAAAAAGTAGAACCGTCAACGAATATACATTTTTCTACATGGATGGTGAGGAGATTTCGACGCTGGTGAAAAAAAACGGCAGCGCATTGAGCGACAGCGACCAGAGGAAAGAGAATGAAAAGGCCCAAAAAGAGATAGAAAACGCTCAAAAGCGCGCGACAAAGAAAGAAGCGAAAGAAGAAAAGGCCGCGGAAGAAGGGCAAGAGGACAAAGAAGACCATCCCGGCATCGAGATATTTCTGCGGGCGAGCCAGTTTAAGAATCCTCGCCGGGAGCGGTTCCGGGGACAGGACGTCCTGGTGTTTGACTTTGAGCCCAGCCCCGAATTCAAGCCGCACAAGATGGCCGAGGACATAGTTCACAATCTGGCTGGAGTCATCTGGATTGATGAAAGGGCTCACCAGGTAGCAAGGTTGGAAGCCTATTTTGTGGGTGATTTCAGAATTGGCGGAGGAGTGCTGGCCAATTTACAAAAAGGGACCACCCTCATTTTTGAGCAGGCGTACCTGAACAACGAAGTATGGCTGCCGACCTATGTGGAAGCTCATGTGAAGGCGCGCGTGCTCCTATTGAAGGGGCTGAAAGAAAATGCGGTGATTCGGTATTCGGACTATAAGAAATTCAACACCAATGTGATTCCCACGGTGGTGGCCCCCAAGCAATAAGTAAGATTTCAGAGCCTGAGCGTCAAATGCTCTCCCTCCGGGCAGTTCCTATCTAGCGCATCTTTCGCGGGTCACGGGCGCCCTCACGGTATAATGGTGGGAGATGACTTCCGCCCCTCAGGCTACCCTGTCGCATCGTCTCGCGAATTCCTCCGGGCGAATTCTTGCTATTGATTATGGCCGCAAGAGATTCGGTCTGGCAGTCTCAGACGAAGCAGGCGTGACTGCGCGCCCGTTGGCAACGCTCACACGAACAAACCGGCGCGATGATCTGCGACGGCTGCGTCTGGTCGCCCGTGAACATGTAGTCCGTCAAATTGTGGTTGGGTTGCCGCTACGCTTGGATGGAACCATTGGAGAAATGGCTGAGGAAGCGAAACGTTTTGCAACACGACTGGCGCAGCACCTGGGATTGACGGTAGAGATGATGGATGAGCGTCTGACATCCTGGGAAGCCGGACAAATTGCCGCCAGCAGCAAGCCGCGTGGCACCGCCAGGAAGGTCACACGCGACCATGTTGCGGCCGCGGTGATCCTCCGTGATTATTTGGCCGCGCAGTCAGAAAACAAATCTCCCACTCGCTCTCGCAGAAAATCCTGACATGCGCCGCGCATTCATTCTGCTCGTTTTTCTTTCGATTCTTGCCGTTGCGGCATGGATCGCTTTTACACTTTATAATCCTTACCAAGGATTTGAGGCACCGGGAGTTTTTGTGGAAATCCCCAAAGGATCCTCGGCGCGGACGATTGCCCGTATTCTGGCCGACCAGGGAGTGGTCCGCAGCCAGTGGACCTTCGCGCTACTATGCCGCACGCGGTCAAATCGTAGATTGCAAGCGGGAGAGTATTACTTCGACCATCCTCAGACGGCATTTAATGTATTTGATATGTTGGCCGCGGGAAAAGTATTCGAGCTTACGGTCACCGTGCCCGAGGGGTACAACATCATGCAGATTGCGGACCTGCTCGCGGAAGGGAAATTGGTATCACGTGAGGATTTCCTGGCCGCCGCGCATGATACAACACCGATACGCGACCTGGCTCCCACTGCGCCCAGCGTGGAGGGCTTCCTGTTTCCGGCGACCTACGAGTTTCCGCGGCACATCACTTCTGCGAAGATCATCGCGGAGATGACGCAACATTTTCGGACGGAGTGGAGCGCTTTGACGGCAGCGACCCCCCTGGCAAATGGACGTGCGGTGCAGAACATAGTTACGCTTGCTTCGCTGGTGGAAAGCGAGACGCCGAAAATGGAGGAGCGGCCCATCATTGCCGGAGTGTTTCAGAACCGCTTGCGAATTGGAATGGCGCTGGCATGCGATCCCACGGTTGTTTACGCATTGGAGCAAGGTGGGGCCTACGATGGGACATTGACTTCCGCGGACATGCACGTGGATTCACCTTACAACACGTATCGCAATCGTGGTCTGCCCCCGGGACCGATCGCAAATCCGGGCGAGGCGTCTTTGCGCGCGGCGCTGCAACCTGCAACGGTGGACTATCTATATTTTGTGGCCGATACTGAAGGAGGCCACTTCTTCAGCAAATCTTTTGCTGAACACATTCGCAACATTGCGCGGTATCATCAGTTACTCGCCCAGAAGAACGCAAAGGAGCCTGCGCAGAAACGGCCATGAAGGAACACGGGCACACAACTAAAAAGGATTCTTCCTCGAAGAAGGAGTTGATCCTTGAGCTGGCGGCGCACTTGAGAGCGCCTCGCTACACGGTTGCCGAAATCGAGCAGATCCGGCGGCAGATGATTGTGCGCATGGGCGCAGCGGGGAAGACTTCGCCGGAATACATCGCCGACGTTCTGGGCGGCGCGGGAATGCGCGTGATCTGGTCCACCGAGGCGGACACTGAAGGACGCTACGAGGAAGAATTCCACGACCTGCTCCATTTTTCCACGCTGGAGGAGGCGGAAATTTGCATTATGCGTCTGGACGAATTGATGAGGAAATTCCGCGCTGAGGGCGAGCGTGCCGCCGCCGAGCGCGTCCTGGAGGTCGCCCGGTTGGGGCGCCGCCGCGCGGAAATGATCGCGCGAAACCCGCGCGTCGATCCCACCAAGCGCGCGGAAAAAGAGGAGATCCTGAACTGGTTCAAAGTCTGGCTGGAGACGCCCGACTCATTCTTTGACTGGCTCGACTTGCGCAAGGAGTCGCCGGAATTCCGTAAACGCTTCGGCGCCAGCGCGGCCAGCGCCTGAGCGGCCGTGGATTCGGCCGCATTCCACCTGATCATCGATCCGCTGGACCTGGGCCTCGGAGTCCGCGCCATCAGTCTTGATTTGAAGGAAGCGGGCTCGGCAGACCCGGCGGTTGGCGGCCTCGCGTCTGCTGTCTGGGCCGTGGCGATGCCCGCGCTGGCAGCCGAAACGGTCTGGTCGCTCGATTTCATCGGTCATCTGGACCGGGTGCGCGAATACTGTGAAGCGCATGGAATTGGCTGGCGCGCTGCTGCAAAGAGATGCACGGTGCTCCCGGCTCTGCCGCCAGAAGAGTTGTTGAAATTGTTGATGCGATTTGAAACTGAGCGGTTCGGCATTCGTGCCGGGGCCAACCTGGACGAAGCGGTTGACACCGCGCTTGAAAATGAACTTTCCTCGCGTGGCCTTGACGCCTATCAAAACGCTTTCGCAAATTATTTGTTCTGCGGAATTTGTGATTTTGAGAATGGGTCGCTGACCTTGCTTTCAGACAAAATGTCATCCAGTGAAGCCTTGCGCCGCCTGCGCCCAGCGCTCACTCCACTGGGAGTCCGTGTTGAGCGGCCGGATTGATTGTCACCGAAATGCTATAGTTTGTTGCCGGCGTTCGCTGCAGTGCGCGAAGCCCGGCCGAATGGCCGCTGGACTGCAAGTATTCACAAGAGGGAGATTAAAGACTGAGCGTGCGTGGTCTACATTGGAGCGTTTCACTGGCAATACCGGCGTTTCTTGCTGTCACGGGTTGTGGCGGCGTTAGCACCACGGTGAAGGTGCCGGTCAACGAGATTCGCCCGGCGAAAGAGGCCACACGGGCGGATCTGGTCGCTGCCTACAACCTTCTGGCCGCAAAAATCACCAGTATCAATGCCGCTGTCACACTAACCCCGACGGCAGGTTCCGCCTATAGTGGAGTCATCCAGGAATATCACGAGGTGAACGCATTTATCCTGGCGCAAAAGCCGGCAACAATCCGAATGATTGGGCAGGCTCCTGTCCTGGCAAAAAATGTATTTGACATGACCAGCGACGGGCAAACGTTTCACATCTACATTCCATCAAAGAACAAATTCATTGTGGGCCCATCGTCGTTGGAGCGCTCCGCGGAAAAGCCAATCGAGAATTTGAGGCCGCAGCATCTTCTTGATGCCCTGTTCTGGCATCAGATTCCGGATGGCGCTTCTGTTCTATTTGAAGAAAACGAGGATGCTTCAACGCGATACTATGTGCTCACTGAGACGCGAAACGGTTCGTCCCCTGAAATTGAAAGAAAATTATGGTTTGATCGCTCCGATCTGAACCTGACGCGCGTCCAAATTTACTCGACCAGCGGACGTTTAGTGTCGGACATCCATCTTGGGGATTGGCGGCCTACAACGGCAGGAACTCCCTATCCCTGGGACATCACTCTGAACCGCCCGCATGATGATTACCGGCTCGACATCCATGTAACGAAGTTGGCTCTGAACGAATCCATTTCAGAGGACCGTTTCCGGCTGGAACAGCCGCCGGGAACGGAATTGGTGAAATTGGACAAGTCAGGTACAGGATCACAAGAATAGTGAATCAATGATTGGCCAACTCATTTTCCGAAATGCCATTCACCGCCCGGTACGCGCGTTTGTGAGTATCACCGCCGTGGCCGTGGAAGTGACTCTGGTTCTGATTATTGTTGGGCTTACCGGCGGCATGCTGCAGGAAGTGGGCAAGCGCATTGAAGGGGTCGGCGCGGACATTATGCTCCAGCCGCCCTCGGCATCGGTTTTTCTCGCCTTCAGCGGCGCGCCTATGCCCATCAAGATTCGCGAAAAACTTGAGCCAATGAAATACGTTCAGGCCGTCGCACCAGTCCTGCTGCAATTCAGTTCTTCGGGCGGCGTGGACGTGATTTACGGGATTGATCCGCCCAGCTTTCGCGCCGTCTCTTCAGGCTTCGTTTTCCATGAGGGCCACGACATGGAAGGGCCCGACGACATGCTGGTGGACGACTGGGCCGCAAAGGCGAAGGGTATCCAGGCCGGGCAGACCTATCGCCTGCTGGACCACGATTTTCATGTTGCGGGAGTGGTAGAGCACGGCAAAGGAGCACGGTTGTTCGTTCCCTTGCAAACGCTGCAGGAGCTTTCGGGTGCGCGGGACAAAGCGTCATTGTTCTTCATCAAGTGCACGCGTCCGGAACACACTACGGCGGTGATGGAAGAGATCCGCGCAGTTTTCACGAACTACGAAATCCGTCCGCTGGCCGATTTCCGAACTTTGATGACATCTGCGAATGTACCGGGGCTGGATGTGTTCGTGACTTCCATGATCGTCCTTGCGGTGGCTATCGGATTTCTGGTGATTTTTCTCTCGATGTACACCACAGTGGTTGAGCGCACCCGCGACATCGGCGTTCTGAAGTCTCTGGGCGCATCGAAGGGCTATATCGTGAAGGCGCTGCTCAGCGAAGCATCCCTAGTGTGCGCCGCGGGGATCCTGGCCGGCATCGGAATGAGTTATGGGGTGCGCGCGTTCTTGCTTTCCGCGTTCCCTACGCTTGCAATTCACATCACTGGCGACTGGATTGCTCGCGCAGCCGCCATTGCCATATTCGCCGGCCTTTTCGGCGCGGCGTATCCAGCCTGGATGGCCACGCGCAAGGACCCGGTCGAGGCCCTTTTTTACGATTAACTGCCCGGAGTGGAATCCCGATGATGTTCGCGTCTGTCCAATGACAGGCGAAGGCAGCGATGGAGTGTGGGCACGGCTGTGTGCGGGTATATTAAGAAACTCGCAAAACAAAGTTGGTTACAAAGTGTTGATATTGCATTAGATAGAGCAGGCGAAAGAGTCCGGTTTTGGGGGCCGGATTGCCCTAACTTTTGGAGTTGCAATCCCCGGAAGCTTGGAGTCTTATGGCACTCACAGATACAATAACGCTGCCCGCTGGGGCTGCTCACCTTTCCAGGGTATCAGGCGTGGAACCCATACTGAAGACCGAAAACTTGTGGAAGATTTATCACACGGGCCGGGTGGACGTGACCGCTCTCCAAGGCGTGAATTTTTCCGTCCAGCCGGGCGAATTCGTTTCGGTGATGGGGCCCTCGGGCTGCGGCAAATCAACTTTGCTTTACATTATCGGTGGGTTGGCGCGGGCAACGCGCGGAAGAGTTCTGGTGGATGGCAACGATTTGGCGGCGATGTCGGACGCGGAGCGCACCAAACTGCGCCGGCATAAAATTGGATTCGTGTTCCAGCGATTTAACCTCTTGCCCACGCTCGATGCCTACGGCAATATCGCCATCGCCCAGCATATACACGGGAACGGGTTTGACCCGCACCGCTTCGAGGTTGTGGTGAAGATGCTCGGACTTGGCGACCGTTTGAAGCACCGCCCCGCGGAAATGTCCGGCGGAGAACAGCAACGGGTGGCGCTGGCACGCGCGATTATCAACGAGCCGAGGATCGTACTCGCGGATGAGCCCACGGGAAATCTGGACTCGAAGAATTCTGAAATCGTGTTGAGCATGCTGCGCCAGCTAAACAAGGAATTCGGGCAGACCATCGTCATGATCACGCACAACCCGGAAGCCGCCGCGTACGGAGATTCCACCGTGCACATGCGGGACGGGATGATCGTGGACGGGATTCCCGCTGATTGAGATGGGCACTCTGGGTCGGTTTTTTAAGCGCATTTTTCTCTGGACATACGAGCGCGGCACCGTGCCCTATGACCTTGCTGTCGGCGCGATTCTTGTTTTTGTCCTGCTTACCCCCCGGAATTGGTTCAGCGACCGGCCCCAGCTTGCCCTCCCTTCCTCGCAGGTGGGTGTGGTGCTGATTGCCGACGACTCGATCGCGGGTACCGAGACTTTCCATGTGGACCCGCGCATGCTTGCCTTACCTCTACCCGAACCTGAACTCGAGCGCCTGTTGCATGATGCGGTCCGCAAGAATGTTCCCGATCTTAAGGGCCGGTCTTTTCAAATCATGCACTTC
Source organism: Candidatus Acidiferrales bacterium (assembly GCA_035308165.1). Lineage (GTDB taxonomy): Bacteria > Acidobacteriota > Terriglobia > Acidiferrales > UBA7541 > DASTCZ01. The sequence goes on along the minus strand of DATGHC010000068.1, from coordinate 128,318 downwards.
ACGCCAGTTATGGGGCCGGATGGCCAAGTGAAGTATTACGAAGTTAAGGTGAAGTTCTAGCGAGTTCCGCCGGCGTTTAGCATCCGGGAACAGCTGTACCCACCTGGTTTCTCCGCGCATCCTACCTGTGTGGTACCATGCACGGACTTGAATTCATGAGAAAAGATTCCTGTAGGAGACTGAAAATAGAGGACATTCACGGCAGGCGCGGCGCGCTGATCGCTCTGATCCTTCTTCCCATTTTTGCCTTGATGGGCGCTGCGGCCTTTGCCGGCGGGCAATCGCGTTGGACCGTGGATTCTGCGCTGAAGCAGCTCGATAGCCAGGCAAAGAGCTTCCGGAGCCTCACGGCGAATATCGAGCGAACTAAAGTCACCCTCGTCGTGAACGATAAATCCACGGAGTCCGGCACCATTGCCGTGCGCCACGACGACAAGATGCGGATTGAGTTCACTCAGCCAGACCCTCGCACCATACTGCGGTCGGGAAACGAGCTATACCTCTACAATCCGAAGATCAAGCGGGTGGAGCAATACGATTTAGGCAAGCGGCGCTCTCTGGTAGACCAGTTCTTGTTGCTGGGGTTTGGGACCTCAGGGACAGAGATGCAAAAGGGATACCTGGTCACGCTTTTGGGTGAAGAACAGATGGACAACCGCCAGGTGTTGAAGCTGGAGTTGACACCCAAATCAGAGGAAGTTCGCAACCAGGTCTCAAAGATTCACATTTGGATTGACGAATCCACCTGGCTACCGGCGCAGCAACAGTTTTTTGAAACGGGTTCGGGTGATTATCTGTTGATCCGTTACACCAACGTCGTTCGCAACGTTCGCTTAACGGATACCGACTTCAAGCCGCATTGGCCCAAGGGCGTCACTCACTTCAAGCCGTAAATCCAGGCCATTCTCACTGAAGAAATAGGATTTAATTAGCGAGTCGCGCTGCGTTCCTGCTCGAGAAGCGCTTGCTTGCGGCTAATCCCCCAGCGATAACCCGCCAGGTGGCCGTCTCCTCGCACCACGCGGTGGCAGGGCACAACGATTGAGACGGGATTGGTGGCACAGGCGCGCGCCACCGCACGAGATGCTGTCGGCTGCCCCAATGCACGGGCTATCTGGCTGTAAGTCCGCGTGGCGCCATACGGAATCTTGCGCAGCTCTTCCCAGACGCGGCGTTGAAAAGCCGTCGCCTCCACGTCGGTGGGCAGGTCCAGCCGCCGCTCGCCACCACTCAAGTGCTTGATTATTGGTTTCACCCAGGAGCCAAGCGCGCTGGCGTCATGGCGGATCGCGGCATTCGGATACTCTTTGCGCAGAGCGCGTTCGAGTGGCTGATCGGTGTCACCCAAATAGACCGCTGAAACGCCGCGCGCTGTGGCTGCTACCAATACCCGGCCGAGCGGGCACTTCTCAATCGTGTAGACAATTTCCATTCCCCTGCCTCCCTGTTTGTAAGTTGCGGGCGTCATACCCAAATGTTCGTAGGCCCGTTCATAGAGCCTGCTCGCCGAGCCGTATCCGGCCTCATAGAGAGCGGTGGTCACATCGTCTCCGCTTTTCAAACGACCCTTTAAGCGGTGAATGCGCAGCGCATCGGCGAATTGCCTAGGCGTGATGCCAATCACGCGGCGAAAAAGCCTGTGAAGTTGATGCGTGCTCGTTCCAGCCTTCACTGCAAGCTCCGTAAGCCGAACCGGCCTCTCCGAATCTTGCTCCACTCGGAGCTCAATCTCGCGGCACACGCGCACCACGGATCCTGCATCCGCATCCGCTTCTGGCGCCTGCTTACCGTTTGGCTTGCAGCGGAGGCAGGGCCGGAATCCGGCTTTTTCCGCGGCTCCCGGCAACGGAAAGAAGGAAACTTGCGCTCTCCCCGGGCGGCGCGAAGGACATGACGGCCGGCAATAGATCCCAGTGGAGCGGACGCCGTAAACAAATTTGCGGTCCATTCGCGCGTCGCGATCCAGAACTGCCTGCCATCGTCGGGCATTTGGAGTCTGGTTGATTATTGTTCGGGTCGCCATACTGTGCTCTTGCTGCAGTGCTTGACTCATCGTTGCAAAGTTTATGGCCCCTCACAAAATACCGCTATCCGATTCTTGCACGCAAACTCGTGCAGATTGCCCTTCGATTGTCGTGGCAAGACGACCCGCCCTCACTTTGGCGAAATCAATCTGGGACCACGGGTTGCCCCGTGGTTTCCTCGGGCGGATGCGGTGCAGTGATCACCAACACCACGGCGGTGAGAATGATTGCCGCGGCGACGAGCATTCTAGGAGTAAGCGATTCGCTCACCACTGCCCAGCCGAGAAAAACAGCAACTACTGGATTAACGTAAGCATAGGTGGCAACGCGGGCAGCCGACGCCACGCGAAGTAAGTAGGTATATGCTGAAAATCCCAGTATCGTGCCAAAAATCGCGAGATAGAACGTCGCCAGGATTGAGTGAGTCGATACTCGAGCAATATCCAGTTGCCTGCCTTCACCAATGGCAAAACCAATCGTGGAAACGATCACTCCGCCCATGATTGCAAAAATGGATGTGCCGATCAATGGAGAATGAGGCAGCGTTATATGCCTTGAGAAAATGGACCCAGTCGCCCAGCAGATGGATCCCGCGAAGAGCACAACGGCGCAGATGGGGCTCACACCGCTTCCATAGGTGTGAAGGATCGGATCGTTTGGGCTGACCAGCAGGGCCACTCCCGTCAGGCCCACGGCCAGCGCAACCACAATGCGTCCCGTGGGGCGCGTGCCTCCCGGACGGAGCCAGTCCATAATCGCCATCCACAGGGGTACCGTGGCGACAAGAATGGCCGTGATGTTCGTCGGTGTGTGTCGCGCTTCCGCCCAGGCGATTGTACCGTTGCCGCCGGCAATCAAGAGGCCCCCGACGAATGCGCCTGAAATCCAGTGTCGAAACGTGGATTTTTCCTTGATGCGAAGACGCGCCAACGGAAATAAGACAATTCCCGCAAGGATCTGGCGCGCGCCCACCGCCAGCAGTGGCGGAATCGTTTCCACTGCATAACGAACGCCCAGAAAAGTGGAGCCCCAAAACAAATAGACCATTGCAAAGGCCAGCGCCGTCTTTCGCGCTCCACCCGTTTCATGGAGTGCCGCACCGCTCGAGGCTGGCCTGGATTCCGTGCTGGCTTGCTTGGCGGTCGTTGCCACATCTGCCCTGGGCTCAGCGTTGCTCAAGTATTTTGCACTTTCTTTCACAGCATCCCCGCGGGGTGCACCAACACGTTGGTTTGTCCAGCCAAGACTAAGAGATTCCGGGCCGCTGGTCGAGCGCCATATTGGTGATGGGAAGAATTCACCTCGCCAGGCAAGCCTTCGAGTTGCTAATCAGGAAACTTGGAATCTGGCTCGATTGACGATTCCCGCGCTTGATTTCATAATGTGTAGCGCCGCGCCAGGCGCGTTTTTGCGAAAGGGGGAGGTATGCGCACGGCGCAAAAAAACAGACCATCCAAGCAGATTTCCGCCACGAAATCCGGCGGCTCAGCGTTTGGCTCGCCCGGCGAACACAGCGATGAAATATTCAACCAGTCTTCCTTGGGCAGTTGGATTTCGGCACCTGGAATGGGTCCATTCCCGGCCGATGAGTCGCCTGTTCCGAATGAGCGTCGAAGTTTCCCGCGCGCCAATCTAAGGCTGGCCATGCGGATTCTCCGCATCGCCGGACGCCGCGAGGCGCAATCGGTGCCGTTGCAGACGGCGAATATCAGCTCCAGCGGAGTCTATGCGCGATGTCCATTCCTGGTGGAACCGGGTACTCCGGTGCACCTCGAGGTGGAATTGGTGCATCGCCCGGCAGGGCGAGGATCGGTCCGCATGATCACGGAGGCACGCGTGGTCCGCGCGAAAACGGATCCAAAAACCGGTTGGCATGCGCTCGCGTTTTCGTTCGATGACATCACTTTCGAGCGGGATTACACGCCCTTTCCTCAATTCACGCCCCGCTGACGCCGGAGGATCTATTGGCGGAGTCGCCGCGTCAGCATTCTCTTTCACGGCGAATCGCATCCGGGCGTCGCATCATCCTCCCGCGATCCCAAGCTTTCATGAATGCCAATTTATCCGGGTGAATCAGTGTTGCGTTGTTGGTGAGGCAGCATCGCGCGGTTTGTAGTCTTCCCAGCGGACCACCAGCCGCACTCGGGTGGTGCCTTTTTTTGAAGTGACCGATCCATCCGAGCGAAGATACGCGGGAAACCAAATTTTCCCCATGACGTTTTCACGATAGGTATCGAAATAGGTGAACGGAAAGTTCTCGGTGGATACATCTCCCAGCTCTGTCACCCAATGCCCGGTGGTTTTCACGATGACGAAGTCCTGGTCGTCCACCCAGATGGCGCCGTCGAAATACGCCCGCGTGCGCTCAACCTGCTTTGGCTTCACCCGGAAAATGTACGTATTCAGCTCATCCACTTTTTGCGTGCCTTCATAAGTGACGTCATAATGCGTCAACTGGGTTGTCGTGAATGGCAGCGGCGGAATCTTCGATAGAACCGCGACGTGTTCTGGATCCAGGTCAAGAACATTCAACGTGGAATCTGGCGGTTTAGCTTCAACGTCCGCGAAATGGCCATCCGGCATTTCCGCAAGTCGCGTCGTATATTGAAACTGCCCCGTAGTCTTGCCCTGCTCGTCCAATTCGAGCACCTGCACTACCCGGTGATAGGTGTACGAGCTGTGGGCGCGCACCATCGCGTCCTCATTCTCACTGAACCGCCGGATGATTTCCGCGGCGGGAATGGGAGGCGGTCCGGGTGACGGTTCCGCAGGGATAACTACAAGGGGCGGACCGTTTGCGGGGGGTGGGAGCGGGCCCGGGCGGCGGCCCTGACCGCCTGCCGGAAGCGCTAGCAGAGCTGCCACACCAAGGAAAATAGTCTGTCTCAGGTATTCAGCTTGCATAATTATTTAGATGCTCAGTTTTGCGATCACGTTTGTTTTCGGCTTCAGCTGCATTCATTGAGCCGGTCGCACGATAGTGTAACGCACAACGAAATGTGCGGCATTCGTGCCGTCAGTTACGGATGGAAATGCAAGCGCGATGCGTACAGAATAGTTTTTCTGCTCAATGGTGACACGGTCAAAATCAGCAGCGCCAGGTGATTTCCATTCCAATTTTAATGTCGGGCGGCCTGGACTGCGTACCTCGAGCTTGGCAAATCCGGGCGGGATGACGATGGGATCCCCGTCTTCCTCAAATTCTTTGCATAACTCAGCCACGCCCGTGGCATTGGATACGATGCCGCTATTGGAATCCTGGTGGTCGGGTGCGCCGCCCCAACATAATTGCGTTTTCTCCGATTGCAGGGCTGAGGCAGGCACTGAAAACGCAGTAACAAGATTCGTTTGTGCGGTTGTGTCCACCGCGGCTCCCGTTGCGTCCCGCGAGAAACTGCGGCCGATTTCGTAGTCGGTCTCAATGGTGTCTTTTCCGTCTTTCCCATCCATTCGGATTGTTTTCACGATACTACCCAAGCCCGGTACTCCCTGGGGCCAACGTGCAACCATTCGCTCGCCTGAATTGTTCGCTGCAGTCTGCCACTCCGCTGCGTAAGGAACGTCGATCATGGGCTCCGGCAGAGTTTCATCCGACTTGGGGAATCGGAGAAAATCGCGCATTCCGCCGACCATGGTGGTCAAATTGTAGCCGCTGGACTTATCCACCAGGGCAACCGCCTGGCCGCCTGCTATAGGAAGCAGTATGAGCCGCACGCGGCCGTTTTCCAGCACCCAGTTTGTTTCTCCCGATCGCTCGAAATCGAATTGATAGTGAATTGGGGCATCCCCATCCGCGGAAATAAATGAGATGGGGGAATCCCTGTAACCGGGATGATCGCCAGTCAAAGTCAGCTTGCCCTCGGAAATGCCGTTTTGCGGAAGATCCACCGGGCCATTCGAATGCATTCTTATGGTCTCAATTTCGTCGCCTAATTCCGTAATGCGGAGCGTTTCCGAACCGTGGAGTGTGCCGTCAACAGTGGCCTGAACCGTGAGTGGGGAATCATTCAAATTCTCGGCATCAATGGAGAGTTGCGGGCTTCTGTCCCGGTTCAGAACAATCAGGGGAGGAATGGTTGAAAGCGCTGAACCTTCACCAAGTGGAAGTCGCACCGCGTCCGGAATCGTATACCTATAACCGTTACCGCGCCGTTTTGCCGGTTTTTTTTGCTCCGGCGCATCCGGGGTATACGGAAGGTGGATCTGGAGCTCACGCCGGAAACTCGGAGCCGCGCCACGTGGCAAAACGACCGTAAAAATTCCAGTCACCTTATCGTATTTCCCCTCCAATGTTCGTTCAGGAAATGCAAAACCTGACTGCGAATCCATAGGCGGAGGGGGTTCCACAACACTAATGTCTGATGTGGGAAGACGTGGTGCTCTGCGCTCGATCTTTGGCTTCGGAACTGGAAGCTGAGAAGGAAGGTCAACACTCGCCGGAGCTGCGCGCAGGCGCAGAAGGATGGTGGCGTTCGTCGGAGCATAAAAAGACAATCTCAGGGCTTTTCCGTCGCGAACAGCGCCGAGCAATTCCGCACCTGCCGCCACCACTCGGTCCGAGCAAGCATCCGGGCGCGCATCTTGGGGGCAAAGCGGAGTATTCAGGGGCAGCATGAGTGATTCGCCGATGGGCACTTCCACGGGCAGTTCTACATAATCGGATTCAGATCCTCCTCGCGCATTCACGTTGGGCGGAAGGATTCTCAAATTTTCCTGCACCGGCGCGTTACTGCTCCAATTCGTAACGCTGAGCAAACCCTCTCCGCAATGCGGCCGGCGCAAGGAACAATCATCATCCGGCGCGCCCAACGGTCCCGAGGATTCATTCGGCAGTAATTCTTGAACAAGCAAAGCGCCGGATTGGCCCGGGGCCTGGATGATGGGTGAACGGATGCCCACTTGCTGCACCAAATTGTGTAACTCAGCCATTGCTTCCCCGGCCTCAGGGTGCGCCTGGTCGCTCTCGAAATTCTCGGTGGGATCCACCCAGGAATAGAAATCCTTGCCCCAATCGATCACCTGCCCTTGTCCGAGCTTCGTGGCCTTCATGCCCTCGGCCAATTGCGTCCAGGTGGCATCTCGCAGGGCTTCATCGAAAACGCGGCCGGCGGGCACGTCTGCAATACACACCAGGGTGCCACCGCGGCGGACATAATCGAGGAGTGCAGTTTGAGTCCCGGCCGGAAGGAATGCGGTGCCGTGAAATGCACGGGGAATCATCAAGAGGAGAACAGGATAGTGAAGTAGCGAGTCCACGGGCTGGATGGCCGGGTCTGCCAATTCCACCGGCAGGCCGGCAACGAAAGCTACACGCTGGATTTGCCGCAGCGTCACTCGCGATTCTTCAGCGGCGCTTTCGGCGGAAAGAGGCGGAAGCCCCTCCACCCGCGAAAGTCCGCCGCGCCAGTCCACCAACCCGATGCTGGCGCGGGGATGCGCCGAAGCCAGAAACTCGCCCCAAGGTTCCAACAGTTGCGCGTTGCGTTCGACCGCGGTTGCGCGGGCCTGCCGGACGCCGCTCAAATCAAGGGCGGCATCCCAGCGGTAAGAACGACTCGCGCGGGCGGTCTGATATCCGGGCGGCGTGAGCGAATCTTGCAGAGGTGAGTATTCGATCCCCGCGGCGCCTTGCGCCAGCAGCCATCGCGAGCTGAGCAATGTTTGGAATGGCGGGCTGCGGGGCGGCCCCGCGTCATCCCAAGGAGTGAACCAGCCGGCCTGAAAATCGCTAAGAAACGCCGGGAAATCGGGCTGTGTGCGCAGAGATTGGGTCAGCAGTGCGAGCGTCTGCGCGTCGGAATCCTGAAGCCTCAGCCTGTTTGATTTTGTGTTTTCAACCTGTGACCGGGTGTCGGGGCTCAAGAACCATTGGCCGGCAATTGCGATGCTGGATCCTGTTGCGTCTTGCTCAAATCCATTCTCCGCATGCGACGCGGTGACCACAAAGAGGGCTTCAATTCCACCTGTGGTCAGCGCGTCCCGCAAGGTCTTGATATATTGCCAGTATGTCGCGGGATCGTGCCCCGCTGCATCGAGAGCCGCCGTGTTATCCAGGAAAACGAAAAGTAATGGCCCTGACGATTGCTGATTTGTAGAGTCGCCCTCATGCGCAGGCCGGAGAGATATGGTCACCGTTCTTGAGGAATTGTAGGGAGTCAACTCATGCGCTACAGCGGCCAGCCACAACGCGGCGTAGCGCATATGCGTCGCATTGGAGATCCACTTTTTCGCCGCCGCTTCCGGGTCCGTCGCCTGAATGCGTGCCGCGAGCGGATAGAATCCTGCGATCTGCTCCACGGCGGGAAGCTTGTAATCCTCATTGCGGAGAAGCCAATCGGGGTACCCGCCATTTCGCCATTCGTCGCCAATCGTAGGCCCGGGCCGGGCGATCAGCCGGAATCCTTTTTCCGAGATCATTCGCAACAGGCCGCGCAAATCGCGCCGCGCCTGCGTATGTCCGTCGAAATCGAAATCACCCTCGTGCAGCTCATGCCAATTCCAGGGAATGCGCAGATCGATGGTGTTAATGCCCAGGTCGCGATACCGGTCCAGCGAGTGGCTCCACAAGTCTTCGGGAATTCTGTAATAGGGGAAAGAAGCCGCGTGGATAAAAAAGGGATGCCCATCTACGTGTAATTCCGGGTAACCGTGAACGCTCAGGATGTGCACGCCAGAACTGGGCGCCGCCGCTGGAGTCGGGGCGGCGCCGGGCTTTTGCGCGCTCCCTGGAATCGCCAGAGCGAGCAAGAGTGCCGCTGCGCCAAGGCAACAAATGCGGGGATCCCGAGAATGGTGGAGGGCTGTTCCCAAGGCTATTTATGCTCTCGCCGAGCATATTACAAGACGCCTACGTTCGCATGTCACGAGAAGCGGATCGAAGCTGACCCTGCGTGTTGGATCACAAACCTCTGGTAGAATGCCTCGCTGGCGTTGGTCATGGCGCAAGTCGCAAAGCGATTTTATGTTTCCGGGTTTGTGCAGGGCGTGGGCTATCGCTTTTTTGCGCAGCGCGTTGCCGGGCGGCTCGGCATTTATGGATACGTCAAGAATTTGCGCGACGGACGGGTCGAAGTGTACGCCATCGCGGCGGAAGACAAGCTCCGCGAACTGCGCCAAGAGCTGCGGCAGGGGCCGCGTGGCGCCATGGTCGAAGAAGTGGCGGAAGATGACGCGACGCTGATACCTCAATATGCGGGCGGTTTTTCCATCGAGCATGAGATTTAGCCGCGCGATCATTGGAAATACTTAAAGAGAGTTCACAGGGAGAGGCGCGAATGACTGATCTGAAAAATTTAATCCGGGAAGTCCCCGATTATCCCAAGCCGGGGATTCTTTTTTACGATTTGACTACGCTGCTCAAGGACAAAAAAGGATTTCACGCGCTGGTGGACCACCTCTGCTCCCATTATTCTGGCGCGCACGTGGACATTGTAGTGGGCATCGAAGCGCGCGGATTTATTTTCGCGCCTGCGCTGGCCTATCGCCTGGGCGCGGGATTTGTGCCCGTGCGCAAACCGAAAAAACTTCCGGCGAAAACCGCCTCCGTCACTTACGATCTGGAATACGGCACGGACACACTGGAAATCCACCAGGATGCTGTGCAGCCGGGGGATCGGGTGATTGTTTGCGACGACCTGTTGGCCACAGGCGGCACTGCGGCGGCGACGGTAAAGCTTGTCCGCCAACTGAAGGGTGAGGTGATCGGCACTGCTTTCGCCGTCGAGCTCACGTTCCTGAACGGCCGCGCCAAGCTGCCTGGAATCGATGTTTTTTCAATGCTGAAATACGACAAGTAGCCGGTGGAATTCACCCGTTCTTTGATCTTGACTGGGATTTGGCCTGGGCTTGTCGTTGGCGGACCGCCTCGAAAAGAACAATACCCGCCGCCACGCTCACATTCAGCGAGCGCACCGGACCCGTGGTGGGAATGGAAACCAGAAAGTCGCAGCGCTTGCGCACCAGTTCGTGCAGTCCCCCGCCTTCGCCGCCCAGCACGATGGCAATCGCCCCTTTGTAATCCACATCCGTGTGCTGGCGTTCCGCCCGCTCGTCCAGGCCCACCAGCCAGTACCCCGCTTCCTTCAACTGCTCCATCGCGCGCGCGATGTTCACCACGCGCGCCACCGGCAAATGTTCCAGCGCGCCCGCCGCGGCCCTGGCGACAGTCTCGTTCAATCCCGCCGCGCGACGGTCAGGCAAGATGACTCCGCTTGCTCCCGCGGCCAGCGCCGACCGGATGACCGCGCCAAGGTTGTGCGGATCTTCCACGCCATCAAGCACCACGAGCATGCCGGGTTGGGGGCTTTCCTTTGTCGTGTGCGCCAGCAAATCTTCCAGGTCGAGGGTGTGTTTGGCCGCAGCCATCGCCACAACCCCCTGATGCTGGGCAGTCCCCGCCAGACGGTCCACAATCGCGCGCTCTTCAAACCGCACGGGAACGCCGCGCTCGCGCGCCTTCGCGGTGATTTCTTCCAGGCGATCGCCATGGCGTCCCTTCGCGATCACGATGCGCTCGAGTGCTCGCCCGCTTTCCAAAGCTTCTCGAACCGCGTGAATTCCTGTGAGCCGGTCCATCGTTTCCTTCGTCTCGGTTTTCCCTATTCCATCGCCGCGCAAAATTCCAATATCCGAGCGCGAGTGCCTTTCACTGGCGCAAGCCCGGGCGTGACCGCCGCGCTGTCCAACAAAAGAATCACGCGGTCGAATTCTCCTCCGCCTGCACGGCCCGCCAGCGCCAGCCTCAGAGGATGGAACAGTTCCCGGCTGCTGAACGGAACTTTTTCTTTAATTGTATCCACGATTACCTTGAATCGGTCGGAATCCACCGCGGGTCCTTCGAGCACGGCCAGCGCCAGCTCTCGAATTACATCGCGTGCGCCATCGCGCCCAAGGACTGCATGGCTTGCGGGATCGCGAAGAATCGCCGCGGCGTCGTATTGGAAAATCAAGGCGAGCAGCGCAGCGAGTTCCGACGGGTCAGTAGCATTTGGCCCCAGCAGCATTGCAGCGCGCGCTTGCCATCTCGCCAACGCGCCATTTTGTTCAATGTTGGAATCGAGCCAACCCCGCTCGCGCAAAATTGATTCGACATCGGCAGAGCTAAACTGATTTTCACGCGGCTGGGAAGCTGTGGTGGCATGCGTGGCGTTCATATTCGCCAATTACCCTGCAATAGTCGCTACGGCGTGCGCTGCGATTGCTTCTCCGCGCCCAATGGCATCAACACCCTCGTTAGTCTTGGCCTTCAGGTTGATGTGATCCTGCTCGATTCCCAGTGCTCCCGCCAACGCTTTGCGCATTGCCGGAAAATGTGGGCCAAGCTTGGGGCGTTCTGCTATCACGATGGCATCAATATGAAAAATATCCAGTCCAGCTTTTTCATACAGTCTCCGGACGTGCCTCAAAAAATCTAAGCTGTCGGCGCCCTTCCACTTGGGATCTGTGTCCGGAAAATGTGTGCCGATGTCCCCTAAACTTGCAGCCCCCAACAAGGCATCACAAATCGCATGAGCTAATACATCCCCATCGGAATGACCCACAGACCCTTTTTCAAATGCCACCTCAATCCCACCGATTCTCAATTTGCGGCCTGACTCCAGGCGGTGTAGGTCGTAGCCAATCCCAGAACGCACCGTGCCTCCCGGCTTCTTGCGGAGGACTTGCCGTGCTTTTTGCGCCCTTCGTTTAGCCATGACTAATTCGATTTCCGCTCCTGGTCCAGATAAAACCTCGCCAGCTCCATGTCACCAGGGCGCGTAATTTTCAAATTGCGTATTGAGCCGGCCACCACGTAAACATCGTGGTCCAATCGCTCGACTAGCCCCGCCTCATCCGACGCAGTGAAGCCTTCGCGCGCAGCCAGCGCGTAGGCATCGCGCAGCAATTCTGTTCGAAACGCCTGAGGAGTTTGTGCCAGCACAATTCGCTCGCGGGGAATGGTCGCTGTAATCAGCGCCACATCGCCAGGTTGGCTGGTCCGCTTCACTTCCTTCACCGTATCCAACGCCGGAATTCCCACGATTGCCGCGCCATGTTCGCGCGCCGCGGCCAACACGCGTTCGGTCTGTTCGCGGGACACCAGCGGTCGCACCGCATCGTGCACCACAACGATCTCCACGCCTTCGCCCACCTCGGCCAGCGCCTTGCCCACCGATTCCTGACGTGTGCCGCCCCCGCGCACCACTCGCACCGGGCGTCCCAACTTTTCCTTCGCCACGCGTTCGGTTAGCGCAGTTTCTTCCTCGGCCAGCGTAGCAATCAGAAATTCCGAAATCTCCGCACACGCAGCCAGCCGCCGCAGAGTGAAAACCACCAGCGGCAGGTGATCCAGTTCGAGAAACTGCTTGGGAGTCTCGGCGCCCATGCGGGTGCCCAGTCCGGCGGCGGGAAGAATGGCGGCGACGCGGCTCATGGTGAAAGCTCTAGTCCCCTGTCTGACACCCCTGCTTGCGGGGGAGAAGAGTCTAACCTACTCACTGGAGGAGATAAACTGCGCAGGTGTTCCGAGGGCCAATTCAGACCGCGCGGGCCGCAGCAATGAACCCTGAATTACTCTCGCGGAACTTCCGGAAATATTGGCCGCGGCGCTCGTTCGGTGGTGCCCGTGGGAACGGGCGTGTCGGAAGGCCTCATGGGGGGATCTATGCGCCCCGGGTCAGGACTGATGTGCATGGAATTGCGCGGGTGTTCGGAGCGATCGTCCAGCCGCCCAAAGATCATTTTCCCCGCCGTGGTCTGGTGCACGGACGTCACAGTGATGTCCACGGTCTTGTTTATCACTTTGCGCGCGCCGTCCACCACCACCATGGTGCCGTCATCCAGATACGCTACCCCCTGGTTATACTCTTTTCCTTCGCGCAGGATGAAAACGCGCATCGCCTCACCCGGCAAAACCACCGGCTTCAGCGCATTGGCAAGCTGGTTGACATTCAATATTTCGATCCCTTGCACGCTGGCCACTTTGTTCAGGTTGAAATCATTGGTGACAATTTTGCAGTCGTAGCGCTTGGCCACTTCAATAAGTTTCAAATCCACTTCGGGGATTTGCGGGAAATCATCTTCGATCACTTCCACATCAATGTGGCTCATCTTTTGCAGGCGCTGCAGCACCTCCAGCCCGCGGCGCCCGCGTTGTCTCTTGAGCGGGTCCGCGGCGTCGGCCACCATCTGCAATTCACGCAAAACAAAGTTGGGGACCAGCAGAGTCCCGTCTAAAAAGTGCGCCTCGCAAATATCCGCCAGCCGCCCGTCAATGATCACGCTGGTGTCCACCACTTTCACCAGCCGCCGTGACGACCGTTCGTTGCCAAACACGCCCCCAAACGCTTGTAAGTTCAGCATGTCGCCTTTATTGGCGCCGACAATCAGCCCGATATAAGTCATCACCAGCAGAAGTGCCATACCCACAAATGACCGGCTGGCCTCAGGCATGATGGTCTGCGACAGAACCAGGTTCATCAGATAGGCGCCCAGGATACCGAGAATGGACCCGATGGAAGCGCCGATCAGCTTGCGGAGGCTTGCATGCATCAACCGCCATTCGGCGACGAAAACCAGCATGGCAAATCCCAGCCCGGCCAATCCCGCTGGAATCGGCTCGAGGTTAAATGGGTGGAAGTGGTATCCAATGGCCACACAAGCCAGCGCGAAAATCGTGCGGAATGCAATCCGGTCGGTGACACTGCCGAAGCTTCCCCCGCTTACCGGGGCTTTGTGGGATACCTTGGGTATGAAAATTTCAGGCGATTCAGAGTTGTCGGTCCGGCCCGGCCGGACAGGATTTCGTTCCATAATGACCTCTTATAATTTTAATAAATGCTTCGCCTTATAAAATAAAACAAAAGTGCCGCGCCCCCACGGTGCGCGTGCGAAAGATTTAGTAAAAACCTGTTTAGGACGACCTGGTTTCTGTTCTTGATATACACCCGTGGTCATATGAGGTCAAGCAAACCTCAGAGCGGGTTGTGGATCAGCAACCCGTGATGCCAGGGCTTGGTTGCAATTCTCTGGAATAAAAGTTTGATTACGAATCAGTGGCCACACAGATTCTTCGTTTTGCAATATGCTTGACACGTTTGCCAGCCTAAAGCTTTATGCTGGGAAAGTGGACCACGCCGCCCGGGATGCAGCAATTGGTCTTCCGAGCCATTGGCAAGCCGACTCATTGACAATAATATGTGAAGAGAAAAACACCGAGCGGATCGGAAATCTGCATTCAGCGGGATAGTTTTTCAATTCAGATAAATGCGCGGGACACGCCAACCAAGGCCCACCAAGACTTGCGCCGTCACCGTACCCAACTGTTTTGCCACGTCGAATGCGTATTGCGTGACGTTTCCATCGGTGCCGTAAATGGTGGCGATGTCGCCGGCCTGCACACCTTCCACCTCGGTTACATCCACAGCCGTCAAATCCATGGAAACAATTCCAACCACTGGCGCAAACTGTCCGCGCACAATTACTTTTCCATGATTGGCCATTCCCCGTTGGATTCCATCGGCGTAGCCGGCGGCAAGAATCGCAATTCGTGAGGGCCGCTCCGCGCGGAATTTGGCGTTGTAGCCAATCGCGGCGCCGGCCGGGACGTCTCGCAGCGAAATAATGCGTGCTCGAAAACTCAGCGCGGGATTGAGGCGAACGTTGCGCGCCGCATCAGCGGTTCTGGTCGGCGGATCGTAATTCTGGTGATAGCCATAAAGAATTGCGCCGGGCCGCACCGCATCCGCCCAGGTTTCCGGACGGGAAATAATCGCCGCGCTATTGGCCATGTGCACGATGCCAGGGTCCAGTCCAATCTCACGCATATGCGTAACCGCGGCGAGAAACACGCGCGTCTGGTCAGGAGTTTCGGAGGTCGTGAAAACTTCAGACGAGGCGAAGTGCGTGAACGTGCCCATCAAACGCAGGTGCTTGCAATCAGCCAGCGCACGCGCGAAGCAATCCACCGATGCGGGGCACAGGCCCAACCGGTTCATTCCACTGTCAATTTTCAGATGAATTCCCAACGGACCGCGGAGTTTTCCCGAAGCTCGCGCAGCTGCTTTCTCCAACGTACCCAACTGTTCGCAATTCGTGACCGAAGGCGTCAAGCCATATTCGATGATGCGCTTTTCTTCTCCCGGCCAAAACCCGGTGAGAACCAGGACCGGCTTCTTGATCCCCGCCTCGCGCAGCTCGATTCCTTCCGCGGAACAGGTGACGCAGAATTGGTCCGCGCCCGCGCGGCCCAAAGCCTTCGCTGCAGCTGGGCCACCATGGCCGTAACCATTGCCCTTCACCACTGCAAGAATCCCAACACGTTTTTTCGTGCTGCCTGCGGCGGGCTTCGCCGAATCCAGGTGCCCGCGGATGGCGCGCAAATTATGCTCAAGCGCCTTCGTGCGGATTTCAGCCCAAACGGGACGCCCTACGATTTTCGGTGCTTGCGTCATTGCCCCAATCCAACAGCTGCTTTTCGATCGAACTCTCGTCTATAACAAAGAGGATAGTCCAAATCCTCTTCGGGCAAAATGGCCGCTGCCCTGTGTGCGCGCCGGTTAGTCAACACTGCTCTCGGCCCGGCCCACGTCGCACTCAGAGTGCAAGTGGGCAGCCAAACTCACCGACGCGCGAGTTCGATTCCTTTCACTGCAAGTTACACATTCTAAAAAGGATTTGGACGAGTGTTTTCTTGACCTGTTTCCGCGTAGGCTTTCCACGCGGGCGGATCTACACGCGGTGTGGCAGGTTTGCGACGGGCTGCACCCTCTCGGAACGTGCGAAGCCGCTACATCCCTTGGGTTGCGGGCGCTGCTTCCTCAAATAGCGTGTACCGTTGTAAGAAGACGAATCGAAGCATGTCCGTGGGGCCGTTGCGCTGCTTGGCAATTATCAGCTGTGTTTCGCCGCGTTCCTCGGGTGTTGCGCCCTCCTTGAACATCTTCGGGCGGTGCAGAAACATCACCACATCAGCGTCTTGCTCGATGGCGCCGGAGTCCCTCAAATCGGAAAGAACCGGCCCGCGGTCCTCGCGTTCGGGCGCGCGCGTTAACTGGCTCAGGACGACCACGGGGACATCCAGATCCTTGGCCATGGCCTTCAATCCACGCGTGATGCTGGCCACTTCTTCGTTGCGCGTATTAAAGCGGCCGCGCGCGGAAACTAGCTGCAAGTAATCAATGATCACCAGCGAGAGCCCATTGTCACGTTTCATGCGGCGGCATTTGGCTCCCATTTCGATTACGGTGGTGGCTCCGGAATCGTCAATCCACAAGGGAGTCTCTGAAAGAAATTGCAAGGAGGTCGTAATTTTTATGCGGTCTTCACGCGGAAGCTGGCCGGTGCGAAACTTGTGGGCGTCAATGCGCGCCTGATCCGAAAGAAGGCGCAGCAGCAGAGATGCTTTGGACATTTCCAGGCTGAAAATTGCGACCGGCAGGGCGTTCCGAATCCCTACGTTCGACGCAAGGTTTATCGCGAAGGCCGACTTGCCAACCGAAGGGCGCGCCGCGAGCACAATAAGTTCCGATGGTTGCAATCCTGAGGTGAGGTCGTCGAGTTGATGATAGCCCGTGGAAACGCCGGTGATTCGTTTTCCTTCATCAAATAGCCGGGAGATGCGATCGTAGCTGTTGCGAACCAGGTCGCCCATGCCGGTCAGCCCAACGCGGACGCGATTTTCCGCGATTTCAAAAAGACTGGATTCGGCGCTGTCTAAGATGGCGTCGGCATCTTCGGTCGCTTCCATGGCCTGCTGCTGAATGTTGTGGGTGGCATGGATCACTCTGCGCAAGACCGCTTTTTCCTTCACGATTCGCGCGTAGTGGTCCACATTGCTGATCCGCGGCACTCCATCTACAAGCTGCGAGATATACGCCGCGCCGCCGACGGTTTCCAGTTCTCCATTTCGCTGCAACCGGTTGATCATCGTAATCAGATCGATTGCCTGGCGCTCTTCGCTCAGTTCGATCATCCGCGCAAAAATTCGCTGATGATTATCCTGAAAGAAATCCTCTGGCTTGAGCTTGTCCACCGCCACGTCCAGCATGTGGTTATCGAGCAGGATGGCGCCAAGCACCGAGCGTTCCGCCTCGGGGTTTTGTGGAAGGGGCCGTTCAATCGGTGTATTCGTGGCCATAAGAGTTTTTCCCCGTGCTTAAATTCGCCTTATCTTCGCCCAGGAAGGGCACAGTTTCAAGTTGATTCAGATTGTGCAGCAGCAAGAATAGAGGGTTAACGTTATCGAGCGTGAGTCATCTTTAGGACCAGGGCTGAGGATTTCCCGAACACTCTGTGGATACCGTGGAAAATCCGCCGGAAAGCCGGATCAGGCAGCCGATTCGCGCGTCACTATAACTTTGAATTGTGCAGCAACGTCGGTGTAGAGCTTCACCGTAACCTGGAATTCGCCTAGCAGCTTTATGGGCTCGTCGAGCTGGATCTTGCGCTTGTCCACTTCATGCCCGAGCTTGGCGAGTTCCTCTGCCAGGTCCGCCGTGGTTACGGACCCAAAGAGCTGGTCGGTCTCCCCCGCCTTGCGAACTAGACTGACTGTGACGCCATTCAGAACTTCGGCGTATTTCTGCGCCTGGTCGCGCTCGGTGGCGGTTTTCTTGGCCAACACGGTGCGGATCTTTTCCAACCGCTTCAGATTTCCCGCGGATGCGGGCAGTGCCAGGTTGCGCGGCAACAGGTAATTGCGTGCGTAACCTTCGGCAACCTCAACCACCTGGCCGCGTGTGCCAAGCTTTTCCACATCTTCCTGCAAAATGATCTGCATGGTTTTTCTCGCAATCTTTCCTTTAGAGTTCCGATGCAAACGGCAGCAGGGCGATGTTGCGCGCCCGCTTAATCGCCTCGCAAAGCCAACGCTGGTGGCGCGAGCAGGTGCCGGTCATCCGGCGCGGCAGGATTTTGCCGCGGTCCTGGACAAATTGGTGGAGCATCTCGGCCTTCTTGTAGTCAATGAAATCAACTTTGTCCACGCAGAAGCGGCACACCTTGCGCTTGCGGAAAAACTGGCGCTTCCCCTTGCGGCCACCGGGTCCTCCGGGGCCACCGCCTGGTCCGCCTCCACCTCTGTCATCGCGCGGCGGACGCCCACCGCGATCGCCTCTGTCACCTCTATCGCCTCCACCACCGGGCCCCGAGGAGCGCGGTCGTGGCGCCGAGGGTGGCCCGGAAGGTGCCGCAGGAGCAGCGGGCGCCGGTGGCGCCGCGGGCGGTACATTTTCTTGGTCAGACATCTGTAGGTCCTTTCACTCAAATCTGAAATTCGTTCAGGTCGCCGGCGTGGCCGACGGTTGTTCACCCGTGGGTGCTGCTGCGGCCGCTGCCGGCGGCGCCTGACGGCGTGGCCGGCGCGCAATCTTCTTTTCCCGGCGTGCCACCAGTTTCTTCTGCAGCTTCATCTCTTCATCCAGGCGGATGGTTTGATACTTGATCACCGGTTCGGCCACCTTCAGCCGGCGCTCGAGTTCCTTCACCATCTCGCCATCCGTGCTCTTCAGCGACAAATAAATGAAGATACCCTCGCGGTGCTTGCTGACGCGGTAGGCCAGCCGCTTGGTGCCCCAGTTTTCCTGCTTCTCGATTTTGCCGTGATGCTCGCTGATCACCTGCTCGAGCGTGTGCGTCAACTTGGCGATTTCTTCTTCCGGTGTTGCCGGTCGCAAGATAAAAATCAGGTCGTACAGTCTCTCTTCCATGTGTCCTCGATTCCGCGGGCAACACCTCCCGCCCGGCGGAGCAATTCCTAAGTTTCCGGCGTTTCCGGGGGCGGCACGCGACGGTTGAACTGGTTCATCGCACGCGCCACTCCATTTTTCAAAATTACTTCAACGGCCTGCGCGGCCTGGTCAATCATTTCGGCGGCATTCTCGATTTCGGCCCGCCGCAACTGGTGCAACACGTAGGCCGCCAGGTCCCCCACGGGATGATCGGGGCCTACTCCCAAACGCACGCGGCAAAAATCCATGGTGCCGAGCGCGCCAATCACCGACTTCATTCCGTTGTGCGTGCCCGCGCTGCCATGCTGTCCAACGCGGATCATGCCCCACGGCAACATCACTTCATCGCACAACACAATCAAATTCGCGGGCCTCAGCTCCAGCCGCTCGAGCAACTCCCGCGCGGCCATCCCGCTCAGATTCATCATCGTTTGCGGCTTGGCGAGCACGACTTCCTGTCCCGCCAACATCCCCCGCCCGATGTATGACTTGGCCTCCGGCCGCTCCACGCGGATGTGGCCCGCTTCCGCCAGCCGGTCCACGGCCATAAACCCCATGTTGTGCGGCGTCCAGGCGTATTCCATGCCCGGATTGCCGAGTCCCACGATGAGCCACATTCGCTCGGCCGCCTGCTCCGCGGGAATTTCTCCCGCCATGGCTTACTTCTTCTCTTTCTTTTCTTTCTTTTCGGCCTTCGGTTCCGCCGCTGCCGGCTCGGCTGCGCCCTCTTCGCCTTCTTCTTCCTTCTTGCCCTTCTTGATGACTTCGGGCTCGGCAGGCACCGCGGCTGCTTCGGCCGCCACTGCCTCGGCCGGCTTCTCTTCTTCCACGCGCAGAGCAACCACGTGCGCGATCACGCGCTGAGGATCGGTGACCAGCGTCATCTTCGCGGGATCCATGGCAATTTGTCCGGCGCGCAACTGCTTGCCGATCATCAACTCCGTGACATCCACGCGGAACTCGCCCGGAATTTCCGTGGGCAAACACTCAATTTCGACTTCGCGTGTGACCATTTCAAAAATTCCGCCCTGCAACTTCACGCCCTGCGGTTCGCCAAACGTGTGCACCGGAATCTTTACGCGCATGCGCACGTCCATGGCAACGCGCATCAGGTCCACATGGATCAGGACTCCCTTGACGGGATCCACCTGCAAGTCCTTCACCATGGCGCTTTCTTCGCTGTCCGGTAATTTGATGGTGAAAATAGTGTTGTGTCCCGATTGCGAGCGCAGGATGCTCGACATCTGCTTGGTGTTGACGGCCACGGCTTGCGCTTCGCCCTTCCCGCCATAAATCACGGCGGGAACCTGGCCGGAAACGCGCAGCCGCCTGGCCTCATTCTTTCCGCGGTGGTCGCGGCGGGTGGCTTCCACAATAATTTGGGCCATACGTCCTTCCTTGATCTTTCAGAATTTCGTTCAGCGGGCCGCGCTAATTAAACAGCTCGCTGATGGATGTCTCTTCATGAATCGAACGGATGCCGCGCGCCAGCAAGTCGGCCACGCTCAGGACTTTTATCTTCTTCATCTTCCGCGCGGCTTCGGAAAGCGGCACGGAATTGGTGACCACAATTTCCTTCAGCTCCGATTTCGTAATGCGCTCCACGGCCGGCCCGGAGAGCACCGGGTGGGTGGCCGCCGCATAAACTGCCTTGGCACCTTCGGCCAGCAGGGCTTCCGCGGTTTTCACCAGTGTCCCTGCCGTGTCAATAATGTCGTCCACCACCAGCGCCGTGCGACCGCGGACCTCTCCGATCAGGTTCATTACCTCGGCCACGTTTACGTCCACGCGCCGTTTGTCCACAATGGCCAGCGGGGCATCCAGCTTCTTCGCGAAGGCCCGCGCGCGCTCCACGCCGCCCGCATCGGGAGAAACCACGGTCAGGTTGGGCAGCGATTTCTGCTTGAAGTAATCAATCATCACCGGCGAAGCGTACAGATGGTCGACCGGCACGTTGAAATACCCCTGAATCTGCGGAGCGTGCAAATCGAGCGTCAGTGCGCGGCTGGCTCCCGCGGTTTCCAGTAAGTCCGCCACAAGTTTGGCGGAAATCGGCACGCGGGGCTTGTCCTTCCGGTCCTGCCGCGCATAACAGTAGTAAGGAATCACCGCTGTGATGCGCCAAGCGGACGCGCGTTTGAACGCGTCAATCATCATCAGCAATTCCATCAAGTGAAAATCCGCCGGCTGCGTGCAGGGCTGCACCACGAAGACATCTGCTCCGCGCACATTTTCCAATATCTGAAAATAGATTTCGCCGTCGCTGAATTTGCCCAGGTTGGCGCGCCCGCGGGCGCAGTCCAGGTGTCCGCAGATTTCATCCGCAAGGTGGGGGCTGGAAGTGCCCGAAAAAATCTTGAATTTTTCGTCAATCATCAGGCCGAATTCAGGCACCACCGCGGCCAAGCTGCGCGCGGCGGTACTCTCCCCTCGAAACGGTATCGCAGATGAAAACCTGGTCCTGCGGGAACCCTTGGGCGGCTCGGCGCGCCATCACTGGGCTTCGGAACAGTGCGAACACCGCCGAACCGCTACCCGCCAGTGAGGCTTCCGCGGCCCCTTGCTGAAGCAAGGCCCGCTTGATTTTGCTTAAACGCGGGTGGCGCGGGAAGACGGCCGCTTCAAAATCATTGAAGAGCCCGGATCCCTGCGCGCTCCAGCACAGAGCGCAGAACTCAAACATTCTATTGGCCGAGCTGCGCTTTGTCAATCGGCCACCCAACCACCGATAGGCGTCCTTGGTCCGCACGGATATCTTATCGGGAGACACGACCACCACTTTTTCCTGCGGGCCATCGGGAAGCGGATAAATTTCATCCCCCCGGCTGACGCCCAGTGCCCGCCCTCCATGAAGGAAAAAGGGCACATCGGCGCCCAGGCTGGAGCCCAACTCCATCAGCCGCGCCAACGGAATCTCCTTCCGCGCCAGCCGCATCATTCCAATCAGCGCCGCAGCGGCGTCACTCGATCCCCCGCCAAGGCCGCCCCCCACGGGAATGTTTTTCTGCAGCCGGGCCCGAACGCCGCGCCGCCAACCCAGCTCGCGCCGCGCAAGTTCAATCGCCCGGTAAACAAGATTGTCCCGAGGGAGCTCAGCCGCCAGCGCTGAATCGCCTTCAATCGTCAACTCAACGCGCGAGCCGCGCGTGGCCTCCAGCTCAAGAACGTCGTGCAGTGATATGCTCTGAAAAATTGTCCGCAGCTCGTGGTAACCGTCCGCGCGCTGTCCAACCACTTCCAGACGCATGTTTATTTTTGCAAAGGCGGGAAGGCGTACAGGAGACATAGTGTCAATTTTCGAGCGGTTGGTCTTTCCCGCCGGGCTTCTGCGCGATGCGTTGCCTGACGGCCGAAAGCTTGGCCTCCAGGGCGGCAATTCTCTCGGGTTCCACGTCGGCCGGCACTGCACGATGCCATTCCGCAAGCGCGTGGTCCCACTGGGCCAGCGCCTGCACCGATTTTCCGCGCTTCATATAAACGTCGCCGAGGTGCTCAAGGACCGTGGCGTCGTTGTGCACTTTTTCCGCAGCCTGCCGAAGCGTGTCTTCTGCTTCCGCCAGTTTGTCCTGCTTGTAGTAAGCCCATCCCAGGCTGTCCAGGTACGAACCGTTGTCCGGGTCTTCCGCAAGCGCGCGTTTCACCAGATCCGTGGCTTCCGAGAGCCGCACCCCGCGGTCGGCCAGCATATAACCGTAATAATTCAGCACTGGCGCGTTCTTTGGATTCACCGCCAACACTCGCTTGAATTCTTCCTCCGCCTGGTCGTATTTTTTCTCCCGCTCAAGAGTCGCGCCAAGCATGAACCAAACCATTTCACGGTCCGAGTCGCGGGTGGCAACTTGACCCGCCTGCGCCATCGCTGCTTCGGCTTCCGCGTAGCGCCGGTTCTGTTGATAAACCTGGCCCAAATCCAGATCGATCTCGAAGTCTTCCGCGGTGTGCGTCAGCAATGCGCGCAACAAGGAAGCGGCCTGATCCGGATCGCCCTTGTCGCTGATCAACAGAGCTTGCGTGACGCGCAGGTCGCGGTCCTGGGGATATTTCTTCAGAGCTTTCTGCGCCGCCTCCAGCGCATGCGGCAGGTCGTGTCCGGCGCGATAGGTGTCCACGATTTGAAGATCCGCTCGCCGCGCCTCTTCGTCACCCAGCGCAGCCAATTCCGCGAAGGTATTCAGCGCCGCGGGATATTTTTCCGTCTCGCGGTAGAGCCGCCCGAGCTGCTCGTAAAGCACCGCGAGCGACCGCCGGTGCGATGGCGCCGCCGACGTGTCTGCTTTGATGTTGGTCACCGCGGAAGAAAGGACTTTGACGGCATCATCGTAACGCCCCTGCGCCTCATAAATCATGGCCTCGCTGTACACCACTTCGAGGTTTCCCGGGGCGCGCTGCTTGGCCTGCACGATGTTTTTTTCCGCGTCGTCCAAGCGGTGAAGCTGGCGGTCCATCTCCGCCATTTGAAGATAATTGTCGGGGTCATCCGGATCCAATGCCGCCAGGCGCTGGTATTGCTCCAGCGCTTCCGCAAATTTTTCCTGTGCCGCGAGCGCCTGTGCTAGTCCCCGGTGATGCGCGGGTTCTTCGGGCTCCAGATCCACCGCCTCCCGGTAAGCTTTTTCGGAATTGGAAAAATCACGCAACTGCTCATGCGCTTCGCCCAGCAAATCCAGCAGCCTCGCCGAAGGCGTGCGCGACACGACTCCCTGCAGCATCGTAGCGGCCTCTTGCGCGCGGCTCTGGTCCAGCATAAGTTGAGCTTCCTGTTCGGCCACCGAGGCATCACTTGGGTTACGTTCCAGCAAATCCTTCAAGATACTTTCGGCTTTGTTTGAATCCCCCCGTAAGCGGTATAGCCGCGACAGCCAAAGGGAAGACTCCGTATCCTGTGGATCCAACCTCCGGATTTGCTCCAGTTGCTCGATGGCGCGCACCGCCGAGTCCTGCTGGACAGACGATTCGGTGATGTTGCCGAGAGTCCTCAGGTAAATCCGCACCAGAAGTTTGCGTACGGGCAGGTTGCCGGGGTCTTTCTGCAGGATTCCCTGCGCTTCAATCACGGCATCATGCGTCCTGTGCGCCTCGTAATACATCTCCGCCAGGTGCTCGCCGATCACCTGTGAATTCGGGTCCAGCGCATAGGCCTTCTTGTAGAAATCCAGTGCCGCGTTCGCGTAGCTGCTCTCATTGGTATTCACGAAATAAACTTCATTCAGGTGGCCCATGGCGAAGTCATACAGCGCTTCCGACCGTTTCGAGGGGTCGGGTTGGGAAAACTTTTGTTCCGCGGAAACGTCGGCAGGCGGCGTGGCTTTCGCCTGCGCGGAAGTTCGCCCAGTGGCAACAGCGGCGGCCATCAGCCCGGCGAAGACGATTGCAGCGTATCTCAGGGACACTCTCATTGTGCTGGTCGGATTCTTGATTATCCTATGCGGTTCCGCAGCGGTCAAAAGATTCATTTCCAGGTTGCCGGCCTCCCGGGATTGTCAGTGCCGGAAGTGGCGCACTCCAGTGAAGACCATCGCCAGCCCCAACTTGTCCGCGGCTGCAATCACTTCGGCATCGCGGACTGACCCCCCCGGCTGTATGAACGCCGTCGCTCCGGCCTTGGCAGCCTCTTCCACGCCATCTGGAAACGGGAAGAACGCGTCTGACGCCACCACGCTCCCCTTAAGTGAAGATTGCGCCTTCATCACCGCAATTTTCACCGAGTCCACGCGGCTCATTTGTCCGGCCCCCACGGCAACCGTCGCGCCGCCGCGCGCAAACACAATCGCGTTGGACTTCACGTGCTTGCACACAATCCAACCGAACAGGAGATCCTGCAGCTCTATGGCGGAGGGCGCGCGTTTAGTCACCGTTTTCAATTCATCGCCGCGCAATTTATAGCGGTCAGGTGTCTGCACCAGCACTCCACCCGAAATGCGCTTCAATTCAAGTTCATCCCGTCCCGCGCCGCTCTCAGCAAAATTCTCCGGCAGCTTCATCAGTCGCAGATTTTTCTTGGAGGCAAATAACTCCAGCGCTTTTGGGTCATAACCCGGCGCGATCATGCATTCCACAAACAGTTTTGCCGCCTCTTCGGCCGTCCGGCCGTCCACAATTCTGTTGAACGCTATCACTCCGCCAAACGCCGACACCGGGTCGCAGGACAAAGCCGCCAGATAAGCCTTTTCCAGCGTTTCCAGTTCCGCAGCGCCACAGGGATTGTTGTGCTTCACAATCGCCGCCGCCGGACGCGCAAATTCCCGCGCCAGGCTCCACGCCGAATCCAGGTCCACCAAATTGTTGTAGGAAAGCTCTTTGCCCTGCAACTGTAGCGCGGCCGCAAGCCCCAACGCTGGACGGCCCTGAGGCACATAAAGCGCCGCGTGCTGGTGCGGATTCTCTCCATAGCGCATCGCATGGGTTTCAGTAAGCGCGATGTGCAGCCGCCCCGGCAATTCCGCTCGCGCATTCAATTTCAGTTCGGCGCCTTCCGCCACCGCGCGCTCCAATTCCATGGAGATTAGCCCGTCGTAGCGCGACGTAAGCGCGAACACTTTGCGTGCCAGCTCCGCCCGCGTTGCCAGCGCAATCTCTCGTTTCGCGGCCAACTCCTCCGCCACGCGGGAATAGTCCGCCGGATCGCAAACCACCACGACATCGCGGAAATTTTTCGCCGCCGACCGCAACATCGCCGGCCCGCCAATATCGATGTTTTCGATCAGCTCTTCAGCCTTCAAATCTTTTTTCGCCGCGGTCGCTTCAAATGGATAGAGGTTCACCGCCACCAGATCAATGGGCGCGATTCCATGCTCCGCGACAACGCCACGGTCTTCGGGCAACCCGCGCCGGAACAGGATTCCGGCATGAACTTTCGGGTGCAGAGTCTTTACGCGTCCGCCTAACATTTCGGGCCACCCGGTCAGCTCGGCCACGTCGCGCACGGCGATTCCCGCCTCGCGCAGCAGCCGCGCTGTGCCGCCCGTGGACACAACTTCAATGCCCAGCGCGGCCAGCTGGCGCGCGAATTCTTCGACCCCTGTCTTGTCAAAAACGCTGATCAGCGCCCGTTCAATCGCCACGCCTTCCCCCGAATTGCACAAATATGCCTGTGGTGAGTGCAGTCCAGTCTACCTGTGCGCAACGCGATTGCAAACGGTGGATTGAATGGAGACGATGGAGCGGAGCGGGGAAAACGCAGGTCCTTACGGACAGAAATTCAACTCTTGGATTTGACCGGCACGCTCACGCGCGCCTTCAGTTTCACCTTGCCGCCCTCGGTCGAAACGGCAAATGTCACTTTCTTCCCGCCGGACTCCTTGATGATTTCCGTTGCTTTGCGCTTCAGAAAGGCCTGAAAAGCTTCGGGCGACAGGTCACCGGTGCCTTCTCCGGTTCTTTGTTTTGCGTTGCGGAATGCCTCGTAGATTTTGTGTGATTTCGCGGCTTGTTCACTCAGATTCGGCGGAGGCAAGGAAACGTTTCCCGGCCTCTTTGCAGCTGCGGGCCTGGATGCCGGCGGTGGCTCCGCAGGCTCAGGAGGCTTTTGTTTGGCCCGTTCCGCTTCAATGGCTTTGGCCGCCGCGCCGAAGTGGCGCACCACCACTCCTTCTTCTTTTTGCTGCAGCCGCTTCCGGAAAACTTCCTTATATCTTGCGTAGGTCTGCGCAAGGCCCGCGTACCGGTAGCGTTGCGCGAATCGCATTTTCTGTCCGCGCTCGCCATAGCGCTTGATTACCAGCTCGATCCGCCACTCCAGGTCGGCAGGCGGACGGGCACGCCCTCCGCCAAAGTACTGTTCGTACTCGATTTTCAATTGGCGGACGTCTTTTTCGAGTTGCCCGAGGTCTTCGTCAATTGTTGCCATGGGTCCGCGGAGTGATTCCAATTTCAGCCTAGTGGCGGCACTGGTTCGCGTCAATCCAACTACAGTCCTGTTTGACGCAAGCGGCACCCCGTTTGCCCCGGAAGGGACGTGGCCTCCTCAATGGTTACTCTGCATACTCTGCACTTCTGCGGTGAATCCTTCTGCCTTTGAATTAGTCCCATCCATGTGCTGAAATAGCGCCTCCATGAAGCGCAGGCCCGATTCCGTGCCCCCCAGCGACGTTCTCCGCCGCATCCCTTCCGTGGATGAACTGCTTGCCGCGCCGCGTCTGCTTGAGCTTGCGGCCCGCCTGGACCGCGCGCTTATCGTCGATACCGCCCGTAGCGTCCTCGCTGATCTCCGAGCCCGCGCCACTCAGGAAAACAAGAGCGAACTTGGCAGTCTCTCCTCTGCGGAGTTGAACGATCACCTCGTCAACCAAATCCTTGCGGATGTTGAACTATTGCTTCGCCCCTCCCTGCGGCCCGTCATCAACGCCACCGGAGTGGTCCTGCACACCAATCTCGGCCGCGCGCCGCTTTCCATCGAAGCCGCCGACCACATTCGCGCCGCCGCAACCCATTACACCAACCTCGAATACGATTTGGAGGCGGGCGCGCGCGGCACTCGCGACGTCCACACCGCGCGTTTGCTCGCGCGCCTGGCCGGAGCCGAATCCGCCGTCGTGGTCAACAACAACGCCGCTGCAGTCTTTCTGGTCCTGGCCGCGCTGGCTCGCGGCGGCGAAGTCATCGTCTCCCGCGGAGAGCTCATCGAAATCGGCGACGGCTTCCGCATTCCGGACATCATGGCCGAAAGCGGCGCCGCGCTTCGCGAAGTCGGCACCACCAACCGCACGCGCCTCGCCGACTACGAGCGCGCCATCAACGACCGCACGCGCATGCTGCTTCGCGTGCATCGCTCAAATTTCAGCATGGCGGGATTTACAGCGCAGCCCTCGCTCGCCGAACTGGTTGAGCTGGGCCGCCGCGTTTCACTCCCGGTCTATGAAGACCTGGGCTCAGGATGCCTGGTGGACTTGTCGGCCAGCGGGATCGCCGAGCCGCTGGTGCGCGAGAGCTTCGCCGCGGGCGTATCCGTAGCGTCATTCAGCGGAGATAAGCTGCTCGGCGGCCCCCAAGCAGGAATCATTGCGGGAAGGCGCGACTTGGTCGCGCGCATTCGCCGCCATCCTATGTTCCGCGCGCTGCGCGTGGATAAGCTCACCATCGCCGCGCTGGAGGCCACTCTCCTCGCCTATCTCCGCGGGCCGGGCGCAACTGCGGGCCACTCCGCAATTCCAATATTGACCATGATCCGCGCCGGCACCGAAGAAATCGCCATGCGCGCCGATAAATTTCTGCAACTGTTGCGCTCCACCGTTCCCGTGAACGCCGCCCGCTTCGAGATCCGTGATTCCGAATCGGTCGTAGGCGGAGGCTCAACCCCCGGCCAGCAACTCCCCACGCGCGTAATCGCGATTTACAGCAACAAATATTCTGCTGCTGAACTCGAAGAGCGCCTTCGCCGCGCCCCGCTGGGCATCCCGGTAATCGCCCGAGTCGAAAACGGTGCCCTGATCCTCGACCTCCGCACCGTTTTTCCCGACCAGGAATCTGTGCTAGCCGAATCCCTCGCTTCCGCCCTCACTCCTTAATCTTAGCTAGGCTTAGGCACACGCAGTCATCCTGAATGCATCCGACCAGGATGCATGAAGGATCTGCATGCCCTGAATCAAATCGTGAAGGGTGGCCGCCATGTCTCAAGTGGTAGCCAATTCAACGTAGCCCCTACGGATTCGCATCCCCCATCAATTTCCTTACCGGCTGATTATCCGCATACACCTGCCACACCGCGATCAATCCGTCCCGCACCACGGCCTTCCACGCCGCCGGAATTTCCCAAAAGTTTTTCTTCTCCAGTTTCCCATCCGCCGAATAAGTCCCCCGCGCCGACCCAAGCACAGCCACCGTGTTCCCCTTCGCAAAAATCTCCTCGTGCGAAACTTTGTAGTCTGGAATCATCTGGTGATACATCCGCCATCCGGTGCGCATCATCTCCCGCCCCGAAAATCGCGCCCCCAGAGCATCAACGAACAAGTGATCCTCGGTCATTGCCGCCGCGATCGCGTCCACGTTCCCCGAATTAACTCTCTCAATGAAATCCAATACCACTTCGACCGGATCTTTTTCGGCCATTTCGCCCTCCGCTCGCCGCATTCTAGCATCGCTTCCAAGTTCCTTGACTTTGCCGAAACCGCCCCTCTAGACTCAAATCCTCTGCGCCCCGCAGATCTTTTCAGGGAGCTTTTCTAATTGGGCAAAGTCATCACTCTCGGTGTCACTGGCGCATCAGGAGCGGCGCTCGCCCGGGCAGCCTTGCGCCTGCTCGAAGCCGACGCTAGCGTCTCTCGCGTCCATCTCGTGGTCAGCGAAGCCGGGCAACGCCTTATCGCCCAGGAATTGGGAGTCATCGCCACCGATGCCCGGCAACTTCCGGCCCTGCTCAGCGGTATCAACACGCAAAAAACTGAACTGCTCTCCAACAAAGACATCGGCGCGTCCATCGCCTCCGGCAGCTACACCGTGGACGGCATGATTGTCCTCCCGTGTTCCGCGGGCACGCTCGCCTCAATCGCCAATGGCACCAGCGACGACCTGCTCGCCCGCGCTGCCGATGTTTGCCTCAAGGAGCGTCGCCCGTTGGTACTTTGTCTCCGCGAAACCCCGCTCAATCGCGTGCATCTTTCCAACATGCTCCGCGCTCAAGAAGCGGGAGCGGTCATCATGCCGGTAGTGCCCGCGTTTTATTACGCGCCGCAAACCATCGATGACCTCATCGAACAATTTGTCTGCCGCGCCCTATCTCAACTGGGCCTGCCCCAGGAGCAGCAGTATCGTTGGGAAGGCGGCAATACAAAGTCCCGCGCCAGGCAAGCGTGATGATTCTGGATCTCCCTCATGTTTTTCTCAGCGACCTCTGCGTTAAAAGGTTTTCTTCCTAAATGACTCCCACCCGCATCCGCACCGTCCTCGAAATGATTAAATTCGAGCACTCCATTTTCGCTTTGCCTTTCGCGCTCACCGCCGCATTACTCGCCGCGCGCACCGCTCACGCGCAGACCGGCTCCCCAGCCTGGCCTACTTGGCAGCAACTCGCCTGGATCGTGGTTGCCATGGTCGGTGCGCGTTCCTTTGCCATGACCATCAATCGAATCGCCGACGTTCGCTACGACGCCCAGAATCCACGCACCCGCAACCGCGCGCTGGTAACCGGCGCTCTCTCCGTTCCCTTCGCCTGGGCATTCACTTGGCTTGCCGCCGCACTCTTGGTATTCGCCGCCTGGCGTCTCAATCGCCTTGCGCTCGAACTTTCCCCTGTCGCGCTCACCGTGCTTTTCTTTTATTCCTACACCAAGCGCTTCACTTCCTGGTCGCATCTGGTCCTGGGTTTCTGCCTCGGCATCTCCCCTGCAGCCGCGTGGATCGCCATCGCCGGCTCGCTCGACCTGCGCATGTTGATCCTCTGTGCCGCGGTCACTCTCTGGGTCGGCGGCTTCGACGTCCTCTACGCCTGCCAGGACGTGGACTTCGACCGTCGCGCGGGTCTCTTCAGCATCCCGCGCCGCTTCGGCATCCCACATGCTCTGCTCATTTCCCGCGCTATGCACGTAGTCATGATCGCCCTCCTCGCCTGGCTTGCTGCGAGCTTCGCTCTGCCCTGGCCAGCCTGGGCAGGCATCGCCGTCGTCGCGGCCATGCTCATTTGGGAGCACTCACTGGTCTCCGCCACCGACCTCAGCCGTCTCAATGCTGCGTTTTTCACCATAAACGGCTATATTAGTGTGTTGTTCTTTCTATTCTGGGGCGCCGCTGTCTGGGTGTCTCCATCCTAAGCAAACGCGACATGGCCGACCTCCAAATCACCGACTCACGCCTCAAACCCATCGCCGCCAAAGTCATGGCCGGCGAACGCCTCTCCGCGTCGGACGGCGTCATTCTCTATCGCTCTCCCGATCTTCTTGCCGTCGGCTGGCTCGCCAACCACATCCGCGAAGCGCGCCACGGCGACGTCTGTTATTTCAACGTCAATCGCCACATCAATCCCACCAACATCTGCGTGGCCCATTGCAAACTCTGCGCCTTCGGACGCGACCCCAACGCCCCCGGGGCCTACAATTTCGCGCTCGATGAAATATGGCAGCGCGCCGAAGAAGGCGTCCGCGCCGGAGCCACCGAATTCCACATGGTTGGCGGACTCCATCCCGATCTTCCCTTTGAATATTTTCTGGAAATGATTCGCGGCCTCAAGCAGCGCTGCCCCACCATCCACCTGAAAGCCTTCACCATGGTGGAGGTCGGCTATTTCTCCCGCATTGCCAAGCTCAGCATTCGCGACACTCTCCTCGCGCTTAAGGAAGCCGGAGTCGATTCGCTTCCCGGCGGCGGCGCTGAAATTTTCAATCCGCGCGTCCGCAGAGTCATTTGCGACCACAAAACTTCCGGCCAGCAGTGGCTGGAAATCGCGCGCACCGCGCACGAAATCGGCCTGCGCTCGAACGCCACCATGCTTTACGGCCACATCGAAAACGAAGAGGAGCGCGTCGAGCATCTCCTGCTCCTCCGCGAACTGCAGGACGAAACGCACGGTTTCCAGACTTTCATCCCGCTGGCGTTCCATCCGGAAAATACCGCGCTTGCGCATCTTCCCAAGCCCACCGGCTTCGACGATCTCCGCGCCATCGCCGTCTCTCGCCTCCTTCTCGATAATTTCGATCACGTCAAGGCTTACTGGGTCATGCTCACTCCGCGCATCGCGCAAATCGCGCTGCGCTTTGGCGCTGACGACATTGACGGCACCATCATCGAAGAAAAGATTTATCACGACGCCGGAGCCACCACCGAGCAGTTCACTCCGCGCAGCGAGCTGGTGCGCCTCATCCGCGCCGCGGGACGAACCCCCGTCGAGCGCGACACCCTGTATCGCCCTGTCGTTCGCACCGCGCCCGTCCCCGATCTTCCCCCGGCCGGCCCGGGCTTCGTCCCCTCAACCACTCTCACTTTGAATGTTTAATTTGCAACAGCACATATGGATGGCACATCCAACCTTCGAGGAGGAAAATCAAAATGATTCGCAAGGCATCGGCAATCTGGAAAGGCAATCTCAAGGAAGGCAAAGGCTCCATCTCCACCGACAGTGGAGTCCTGAAGAACACCCAATATTCCTTCGCCACACGTTTTGAAAACGGCGTAGGCACAAACCCCGAAGAGCTGATCGCCGCCGCGCACGCCGGCTGCTTCACCATGGCACTCTCCGGCCAGCTCGGCGCCGCGGGCATCACCGCCGAAAGCCTGGAGACCACCGCCTCTCTCACCCTGGAGAAACTCGAAGCCGGTTGGACCATCACCAAAATCCATCTGGACGTCACCGCGCGCATTCCCGGCGGCGACCAAGCCGCCTTCGACAAGGCCGCGAAAAACGCCGAGACTGGCTGCCCTGTCTCGCGCCTGCTCAAGGCCGAAATCACCATGACCGCCAAACTAATCACCGAGCGCTCCACCAGCGCGTAACTGTGTGTAGCGCCGGCCTCAGCGCCGGCGTCTTTGAAGTTTTTCATACGAGCGCTGCTTAGTGCGCCGCGGTTTTCCCTGACGATGGCGCAACAAGCAGCGCCCCTACAAAAATATATTTCACGCCACAACTGCTCGCGCTCCTGGAGATTCCATGAAAGCTATCGTCGTCCACGAATTCGGTGCTCCTGAAGTAATGAAGCTCGAAGAAATCACCAAGCCCGCTCCCGCGCCGGGCCAGCTCCTCGTCCGCATAAAAGCTGCGGGAATCAATCCCGCCGATACTTACATGCGCACCGGCACTTACGCCCGCAAGCCCGCGCTACCCTACACGCCCGGATTTGACGGCGCCGGGACAGTGGAATCCATCGGCGCAAATGTCACCGGCTGGAAGCCCAACGATCGTGTCTATCTCAATGCCAACGCGCCCGGCACTTACGCCGAATACATTGTCGTCGAAGCCGCCAACGCGCATCCCCTCCCCGACCGCATCACTTTCGCCCAGGGCGCCGGCCTTCACGTCCCATACGCCACCGCCTATCGCTCCCTTTTCCAACTCGCCCACGCGCGCCCCAATGATTGGTTGCTGGTTCACGGAGCCAGCGGAGGCGTCGGCATCGCCGCCGTCCAGTTCGCGCGCGCGGCGGGCCTGCGCGTAATCGGCACCGCGGGCACCGATCGCGGACGCGAACTCGTTGCCAAGGAAGGCGCCCACTTCGTGCTCGATCACCGCTCACCCGATATGGCCGCGCGTGTTGCCGAAATCACCGGCAACCACGGCGCCGACATCATTGTCGAAATGCTCGCCAACGTTAATCTCGGGGCCGATTTGAAAATGTTGGCGATGCGCGGCCGCGTTATCGTCGTCGGCAGCCGTGGAGACGTACAAATCACTCCGCGTGACATCATGTCCAAGGAAAGCGCCATCCTCGCCGTCCTTCTCTGGAATGTTTCGCCCGATGAGATGGCCTCCATCCACGCCGCCATCGCCGCGGGCCTCGAAAACGGTACGCTGCGCCCGGTCGTCGGCAAAGAATTGCCGCTCGCCGAGGCCCCGCGCGCCCACAAAGAAATCCTCGAGCCGGGCGCCTATGGCAAAATCGTCCTCATCCCTTAGTTCTTGCACCTAGAATTATTTGTGGACGTAGTTTCCTGCGGTCAGAAAAATATTCGTCGAAGAATATCAACGGCTGTGATCCCTCACCCCGTTTCACCAGGGTGAGGGATCTGTTTTTCGCCCTGGATTTTCCGGCGCACTCCGCACTCACCTCTCCCGTTGATCACGATTTCGCCGGCGTCTCTTTACCGCTCACTTTGGGCGTGGATGTCTCCTCCAGCGCCGGAGCCGGTGTCTTTGCAACCAGTCCGCCTCCGTTGCCGAAGAATCGCATCGCCGTCGCCGCCAATCCCTCAAACGCGCCTCCGCCATTTCCCCCGCTGGCCACCAGCACATCCGGAACGAATTTCGCTTTTCCTTCTGACAACGCGGTCACCACATTGACGATGGCCGTGGCATTAGACCCCAACGCCTCCACCTGCGCCCGATATCCGCGTGCGCGCGCAAGGCCAACCGCCTCGACTTCCGCTCCCTTCGCTGCGCCGGTCTGACGGATGAACTCGGCCTCGCCCGTCGCCTCCGCCACGCGCGCATCGGCATTGTTCTTCTTGATGTCCACGCCCACCTTTGACCGCGCCAAATCCGCCTGCATGTCCGCGGTACCCTTGGCCTGTTCCATCTCAATCCGCTGGTCCTGCGCGGACTTCTGCTTCTTAAACGTTTCAATCTCCTGATTGGCAATCTCGCGATGCGTGAGGACCGTGACCATGTCCTCCGGCAGGATCACATCCTGAATGTACACGCCCTTCGTTTCCACCTGGTATTGCTCCAATTGCTCGCGAATATGCGAGAACGCCTCCTCCTGCACTTGCCGCCGCGTCTCAATAAATCGAATTGCGGGCATGCTCTGCAGGCTGTCGCGGAAATGATTTCCCACCGCCGCTTGGAGCACTTCGTTCACCAGGTTCTTCATCGTGCCCACCATCGAAATCACCCGCGGCGCTTTCGTGTCCGGCACATGGATTTGCACCATCAGATCAATCTTAAAGATGAACCCTTCCCTGCTCTTCGCCACGATTTGCTGGAGCTGCGCGTCGAGCTGATGCGCTTCCGAAACAGCGTCCGCCCAATTGAGATTCAGGATCGCCGTCGGGACGATTTCCGCCTCATAGCACCGCGGATTTAGCGGATATTTCCCCGTGCGAAGTGGCTCCTGCCAAATGCCTCGATGGCCCGGCCGGACTAGCGACCCAAACTTGAAATCCGCGCCAGACGTGTCAATGGTCGCTAGGCCCACGTATGCCTTGATGACTGCCACCTGTCCTTGCTTCACCATCAGCATGGGCACCATCTCCACGCCCACCAGGAACGGGTTCAGCGCATACGCTCCATACAAAAGCGGATCGTGCTGCAACCCGATGTGGCCTCCGGAATCCAGGAATGCCTGGAAGTCCTGATAGTTGTTGTGCAATTTGTTTTTGCTTCCTAGCAGAGACTCGATAATATGCGCGTCGGTGGCCTCTCCCCTCTCCAGTTCCGCGATGTCATCGTATCCCCCAAGCCGCGTGGCGATGTCGCCCGAAGGAAGAGGATCGCCTTCATACGTGGTCACTACGCCAACCATGTCCACCAAAGCGGCATCTTTCCCCTGTTGTGGCTTGGGTTCAATGCGCACCAGCTCAAGCTGTTCCGTTCTCAGGCCAAGTGCAGGAGCCGAAAGTTCTCCGCCTCGCCCCATCTTCGCGCGTAGCTCCGGCGAAACCGGCAAACCATAAACGCGGCTCTTGGTGATCACCAGAAATCCCACCGGGTGTACCGGCACAAGTGATCCCGGCGGCAGCACCGGCCGCTGCGCGCCTTTCTGTCCGCCATTCATCACAAAGCTGCGCAGGTTTCCAAAATTGGCGAACTCTTTCTTGTAGACCGCCGACTTTGCTCCGATCGGCAGCGGTTGCCCGACCTGCGCGATCACCACCCCGATCTCTCCGGCCGGAACTTGCACCCAAGGGTGCTTATTCACGGAATAAACAAGCCAGGTCTTCCATCGCAGCCCGGCCATGAGCAATTCGGCCTGATAGCCTGCTTCTCCGTCGAACGCCACCGGGCTGTCTTTGGTCAGTTTTTTCAATCCAAACCGCTTCGTGACCAGCCCAACTTCCGTCGGCCCGATCCGGTGCAGTGATTGAACCAACACAACCGCGGCCAGAACGACTACCGCAATCACCACTGGATTCTGAAAAATTGGAATGAGCAGATTCATACGCGCCTCGCAATCACCCCTAGAAGAGATTCGCGGAACTCGGGAGACTTCTCGTGCTTGGATTCCACCTTGAATTCGACCCGATGCTGCCCCCCGGCCATGGAATTGTCAATCACGTGACTAGTACTCAACTTAAAGTCTCGCAGAATCAACGCCAAACACGTGTAGGTCCAAAAACTGCCGTTTTTCCTTCACGAATTCTTTATACGATCTATCGGATCATTTGCGTGTCGCAAGTTCATACAAATGCTTTAAATAAAGTCGTCCGTCTCAAATCCGCTGCCACAAACCTTACGTCGTTGACAACATCCCCCACCGCCTTATAATGATTCTCGCGGCATTTCCCCAGCCCAGACCAGCGCGTTATCGCGTCAACGCGCTGCCAGCCGCAAACTCAACCTGGGATCACTTTGAATGTGGAACCTCCATAACCTCGCGGCGCTCTTCTGGCTCTGGCAAAATCCCATCTCTGATTATTGGCGACGCCAGACCGATCCCCACACCAATCCGTTCCGTGGGCTCTACCAGGCCAACGGATTCGACCTGGCCATCATGATTCCGTATTTTCTGGTGCTGATCGTTCTCGCGCTTTACGGTCTGCACCGCTATTGGCTCGTCTATTACTATTTCAAATATCGCCAGAACGTCCCCGGCCCGCCCGCCGAAGTCACCGAGTGGCCGCGCGTCACCGTCCAGCTCCCCATTTTTAACGAGCGCTATGTCATTGAGCGCCTTGTCGAGGCTGTCTCGCTATTCGATTATCCGCGTGAACTGCTCGACGTGCAGGTCCTTGACGACTCCACCGACGAAACGCGCGAAATTGCTCGCTCCTGCGTCGAACGGTTCCAGGCTTTGGGCCTTCCTATTCATTATCTGCACCGCACCAACCGAGAAGGCTACAAGGCTGGCGCGCTCGCTGAAGGATTGAAGACCGCGAAGGGCGAATTCGTCGCCATCTTCGATGCGGATTTCATCCCCTCGCCCGATTTCCTCCGTCGCACAATTCCGTATTTCCTCAGTCCCGCATCCGAGCCCGACAGGAACGCGAAAATCGCCATGGTCCAGACGCGGTGGACCTACCTCAACGCCGACTATTCCCTGCTCACGGAAGTCGAACACATCCTTCTTGACGGCCACTTCATCGTCGAGCATGGCGCGCGCTCCCGCCGCGGCACTTTCTTCAATTTCAACGGCACCGCAGGAGTGTGGCGCCGCACGGTCATCGACGATGCCGGCGGTTGGCAACATGACACGCTCACCGAAGACACGGATCTCTCTTATCGTGCCCAGCTGCGCGGCTGGCAGTTCCTCTATCTACCCGGGATTGAGTGCTTGTCCGAGCTACCCGTGGAAATGAACTCCTTCAAAACACAGCAGGCGCGCTGGGCCAAGGGCCTCATGCAGACTGCAAAAAAAATCCTTCCGCGTGTGTTGCACTCCAATGAACCATGGCATGTGAAAGCCGAAGCGTTTTTCCATCTCACCGCTAACATCAGCTATCCCTTGATGGTGGTTCTTTCCTCCATGCTCTTGCCCGCGATGATCGTGCGCTTCTACCAGGGTACTTTCCAGATGTTGGTGATTGATCTTCCATTGTTCCTGGCGTCCACCTGCTCGATTTCCAGTTTTTATCTGGTGTCACAGCGCTGCCTGCATCCTAAGACCTGGAAGCGGACGTTCCTCTACATGCCTTTCGTGATGGCCGTGGGCATCGGCATCTCCATCCGCAACGCCGTCGCCGTAATTGAGGCCATTGTCGGCAAAAAATCCGCCTTTGCGCGCACTCCAAAATACCGCATTGAGTCCCGCCGAACTCCGGAAAGTGTGAACGGACCGAGCGGAGCAGAAACAGTCAGCAATGGTGCAACCGCCGCCCCCGA
Organism: Candidatus Acidiferrales bacterium; assembly: GCA_035308165.1. Classification (GTDB taxonomy): domain Bacteria; phylum Acidobacteriota; class Terriglobia; order Acidiferrales; family UBA7541; genus DASTCZ01. The sequence continues at coordinate 90,975 of DATGHC010000068.1, read as the reverse complement.
AGTGACCACGACCTGGGCCAGGAAGTCCTATCGCAATCGAGGCGGCTGGCTGCCCTATACCGAAATCGCCCTGGGAATTTATTTTGCCGCCACCGTCGTTTACGCTTTCCAAAACGAAAACTACGCCACCATCCCCTTCCTGCTTCTATTCGTCTGGGGTTACCTCTACACCGGCTGCATGTCTTTGGGTCAGGCCTACTTCGAGCGCCTCCGCTTTGGAGCCTTGCGCCCGCCCGCCGAGCCTCGCCCCGCAGCCTCAGGCGCCCCCGGCTTCTAGAGCTACGTCGTCTATTTCCTATGCGCTTTCTCCGTGCCCCCTCTATGCGCTCTGTGCCTCTGCGGTAGAGTTTTGGCTTCCGCCTTTGTCTTTCCACGATATTTCCCACCCACCCATGCGTATTCCTACATGGGGTGTCAAACATGCTCACCAATAAAACCAGCAAACTTTCTCTAGCAATCACCATTGCCGCCCTATCCACAGGCCTCGCCTTCCAACGCCCGCAAACTCCTCCCCCCAGCCGCGACCTCGAACTCTCCGTCCGCGGCGACATGTTCGCCGGTTTTGCCGGTGACTCGGCTGCCCTCGACCGCGCCATGAATGCCTGCGAAGACGCCTTAGCCCGCGACCCCAAGGATCCTCCGGCCCTCGTCTGGCACGCCACCGGAATTTATTTCCGTTCCGGAGTGGCATTCCGTTCCGGCGACATCGCAACAGGAACCCAACTTCTCGCTCAGGCTCGAAAGGAAATGGATGAAGGCGTAGCGCTGCGTCCTGATGGTGTGGAAGTTCTTATCCCGCGCGCCACGGTTCTCCAATCTCAGGCGGCGCACATCCCGGATCCGGAAACCGCCCGCCGAGTTCTGCAGGTTTCCACAAACGATTTTGAAAAAATCCTCAAGCTCCAGGCCGATGATTTTGCAAACCTCCCCCTCCATTCGCGCGGCGAACTTCTGGGTGGCCTCGCGGAGGGTTGGAACGGCCTGGGCGACACAGAAAAGGCGCGCGCCTACTTAACGCGCATCACCAAGGAGTTGCCAAAAACCCCCTACGCCGAGAAAGCAGCCGCAGCCCTGGCCGCGAATTCTCTCCCACGCCCCATGGGCATCACCTGCATCGGCTGTCACGTGAATTACAACAAGAAGTAAAAACAAATTCTGCCCAGCGCTATGCGATCATCGCCTGCGCTTTTCTCAATCCCTCCCCATTTTCTCGGTGTCCCCTCAGTGCGCTCTGTGCCTCTGCGGTAAAGCTTTGGCTTCTGCCTTCGTTTTTCTCTTCTTTCCCTCTCCCATCAAATCCGCCTGTAATTTCTTCGTCAACTTGGCAAACACCAACTCTCTCGCCGTCCTCAGCAGTCGCTCCACTTCCGCCCGCGGCAACGCCCCCTCTTCCTCCATCGCCACCCACATCGCCCGGGCCATATACGGCGCCGGAATAATCCCCTGCCTCTCCACCAATTCCGCGAACTCTTCCGGCCCGCACTTAAACGACAGCCACACCCGAGCAGGTTCCACGGGCATCACTGCAAACATCTTCCCCCCGACCTTGAACACCAGATCAATTTCCCACTGCACGTGCTCGGTTACGTTCGGCAGCGACAGACAGTATTTCCGCACCCATTCGATGTTCATGCCCCATGGCCTACCTCAATAGGCCCCTCCTGTCCAACAAGCCGCTCATTTTTAATCTCATTTTGATGTGCAGAATTCCCTAAACCGCGCTATATTATGATGTTCAACCTGTTGAACATCATATGTAGGCGGCCCATCGTCCCTCCGTCGCCTGAATAAAGGGGTAAAATACACATTATGGGCACGGAAATCATAAATAATCAGCGCCTTCTGGACGAAACTGAAATTCACGAGTGGATTGAGTCTTTCGACGAGGTTCTCCGGGATAGCGGCCCCGAAGTCGCCATCCAGATTCTTCAGCGTCTGCGCGCCCACGCCCGGGGCGCGGGAGTGCATGTCCCTTTCACGGCGCGCACCCCCTACGTCAACACCATCCCCGTCCACCAGCAGCCTTTCTTCCCAGGTGATCAGGAAATGGAGCGCCGCATCAAGAGCCTGGTCCGCTGGAACGCGTTGGCCATGGTCGTTCGCGCCAACCGCGTTGAACATGGCATCGGCGGCCACATCTCCACCTACGCTTCCCAGGCTACCCTCTTCGAGATTGGCTTCAATCATTTTTTCCGCGCGCGCACCGAGGATTTTGAAGGCGACTCGGTATATTTCCAGGGACACGCTTCTCCCGGCGTATATGCCCGAGCTTTCCTCGAAGGCCGCTTGTCCGCCGCGCAACTTGAGAATTTTCGCCGTGAACTGAAGCCCGGCGGTGGGCTTTCTTCTTATCCTCACCCCTGGTTGATGCCCGATCTCTGGGAATTTCCCACCGTGTCCATGGGACTCGGCCCCATCATGGCCATCTATCAGGCTCGGTTCAGCCGCTACCTGGAAGATCGCGGCATCAAACCGGTCACGGATTCTAAGGTCTGGGCTTTCATCGGCGACGGTGAAACTGACGAGCCGGAAAGCCTCGGCGCCATCACCCTGGCCTCGCGCGAAAAGCTCGACAACTTAATTTTCGTCGTGAACTGCAATTTACAGCGCCTTGACGGTCCCGTCCGTGGCAATGGTCAGATCATTCAGGAACTCGAAGCAGCTTTCCGCGGCGCGGGCTGGAACGTTATCAAAGTCATGTGGGGAAGCGACTGGGATCCTCTTTTCGAGCAGGATACCGACGGCACTCTCGTTCGCCGCATGGGCGAAATGCTCGATGGCGAGGCGCAAAAACTCGTCGTTGAATCCGGCGCCTACATCCGCGAGCACTTTTTCGGCAGCGACCCGGCTCTGCTGAAAATGATTGAAGGCATGTCCGATGACTCGCTCCGCCGCATGCGCCTTGGCGGCCATGATCCGAAAAAAGTTTACGCCGCCTACAAAGCCGCCGTGGATCACCGGGGGTCGCCCACCGTAATTCTCGCCCGCACCATCAAGGGCTACGGTCTGGGCGAAGCCGGCGAAGGCCGCAACATTTCTCATCAGCAGAAAAAATTGAACGAAGACGAGCTACGCGAATTCCGCTCCCGCTTCGGCATCCCGCTTAACGATGACGACGTCGCTGAAACTCCTTTCTACCGCCCGCCCGACGACAGCCCTGAAGTTCAGTATCTCAAGGCCCGCCGCGCTGAACTCGGCGGTTACGTCCCCAAGCGCGCCGTCCGCGCCAAGCCGCTCGTCGCCGACCACGAGGAGCTTTTCAAGGAATTCGCCGAAGGCAGCGAGGGCCGCGAAGTTTCCACCACCATGGTCTTCGTCCGCATGCTCAACAAAATGATGCGCGACCCCGAAATCGGCAAGCTGGTCGTCCCCATTGTTCCGGACGAAGCCCGCACCTTCGGCATGGAATCCCTCTTTCGCCAGGTCGGAATCTATTCCCACAAAGGCCAGCTCTACGATCCCGTCGACGTCCACACGCTCCTCTATTACAAGGAGGCCAAGGACGGCCAAATTCTCGAAGAGGGCATCACCGAGGCCGGCTCGGTTTCGTCCTTCATCGCCGCGGGCACGGCCTATGCCAACCTCGGCATCAACATGATCCCCTTCTTCATTTTTTATTCCATGTTCGGATTTCAACGCATCGCCGATCTCATCTGGGCTGCCGCCGACAGCCGTTGCCGGGGATTTCTTCTCGGTGGCACTTCCGGCCGCACCACTCTTGCCGGCGAAGGTCTGCAGCATCAGGACGGCAACAGCCATGTGTTGGCTCTGCCGGTCCCAAATCTTCTGGCCTACGACCCGGCATTCGCCTATGAAGTCGCGGTCATCATTCAAGACGGGATCCGCCGCATGTACAAGGAAGGCGAAAGCATCTTCTACTACATCACCGTGATGAATGAACCCTACGCCATGCCGGCAATGCCCGAAGGTTCGCGTGAGGGAATTCTCAAAGGCATGTATCTTCTGCGTCCATCGGAAAACAAAAAATCAAAACTCCGCGCGCAACTCTTCGGCAGCGGAGCGATCCTTCTGGAAGCGCTTCGCGCCCAGGAAATTCTCGATTCGCAATTCGGCGTCGCTGCGGATGTCTGGAGCGTCACCAGTTACAAGCAGCTTTACAACGACGGCCTCGACACCGACCGCTGGAACATGCTCCATCCCGGGGAAACTCCGCGCATCCCTTACGTCACGCAATCCCTGGTCAACACCGAAGGCCCGCTCATTGCCGCCTCCGATTATTTGAAGGCGCTCCCCAACATGATCGGCAAGTGGACCCCGCGCCGCTTCGTCTCGCTGGGCACTGACGGATTCGGCCGCAGCGAAAGCCGCGCCTCGCTCCGCGATTTCTTTGAGGTGGACGCCCGCTTCATCGCCTACGCCACCCTGGTTGAGTTGATGCATGAAGGAAAGGTCAAACCCGAGCTCGTCCAAAAAGCCGTCAAAGAACTGAACATCAACCTGGATAAGCCTAACCCGCGCACCACCTAATTTCTCCGCGCGCGCTGTTTCTCTTTGGAGTGCCGAGTCTTAGGCTCGGCCTTCTCTGAAGATTTCCTCGATGCCCTTGTCTGCGTTCTCAGCGCCTCTGCGCCGAGGCACTTCGGTTTATCCATTCTCTTTTAGGGAACTTTTTCCCTCTAATCGGCGTATTCCTATTCATCAGTCGCAAGGGGTCGTGCCCATGTACACACTCTGGCAGGACATCAAGTTCGCTTTCCGCACGTTGGGCCACAATCCCGGTTTCACTGCCGTGGCCGTACTCACGCTCTCGTTGGGCATCGGGGCCAATGCCACGGTGTTCACGCTGGCCAATGCGGTGCTTTACAAAAATCTTCCGTTCGCGAACAGCGACCGCATCCTTTACATCTCCAGCATCAATCGCACCAACGGCGACGAGGACGGCATCTCCTATCCCGATTATCTTGACTACCGTGCGCAATCGAAAAATTTCGATGGCATAGTCGCATTTTCAGGTCTGAACGCCGATGTCAGCGACACCTTTGGCAACGCACAGCGCTACAGAGGCAATCGACTCACGGCCAACACTTTCGGTGTCATTGGCCAAGCCCCCTTCGTCGGCCGTGATTTCATTTCCGATGATGAGCGCATCGGCGCCGCGCCCGTGGCCATCATCTCCTATGGCCTGTGGGAAAACCGCTACGCCAAAAGCCCGGCCGCGATCGGCCAAACTATCCGCATCAACGAACTTCCCACAGTGATCGTCGGAGTGATGCCGCGCGGCTTCATGTTCCCCAGCGAAGGCGACGTGTGGATTCCTCTTATTCCCACGGATGATTATCAAAAGCGCGAGTCTCGCGATACCACTCTGGCCGGACGGCTGGCCCCCGGCGCAAACATTTCTTCCGCCCGCGCGGAAATGGAAACCATCGTGGGGCGGCTGGCGGCCGCTTATCCCGCCTCGAACAAAGATTGGGACGTCCGCGTCCAGAACTTCAACGATTACGCCAACGGCGGTCCCATCAGAGTCGTTTTCCTGGCCATGCTCGGCGCCGTGGGATTCGTCCTCCTCATCGCCTGCGCTAATGTCGCCAACTTGCTGCTCGGCCGCGCCGTCGGCCGCTCGCGTGAAATCTCCATTCGCTCCGCGCTGGGTGCCAGCCGCTGGCGCGTCATCCGCCAACTCTTGGTCGAAAGCGTCATTCTCAGCATCGGCGGAGGCGTGCTGGGTTGGCTGGCCGCAATCTGGGGAATTCGTACATTTGACGCGGCGGTGATCCCCAATGGCAAGCCCGCGTTCATTCAATTCACGGTGGACTATCGCGTAATTCTCTACGTCGCCGCGGTCACCCTCGGCACCGGAATTCTTTTCGGACTGGCGCCCGCGCTCCGCCTTTCCAGGCTCGACATCAACGCCGCGCTCAAGGACGGCGGCCACGGCTCGAGCATCATGCGCGGAAAATTCCTTTCCGCGCTGCTGGTCGTCACCGAAATGGCGCTGGCGGTTGTGCTTTTGGCCGGCGCCGGCTTGATGATCCGCAGTTTCTTGAAAATGTACAACGCCCCCGTCGGCGTGCAGGCCGATAACGTCCTCACCATGCGCATGCTGCTGCGCGACACCAAATACCCCACGCCCGCCGAACAGATCACTTTCTTCCAGCGCCTGCAGGAGCGCATCGCCGCGCTACCCGGAGTGGAGGTCGCGGCCATCACGACCAACATGCCCGCCGGGGGCTCCATTCGTTGGCCCTACGAACTCGAAGGCAAGCCGCCCGTGGACGAGCGCAAGCGCCCGGAAACCGATGCCATCGTCATCAGCCCGGGCTATTTCGACGTGGTGAAAGTTCGTCCGCTTTTCGGCCGCACTTTCACCGAAGCAGACGGCGTCAGCGGATTCCCGGTGGTCATTGTGAACAAAAGTTTCGCGGAAATGTTCTGGTCTAATCAGGACCCTCTCGGCAAGCGCCTGCGGCTGGTGACCACGCCGGTTGGCGCGAAAAACGGCACCCCCGCTTCGCCTCAGGCCTGGCTCACCGTGGTCGGCGAAATTCCCGACATCATCCAGAACGATCTGGGCAAGGGCCAGCGTGACCCCATCATCTATTTGCCCTACCGCCAGCAGCCCATGCGCGGCATGAACGTGGTGGCGCGCACTCGTGTTCCGCCCGCCACGCTCGGTGACGCCTTCCGCCGCGAAGTGAAATTCCTCGACGCGGATTTGCCTGTGTTCAATTTGCGTACGATGGAAGATTTCCTCGCGCAGCGCAACTGGCCCTGGCGGGTCTTCGGCACCATGTTCGGGATCTTTGCAGCCATCGCCTTGCTGCTCGCTTCGGTCGGACTCTATGCCGTCATCGCGCACTCCGTCAGCCAGCGGACTCAGGAGATCGGCATTCGCATGGCCTTGGGCGCATCGGGCCTAAGAGTCCTGCGCCTGATTTTTATGCAAGGCATGCGCCAGCTCGTCGCGGGGTTGGTCTTCGGACTCGTCGCCGCTTTCGGAGTCACTCGCATCCTCAGCACGCTCTTGGTCGGCATCTCTCCCACCGACCCGGTGACGTTCGCTTCCGTCGCGTTCATCCTCACTTTGGCAGGCGTCCTCGGCTGCATGATCCCCGCCCGTCGCGCCATCCGCGTCGACCCGGTCATAGCTTTGCGTCATGAATGACGCGCTCCGCCAAGACTGAAATCCCCGCGCCACGACTTAAATGCTTCGTAGCGCCGGGTTGTCCTGCCTGCTCTGAGCGAAGCCGAAGGGAGCCAAGCCGAAGGGCGTCCCTGCTGGCATCTTTGATTTCAGTAGCACAGGCAATCCTGACTGTGCGTTCTTGCCAGTTGGGAGATATGGACACGTCCCAATATTTTCACTCCGCTTGAATTCAGAACCAACTCTTGACCACTAAGAACCGTTCGCAAACGCGGCGTCTCCATCGCAAACCGTTGTTGAGATAATAATCTGCTAAGAGGTGCCAATGGGATCATTCTGGCTTGATGTCCGATTCGCTGCGCGCACGCTTGCGAAGAATCCGAGCTTCACCGCCATCGTGGTACTTACCCTCGCCCTGGGAATTGGAGCCAACACCGCAATCTTCAGCATGGTCAATGCAGTTCTGTTTCGCCCGCTCCCCGTTCACGACCCTGACCAAATTGTAGCCGTTGCGATTCAACAGCGGGATGCTCCCATAGGTTCCTCCGGCTTTTCCTACCCCGAATTCAGTGATTTTCGAGATCAATCCACCAGGGTAATCGACTTGTTTGGCAGCGCGATGGATCTTGTGGATCTCAGTGTGGATGAACGTGCCGAACAGATCGGCGTTTCCTTCGTAACAGGGAATTATTTCCCGGCTCTTGGCGTGAAACCTGTACTCGGTCGCCTGATCCTCCCTCACGAAGCGGAGACTTTCGGCGAAGAGCCAGTTCTTGTTTTGGGCCACTCGTATTGGCAAAGACGATTTGGGAGCGACCCTGGCGTGTTGGGCAAACGTGTTCGCGTGAATGGTAGGGTGGCGACGATTGTCGGCGTAGTGCCCAAAGAATTCGGTGGTATGTACTCAGTTTTTGAGATGGATGGTTATTTGCCTCTGGGCGCAATTCCTGCAATGGAATCGAGGCCTCGATATCAAGTGGATCGCAACTCGAGGCAAATACTGGCGTTCGGAAGACTGAAGCCAGGAGCGACGATCACAGATGTTCAGGATCCAATGACCGTTGTAAGCGGCCGCCTATCAAATGAGTACCCTGCAACGGACAACGGATTCACAGTCAGGATCGTTCCTGAGAAACTCGCTCGCCCTCAGCCATATGCAAACAATGGCTTCCTCCTGATCGGAAGCCTCTTTCTAGTCTTCGCCGGGCTAGTCCTGCTGATTGCCTGTACGAATGTTATGAATATTCTTTTCACACGCGCATCCGCCCGGCAGGGGGAAATGGCGGTCCGCGCGGCCCTGGGGGCGAGCCGATTTCGCCTCGTGCGTCACATGCTCGCTGAAGGCCTTCTTCTGGCGATTCTCGGCGCCTTGGTGGGAATCTGTTTGGCTCTATTGGCAACCAGCCTGGCCCGGCTAATTCATGTGCCGAATCTTTCAATACGCTTCGACTTCAGCTTCGATTGGCGTGTCTATACGTGTGCCATCGTTGCCGCTGCATTCGCGGGGCTTTCTTCAAGTTTATCTCCGGCATTGCGTGCCTCCCGCGCCGATGTGAACAGAGTTCTCCATGACGGCGCAAGGGGTGGCTCCCAAGGAAAGACGCGCCAGCGAGTTTACGGCGACCTCGTCGTCGCCCAAGTCGCTTTTTCAGTGATGCTCCTAATCGTCGCAGGTCTTTTCGTTCGCAGCCTCGGTCGAGCTCAAGGAATCTATTTGGGTTTCGATCCCAACAACGTCCTGAATGTAATTACGGATACTCATGACCCTGGATACGACCAGGCTCGGTCGGTGAATTTCTACCGCGAACTGGAAACACGAATTCGCGCTTTACCTGGGGTTCAGTCAATCAGTCTGGCTTCTAGCATTCCCATAGGGTATTTCCCGAGCAAATCCCAGGTTCACATCGAAGGATGGTCCCCAATCGCGGACCAGCAAGTTCCTCCGGTTTTGCTGAATCACGTGGAGGCCAGTTATTTCGAGACGATGAGGGTCCCATTGCTGCGCGGTCGTGCCTTCACAGATTCCGACGACGTGACATCTCCCATGGTTGCGATTGTGAATCAGACCATGGCGCGGAAATTCTGGCCAAACGCAGGTCCAATAGGCAAACGATTCAGCATGCAAAGCTTATCGGGCCCGTTCCTCACAGTCGTGGGCGTGACGCAAGATGGCAAATACACGACCGTCAACGAAGACCCTCAGCCATATTTCTATGTTCCGCTGAAACAGAATTACGTCACACGTCAAGTTTTACAGATTCGCTCGACCGTCCCACCAGAATCGCTTGTCTTACAGGTTCAACAACAGATCAATTCATTTGCTAGTGAGGTGCCAATTTTGAATGTTCAGACGATGAAGGAATCTCTTTCAGGAGGCACTGGGTTTTTCACATTCCGGCTCATCGCATCTCTGGCTTCTCTCATGGGGGTGATCGGCTTGATCCTGGCAGTAGTTGGTGTCTATGGCGTCGTTTCATTCTCTGTGAGCCAGCGAATCCATGAGATTGGAGTCCGGGTATCGCTCGGCGCGAGTCCGCAAAATATTTTCCGTCTTATTTTCGCACGCGGATTCAAGCTGGTGGCCATCGGCGTTCTCGCAGGCATGTCCGCAGCGTGGGGGCTCACTCGAACGATGTCCCACCTCTTGGTGGGAGTCAGTGCGAGCGATGCGTTCACTTTTGCGGGCGTGTCTGTATTACTCACCGTTGTTTCTCTATTCGCCTGTTACATTCCTGCGCGCCGCGCAATGCAAATAGATCCCATTACAGCGTTGAAATGTGAATAGCCCTCAACGGTTCGCCGTGAATTAAGGAATGCCGAGAACATCACCATTCGAATCAAAACACGTAACAAAATCCCCCATCCCCCAGATATATTTTTTCAAGTTTCCGAAAATTTCTCTTGACGGCAATTACCCTAATTGCTAACTTGAATTGAAGGCTAGCCCCCAGTTCGACCCGCGTCGATCAGTTCCGCAGTGTCCTGTGAAGCTTCTTATTACCGCTTGGAATTGTAAGGAACTCGAATGAAATGAGGAGACTACTTGAGAATGCCCATAAATCCTTTTGAATGATATTCATTGGACGATGCGCACCCGTAAGCCCCATGAAATGATATTCATACAAAAAGTATAGGGGAGGGGGTACCCCACAACGTCGATCATTGCCGAAAACATGGCCGTCGCGCCCGTAACCTCTGCATCTCCAATACTTACAGAAATGGGGCGAGGGCGGGGGGAGATTGCAAGTAAGTAAACAAACTCAGGATAGCAAGGCTAGAGTCCCAATTGGGGACGTAGACTTTGATTCGTCGGTGCCTTCAACCCAGCAAACAAACTTTTGGGTTTCCCAATTTGGGTAGGATATCATCCGGCGATTCGACCAGAGGTGAACATTGAATCCATATCGCTCACAAAGCCGAACAATAACCGCACTCGCGGCAATCACGATATTTGTCGCCCTGGCCACGCCGGCTCGCGCGCAGCTACGGCAGCGCGAGCCCAACTCCGAATACGCCGCGCGGCGCGAACGGCTACGCGCGCAGGTGGACGCGCCTGTCGTCATTTTCGGCTACACCGGACGCGAGAGCGCCAGCGAAGCCTACGTCTTCAACCAGGAAACCAATTTTTATTATTTGACGGGACACAACGAAGAAGGCGCGGCGCTGCTGATCATCCCGAACGGCGCAACGGCAAAAGGTGGGACTGGTTCCAATGAAGTTTTCTATCTTCCTCCGCGCAACCCCGCCCTCGAGCGATGGAACGGCCCGCGCATCGGTCCCGACGATCCCGGCGTACACGAAAAGACCGGATTCGCTGATATTCGCCAATTCTCAGCGCTCGTTGCGGACTTGAAAACTCTGGCCAAGAACTATTCCACGCTTTACACGCTGTTGCCCGGCCGCAACGATGCCGGTTATCCGCATTTGCAAAATTGGGTGGACTGGCTGGCGAAGAACGATCCTGATGCAAAGCTCGCACAAATTGCGCCGAAGATCGGCGCGCTACGCCAGATCAAATCGCAAACCGAAATCGCCCTACTCACGCGCGCCATCGAGCTTTCCGTGGACGCGCATCTGGCCGCGATGAAAATGATGGCTCCCGGCCTGATGGAATATCAGGTCGCCGCGCGAATGCTGGAAATCCATCAAGCGGGCGGATGCGAAACCGAAGCATATGCGCCCATCGTCGGCGCGGGGTTTAATTCCACCGTGCTGCATTACGACAAGGTCGGCGCGCGCATCGAAGATGGTGACATCGTCGTTCTCGATGTCGGCGGACAATTTTCCGGCTACACCGCGGACATCACCCGCACGCTTCCCGCCAACGGCAAATTCACAGCACGGCATCGCGAGATTTACGATGTCGTTTACGGCGCGCAACAGGCGGCTCTTGCCGCTGTCAAGCCCGGCGCGCATTTTGGCGGCGCGGGCGGCCTGCAACAAATCGCCCGCGAATATATGGACGCCCACGGCAAGGATCTGCACGGCGCGCCGCTCGGAAAATATTTCATTCACGGGCTGGGCCACCATCTCGGACTCGACGTGCACGACGCGGGCGATCCCGGCAGAACGCTCGAACCCGGAATGGTGATCACCATCGAGCCGGGTATTTACATCCCGGATGAAAAAATCGGAGTGCGCATCGAAGACGACGTGCTGATCACCGAAACAGGCTACAAGTTGCTGACCGAACGGCTGCCGCGCAGCGCCGCCGAAATCGAAAAGCTTATGTCCCAAGGAAAACAGTAAGTCCATGAGGAGGAAACTGCGACTTCCATTCACGAAGAAACCGAAGGGGAAGTTTCCTTTCAAGGTGCCAATCCCACCCTGCTGAGTTGTTTCCATACGAAAGGCAAAGGGAAATCCTTGGGCTGACGAAGTGGGTCGGGTGTTCAGGATCGGCTATTACAGCAAGATGGATGGACTGGACTGTATTTGGTTGGTCGACGAACGCGGAAAAGTCGACCAAACACTTGACCACGACTACCTGAACAAGTTCTTCGACATCTTGTACGTGTCGAAGGAAAGAAGCCTGTACGGTCGCGGACGGCCGTTCTTTGGCCGACTCAAAAGAAGCGAGCTACGCGCGCTCACAAAGCCGCGTTGACCGGGCCCGCGAAGCGCCGCTATAATGGAGATTCACGTTGCGCGCCGCTCCCCGCGGTGGCCCAACGGCAAAACAGCCGGCTTCATTGCCTGCCGTTTGACCCCGAAAGAGAGAATCAGGAGCCAGCGAACATGGTAAAGGCGACTCAACTGCGCCCGGGAATGATCGTCGTGCACGACGGCGAACTGTACACCGTTTTCAGCGTGGACCACCGCACGCCGGGCAACAAGCGCGGCTCCATGCAGACCAAAATGCGCAACCTGCGCACCGGAAATATTATTGACTACCGGTTCCGCGCGGAAGAATTTCTGGAACGCGCCGTAGTGGACGAGATCGAGCACCAGTACTTGTACACCGACTCGGGCGGCTTCCACTTTATGAACACGGAAAATTACGAGCAGATTTCGCTGACGCCTGAAATCGTCGGAGATGCGGCATATTATTTGAAGGGCGACATGAACGTGGAGATCGAGTTTTACGAGGGCAAGCCCATTGGTGTCGCGTTGCCCGACACGGTTGACCTGCAAGTGATCGAGACCGAACCCACTCTGCAAAAAGCCACCGCCAGCGCGGTGATGAAGCCCGCGAAACTGGAGACCGGGCTGACCATCAACGTGCCGCCGTTCATCAACAACGGCGACAAAATCAAGGTGGATACTACGGAAGCTCGTTACATACAGCGCGCGCAGTAAATCTGTTCCAGGGAATAAATCGGGGAAACTACTTCAACAACTCTTCTTCGGCCAGGGTCATTTCACGCAGGCCCGGCGCAACTTGCAGCAGATTTTGGAGCTCGTTGACCAGTTGACGGTCCCACCATCCGCGTTTGCACTCCTCGCGCAAAATTGCAAAGGCTTCCTGGTGTGAAAGCGCCACGCGATAGGGCCGCTGCGTGGTGAGCGCGTCAAACACATCCACCACTTGCAGGATGCGCGCAGTGAGGGGGATTTCGTCGCCACCCAAATGATCGGGATATCCGGTTCCGTCGCGGTGCTCGTGATGGTGGCGAATAATTGGCAGCACCATGCGGAAGGATTTCAGCGGCGCGCAGATGCGTTCGCCCACCACCGGATGCGTTTCCATTACTTTACGTTCCTGCTCGTCGAGCGGGCCGGCCTTCAGCAGGATTTGTTCCGGGACGGCGACCTTGCCGATGTCGTGGACGATGCCCGCGCGGCGCAGCGCCACGCGCTGGTCTTCGGGCAATCCCAATTGCGCCGCAAGCGCGGCGGAATATCGCGACAGGCGGTCGCAGTGACCTTCGGTGTAGGGATCCTTGGCCTCGATGCTGCGCGCCAGCATGAAGAGCACAGTTTCGGCGCTCTCCAGCTCATCGGTGAAGCGCTTCAGTTTAAGCAGCGAGCGCACGCGGGCCATCAGCTCTTCGCGGCGCAGCGGCTTATGGATGAAGTCGTCCGCGCCGCATTCGATGCCCTCGACGCGGCTTTCCGGATCGACCAGTCCGGTGATGAGCACCACAGGAACCAGGCGTGTTTCAGCGCGCGACTTGATTTCCCGACAGACGGCGAAGCCGTTGCGCCCGGGCATGAGCACGTCCATCAGTACTAGGTCTACGGAATGAACCGCCAGCGCTTCGAGAGCGCGGTCGCCGTCCTCGGCGCAGATGACCCGGTAGCCCTGCGCGCGCAGCATGAATTCCAGCGCTTCGCGCACTTCCTGGTTGTCATCAGCGAGCAAGATTGTATGCGGAGTTTCCGAAGACGACAAAACTTACCCCCTGCAAATCCGTCAAATTTGATTGAAGTTCTTGTTCGGGACTAGTACCGCGAAAAACAATCCCTCTTACCCGAAGGGTGGGGAAACAAAACTAGCAACCATCTCCGGAGGTGTCAAGCAATACTAATGAAAATTCATTGCGCGATTGGAAACAATTTGCAGGGCACAGGAAAACTATGATCCGCTCTGAACGGGTTGAGAGAGGCAGGCGTTCACCGGCCCGGAGTCCATTCGTTCTTTAGCGTTCAACCTTGTTAATATACGCGTATATAACTTATATAGTATATATTCATGCATTGCTGCAACTACGGATAACTTACCCGACCTGGGCCCAATTCAAGACTTATGAGCTCTCCACTCGGATTGCAGTAGCTCGTAAAGGGAAATGATTCGGCCGCGGCCTGGGATTACTTCCTCGCTCACGAATTGAAATCCACACTTTTGGAGAATATGTTCAGAGATGGCGTGGCCTTTTTCCACGTCGGCGAAAATGCTGGGAAGCTGAAGCCGATTGAATCCCAATTCGAGGAAGGCTTGGGAGGCTTCTGAGGCGAGGCCGCGTCCCCAATAGGGGCGCGCAATGTAGTAAGCGAGATATTTCCTTTGGTCATTCCCGGGTGCGCTGAGGCCACAGCATCCAATGTATTTCCCATCCTCCTTAAAGACGGTTGCCCACAATCCGTAAGTCTCAGCGGGATTTCCGAGATATCCACTTCGGAAGCGTTTCACGGCTTCGTAAACGGACCATGCTCTTCCGCCCGCGTAGCGGCGAACTTCGGGGTCGGTGTGCATGGCGATGAAAGCGTCTTCGTCTTCAATTTGGTGAGAGCGGAAGAGGAGGCGAGGTGTTTCGAGGAAAAGCATGGTGGTGGGCAGTGCATGAGACTGAACTACCTCCGCGACAATTTCAAGTGGAGGCAATTCCCCGGGAAAGCTCCAGGACCACGGGCCCGCAGTGCGGGCCAATGTGCCCTGAGTTGCAGGCGAACTATTCTGAAGGCCGTGCTACCCACAGCGCTGATTGCTTGCTGCGGTTGGGAGCGGCTGTTAGAATTGTGGATTCTTTTACCGCTCGGAAACAATCCAATGTTGTAGAGATAGTTGTGCGATGCCGCCGGAAATGCCCGCGCGGCTAGGATTTACGGGAGGGTGGCTTGGCGAATACTGAATCCAGCAAGTACGACCTGGCGATTATTGGGAGCGGGCCCGGCGGGTATGTGACGGCGATCCGCGCAGGGGAATGGGGTTTGAAGACGGTGGTGATTGAGAAAGATGGTTACCTGGGCGGGACCTGTCTGCACGTCGGATGCATCCCCACCAAGGTGCTGCTGCACACCGCCGATATTTTGGACGAACTGCAACATGCCAGCGATTTTGGGATTGAGGTGAAGGATTTCAAGCTGGATTGGAAAGCGGTGCTGGCGCGCAAGACCCGGATTGTGAACAAGCATGCCAAGGGCATCGAGTTTCTATTCAAGAAAAACAAAGTGGATTCCGTGACGGGCTGGGGACGGATCGCGGGGCCGGGGCGCGTGTCGGTGGAGAAAGACGGCAAGACCACGGAAATTACCGCGAAAAACATCATGTTGGCGACCGGCTCGACGGCGCGGTCGCTGCCCGGCGTGAATATCGACGGCAAAACGATTTTGAGCAACATCGAAATTCTGGAATTGCCGGCGGTGCCGAAATCGTTGGTGGTGGTGGGGGCGGGGGCGGTGGGAGTGGAATTCGCGTCCATGTTTCGCGCGTTTGGGACGGAAGTGACAATTCTGGAAATGCTGCCCCGGGTTGTGCCGGTGGAAGACGAAGAGATTTCGGCGGCACTGGACAAAGCCTTCCGGAAAAAAGGAATACAGATTCAGACGGGAGCGAAGGTGCAGGGAGTGGCGACCGACGCCAAGGGCGCGACGGTGACCTACACCGATTCAGAGGGGAAGACGCAGAAAATTACGGCGGAAAAAATATTGATCGCGGTGGGGCGCGCGCCGAAGACGGAGAACGTGGGGTTGGAGAAAACGAAGGCAAGAGTCGAGCGGGGATTTGTTCACGTGGGTCCGTACATGGAGACGGATGAGCCCGGGCTGTATGCCATCGGGGACATTGTCGCGGGGATGCCGCAACTGGCGCACGCGGCCTCGATGGAGGGAATCACGGCATTGGCGAAAATTTCCGGCAAGCTTTCCATGCCACCGCTGGACCGCACGCGGATTCCGGGCGCTACCTATTGCGAGCCGCAGATTGGGTCGGTGGGTCTGACGGAAAAGGCGGCGCGGGAGGCAGGTTACAGCGTGAAGATTGGGAAATTCCCGTTTATCGGGAACAGCAAGGCTACGATTTTGGGGCAGCACGACGGATTTATTAAGGTGGTGGCCGAGGAAAAATATGGAGAGATTTTGGGGGTGCACATCATCGGGCCGCTGGCCACGGAAATTCTGGGGGAAGCGGTGACGGCGCTGCAGCTGGAGGCTACCGTGGACGACATGATGGCCATGGTGCATGCGCATCCGACGGTGTGGGAAGGATTGGGCGATGCGTTTGCGGCCGTGCGCGGTTGGCAGATCAATATGTAAGCATTGCCGGACGCTAGATGCAGTCCGAGAACGGGTGACATGCAAGAGTGCGCACTAGTTGATCTGGGGCTGATTGGATACGAGGCGGCGTGGGCGCTGCAACGGCGCGTTGTGGCTGCGCGCAAACTGGCGCTGGTACCCGACGTACTGTTGCAGTGTGAGCATCCCCACGTGATCACGCTGGGACGCAATGGAAAGAGCGAGCATTTGCTGGCGTCGGAGCTGCTGCTGCGGCAGAGGGGCGTTGCGTTTTACGCTACCAACCGCGGCGGAGACATTACCTATCACGGGCCGGGCCAACTGGTGGCCTATCCGATTCTGAATTTGGGCGAAATTCGGCGCGATATTGGCTGGTACGTGCGGCAGTTGGAAGAGGCCATGATCCGCGTGTCGGCGGAATATGGGATCGCGGCTGAACGGCGCGAGGGACGCACAGGTGTATGGGTGGGCGTGGCCGGGCCGGATGGCGCTCGGTCGGAAGAAAAGCTGGGCGCGATTGGGGTGCACATCAGCCGCTGGGTGACATCGCACGGGCTGGCGTATAACGTGACCACCGACTTGCAGTACTTCGATTTGATTGTGCCGTGTGGGATCGCGGGTAAGCGGGCAACGTCGTTGGAGAAATTGCTGGGGCAGCGGGTGGAGATGAAGCGCGTGAAGGAGCAGATGGCGCGGCATTTGGGGGGATGTTTCGGGCGCGGAATGCGGAGGATGGAGATTTCGGAGTTGGAAGAGATGCTTGCGGCGGTGGAAGTGGCGGTTTCTGCGTAAGAACAAAATGAAAGCCACAGGCTTCACCGCGGAGGCACAGAGGACGCAGAGGTTGCACGGAGACTTGGGGGGATTGAGTTAAACTGAACGGCGACATCCGGGACTGAGCAGTAAGACAAGCAGAAGACTGGCCGGAGCGCCGGCGACAAGGAACGCATGGAAAGTTCGCTGACACGAAAACAATTCCAAGAGCTGTACTACTACATGAGGCTCAACCGGTCGCTGGAAGACCGGCTGGTGAATTTATTCAAGCAGAACAAGGTCGTCGGCGGGCTTTACGGCAGCCTGGGACAGGAAGCGACCTCGGTGGGCACGGCGTATGCGTTGGGGCCGGGCGACTGGATTGCGCCCATGATCCGCAACGTGGGCGCCCTTCTAGTGCGCGGGTATCCGCCTCGCGACATTTTGACGCAGTACATGGCGCGGTACACCTCGCCCACGCTGGGGAAAGACGGCACCAGCCACTTCGGCGATTTGAAAGTGCGGCACGTGGTGTCTCCGATCTCGATGCTTGGCGATTTAATTCCGGTGATGACCGGAGTGGCCATGGCCGGGAAATATTTGGGGCAGAAGATTGTGGCCATGACCTGGATTGGCGACGGAGGAACTTCCACCGGCGCGTTTCATGAGGGAATGAATCTTGCGGCGGTGCAAAAGGCTCCATTTGTATTGGTCATCGAGAATAACCAGTGGGCCTACTCGACTCCGGTGAGCCGGCAGGTGCCATTGCGGGATTTGGCCGATCGCGCCAAGGCCTATGGAATTGCGAGCTATATTGTGGAAGGAAACGACGTGGTCGCGGTGTACGAGACTACGCGCAAGGCCGTGGAGCAGTGCCGCGCGGGCGAAGGGCCGGTGATTATCGAATCGAAGACCATGCGCATGCGGGGGCACGCGCAGCACGATCCGGCGGAATATGTGCCCAGGGAAATGTTCGAGTATTGGAAGAAACGCGATCCGCTGGAGCTCTATTTAAAATATCTGGATGAAAATAAATTGTGGGACGCAAAAACGCGCACGGAAATTGAGGCGCGGATTGACCGCGAATTAACCGAAGACTTGGCGATTGCCGAGAGCGCACCGTTTCCTCCTCCGGAATTGGCAACGCAGGGCGTGTACTGTGACGGGTGCCACACGATTGAAGCGCAATGGAAGCGGCCCAAGGAAGAGGTGATGCCGCCGAAGTCGAGCGTGGAGCCGGTTTGGAAGATGGTGAATGCGGGCGCAATGGCCAGCGGAGAGGCCCGGGTGGTGGCAGCCGCGGAGGAACGGGCGGCGCAAGGGAACGGGTCACGGCCGCCGGCGGCGAAGAAACATTCGCCCAAGAGCGCGCAAAAAACGAAAGTGAGCGGCAAGAAGACCTCGGCGCGAAAGGTGCGGGTCTGACCATGGCGAAAAGCACAGGCGCCCCGGCGAAGGGGAACGGCTCGGCGGGTGAAAAGAACCAGACCACTTTTCTGGAAGCCATCCGGCAGGCGCTGATTGAAGAGATGGACCGCGATCCCGCCGTGTTGATGATTGGCGAAGACATCGGCGTGTATGGCGGCGCGTTCAAAGTGACCGCCGGGCTGCTGGAGCGGTTCGGATGGGAGCGCATCATTGATACGCCCATCAGCGAGACGGCCATCATCGGCGCGGCGGTGGGGATGGCATACCAGGGACTGCGGCCAGTGGCGGAGATGCAGTTCATCGATTTCATCGCCTGCTGCTTCAACCAGCTCACGAATTTCGCGGCCAAGTCACATTACCGCTGGGGCGCTCCGGTGCCCATGGTGGTGCGCGGGCCATCCGGCGGAGGCGTCCACGGCGGTCCGTTCCATTCGCAGAACCCGGAAATGTATTTCGCGCACACGCCCGGACTGAAGGTGGTGTATCCCGCGACGGCGTATGACGCGAAGGGGTTGCTCAAGTCGGCGATCCGCGATAACAACCCGGTGCTTTTTTTCGAGCACAAATTCTTGTACCGGCGGATCAAGGAAGATCTGCCGGAGGAGGAATATCTGGTGCCGCTGGGGAAGGCGGCAGTGAAACGCGAGGGACGCGACCTTACCTTGATCAGTTATGCGGCGTCGCTGCACACCTCGCTCGAGGCGGCGGAGACGCTGGCGCGCGAGGGGATCGAGTGCGAAGTGGTCGACTTGCGCACGATCATGCCGCTGGACAAGGAAACGATTCTGGCCAGCGTCGCCAAGACGAATAAGATTTTGGTGGTGCACGAAGATACGCGCACGGGCGGGGTGGCCGGGGAAATAGCGGCGGTGGTCTGCGAATCCGCGTTTGAAGATTTGGACGGGCCGATCCTGCGCGTTACCTCGCTCGATACACCGGTACCGTATTCGCCTCCGCTGGAGGAGCGCTTTCTGCCCAACGCCGAAAAGGTGGTGGCGGCTGCGCGGGAGTTGGCGCGATATTAGAGGTTGGGAGTCATGAGTAAGAGCGGATGGCCGGTCAGTATTAGAATCCGTTTTGTGCTGAACAGAGTCTTAAAAAGGTTAGGCCCTGCGTATATCCGGGCGCATCGACATTCTTCCCAACACCGGCTTGAGATTCTTGGAAGTCGAGAATGCGGCTGTTTCTATTGCTTGGAAGTATTTCCTCCGACCGAAATTGTGGAATGGATCGATGAGGGAGCAACTTCCATGTGTCCTAGGTGCGGGATAGACTCTGTGATTGGGTCGGGATCGAAGTTCCCAATTACGCCAAGATTTCTGGCTTCGATGCATCGATATTGGTTCGACCGGACTTACAAGATTCGTTTCTCGAAGGGAGAGACACATGGCCGTTGACGTCATCATGCCCCAGATGGGCGAAAGCATTTTTGAAGGCACGATCACCAAGTGGCTTAAGAAGCCCGGCGACAAGGTGGAGCGCGACGAGCCGCTCTTTGAAATTTCCACCGACAAGGTGGACGCGGAGATTCCCGCGCCCGCGGCAGGCGTGCTCAAGGAGATCAAGGTCGGCGAGGGGAAGACGGTGCCCATCCAGACCGTGGTAGGAGTGATCGATGCCGCGGGAAGCGCCTCGGCGACGGCAACTGTGCCTGCGGCGCCCGTAGCGGCTGCGACTCCGGCACAGAGTCCGGCTGCGACGCCGAAAAAAGAAGAAGTGAAAACGGCACCAGCGAAATCGCCGGCGCCGCAGGCACCTGAAACTAAAGCGCCCGCTACGGAAAGGGCCAGCGCGGCGAGCGCATCTGCTTCCGCAACAGCACCGGCGCGCGTGCCGCCGGCGGCACCGGGGGATGGCCGGCGCGTTCACAGCTCGCCTCTGGTGCGCAGGCTGGCGCGAGAGAGCAATATTGAACTGGACTCGCTGGCGGGATCGGGGACCGGCGCGGGAGGGCGGATCAGCAAGAAAGACATCATGGCGGCCATTGCCGCGGGCCGAGTGCAGCCGGCAGGGGCAACCTCTGGCGCGAGCGGCGCCGCGGCTCCCGCTGCAGCACCGGTCAAACCATCCGCAACAGGAGTTACCGGGGCGGCGGCGCACGTGGGCCTGGAAAACGCCGTGCCGCGCGAGAGGATTTACTTCGGCAAATACGAAGTTCAACCCATGTCGGTTATGCGACAGAAAATTGCCGAGCACATGGTGGCCTCGAAACACGTGTCGCCGCACGTGTATTCGATTGACGAAGCGGACATGAGCAAGGTGTCGGCGGCGCGGGCGAAATCCAAAGACGAGTTTGAAAACAACTACGGCGCCAAGCTGACCTTCATGCCCTTTTTCCTGCGGGCGGCGGTGGAAGCGCTGCGAGCGTTTCCCACGGTGAATGCCTCGGTGGACGGGACGAATGTGGTGCTGCACCGGGAAATCAATATTGGCGTGGCGGTGGCGCTGGAGAACGGGTTGATTGTGCCGGTGATACGGAACGCGGAAGAGAAAAACTTTTTGGGACTGCAGCGGGCCATGAACGACCTGGCGGAACGCGCGCGGACCAAAAAGCTCAAGCCCGAAGAGGTGCAGGAAAGCACCTTCGCTATCACCAACCCGGGAGTTTTTGGCGGGCTGATGGGGCTGCCGGTGATCAACCAGCCAAATGTGGCCATCCTGGGGATCGGGACCATCCAGAAGCGGGCGGTGGTGATCGAGGATGCCATCGCCATTCGCTCCATGGTTTATCTGACGCTGAGCTATGACCATCGCGTGGTGGATGGCGCCATTGCTCACCAGTTCATGGGCAAGCTGAAGAGCGTGCTCGAAAACTGGAGCGAGCCGCTGATCTAGGGCCGAAACCTGGCGAAATACTCGATTGGAATTGAGAATGGCCGGCCTTGCAAATGGGCCGGCCATTTTCGCTTTCCGGGCGCAAAGCCCGTCTCCAAAAGACAGATGCTCAATGCACCTGGGGCCGGATCTGGTGCGACCAGGCCGGCAGGCGCGAAAGTGGAACGAGTTCAATTCTTTCTTCCCGGAACAACCCGGCAATGAAACGGTGGCGGTCGTTTTCTTCCGGGCGCGGCTCGATTTCGGTGATGGCCACGAATTCCACTTTCTCAATTTTGGCGCGGATGGCGTCGGCGGTGTAGGCCAGGACTTTGGCCTGCGCGGGATCGCGGGTCAACGCCAGAGAATGGATGAACCCGCGCGTTCCGTTGCGGCGGTAGGAGTAATCGAGCCGCAGCGGATCGCCCTTATAGGTGAACTCGTCCACGTGGACGCTACGAGCGAGTTTGGGCCACAGGCCGGTGGTGCGGAAGACCTGATTCGCGCGTGAGCGAATGTCGCTGCGGCTTCCCGCGGTTTCGCCGGTTGCGGCGCGGGGGCGCGGAGGGGCCACATGGCTGGAATACAAACGATCGAGTTCGGCGTCGAGATCCGCCGCCAGCAAACCCTTTTGGGGGCTGAACTGCACGGCGTTGGAAAGGTTCTGGCCGAGTCTTGCAACCCAAGCCGCCAGATCTCCGCGGTGGGAGGAAAGAGAATCTTCCAGGAACGGCGCGACGCCGCGCAGCAGGGTTTCGTCGGCGGCCGGATGCAGGCGGCGCAGGCGCGCGAACTCCGATTCCTCCTCGATGAGGCGCACGCGGAAGCGGCCCGCGCCGGGTTCGTGGACCACGATCCCGATGTTGACCCACTCGTCGCGGATCAGATTGGGGAGGTAGCGAATGACCTGGTAGGCGAATGGATTCAAGTTATTTTCGCTTGCGTTTTTGTTTTCGTTATCCATTGGATGCATTTCCTTCATGGCTCACTTCCAGTTTGAAAATGGCTGCCGGGAAGATTTTCTGGCTTCTTCAATCTGCTCGCGAACGCGGACACGGCGGCGGTCAAGCCTCTCCAGCAAGGCATACAGCGCGTCCAGGTCGCCGTCGTACCATTCCGGCGGAACCTGCTTGGCGGCCTGGTCGAGTTCGTCCAGGGTGATGCGCTGCTCCAGGCGCGCCAGCCAGGGCTCAAAGGAATCCAGCGCGCGGACGGAGTCGTACACGCGCTGGCGGGCATAAAGGCCGCGCAGGGGCGCATCGGGAAAATTCCATTCCCCGGCATTGAAGCAAAAGCCGTTGTCAATCATCAATGCCCTCATGGGCGTCAGTTGAGGGGTGCGGCCTGCCTGGCGGAAGAAAACCGCCTGCCGCCCGTTGGTGTTGCAGGTCCACTTGTCGAACACCAGCATCCCCAGAAAATCCTGGCGGTTTTCAACTTCGGCCAGAGCATCATCGGGCAGGAAATCGAATGCTGCGGTTTCCGCGGGGTCGCCGGGATAGCGCGAGCCAAACTGCAGTCCTGGTTTGCAGGGCGAGCGCGTCAATCCAATTTGAACCACCAGCTCTTCGGTCAAGCGGATCAGGTCCTCTTCCACCTCAACCACGGCGAAGGGCGCCGCAGGCAGGCCGAGGTGTTTGGCTAAGATGGTCCCAAGCAGTTCATTGGCCAGGACGCGGGTGTGCTGTGGGTTGTTCTGAAACTTCACCACGTAGTAGTAATTGTCGGAGCAACGCATCAAATGCGATTGCGCTCCGCCCCGCATCCGTCGAATATGCTCCACGGCCTTGGGCATGGCACGCTATGCTATCGGCGGTTAGCCAAAGCGGCAAGTGAAGAATGTTTACCGGTGGTGCTTAGACGGATGGACGGACCCTCCAGAAGAAATGGCGCACCAGTGCGAAAAGTGCGCCAGCCTGAAACATGACTGGAAAAATCAAGAATAGAATTGGCGGCTCGGAATGACTCCCGGGAGCAATCCCGAGGAAAAACAGTTCTGAGTTTTCATGGATGAGAATTCCGTTGGAAATGATCGGTGCCGCAAAAAGATGCCCGGGATTTCTCCCGGGCATCCGGCAAAACCAAAAAAAGAACTTAGCGGCGCCGGCGCTTGGAACTCTTGCGCGCGGACTTCTTGGCCTTTTTCGCTTTCTTGGCCTTTTTCGTTTTCTTGGCTTTTTTCCTGGGAGCTGCTTTCTTCCGGGGCTTCGCTTTCTTCCTGGCTTTCTTTGCCGGTTTGGATTTGCGCGCGGGCTTGGCCGGCTTGGGAGGCGGCGGAGGAGTGGCCAGGAAGCCGGGCCGTTCCTCGACGATCAGTTCCTCGGTTTCTTCTTCGATAATTTCCTCGCCGCCAGCCTCGTCTTCGTCATCTCCAAAGCGGGGCAGCTCGTTGTCTTCGGCATCATCATCCATGCGGATTTTCATCATGATTTCCTCCGGCCTGGTTGCGCCTGATAGATTGCGAGGCGCGGCAGCGCGAATCCCCGCCGGATTTAATTATCGGAGTCTTATGGCTTTGTCAAGGGCGCAAGTGTGTCGAAGGGAAAAGAGTGTATGCCTGCCGGTGGAAATCAGACGCGTGGAAAGAGCCGGCCCGGCTCTGTAAGATAATGTAAATGAAAGGCTTAACGAGACGTTCGGGCACTCTAGGGGTGAGGGGGAAGAATGGTCAACTGATCTCCCACTTGGAGCGGCCGGGTGAATAGGAATTTATTGGCGTCGCGCAGGGCCTGGGCAGTGGTGTGATAGGCCTGCGCGATGGACCACAAGGTCTCCCCCGGCTGGACTTTGTACGTGATCGCGCCGGTGGCCTTTGGACTAGGGCCAATCGTAACCGTGGATACCACGGCAGGAGGAACGGCCGCAGGCTTAGGACTCTTCGCCGAGGCTGACTCTTTCTGCGGAAGCCCTCCGGGATAAACGCGCAGGCGCATCCCACGCGCCAGTTTGCCGGACGGCAGGTGATTCCATTTGGCGATTTCCGCGGTGGTTACGCTATATTGCTGGGCCACCGAGGCGATGGTGTCGCCCTTGTGAACTTTGTAATAGGTAAGCTTGCCCAGCGCGACCTCGGATTTTTCGGTGGCCGGGATGATCAGCTTCTGCCCCGGCTCGAGCGGTGCATGGAGGTCGAGGTCATTGGCATCGGCGATGGCGGCCGGGGTCACCCGGAAGCTATGCGCGATGGCGGTAAGAGTTTCGCCTTCCTCCACGCGGTGCCTGCGCCAGACCACCCACTTCTCAGGAGGAATGTCGGCAATCTCCGAAAGAAAGCGGTTGGCCGTGCCGGCGGGAAGGCGAAGTTCGTAGCCGGTATCGTTAGGCGTAATCATCCGCAGCAGTTCGGGGTTGAGCGAGCGAAGCGTCTGCACATCGACATCAATGGTTTCAGCGACTAAGCGCAAATCAATAGGCTGGCCGGGTTTGACCTTGTCGGTTTCCTGATACGGCTCGGGATTGACCTGAACGCCGTAGCGCTGGGGGTCCTTGGCCACCAAGGTAAGCGCCAGAATGATCGGAACATAGTTGCGCGTTTCCTTGATGAGGACATTGCGCTTGTAGAGTTCCCAGAAATCCGCGTAACCGGTGCGCTCGATGGCCTTCTGCACGTTGCCCGGGCCGGTGTCGTAGGCGGCCATGGCCAGATACCAATCGCCAAACTCGTTGTACAAATCCCGCAAGTGATGCGCCGCGGCGCGCGTGGATTTTTCGGGGTCCTGGCGCTCATCCACCCACCAGGTGCGCTGCAAGCCGTATTCATGGGCGCGCGGGGCCCCGAATTGCCAGAGGCCCACGCAACGCGCGCGCGAAAGCGCGGTCGGCTGGAAAGCGCTTTCCGCCTGCGCCAGATAAATTAGATCCTTGGGCAGGCCCTCTTCATCCAGAATACGCTCGATCATGGGGCGGTATCGTCCGGCGCGGCGCAATCCATTTTCAACGATGGCGCGTCCCCGAGGCGTGCGGAAGAAATTGAGATAAGTGAGAACGTATTCGTTCACGGTGAGAGGGAGATCGTGGCGAATGGAAGCCAGCTCAATTTCCGCGTTGGCTGCCAGCTTGGGATCGGCGGTGCCGGGAGCGGGAACGCTCATCTCCGGGATTTCATCGATGGGAGCGGGCTCGGCTTTCTGTTCGGAGAAGCCGTCGCCTTCACGGAAGGCGGCAAATTCCTCAGTACTCACCGTTTCCACAATATGCTGGAACATGGCCTGAAGCCGCGGGTCACCGTTAATATCCACTCCGCTTTCGAGCAACGAATCGACGGCCAAATCGAATTCCTGCCGGGCTTTGGCCAGGTGCCCGGCGCGATAATCCTGCTGGCCGGCATTGAATTCCCATTGCGCGTAGCTAAGAAGCAAGTCCAGATTGAATACCGGCCGTGGTGCAATCATCACCAGCGCCGACCGATTGCCGGGAAACGGGAGAGGCGCCAGAGTCCGGGCGGATTGTGGATCAGGCTGTCGCGGAGTCTGGACCGGAGCAATTTGCGCCGCTGGACGGACCTGTACAGTATTGCGCGAGGCGTCGTCGCAACCCAGAGCGCATATCAAGCAGACTGCGGCCACAAGCAATACATTACCGTTCGGCTTGTAAAGTCGCGCGATCACGCTCTTTGCCGGCCCAGAGGCTGCGGAATAAGCCGAGCCGCCCTGCAATATTAGACGGCTTTCCCGGGGTTGGGTCAGCCGATTATCTATGGTAGGACGTCAATACGGCACGGGTCAACGGCGAATGAGGAAGGCGGATAACTTATTCCAAACAAAGGGTACTGGGGGCCGGCCGGCGACTCGACCAGGTATTAGATTGGGTTGCTTATGGGCGCTCGGATGGCAAATGCAATGATAAGCTTCGAGGCTACCGGCTTGCCCTTCAGTGACGCCGGGCTGAATTTCCATTTTTCGTTCACTGACCGTAACGCCGCGGCAGCCAGGCCGGGGAAGTCTTTCACGACTTTCGCGTATTCGAGACCTCCCTCTGGATCAACGGCGGCTTCGAGAACCACCGTGCCCCCGACGACTGTTTGATTTAGCGGGAATTCGGCGGAGATTACGTTGGGGGGGACGATCGCATGTTTGTTGGCAGCGCCTTTTCCAGGTGGAGAAGCTAGAGGCTGCAGCACAATTTGGGGGCTGGACACTGCTGGTGGGCAGAAAACGACTGCAACAGCCATGCGGGTCACCGCGGGTTTTCCGTCCATAGTTCCCGGAGTGAACTCCCATTTCTTCACCGCTGCGACTGTTACTTCGGTGACGGAAGCAAGCTCGCGAACTACATCGACACCTTCGACTCTCCCGGTTTTCCCGATGACCGCATTCACCTGCACAATTCCGTTTGCCACGCTGTTGAAGGGGATGGGCACATCGGACGCGGAAACCAACTCGGCGGATTTAAACACAGGCGCCGGTGGGATGTGGCCCTGCCCCGCAGCAATCGTAAAGCTCCCGAGGGCAGCTATCGCAGTCGCGATTCCAAATATGCGGCGCACAACTCATTCTACACCGGGAGGATTTTCCTAGGCGAGGGCCTGCCGCAAATCCTCGATGAGGTCGACTGGATCCTCGAGGCCTATCGAAACGCGGACCGTGCCGGGCGTGACTCCTGCGGCGGCAAGTTCCTTCGCGCTCATATTGTAGTGAGAGGTGTAGATGGGAAGAACGGCCAGGGATTCAGCTCCGCCCAGGCTCGCGGCCATCAGGAAAAGGTGGGTGCGGTCGCAGAAACGCCGGGCCGCTGCAAGGCCGCCCTTTAAATCAAAGGCCATCATGCCGCCGAATCCTGACATCTGCCTCTTGGCCAGGGCATGATCGGGATGAGAAGGCAGACCGGGGTAGTGGACACGCGCAACTTTGGGATGTTTGGCAAGATAACGAGCAACAGTCATGGCCGTGGCGCATTGCCGGCGAATTCGCGGTTCGAGTGATTTCATTCCGCGGATCAACAGGAAGGCGCCCTCGGGATCCATCGAGCCGCCCAGAGCGATGATGAAGTGACGGACTTCATCAATCAGGGATTTGTTTCCAGCCACCCCGCCGCCGATTAAATCGGAATGGCCACCGAGGTATTTTGTAGTGCTGTGCGCAGAGAGGTCGAAGCCCAAGTCAATGGGTTTCTGCAAGGCGGGCGAGGCGAAGGTGTTGTCCACCATGGAAACCAGTTTGAATTTGCGAGCCAGGGCCAGGGCTTTTCGCAAATCGACCAAACGGAGGGTGGGGTTCGTCGGCGTCTCCACGTACAGGACCCTTGTGCGATCGCCGACCAGGCGCTCGACTCCCACGAGATCATTTTCCACGTGATGAACTTTGATTCCGAAGCGCGGGAGGATATCGCGCATCAGGCGGTAACTGCCGCCGTAGAGCTGGCGTGTGGCAATGATTTCATCGCCGTGGGAGAGCAGTGAGAGCAGGGCCGAGGAGATGGCCGCCATGCCGCTGGCGGCGACCACCGCAGCCTCCGCGTGTTCCAGCGCCGCAAGCTTGTCTTCGGCGACCGTGAGCGTGGGGTTTCCGTAACGCGTGTAGATATAGGCCTTGCTCTTGCCTTCGGCCCAGCGTTTCATTTCCGCCGTGCTTGAAAACGTGAAGGTAGAAGAGCGCACGATGGGCGTGCTGACAGGGCCGCCGATTCTATGATGCGATTCTCCGGCGTGGATGGCGCGGGTGGAGTCGCGCCAATTCTTGGAGCGGTCTTTATTCATGAAGGTCCTGTCCGGCGGCGCGGCTTTTCAGAAAAGATGGATGCGCCAGCAGGGATTGTCTCGTAAATCCCCAGACTTACAACGTCCAAATTGGCGCGGCGCACAATAGCGCGGCGGGCTCAGATCTCTTCTTCGGTTTCTTCCCCGGTGCGGGTGGCCTTGGCGTGGGCGATGATTTTTTCGGCAACTTCGCCGGGTACGAAATCGTAATGGTCAAATTCCATGCTGTAGCTGGCGCGGCCCTGGGTCATGGAAGTGAGGCCTGTGGCGTAGTTCAACATTTCCGAGAGCGGCACATGCCCCTTGATCACCACGTGAGTGCCGCGTATTTCGCTTCCGCTGATTCTGCCGCGGCGGGAACTCAGGTCGCCCATCAAATCGCCCGAGTACTGCTCCGGCGCGGCTATTTCCACGTTCATGATCGGTTCGAGCAGCGCGGGCCTGGCCTGCTTCATACATTCCTTAAAGGCCAGTGAACCCGCGATTTTGAAAGCCATGTCCGAGGAGTCCACGTCGTGATACTTGCCGTCGAAAAGCACCGCGCGAAAGTCCACCACAGGGAAGCCCGCCAGGTATCCGCGTTCGGCGGAGGCGCGGATGCCTTTTTCAACCGAAGGAATGAAGTTGTTGGGAATCGCTCCCCCAAACACATCGTCCACAAACTCGAATCCGCTGCCGTGAGGCCGGGGCTCTAACCGTATGCGGCAGACGGCGAATTGACCGTGCCCGCCGGTTTGTTTCTTATGTTTGCCTTCCGCTTCGGCTTTGCCGCGGATGGTTTCGAGGTAGGGGACCTTGGGCGGTTTCAGTGTCAGTTCCACGTGATGGCGCTTGCGGAGTTTTGCGACCACCACTTCGATGTGTTGCTGGCCCGACCCGGAGAGCAGGAATTCCTTGGTTTGCGGGTCACGGGAAAAACGCAGCGCCAAATCTTCCTCTAGCATGCGGTGGATGGCCTGGCCGATTCGGTCCTCGTCCGCGCGCGTTTTGGGCTCGATGGCAAAGGTGATGGAGGGTTCGGGAATTCGCGCGGGAGGATAAAAAATCGGATGGGATTTGTCTCCCATGGTGTCGCCGGTGAGCGTGTCCTTCAACTTGGCAACTGTGCCCATGTCGCCCGCATGCATCTCCGGAACGTCGGAGGCGGTCTTGCCCTGCATGACCTGAACGTGCTGCAGACGCTCGGAAGAGCCCCGATTGTAATTGAGCAAAGTGGCGTCGGCTTTCAGCACTCCGGACATCACCTTGAAATAGCTGATGCGACCGGCGAACGGGTCGGCAAGCGTTTTGAAAACGAAGAGCGAAACGGGTTCGCTGTCAGCGATCTTGCGGACGGCTTCATCGCCCTTGCGGCCGGGCTGCGAGAAGCCGGTCACTGATCCCTTCGTGGAGGGATCGGGGAAAATATCCACGATGAAATTCAGGAGCGATTCGCTGCCCATGTTGGGCAGCGCCGCGGTGGCCAGGACGGGGATGATGCGGCGCGATTGGACGGCGCCGCGCAAACCCTTGATCAGGTCGGGAAGGGGCAGAGTGCCTTCGGCGAAGAATTCCTCCATGAGCTTGTCATCGCCCTCGGCGACCAGCTCGACCAGTTTTTCATGGGCTTCCTTGGCGGCTTCCGCCAGGTCGGCAGGAATCTCCTCGATTTTTGCTTTGCCATCACCATTGGGAACGTAGAGGTGGGCCTTCATGGAAATCAGGTCCACCACGCCGCGGAAATTCTTTTCCGCGCCGATGGGCATTTGCACGGCGATGGCGCCGCGGCCGAAAACTTGCTGGATCGATTCCAGCGAGCGCTCAAAGTTGGCCAGCTCGCGGTCCATCCAATTCACAATGAAGGCGCGCGGGAGTTCATATTCCGTGCAGAAATCCCAAACTTTTTCGGTGACTACCTGGACGCCGGCGTGGGCGTCCACCAGAATCAGGGCACAGTCGGCGGCAATCAGGACCGCGCGCGTCTCGTTAATGAAGGTGCTGTAGCCCGGGGTATCGAGGAAATTGATCTTGGTTTTTTCCGATTGGCCGATGGGCGCCCATTCGGCGTAGGCCAGAGCCGATTGGATGGAGATTTTCCGCGCGATTTCTTCCTCGTCCCAGTCGGTGACTGTGTTTCCTTCCGCAACTTTACCGTGCCGGGTAGTCATCCCAGCAGTGTGGAGTAACGACGACACCAGTTGCGTTTTTCCGGTGTCGCCGTGGCCGACAATGCCGACATTTCTGATGAACTGCGTGTTATAGGCGCGCATTTGCCCCCCTGTGGCCTGAAGATGGAGCCCTTGCGCCCGCCCGTCGCGCACCTGGCACGGCGCGAGCCCCTGAATTGGCGGATGCTAGCACGATGGCGAGCGGCGCGGCAATCGAGATGCCGGAGGATTTGGAGACAGATTCAGGCGCGGCCCAGTACCGGCGGCGTATAATCGGGAACCGGAAATCAGCGGGGTTAACGAAATTTATGTCCAAAGCTTTGACACTGGCCCTGGCGATGACGTTTTCAGCGACAATGGCCTGTGGGCTCCGGGGCGCGAGTCCTGCTCCTCAAGCCGGGGTTACGACGCCGGTGCCGATTTCGCAGGAGCATCACCACCACCTGATTATCGAGAATTCCTACTTGAAGGCCTACGAAGTGGAAGTCCCGGCGCATGAATCGACGTTGCTCCACCAGCATGACTACGACTACGTTTACGTCGTGCTGGGCGGCGCGCAGGTGACCAATACAGTGGTGGGCAAGCCGCAAGTACAAATGTATTTGCCCGACACGACGGTGAACTTCGCCAAGGGTCCGTTCGCACATGTTGCCGGGAACGTGGGTGACACTCCGTTTCGCAATGTGACGATTTCACTGTTGCATAGGCAGAGTGAACCGAAGATTTATTACCCCTCGGTGGATGCAGCACTCAGTCCCGCGGCACAGGCTTCTCCAACTCAAAGCACCGAAATGATGGGTGTGTACCAGGTGCCGATCCTGGAAACGAACGAGGTGCGGGTATTCGCCATTCGCGTGGAGCCCTCACGGGTTTGGTCATCGACTGAAACGCATGCCCGATTCATCGTCTTGCTCGACAAGATGAAAGACACGACCGGGTCAAGAGAGAAGAAGGCACCCATGTTTCCCGCGGGATTGTTGAAGTGGATCCCGGGTGGAGAACGTTGGGTTTTCAACAATGACACTCAGTTTGAAAAAAGATTTGTTGTCCTGGATTTCACGAATAAGTGAAGAACCAGCAACAAAGAAAAGCTTCCCGTGCAATATTGCTTGGGCCCCTAGGCTGAAACAAAGAAAGTTCCATCCTGCTGGACGAAACCGTAGGCCATGTTTGGAGTGTTGAAGGATGCCGCGGGATCGCCGCCGCGATTCAGCAGAATCAGGCCGCCCGTTCCATTCGCACGCGAAGCCAATAGACGCACACAGGCATCGGCGATATCTTGCGGGTTTGCAGGCCGTTCACGCAACTTATCCACGGCGGCTTTGGCCATGACAATTTTCATGATGGCTTCGCCCCACCCGGTGCAGGAAACGCCGCCCGCTTCCTGGTCCACATAGGTACCACAGCCGATCAGGGGTGCGTCCCCCACGCGACCGGGGCGCTTGCAGCAGGTGCCGCCAGTGGAAGTACCGGCAACCATGTGGCCGCCTGCGTCCAAGGCCACTGCGCCCACTGTGCCGCCCTGGTGGACGTGATGTACGCTGTCGTGGCTATCTCGCTTGCACTGTTCCCAGGCCGCGATTTCGCGCGGGACAATCAAATCTTGCGGATCGCATAGCGGAAGGCCCTGCTCAACCGCGAAACGCTCGGCTCCCTCGCCCGACAGCATCATGTGATCGCAACGATCCATCACGCGGCGCGCCAGGCGGATGGGATTCTTGATGCGCCGGAGGGTGGTAACGGCACCGGCCTTGAGAGTTGCGCCATCCATCAGGATCGCGTCGAGTTCGACGCAGCCATCCAGGGTCAAGTGCGCGCCGGTGCCGGCGTCAAAAACAGGATCATCTTCGAGGACAACGATGGCGGCTTCGGCGGCGTCGACCGCCTGGCCGCCGCTCTTCAATATTTCCCATCCGGCGTCGAGTGCGCGCCGGCATCCCGCTTTGCAGGCAGCGACGGCTTCGTCCGGGATGGTCCAAGCTCCGCCATGAACAATCAGTGACGGTTTCACGGGCTGCCCCGGCCTGCGAGAAGGGAGGGCACGATGGGGATCAATGCAAATCTCCGGAGGATGGCGTACGCACCACGCGTGGCATCACTCCTCTTCTTCATAAATAGTTTTCAGGCGGACGACTTCCAATTCCTTCACGCCCGTGGGGGTCTGCACTTTAACTTCGTCGCCCACTTTGCGCCCTAGAAGCGCCTTGCCGATGGGGGATGTAGTGGAAATCAGGCCCTTGGCGGCGTCGGATTCCTCGGTGGTTACAAGCTTGTATTCAATTTTCACGGATTTCTTCAAATCCATCACCCAGACTCGCGAGCCGTATCCGGCGCTGTCGCGCGACAGGTTGCTCATGTTCAGCATAGAGATATCGCCCATGCGCTTTCTCAATTGTCCCATGCGGGCGTTCAGATATGCCTGTCGCTCCTTGGCGTATTTGTACTCGGCATTCTCGGAGAGGTCGCCGTGCGCCCGCGCCTTGGCGATCTCCTTGGGGAGATCGTTGACCAGTTCGGATTCGACCGCGCGGATTTCCTGCTCGATCTTTTGTTTGATTTTTGCGAGAGGATCGTTAGCCTGTTCGCCCATGGCAATTTTCCTGATCGTTATATCTTAGACGTCACTTCAGCGCGATTGGAGTAAAGTTCAGATGGGCCGCGGTGTTTGCGGACGTCCTCCAGATTAAACAACATTTGTAATTGGGGAAATCGCGCGGATTTCCACTACTGCGTAAGTTGTGATTCTATCACAACCAGGCGTCGGCTTCGGGCCTGGAGCAATCCCTGCGGGTCGATCCGCCGTGAAATATTCTTCGCCTGCGATGCGGCTCCATCCCGCAATCTGCTGAGGGCAAGCCAGATGAGGCGAGGGAAGGGGACATCCATAGAATCGGGGGGCTACCCCCCGATCCATGACTGACGCGAAAGGCTTGGGAATTTATTGCACTGGGAGAGTAACCGTCGAAGTTTTCGTGTGGCCTCCGGCATCCTCGGCCGTAAGAGTGTAGGTTGTGGTCTTCTTGGGTGATACATCCACGCAGCGGTTAAGCGAGGGCCACACATTGCCGGCCGGCGGATCCAGGTGCACCGTTTTGGTATTTGAAACGCTGTAACACAATTCAGCCACATCTCCACGACGGATGGCGGCGGGGCTGACGTAGAAATTCAATATTTCAAAATTGTTCCCGCCGAGAGATTCAAAATCGCGTTGCGCATTCGCTCGTTCCTGGGCTTTTTTCAGCTCAACCCTGCGCGCAATATCGCGGTCTTCCTGCCAGCGCGCGAGGAAAACCACTCCCACATAGACCAGGCCAAGCAGAAGAAGCGCGGATGTGTAGAGCAAGGGGTTGCGAAAGACGCTGTGGGGCGAATTTTCAGTCCCAGTTGATTTCGATGTGGAGATTGGGGACCCAGTGTTTTTGGAATCAAAAAGCATGTATGTCCGTCAGGCAATATTTTCTCATGAATATTGAAGTGGATGGAAAAGACAGAAGCGAAAGCATCAAAATCGGCGCGCAGCCTTTGGTGCACCAGGGTAACAGTCAGCCCCTGTGCGGCCAGATCAGGCGGTTTCCGCGGTGGTTGGTTCCGTGGCGGCCACGCCGCGGGTGGCAGGCTGTCTGCGGCCCAGGAGCCATGCGACCACTCGATAGAGCAGCAGGATGCTCACCAGCACAGCATATTGCAGCGGCTTGCGCTCGTCGGACTTGACCAGCCAGGCATAGTGGATCACGCCGGCGATGGCACTCACGTAGATGGCGCGGTGCAGCCACTGCCAGCGCTTTCCACCCAGGCGGCGAATCCATCCGCGCGTGGAGGTGATGGCCAGGGGGATCATCAGCACAAATCCCAAGAATCCAACAGTGATGTATTTTCGCTTGGCCACGTCGAGCCAGACCCCGTACAAATCAAACGACTGGTCGAGCCAGATGTAGGTGGTGAAGTGGAGGCAAATATAGAAAAACGCGAACAGGCCCAACATGCGGCGGTACCGGATGAGCGCCGGCAACCCAAAAAGTTTTCGCGCGGGCGTGACGGCGAGCGTGATGATCAAGAATCGCAGCGTCCAATCGCCTGTGGAGTGCTGAATGAATTCAACCGGGTTGGCACCGAGCCCATCATGAAACCCGGCCCAAACCAGCAGGCCGGCGGGCATCAGGCAAAGGAGGAAGACAGGAATCTTCATCCACTTGTTAGACAGGATTGCGTTCATTTCGAGGCTCGCGAAGACTTATCTTCAGTAATTTTTGTTCAAGTCCATGCCGTTGTAGAGGCCGGCGACTTGATCGCCATAACCGTTAAACATAAGCGTCGGGCGCATCAGGAATTCCCCCAAGCGGCGCTCCCTGGCCTGGCTCCATCGTGGATGGTCGTGATTTGGATTCACGTTGGAATAAAAACCGTATTCGCTCGGCGCAGAGTTGTTCCAGGCGGTTTCCGGCTGGCTTTTCACGAAGCGGATTTTTACCAGGGACTTGATGCTCTTGAAGCCGTATTTCCAGGGGATGGTCAAGCGCACCGGTGCGCCATTCTGATTGGGGAGGGTTTCACCATACATGCCAACAGTGAGCATGGTGAGAGGGTGCATGGCTTCATCGAGCCGCAAACCTTCCAGATAGGGGAAATCAATACCGGTGCCGCGAGCCCAGGGCATTTGCTGTTTGTCATAAAGAGTTTGGAAAGCCACAAATTTGGCTTTTGAAGTTGGTTTGACCTCGTTGATGAGCGCGCTGAATGAAAAACCGATCCAGGGCACGACAATGGACCAGGCCTCCACGCAGCGGTGACGGTAAATGCGCTCCTCGAGTGGAGCGAGTTTCATAATTTCTTCGATGCTGAAAGTGCGCGGCTTTTCGATTTCGCCTTCCACGGAAACGCTCCAAGGCGAAGTGCGAAAATTCCCTGAGTTTCTGGCGGGATCACCTTTGTCGGAGCCAAATTCGTAATAATTGTTGTAATGGGTCGCGTCTTTGTAGCTGTTTTGGTTTTCCTTGGTGCTGAATGGACTCTTTGTGGCCACATCCAGCTTGGTGTTGGCGAGCACCCTCTGAGAGGGTGAGATCAAATTCCACAAGCTGCGCCCGGCAATCAGCGCGCCTCCGGCTATCGCGGCTTCCGCGAGAAACTTGCGCCGGTTCAGATAAAGCCCCTTGGGTGTAATGTCGGAATACTTTAGATCTTGCGCTTTCTTGATCAGCATCGAATGCCCTCGCGCCCCCTGTATCTTAATACGCGCTGCCTACTAGGATTGGATTGGGTCCTGATAGATTGGATGCAATTTAGAGCTCCCCAATTACCCGCAAAAGCCGCTATTTCTGGGGCGGTGCGGCGGTCAGCGGGCGAAGGATGTCGCTCAGCAAATCGGGCTGGGCCTCGTTCCGCACCAGGTGTGGATATCGCTCGCCACCCTTGTAAGTGACGCGATAAGTCTTTGTGTATCCATCATTATCGGCAAGCAGGTCAATGGCGGCGGTGCGGTCTTTCGTTTTGCTCACAAGGTCGTGGAGCTGATCCACCGACCAGGCCTTGCCATTGACGGAGAGCAGCTTCATTCCCGGAGCGAGGCCTGAATCAGCCGCAGGCATTCCCGGAATCACATCGAGTACGCTGCCATCGGCTTTCATGCTCAGGCCCAGCGAATAGGTAAAATTGATTGTGCCATCGGTGTGTTCTTCGGCTTGTATGTGTGTGTTCGTTGAGTCGTTATATTCGAGTTTCCACCCGGCGCCCGTGATGCCGCCGAGCGGGGCGCGCGGGCCGATGTAATCCAGGCGATCGCGGAAGAATTTGGCCCAGTCGTAAGGAGAGATAGCGTTCATAGCTGCGACCACGTCTTCAAATGTGTAGGGCACCAGCTTTGGGCCGGTGCTGGGCGCCCCGTGGAAGCTGCGGCAGAAATCATCGAGCGATTTCTTTCCGCCGGATTGCCTGCGGATGATGGTGTCGGCTTCGAGCCAGACGAGCCAGCTCTCGTCGTAGAAATCGACGTTCCGGCGGTAAGAAAACCAGGCTTTGCCGGTGATCAGGTACAGTGTTTGCGCCGCGGTTGCAGTGTCCTGAAGAGGGCGCCAATTGCGGCCGGATTGATAATCGAGATAGGCGGCGGTTGCGGCGAGCGCCTCGCGGTAAGCGTCTTCGGTGCGGACGCCCGCGCGCGCGGAAAGCGTTTCGCCGATGTATTGCGTGAGCCCTTCGTAGACCCAGAGCAAATCGCCCTTCATGGGCACGTCAAAGTTCGGAGTGGCCAGTCCAGCCGGGCGGCGGTATTTTCCATTCCACGAGTGCGTGAATTCGTGTGGGAGCAGGTCGGCGTACATTTCGCGCAGGTCGCCATCGAGAAGGGTGCGCTCGGGTGCGCGGTTGTCGCTGGACTGGTGATGCTCAAGGCCATTCGGAAAAAAGTGATCGGTGAGCGAGAGCAGAAAATCATAATGATCGTAGTGGCGCGCGCCGAAAAGCGCTCCGGCTTCGCGGACCAGCTTGCTGTAGGCCTCGAGTTCGTCGGCAGGAATGTCCACGGATGCTGCAGAGTCGCCGGCCAAATCCAGAAAGTGCGGCGGTTTGACGTCCGTGGCCAGCGGGATTTGACGGAAAAAAGCTCCGGCAAGCACCGGGGAATCAACGAGAGTGGTCAGAGAGACGGGGCCGAACTGAATTGCGTCGCCTTGCTGCTTCGCGTCGGGTAGCGCCGTGCCGAATTTCCATCCCGCAGGCAGGTGCAGCCGTGGGACATAAGTGAGGTCATCGGACTTGCTCCCGGAAGGGTAAAGGAGCACATCGTTCCATTCGAGGATGCTCACCTGGGAAGTTGCGGAAGGCCCCGCGGAAAAACCGATGCCATCCACTGGGTTCAAGTAATCGAGGTTGGCTTCCACCGCGGTTGCCCCGGCGGGCACATTCATGTGAAATGCGAACATTTCCACGGGATCACGGTCCCACGCAAGGGTTTGGCCATTGGCGGTGAATTTCAATCCGGCCACGTCCGAGATGGGGCCGTCGGGCATATGCTCGCCTGGAATCCATTTGGGATAGTAGAGCGTGAGGGGGCCGGGCGTGGCGGGTATCACCATGTGGGCGTGAAAAATATGCCGTGGCGCTTCGCTTAAATCCACGCTGATCTGGATTGGCGCGCGGCTGCCCTGTGCGGCAATGCCTGCAGGGTGGCTGGTGCGCGGCGCGGCCAGGATAGTGAGGGCCGCGATGGCCGTCCAGACTCCAAACCATCGGATTTTGCTACTGGAAGCATTCGGAGAACGTCCCACAGCTCACCTCGTCACTCTTAAAGTGGTATCAAGCTACCAGAATCGTGATCAGTGCATCTGAAAATATCCAGGGACAGATTCTATCTGAACCCCCGGCGCTGGCCTATCGAAAGCTTCCCGGACCGGGCGCAAAAAATTCTTGCAAAGCTAGCCCTGGCTGAGATAGGAATCATGGGCGCGGAAGGCCCGATTCTTCGAAGTACCATCGGTGAATAGGAATTCAGGACTGGTACTCCCAAGATTTAAGTACCGGCGAATACCAACTGGAGCACCATCGCGTAGGCCGACCCCGCAGCCGATAATGGCAAGCTATGTCACCCTCTTACAGAATTTCGCTGAAGAGCACGGTGGTTTTCGCGCTGGCCATGACCTGGCCCTCGGCAATTAACGCGCAGAAATCCTTTGCTCCGGTGGTCGTGAGGGTCGCCTCTAAAGAGGATCTGCGCAAGGATGCTCTGCAAAGCCGCCTCTGCAAAGAGAAGGAGCTCGACTGCGGATATGTGACAGCACTATTCCGTGATCCGCGCCTGGAAATTTACACGCCTCCCCCGCCGGCGGCGGAACAACCCAAGCCGAGCGGCGGCGCCAAGGAGCACGAAAGAAATCCGTATTTGACGAAGCGTTTTGGCCTCCTGAGTGAGGAGTCGCTGGAGCGGTGCAGGACATTTATCGGCGCTCACGAGACGGCGCTGGAATTGGCCTTTGAAAAGTATAGAGTCCCCAAAGAGATTATTTGCGGGCACCTGCGTATAGAAACCGATTTCGGAATTCCGACCAAGCTCAGCCCGAACCCCTTCGGCAAGCGTCCGGCAATCAATCAACTCGTTTCCCTGTATGTGCGCAATCCCACTGGACGCGATCAGGGGAAGAAATTCGCGCGCAGGCAGGAATTCGCGTTTACGGAACTGAGCAAGCTCATTGCTGCCGCCAAGACGAACGCATGGGATCTATTTGCAATCCCCGGGTCCC
Organism: Candidatus Acidiferrales bacterium; assembly: GCA_035308165.1. Lineage (GTDB taxonomy): Bacteria > Acidobacteriota > Terriglobia > Acidiferrales > UBA7541 > DASTCZ01. The sequence continues at coordinate 52,410 of DATGHC010000068.1, read as the reverse complement.
CGACGGGCGCCATAGGTTTGGTGCAATTTGAGCCTTCCTCCTTCTCCTTAGGCGTGGCCGCCAAAGGCAATGGCCGGATTGATCTGTTTGATCCCGACGACGCGGTATTGAGCCTTGCGCATTATCTTATGACTCGCGGTTTTGACAGCAATCCGGAGCACCAGAAGCGCGCCGTTTATGCTTATTACGGCGGCCATTACGATCGCGATCCAAGGAAGTACTATATGAAAGCCGTACTGACCTACGCCAACGAAATTCGTAACTATCTCAAAGAGCATCCTGTGGGAAACGCGAACATGTAACAGGGGAGTCGCCCCCTATGGACATGGATCTTCTGTAAAGGCATCAAGCGCTAACCTCACGCCGAAACGGCTGCCCGGCTCAAACCAGTTGTGACAAGTGATTCAGGGTTGGGTCCGCCAGCTTTGCGGGAATTCGACATACGAGGAATCGAGCGCGTCAACTGATGGGCATCCGAGGAGTCTGAGGGTTCTTTCCACGTCGGCGCGAAGGATTTCCAGTGCACGCATAACGCCGGGGTATCCCGCGGCGGCCATTCCGTAAGCGTAGGCGCGCCCAACCAGGACGGCGCGCGCACCCAAACAGATCGCTTTCACGATGTCGCTGCCTCGGCGGATGCCGCCATCCATCAAAACCTCCGTGCGGCCGTTCACTGCCGAGACCACTTCTGGAAGCGCGCGGATTGTCGCGGAAACAGAATCGAGCTGGCGGCCACCGTGATTGGAGACAACGATTGCGGCGGCGGCTTCGCCCATGGCGCGCCTCGCGTCTTCTGCTGTCAGAATTCCCTTGAAAACGATGGGGCCCGGCCAGACCTTCCGGATCCAATTCAGGTCTTCCCAGGTGACAGCTGCTTTGGCCAAAGCCGCGGCGGCATCAATCAGCACCATTGGTCCTTCGCCCGGCACGACGATGTTTTCGAGCTTGTGCGTGCCTCCATCGGCGAGGTAGCCTGCAAGCCAGCGGGGATGGGCAAGAATCTCGGGAAGGTAGGGAAGCTTCGGAATTATCGAGCTACCGAGAAGTTCCTTCATCCCATTGCGGAGATCGCGCTCGCGCATTCCGGCCACGGCAGTGTCAACGGTGATGACCAGCGCGGAAAATCCTGCGCGGCGGGCGCGTTCAATGCCGGCCTCACCAGCGGCGCGCCCTCCCAAAAGATATAACTGATACCAAGCGGGGCCCGTCGTCGCGGCCTTGACGTCTTCCAGTTTATAGCCAGAAATTGTGGAGAGGATGTAGCCCGCGCCATTTTCGCCTGCGGCCCGAGCCGCAGCGACCTCGCCGCCGGGGTGCATCATGCGGCTGTATCCGACGGGGGCCAGCAGCCCGGGAAACGAGAGATCCTGCCGGAGTACTCGTACCCCGAGATTACATTCCTTGAGGGCCACAGCGTTGCGGGGGCGGAAAATAATGTCATTGAAGGCGCGGGGGTTCTCTCGCAACGTAACTTCGTCTTCCGCGCCTCCGTCCAGGTAGTCAAAGACGGCGCGGGGCAAGCGGCGCTGAGCAAGGCGGCGCAGGTCGGCAATGTTCACCACTCGAGGAGGAGCGAGAGCCCTGATGGCAGGAGCCATGGCGGGTACTATATGCAGGGAAGGCGCATGGCATCAATGGCTGAGTGTTGCGTCTTTGGCCGCAACCTCAAAGAGCCTTTTTGATCTTGAATGTTTCGTTGCACCAATCTGCGAAGGGAGGCAATTCGCATGATTTCAAGGATGCGAATTTGCAAGACAAGAATGGGCTCTCGCCCGAAATTCTTCAAGATGTTTTCCCGCAATTCGATCCCAGTTCACGCCGAAATCGAATTGAAAATATCGCGACCGTTGCTTTCCGCCAAAAATTCCGGCACATTCCTGCTCATGCGCAGTTTTCCAGACCTCGAGTCGCGCCAGCCTAATCACCACTGGGTTGGGTTGAGCTCCTGCTGGCTCCAGCCCCTCTCTGTGCAATGTTACCGTTCTGGCATGGCGGACGAGCGTGCCCGGAAAAACTCCGTCAAGGCATAGCCGGCGGGTAAAAGCATCGTCCAATAGATTGGGTAAACGTATCGCGGATCGGCGGGCACAAGATAGTAGATCGCAGGGTAAAGGACCCAAGTGACGCCAATCAGCAAGCCGATAGTCCGGCGCGATTGCCACAAGAGCCCAAATCCGATGAATGCCAGAGGGGTTATGCACCAGACGATGGGCATCTCCCACCTTCGTTGAAGAGTCGGGAACCAAAATTGTCGAATTCGCTGAATTGTCAACCTGGCGAAGGTTATTCTATTTTCCTGAATCCAATTTAGAGCTTCATGCAAATTTATCTGATCAAATTTATATTCGCCCATGGAGGCCACCCGGTTCGCAACCGACGGATTGGAATTTGGATGTAGTGAGTGATGACACCCTGACGCGATGTTTTGAGCGAGCGTCGCTCCCGCACAAGGATTGTTACCGACGGCGAGTTCCAGCCCGAGGTTGTCACGCACAAAAATGAATGCGCCAAACCGCATGTAGTTCCGCGCAATCCAGGGAGCGACCACCAGCATCGCAACTCCAAATAGGACCACCAATCTCTTGAGAGGATGGCGGCTTTTTTGAGCGCGCGCGACCATGATCACAGGCCACGCGAAAAGCAACAGAACTGCCACCGGATTCGTGAGTACGATAACTCCCCACATTGCTCCGAGCCGCGCCGCGCCGCTCACGCTCATCCAGGTGGAAGTGTGGTACGTCAGAACCGCGGCCGCCAACAACAGCGATCCAACAATATAGGACTCCCAACGGGTATCAATGCTGGCGTGCATCGAAGCCACCCCGAGCGCGGCCGCTACGGTGCCCGGACCGGCGCCAAGACCGACCTGGGATGTCAACCAGGGAAGCATCGCCATCTGTCCGGCGAGCAGAGCTAATGTCAGCACCCAGAGAATCAATAGACACGCGTATCCGGTTCCAAACGTTTTCAGGAAGAGCGCGAACACGAAGGGATACACGGGCGCCACATGCGCTGTTGACCCTGTGTCCCCGGCGGCAAATGGGTTGGCGAAAGTCCCATATTCGGCAAGCGAACGGGCAACGTTCACCGTCTCCGCGCCGTTGGGAATATTCGTTTCTTGCAAACGCGCTTCGGGGTGAATCGCCAACGCGAAAAAGCTCAGCGCGAAGACAAGCAAACAGGTGTGCCGCAACCGCCAGTCCGTGTTGGACAAGATTCTCACGCCGCCCCTGATTTACGCACTTAGCGTCTCATATAGTCATATCCTTGAGGAATATATGGGCAGCTTCGCACCATCCGGTGAGTGACGGGGCCAAGTTTCTGACCTCGCGGTCTGACAGAGGTGAAATCTGTGGATTCTTGTTGATCCTAGGAGATTCCGGACGACTGCTTTGTGGCCCGCTTGTTGAAGGCTGTTGAACGTAGTTGAAGTTGGGGGATTTCGCAGCTACAAAATTTTCTGCAGTCGCTCTCGAACGAATTTCCCCATTCGTATGGCATTTTGGCGAACGAGAGAAAGAGAATCAACAAAGTCGCAGGTTGCTGGGTCTTTAGGGATGGTGAATTCGCTCCAGTTGAGTGTGGTATCGTTGTGTTCGCTTCCGGATATGCCGATTCAATACCGCGTAGATTTCTACAGGAGCAACTAAGTGAGCGGCCAGCCGTGAAGGTCATTCAGAATTACATCAATGGTCGCTTTGTGAAGGGCCCGCGTGAGTTTGCCGACATTAACCCGGCCGACGGATCCGTAATCGCGCAAGTAACCGAAGCAGACCGAGCGATGGTGGATGAGGCCGTGGCCGCTGCCAGGCAAGCTCTCGAGGGTGAATGGGGTCGCTTAACAGTTCCTGCGCGTGCCGCTGTCCTGAATAAGATCGCCTCTGGAATCGAGGCCCGCTCTGACGAGTTTCTTCAAGCCGAGGTTGCAGATACTGGCAAGCCCGTGTCACTCGCTTCTAAGATTGATGTTCCGCGCGGAGCGGCAAATTTCCGTGCCTTCGCGGACATCATCAAGATCGCAGGCGGGGAATCCTTTCGCACGGAGACTCCCGACGGCGTGACGGCGCTCAATTACACCGAGCGCAAACCACTGGGCGTCGTTGGAATCATCACGCCATGGAATCTGCCGCTGTTGCTGCTCACCTGGAAAGTAGCTCCGGCATTGGCCTGTGGCAACTGCGTCGTCGCTAAGCCTTCCGAGGAGACTCCTGCGACGGCGGCTTTGCTGGCCGAAGTGATGGAGTCATCTGGGGTTCCGGCGGGCGTTTTCAATGTGGTTCACGGTTTTGGCCCGGATTCGGCCGGCGAGTTTTTGACCACGCATTCGGAAGTTGACGCCATCACTTTCACTGGAGAATCACGGACAGGCGCTGCCATCATGCGGGCGGTTGCGCCATCCGTGAAACCTGTATCTTTTGAACTCGGCGGAAAAAATGCAGCAATCGTGTTCGCCGACTGCGATTTCGACGACACGATTAAGGGCTTATCCGATGCTGTGTTCCTCAATACCGGGCAAGTGTGCCTGTGCACAGAGCGCGTATATGTGGAGCGTTCAATCTTCGAGCGTTTTCTCTCTGCCTTGAAACGCGAAGCTGAAAACTTGCGGCTGGGCTGGCCCATGCACGGCGGCACCACCACGGGGCCTCTGATTTCAAGGGACCATCGTCAAAAGGTTCTCTCTTATTACCAGCTCGCTAGAGAAGAAGGCGCAACGACGGTAACTGGGGGCGGTACACCCGAGTTCGGCGATGGCCGGGACAGCGGGTTTTATGTTCAACCGACTATTCTGACGGGGCTGCCCGAGTCCTCTCGATGCGTTAAAGAAGAGATCTTCGGCCCTGTTTGCCACGTCGCGCCATTCGATACGGAGGAAGAGGCCATCGCGAAATCCAACGACACAAAGTACGGTTTGGCGGCTTCCGTGTGGACTTCGAACTTGAAGCGCGGCCATCGCGTCGCAGGTAAGCTCAGAGCCGGCATCACCTGGGTCAATTGCTGGTTTTTGCGTGATCTTCGAACGCCATTCGGCGGAGTGGGTCTTTCGGGCATTGGACGCGAAGGCGGCATGCACTCGTTGAATTTTTATTCCGAACTAATCAACATCTGCGTTAAGTTGTGACGGCGCTTCGACTCACGTGAGGCGTTCCCCCATGGTGATGGAGAGCAAAATCGTTGCAGGGAAGGCGAAGCCGCGCGGCCGGTTCCCACATGTGAAACGGGCAGGCGACTATTTATTCGTTTCGGGAACCAGCTCTCGCCGTCCGGACGATACGATTGCCGGAGCGCAGACTGATTCACATGGCTCCCTCCAGCTCGATATTCGGGCGCAGACTCGCGCCGTCATCGAGAATATTGGCGACATCCTCGCGAGCCTGGGCGCGGAATTGCGCGACGCTGTCGAAGTTTCCGCATATCTCGTGAATATGGCCGATTTCGCGGGATACAACGAAGTGTACGCGGAGTACTTTAACGAGCAGGGACCGGCGCGAACCACTGTTGCCGTTCATCAACTTCCACACCCGCACTTATTGATCGAAATGAAAGTAATCGCCTACAAGCCGGTCTCTCGAACCAAGAGGAGGAAGTGATGCCATCGATTAAAACCCTGAAAGCTTTCAACTTTCAAAACTGGATTGAGGCCAACCGCGACAAGTTGAAGCCCCCCGTAGGAAACGCGCAGGTGTGGGAAGATGGCGACATGATGGTCACCGTGGTTGGCGGACCGAATCAACGCGCGGATTATCACGACGATCCAATCGAGGAGTTTTTCTACCAGCTGAAGGGCGACATCATCCTGCGCGTGATGGACGAAGCCGGCAAGCCGCCGCGTGACATTCCGATCAAGGAAGGTGAAATCTTCCTATTGCCAAAGCACGTTCGCCATTCCCCACAACGTTCCGCAGGGAGCATCGGATTGGTGATCGAAACGCCGCGTCCGGAAGGCGCGGTGGATGGCATCGAGTGGTACTGCCCCAAGTGCTATCACCTCGTTTATCGCGCCGAACTGGATCTGGAAAGCATTGTTCGCGATCTGCCTCCGGTATTTGACCGGTTCTACAACAACACGGATCTGCGGAAGTGTCAGAATTGCGGAGAAATTCATCCTGGAAAACAACCGCCGAAGTAGCGTTGCGGGGACGAAATGCAAACCGTTGACATTCACACTCATTTTTTCCCGGAGTCATGGCCCGATCTAGCCGCTCGTTTCGGCACCCCGGACTGGCCCTCGATCAAACATACGGAGCCAGGCAAAGCAGTGGTCATGCTTGGGAGCCGCCCGTTCCGAAAAATCACTTCTGCTTGCTGGGACGCAGACATCCGGCTCGAACATATGGATCGTGACGGCATCGATCTTCAAGTGATTTGCGCTACACCGGTGCTGTTCGCCTATGGCCGCGAACCGGACCATGCGCTGGACTGCGCGCGTATGTTCAACGATGCCGCGCTGGAAATATGCGGTCGCGGAAAGGGACGATTGAAGGCGCTTTGCCAGGTTCCGTTGCAAGACGTCGACGCTGCCTGTAAAGAGCTGACGCGTTCGATGCGCGCGGGACACTTGGGCGTGCAGATCGGCAATCATGTCGGCGAAAAAAACCTCGACGATGAAGGGATCCTCACGTTCTTGCATCATTGCGCCGACGAAGGCGCCGCAGTGCTCGTTCACCCTTGGGACATGATGGCTCCGCAGCGAATGCCGAAGTACATGATGCCGTGGACCGTAGGCATGCCCGCAGAGACTCAATTGTCCCTGGTGGCGCTGATCCTGAGCGGAGCCTTCGATCGCTTGCCCGCCAGCCTGCGCATCTGTTTCGCGCACGGCGGCGGCAGTTTTGCGTTTCTGCTGGGGCGTCTTGAAAACGCCTTCACTCGCCACGAGATCGCGCGAGGCACTTCTCAATTTGCACCGAGCCACTACCTCAACCGGGTATATGTCGATTCCGCTGTCTTCGAGGAACGCACACTCCGGTTCCTCGTCGAAATCATGGGCGCGGATCGCGTACTTCTCGGTTCCGACTACCCTTTTCCCCTGGGCGAAGAGCGCGTGGGGCGTCTCGTTAGCAACAGCAAGTTGCCGTCGGATGTGAAAACTAAGCTGGTCGGCGGCAACGCGTGCAATTTCCTTGGCATTCAATCCGCCAGCAGTACAGCCACGCAACAAACAGGTTCGACGGCCGGGGAGTACGGGGGTTCGGTAGGCGCGGCGGACGGCACTCCGCCGCCAGCCCCAGGGCACCAAGCCGACAACCGATTGACATACAGTTCGTATTTAAAGGTCCCTGAATTGTTAAGCCTTCAGCATCGGCAATCCACGCCCGCGCATCATGACGAACTGCTGTTCATCATCGTTCACCAGACCTACGAGCTGTGGTTCCGCGAGCTGCTGCACGATTTGGAAGCGGTGGTCGCGAACCTTCGCGCCGCCGGAGCCAATCCCACTTCGCGCGATGAAGTTTACGAGGCCGCCCGGTTGCTTCGCCGCTGCACGGAGATCATGCGCGTGCTGGTGGAACAATTCACCATTCTCGAGACCATGCTCCCCACTCATTTCCTCGCGTTCCGCGACGTCCTGAATCCCGCGAGCGGCTTCCAATCCGAGCAATTCCGGGAAATCGAATTCCTCTGTGGACTGAAAGATGAAAAAATGTTGCGTTACCACGAACCAACGCCCGAGGTGTATGCCGCGCTCAATCGCAGATTGCGTGAAGACTCGCTACGCGACGTCTTCTTCGCAGCGTTGACCGCTCTCGGAATGCTGCCGCCCATGTCGCCTTCTGCCACAGACCGCGAGCGCTTCGAAGCCCGCGCAAGGGCTATTCAAAAGCTCTACCAGGACGAGCGCAATCACCGCGACTGGATTGACGTCTGCGAGCGTTTGACCGAATTCGACGAACTGATGGTAGGCTGGCGTCTGCGCCATATCCAAATGGTCGAGCGCACCATCGGCGCTCGCATGGGCACAGGGGGCAGCACCGGCGGCTCGTATTTGAAGAACACGCTCGAGAAGAAGTTTTTTCCGGAGCTTTGGGAAGCGCGAACGATGCTGGAAAAATGAGTTCCTCGCCGCGAATCCCCGGCGGGTGACAAGTCCTTTAAGATGCAACGGCCCATCGGAAAAATTGCAATCATCGGCTCCGGCCTCACTGGTCCCCTCCTGGCGATTTCTCTCGCGCAGCGCGGTTACAAAGTCGAGATTTATGAACGCCGTCCCGACATGCGGCGAGTCCGCGTCAGTGCCGGGCGTTCCATCAATCTCGCCATATCGACGCGCGGCATTTACGCGCTGCGCGAAGCCGGCCTGTGGGACTCTATGCGAAACATCATTGTCCCCATGAAAGGCCGCATGATGCATTCCGTCGCAGGCCAGCTCACCTTTCAGCCTTACGGCAAGGACGAGACCGAAGTCATCAACTCCATTTCGCGCGCAGACCTGAACGCCGCCTTGATGGACGCGGCCGAGGCGCGGGGCGTCGTTATACGGTTCAGCGAACGTTGCACCGGATTTGATTTGCAAACTGGTGGGGTGCGGTTGCGCAATGAAGAGACCGGCCGCGAGACTACCGTCGAGCCGGGCATTGCCATCGGCACCGACGGGGCCGCCTCGGCCATCCGGGCTGAAATGCTGAAGCTGCCGCGCTTCAATTTCTCTCAGCAGTATCTTGATTACGGATATAAGGAACTCACCATCGCAGCCGCTCCTGGCGGTACGCACCAGGTCGAGCCGCACGCGCTGCACATCTGGCCGCGCGGCTCCTTTATGCTCATCGCGCTTCCCAACATCGATGGCACCTTTGCCTGCATTTTGTTCCTGCCCTTTGAAGGCAGCCCCAGCTTTGCCAGCCTCGATTCCGCCGCCAAGCTTCTCGATTTTTTCGAGACGCACTTCCCGGATGCCGTTCCGCTCATGCCGCATTTGGCCGCGAACTATTTCGACAACCCAACCGGCTCGATGGTCACCATTCGCTGTTCGCCCTGGCATGTGAACGGCAAAGCGCTGTTGCTCGGCGATGCAGCGCATGCCATTGTTCCATTCTTCGGCCAGGGCATGAACTGTGCGTTCGAGGACTGCTCGTGTTTTTTGGAGCTGCTTGACCGGCACGGCGCCAACTGGCCCGATCTGTTCCTCGAATTCGAGCGCGCGCGCAAAGACAACACCGACTCTATTGCCGCCCTCGCTCTCGAAAATTTCGTGGAGATGCGTGATCGCGTCGCCGATCCTCGCTTTTTATTTCAGAAAAAAGTCGAGCTTGCGCTTCAAGCGCGATATCCCCGGCTTTTCGTGCCCAAATATGCGATGGTCACCTTCCACCGGGTTCCTTATTCCGTGGCCCATTCGCGCGGCGGCATTCAGGATCGTCTACTCGCTGAATTGTGCGATTCGGTGAACCGAATCGAGGATCTCGACTGGCAAAAGGCTGAAATGCTGATTCACAGGAACCTCACGCCGCTGGAGGACCTCTAAGTGGCGCCCGCTGAATTCGACGCAACGAAAGATTTTGCCACTGCCATGACCGCTGGCGATCCGCTCGCCGCTTATCGGGAACGCTTTCACATCCCCGTGGCTCCCGGAGGCGCTCCTTGTGTCTATCTCTCCGGTCATTCGCTCGGTTTGCAACCGAAATCAACGCGCTCTCACGTCGAGCAGGAACTAAAGGATTGGGAGGCGTTCGGCGTCGAAGGGCACCACTGCGCGCGGAATCCCTGGATTCCGTATCACGAGATTCTCACCAGATCGACGGCGCGTCTGGTCGGCGCGCTCCCCGGCGAAGTTGTTGTTATGAACTCCCTCACGGTTAACTTGCACCTCATGCTGGTCACGTTTTACCGCCCCACCGCGCAGCGAAACAAAATCCTCATCGAAGCGAATGCCTTCCCTTCCGACCAATATGCCGTCAAGTCCCAGCTTCACTCCCACGGTTACGATCCGGCGGAATCGCTCATCGAGCTCGCCCCTCGTCCCGGCGAAACGTGGCTCCGCACGGAGGACATTGAGGAGCGAATCCTGGCGGACGGCGACTCGATCGCCCTCGTTTTGCTCGGTGACGTCAATTATTTTTCCGGCCAGGCCTTCGAGTGTGCGCGCATTGCGGATGCGGGGCATGCCAGGGGCTGTGTCGTTGGTTTCGACTTGGCGCACGCCGCCGGAAATCTCCAACTGCAATTGCATGACTGGAACATTGATTTCGCCGTTTGGTGCAGCTACAAATATCTCAACGCGGGGCCCGGCGCCATCGCCGGATGTTTCATACACGAGCGCCATGCGCGTAACACTGGGCTGCCGCGTTTCGCCGGATGGTGGGGCCACGACAAGCAATCCCGCTTTGACATGGGCTCGGACTTCCACGCCATCCCGAGCGCGGAAGGCTGGCAGGTGAGCAACCCTTCGATTCTCTCGATGGCCGCGCTCCGCGCGTCGATGGAAATATTCGACGAAGCCGGAATGGAGCGTTTGCGCGCGAAGAGCGAATTGCTGACAGGTTATCTCGAATTCCTGCTGAGTCAAAATCGCGCGGGAGGGTTTTCAATCATCACGCCGCGCAACCCCGCGCACCGCGGCGCCCAGCTTTCGCTGCGTCTTACTCGGGGCGGCCGTGGGATTTGCAAGACCCTCGCTGCGCAGGGCGTGATTTGCGATTGGCGCGAACCGGACATCCTGCGCGTCGCGCCGGTGCCCCTTTACAATACGTTCTCTGATGTCTTCACTTTTGTTGAGAAGTTCCGCGCCGCCCTTCAGAATTAGTCTTCTCTTATCCACCTGTCCCTCGCCAATATTATGTCCGCATTTGATTTCAACAAGTTCGAGCGTTGACATTGACAGGCATCTCGCGACAACTGTGCTCCATGTTTCATTTTATAAAACTGTTTCTGGCCTTGTTTCTCCGCCCTTCCCGACCTCGACCGAGCCTCCTACTCTTAGACTCGGCTCTGCGGTAGCAATTCGGGGTTTTGCAGCGAAAGCATTTCCGCCCGCGCGGCCGACCAAGCACCACGGCTTTCAATTTCACTGTAGGGAGTTCATTGTCTTGATTCGCAAGGATCGACTCGCTTCCAACCCAATCCCCCGCCTTATTCAAATGTTCACGCTCCCAAAAGAACGGATAGTGAGGTGGAAGCCTTGTCGTTGGGAATCAGGCCGGGCGACTGGATAACAAATGGGGATACCCTGCACACCCTTGCAGGCAATTTCTTCGTTTAATCTGGCCTCCTTAGCCGTGCGGTTTGGCTGAGCAATTGCAGCTAACCGGTGGGCGGATTAGGACGGCTAAGTATCAGAACCTGAAGGCCCCACTGGACAGTGGAGGGCGCGCAGGTTCGCTGTCCCCGTAACTCATTTAGGCCTCGGCTGTTGCCGCAGCACTTGGTTATGCCGTTCCATTAGCGCCCGGCGGGAACACGCTAAGGCGTGTCGCTGATTGGTGAATGTCTGCTCAAAGGGACGTCTCCTTTTGCATACAGTCGAGCTTTCGGCGGACTCACTGGCGCCTGAATCTACGGAGTTTCCATTGGTACTAGGCCACCCTAGGAGTGTCCTGATGACGCGCAAGAATGAAGCGGGTCAAGCCCTCGTGTTTGCCGTGGTGGCACTGGGGCTTCTATTGCTAGGTTTTGCAGGTCTGGGCATTGATATGGGATACCTGCGCTACGTAAAGCGCCTGCAACAAACTGCAGCAGATGCAGCGGCCATTTCCGGCGCGTCGAACCTTTGCCCCTCTGTCGCATCCTGCCTTCCGTATGGGGGCGTTACGCTTGGGGCGCAGAATGCCGCAGCGGCGAATGGTTATACGGACAACACCGGCGGCCTGGTGAGTACGTGCACCAGCACCAATGTAAATTCGAGTGCGCTTGTCGGTGACGTTTGCGTCCAAGTCAACAATCCCCCTGCCGCAGGGCCACATTCAGGCGATCCAAATTATGTAGAAGTCCTCGTCTCAACCGTTCAGCCGACTTTCTTCATGGGCGTTCTGGGAATCTTCAGTGAAGCGGTTACCGCGCGCGCTGTGGCCACAAACGCGGGCGCTGCAGCGGGGAGTGGCTGTTTGTATATGCTTGGAACCCCGCCCAACAGTACCGAAGGAGTCGGGACCTTGGATGCTCCAGGTTGCGGCATTGTAGACAACGGTAACTTCAACCTTGTGGGGAACCCTCTAAACGTCACCGCCGGGACGTTCGGACTTGCTGGGACGAGCGGTCCGGGGGGCACGATGACCTGCTCAGGCTCATCTACCTGTCCGGTACCAAATATGCCGACTTCGGGAGATCCGATAGCCCCACTGGTGACGCCCCCCACTGTAGGCCTTCCCGTGGCCTTCAACCCGGCAAGTATTGTTCCGGGGTCCACTTATAGTTCAATTTCGCTCACAGATGGAAGCGTCACAACTTTCCCTGCAGGCCTATACATCTTGGACGGCAGCTTCTCGATTACTGGAAACGCAACCGTTTTTGGAACCGGCGTAACTTTCTATTTCACGAATGGCGGCACAATAAGCACCACGCCGGACGCCAGTGGCTCGCCTAACATTCAGTTATCGGCGCCGAACAGTGGAGCGTACGCGGGAATTCTGTTCTATCAGGATCCGAGTGACACGAGTGGCCCCCTGCTGGGAGGCAATAGCTCGTCTTTTTATCAAGGTGCGCTGTATTTTCCATCGGCCCTGCTGACATTTTCCGGGACCGGTACATTTAATAGTGGAGCCCTATACACATTCGTGGTTGCGAATTCGCTGGCCCTGAGCGGGGGTCCCGTCGTGGTTCTCGGTTCCAACTATACCGGACTTCCGAATGGAGCCTCAATCATCAGGAATGCTTCCTTGGTGGAATAGAATGATAGTTACGTCAGAAACCGGCGATAATATAGGACACAGTGCAAGGCCGCGGCGCCCGTTCACTGCAAAGCTGCGTCTGCGCCGGCAATTCACTTCGGAATCCGGCCAAAGTCTTCTCGAGTTGGCTTTGCTGACCCCATTATTGTTGCTGATTTTAATCGGTGTTGTGGAGATGGGACGATACGCCTATCTCAGCATTCTTCTAGGGAATGCCGCGGAGTCTGGGGCTTTGTACGGCGCACAAAGCCTGACCGATTCAGTGGATACGACCGGGATCCAAAATGCAGTCCAGAACGACTTCCAAAACGGGCAAGGCCTCACGGGCCTAACCGTCACCTCAGCGACCTCCTGCGGGTGCGACAGCGGGGGAGCGACCGTTACGAATTCCTGCTCGGGGACCACCGCGGGAACATGCATAGCCGGCCATTGGGTTGTGATGCTTCAGGTTACTGTATCCGGGACTTTTACTTCTTTATTTCAGTATCCGGGAATCCCACAGACTGTCACGGTAACGCGTACGGTGGGCATGCGTGTGAAACAACAATGAACCTTCGAACCAATCCGATCCGGTATGGTTCCTCATCCACCAATGTGGAGCCGTTGGCGAGACGTCTTGCATCTCTTAAGCAGGACGGCGGGAGCACCCTTGTCGAGTACGCGCTCGTAATCACGATACTGATGACTATGCTGCTGGGAATCGCCGACTTCAGCCGCGCGCTATACGCCTATCATTTTGTTTCCAACGCCGCCCGAGAAGCTGCCAGATATGCGGCTGTCAGGGGGAGCACCTGTGGGAATGACAACAGTTGCACGGCTGCAAATTCCGCCTCCGGCACTGGAGGGGCCACTACCCAGGCTGACATTCAAGCATTCGTCCAGAATGTGCCACTGGGAATCACCGCAAACAAGGTAACCGCAACGATTTCCTGGCCGCCTCAGGCAAATAGCCCCGGTATCTGCAGCGATCCCATTGCCCCCCAAATCAACGCTCCCGGCTGCACAGTGCAGGTCCAGGTCTCATACGTCTTCAATTTCGCTTTTCCATTCGTGTCCAGTACCGCATTGACGATGAACAGCACATCCCAGATGATCATCTCGCATTGATTGAACGCCGCAAGAATCTCTACTGAGAATTGATGTGAGAGGCTATTCGTAGGCGTTGGAATGCGTCAAAGCGTTCTTGTCCGGAGAAGAAAATGAATCCGGCCGCGCTGGATCCACCAATCTCACCGGGATTCAAAATAATCTGAAGCTTTCATAAAGAAGGTCGATGGATGACGACTGATCTGAATCTCGTGAGCCACTGTCTCAGGCGACCTTTCCACCAGTTTTCAAGAATTTCAGTGCCGGGCTTTTCACGCGGCCGAGCCGCGGGAGCGGGCGTCCTTCAACTCGGGGAGCGGGGAGCCTCCGCGGAGGAGATCTCGAGCCGATCTCCCACCTTTGTTCCGGTGCGATAGATCGTGTGAGCGGGAAGTTCCAACACACTTAGCGCCTTCAAGGAAATCTTGGAAACGCGAAATGGCCGCAGATACTCCTCCACGTGAATCACTTCCTTTTCTTTGCTAAGAAAAATCACGTCAATGGGGAACAGCATTCCCAGGGTGTGCACACCATTGGACGGGATGATCCACAGACCCGCCCCGAGGCGAGCCCAATGCTTTGTCTTGCCAAGCAGACCCACCATGCGGCGCAGATAGCTGTCCGCAACGGTGGCCTCCGTGGCGACGAAGGTTTCCCTCGTTTTGTTGTAAACGTAGACAGCCCGGCCCGAATGGCCGTTCGTGATCGCCACTTTGGTCTCCCCCATTAATTTTTTCCGCAGCTCTGTTTTCTTAGTCAACTGCCTTGCGGCGCCGGCGCCAAATGATCAGATATAGCACGCAGAGAGCCAGAACCCCTGCAATGATCCTAATGGTAAGAACTCGGTCCATTTCATTTCTCCTTTCCTTTTTTCAACATCGCTGAAGATCACATCTAGTACTCCCAACATCCATGCCATTGGACAATCATCATCCCAATCCGAGTTTCGCGAACTGCCTTATGATGGTGATGATGGCCGGTAACAGGATTACAACCATCAGAGCGGGAAAAATGAACAGAACCAGGATGGGCACCATCTTAATGGTCGTCTTAGCACCCATCTCCTCGGCGCGCTGGCGGCGCCGTGTGCGCAAGTCATCCGAATGAACGCGCAAGGACGAGGCGATGCTCGTTCCAAAGCGCTCGGTCTGAACCAGCATGGCAACCAAGGCTTTTAAATCTTCTATTCCGGTGCGGCGTGCCAATTCGCGAAGAGCTTCGAGACGTGATTTGCCAACGCGCATTTCCAGGTTGACCAACTGCAATTCATCGCTCAAATCGCCATGGACTACTTTCAATTCCTGGGATACCAGCATCAGGGCTTGATCGAGACCCAGACCAGCTTCTACGCAGATGACCAGGAGATCCAAGGCATCGGGCAGGGCACGGCGAAGGCGCTCCCTTCGAGCATTGATCGTCCACAAGAGCCAAATTTCAGGGAGCAGAAGGCCGGCAAGAAACGCGCCGACAAGGATGAGCGCCGGGTAGTAAGCGTAAATCCCGGTGAAATAAACAGCGCCAACCAGGGCAACCGGCAACAGCACCCTCACACCGCGCAGTGCCAGAACTGCATTGGGGTTTCGAAACCCGGCGCGTGTCATCATCAGCTGTGCGCGCGATGACGTTCCACCTGGGACAAGTTGGCCGATTGAAACAAGAGCGCCTTGAGCGCGGTCTGACTGTTTTTGTGCAAAGGCTCCCTTGGCGTTATCGGCGTCGGCATCGGCCAATCGTGAAAGACGCCGAACCATGGCGGGTTCGCCGGAGGCGAATGCATAAAACAAGGAGACAACCACAACCACTACCGCAAGAAAAGTTCCGATTGTGACAGCCCAGACCATTTTATACGCCTCGCATCAAACGTGTACGTTAACGATTTTCCAAAGGATCAAGGACCCGACAACCTGCATCATTGCAGCGATAATGAGAAAGGTTTGGCCCATCGGATCGTGGAAGAGGATCCCTATATAGTTCGGATTCACGAAATTGAGCATGATGATCATTATCAACGGCAAAGCGACCAGAAAGGCCGCTGTCAGCTTCCCTGCAGCTGTTTTCACCCGCACTTCACGATGGATCTTGAATCGTTCACGAATCACACGGGAGAGTTCGTTCAGGACCTCCACAAGATTTCCTCCCGTGTCCCTCTGAATCAGCAGGGCGGTCACAAGCAAGCGCACGTCCACCAGTGGCACTCGCTCGGTAAGGTTGATGAATGTATCCCGCAACGAAAGACCTAGGTTCTGCTCCTCAAACGTGGTTCGAAACTCTCCCGCGATCGGCTCCGCGCATTCCTTGCCCACCAATTCCAGGCCGGCAGTGAAAGAGAGGCCGGAACGCACTGCCCGGCTCATCAAATCGAGCGCCTCTGGAAGGTGTTCTTCGAACTTTGTCAATCGAGTGGTGCGCATGAAGGCAATGTACGCCAGCGGCGTCATAGCTATAAGTCCCGCGGCAATCAGGCAGAGGATGGTTTGGGAGATGAAAGATCCAGCTAGAAAATATCCCGCAACCCCCAGAACTGCGCTCCACAGGAGGATTTGGGTTGGTTTTATCGTCAATCCCGCCTGGGTCACGAATTTCTTCAGCTTCTCCGGCCACGCCCATTTCTTCAGGATTTGGTCAAAGACCGGGACAGTGCTCAGCGTTTCGTCCCGCAGGATTGATACTCCTGGAGTAGCGTTCCTGCCGGGTTCGACCTGCCGCACAGCCTCCAATCGTTCTTGAACGATGTTTCGATTGGCGGCACCTCCTCCAGCCGTCAGCCAGATGACGAAGGCGACGCAAGCCACGATTAGAAAGGTTCCAATAGCAAGCAATAAAGCCAAACCGTCCTCCTGGTCGTGATTAATGTGCGTCAAACATGGACGTCGGAAGATGAATTCCGGTAACAGCAATTCGTTCCGTGCATTTCGGGCGAATCCCGGAGGGTTCAAAGGCGCCGATTACCTCGCCGGAATCTTTAACCCCACGCTTCCTGAACGTGAAAATATCCTGCATCGTTACGACTTCGCCTTCCATGCCCGTAATTTCGGCGAGGCTGGTCACCTTGCGCGTACCGTCACTCAAACGAGTCACCTGCACAACGATGTCGATAGCCGAAGCAATCTGACGGCGTATGGCGGTGTCGGGGATATCCAGGCCGGCCATGGCGACCATGGTTTCCAGGCGGCTCAAAGCATCTCTTGTGCTATTTGCGTGGACCGTCGTAAGAGAACCATCGTGGCCGGTGTTCATTGCCTGCAACATATCCAGCGCTTCCTCGCCTCTGGCCTCGCCGATAATGATGCGGTCGGGACGCATTCGAAGAGAGTTAATCAGGAGCTGACGCTGTTGAATGACACCTTTCCCTTCAATGTTGGGTGGACGCGTTTCCAATCGAACGACATGCTGCTGGTGGAGTTGCAGCTCAGCTGCGTCCTCGATGGTCACAATCCGTTCTCGGTTGGAAATGTACGATGAGAGCACATTGAGAAACGTGGTCTTGCCGGCGCCGGTGCCGCCTGAAATCAAAACATTGAGCCGGGCTTTCACACACCCCTGCAGGAATTCCAACATAGGCTGGGTCAAAGTGTTATTCCGGATGAGATCTTCGGCCATCAATCGTTCGCGGCCGAACCGCCGAATGGACAAGCAAGGGCCATCCACGGCTACCGGTGGGATGATCGCATTCACGCGTGAGCCATCGGCTAGCCGGGCGTCAACCATGGGCGAGGATTCATCCACGCGGCGGCCGACGGCCGCCACAATGCGGTCAATAATGCTCATCAAGTGAGCATCATCACGAAATTGGATCGTGGTTTCTTCCAGCATCCCGCGCCGCTCGATATAAACGTGCTTATGCGAATTGACCAGAATGTCTGAAACGGTGGGATCGGCGAGCAGGGGTTCGAGCGGGCCCAGTCCGAAAACCTCGTCCTGCACCTCTCTAGAAAGCTTTTCACGCTCCTGCAGGCTCATGGGCGTGGATTCGTTCACGACCAACGTTTCGAGAATCTGGGTCACTTCGCGGCGAACGTCTTCCCGCCGGACTTCGCTCAGTCTGCTGAGATTGAGTTTTTGAAGCAGTTGGCGATGAATCGCGATTTTCACAGCGCCAAAATCAATTCGGGCCGAAGGCATGGGTTTGATCGTTGACATTTTTATTTACCTTTTTGTCGGGAATAAAAAGTTGCCGATCCCATTTCGCTTGGCCACCGGGATCACATCCATTCCTGCCAAGCGCGAGGCCAACTGCCGAAAATGATCGTTCAGGTTATTATTGTGATTGTCCATCAAAGGCGTTCCGGAGTTTACGGATAAGCTGGCCTTTTTGAAATCATTCGGCAGGACAGCGAATATTGGGCGATTGATGTTTTTCTCCAGGCTTTTCAGCGTTTCCTGATCAGCCTTGTGCCAGCGATTGACCACAACGCGAATCTTCTCCGAATCGATTCCCAAATCCCGCAATGCCGTTAGACGGCGCTCGACGGCCCACAGAGCCGGAACGTTTGTTTCCGTTACCAGCAAAATCATTCGGGAAGCTTTGAATATTGGACTCCAATCTGATCCGAGCTGCGCGCCTACGTCTGCAAGAACGACTTCGTTGTTCGTTTGCGCAACATTCGCGAGCCGGTCTAACAGCGAGGCTGTTATGTGCTGCCAATCCTCTGTGCGCAGAGCCCCACCCAGGATCTGGAGTTTTGATTTGTGCGTGGTAAGAAGTCCTTCTAAAAAATGACTGTCCAGCCGGTTGATATTTTCGACGGCGTCCCGAATTCCGAAGCGCGGATTCAAGTCCAACAGCAGGTGAGCGTTTCCGAGAGGCCGGGCGAGGTCGAGTAAGACCGTTCGTTTGCGGGCATGTGTGCACAACTGCACGCCCAGATTCACCGCCACGGTCGTGGTTCCCAAGCCGCCCTTCGCTCCCATCAAGACAATTAATTTGTCCGCTGCTTTTTGCTCCGTTGCGGGGCCTTCTTGATGGAATCTCGCGAATAGATCTCGCAATACTTCGGGGGCGGCAGGCTTGGCTATAAAATCCTGGACACCGCTGCGCATCGCATCGAGCAACAATTGCTGGCCTGGGGGGTTCGCAGCAGAACAGGCGATCAATTTCACGGCAGGCCGCAGACGCCGCGCGTGTGCGCCAAAGACAAAACACAGTTCGGGATCGAGCCCCAGGTCGAGGAGAATGACATCTGGAATACCCTCGCTCGCGTCAATTCTCTGTCCGGGGATTATCCACTGCCGGATGGATCCAATCAGGCCCGTTTGCTCCAAACTGGCCTGCAATTGAGCAGCTGAAATTGGATCGTGACTGGCAATTGCCGCGGTCAGCATAAGGCCGCCGTATCTGCCATCCGACCGGGTGGCCAAATCATGGAATCAAGAAGTCGCATCCCGTCAATTCTTTCCCGGCGTCTTCGGAGGCGCCGGCGCCGCTGGGGGTTTTGGAAGGAACGGTTGCGGGAACGCCGGGCCCGCCGGCACCTGGTCAGGCGACAGCGGCTGCACGATATGGGGCGTAACAAGCACCAACAATTCGTTTCGAGTCTTGTTGCGCGACCTGCTCTGGAATAATTTGCCTAATAGAGGTATGTCGCCTAACCCGGGGATTTTCGCCAGGATATCAGTCACTCGATTATCCAGCAGGCCAGCCATCGCGAAGCTTTGTCCGTCCTTCAAATCCATTTCCGATTCGAATCTCTCCGTGCTGAGCGCAGGAATCGTGAAACCTGAAATCGTGAGCGCATTTGTAAAATCGAGCGAGCTGACTTCAGGCTTCACTTTCAGGTGGATGAACCCGTCGGCCTCGAGTGTGGGAGTGAAGTTCAAGCGGACGCCAAATTCCTTGAACTGGATTGTGATTGCGGTGTTGCCGCCGGCGGCAGCCCCCTGCAGGACGGGGAAGGGGAACTCGCCTCCCGCCAGGAAGCTGGCTTCCTTTCCCGACTCCGTGAGCAAATTCGGCTCGGCCAGTATCTGAAGCAGGTTTTTTTGCTGAAGCGCCTGAATGGTGGCGCCAAGATTGATGTCTCTCCTAAAAAGAAAGATGTTAAGTAAATTGCTTATGCTGAAGACGTTGCTTATCGAACTGGTGGTCCCGCCCGCCGATGTCGTCGAAGTTCCTGAACTCTCCACGAGCGAAGGTGGGGAGAATTGCTGCGTCGAAACTGCCCCCACCGTATTACCCGCCCCCGTGGAAAGGATATTCACGCCAAGCTGAGTGAGCGCAGTCGTCTCGACGTTGATGAATTTCACTTCGAGAAGGATGTCGCCTTTCGGTGGCAGGGGAACTTCCATTAAGCTGGTCACCTTGGGCGTGGCATTTTTGACGATGTCAAGAATCTTCCCGGCGGTCTCCGCGGATGAGATTTTTCCGGAGATCATCACCACGTCTCGGGAGGCCTCGAGCAGGACCGGCTCCGAAGGAAACGCTTCATGAATTTTTTGACTCAAACTTAAAATATCAATATCCACGGACACTTCGAACGTCTCGTTTTGATCGTTCTCATCCCACAGCAGAAATGAAACACCCCCGGGCTTTTTCCCGTTTAATACCACCTGAAAAGGGGTTACCACATTTGCTTCGGCAATTTCGGGATCAGCCAACGATACCCGCTTGATCCGCACGGGAGACGTGATCACCAGCGAGCGGCCCACCAACAGGTGCAGCGCCTGGGGCATGTCCGCTCCCACAGCCTGAGGAACGGCAAGTACCGGGTTCACGGCTTGGGTCGTCGCCGCTGCCAGAGATGCTTGTCCTCTCAAGGGGAACCCGCAGAGAAGGATAAACGTCGCGAACAAGGCAATTCCGACTGATTTTTTTATTTTTGCTATGGTGCTTGGCTCTGTCATGAAATTCTCCCCTGGCGGTCTCATTGATTTGGAAAGCTCTTCGTTTCGCGTTTATCGCCCAAGATAATTTCGACCGTGAAAGGGGACGGCGCGGCAACAACCGGAAGTTGAAAAGTACGGTGGACCGGAGACGCGGACTTTACTACTGGCGGCGGGGCAGCGGACCCGAACACCGCGGACTGCAAAACCGGCTCCGGCGCCGGGGACTTGCTGTCAATCGTGTTCCGAAGCGAGAGCTGGATTCTCCCCTCGGTACTGGCCATGGTTAACGTGGCCGCATCTTTTGGGGAAACCAATAAGGTTACAACGGGCACGGTCTGCGGCTTGCCGTCGTGATCCTGTCCAATCTTTTGCCCCGCGGCGAGCACCCTCACATTTTCAAGAATCGTGCGCGTGGCATTTAGTGCTCCCGTCTGAGTTGCGCCTGGGATTTGCCCCGTCACCAAAACGTCGACGCTGGAACCCGGAACCACAAATCCCGCGACACCCACCACGTCATTCACCGCCACGGACACGGCCCTCATGCCCTCGGGTATCGTTGCCTGCAAACCCGCGCCGCCCTCCTTTGGCGCAAGCTTGCTTTCAAGGATCATTTCGTTGGGCACCAGCGGCGAAATCACGGCGCGGCCAACGGCGTCTTCGATTCGCGTCATCATTCCAGCAACGGAAGTGCTGCCCGGCCAGGGAATCATCTGCACATCCTCGGTCGTCAGGCGGGTTCCGACTTCAAGCGCCATGCTCGCGACCACGATTTGTTGTTGCGGAATTTGCTCCTTGTGGGTCGAGGCTTGTTGAAATGCGCGATACACAAATAGGCTCAGTAGCAGCCCCACAACAAGAGCGAAAACTACTGCGATGAAGCTACGGTTGAAGTTCATGAAGCATGTCTCCTTAGTGCTTGTTTTTCACCGCACACATCGGCTCATGACGAAGCCGATCAGTGCGGTCAGCGCCGCGGCCACCCCAAACGGCACCTTTAGCAAGCCCGGATTGTCCAATGTCAAATGTGGATTGCCCCGCCATCCAAATACGAAAAATCCCTGAATGAACATGGCAATATTCTTCAAGGTGGCAATTACTCGCCTTGTCCAGATCACCGTAATGGCGGCCATCACTCCGGTCAGCATGGCGCTCACGTACAGAAACGCCAGCACACCCCATGGCCCCAGCAGGGCTCCCACCGCGCCCATAAGCTTCCAATCGCCCGCACCCATTCCCCGGACCAGGACCAGTGGGAAGAGAAACAAAAGTCCCAGCCCCGCGCCTTCCAAGCTCGCCAACGTGCCGTGCCATCCCCAGATTGTGGTGTTCACCGCGAGGCCTGTGATAAGACCTGAAACCGTAAGCCAATTGGGGATTTTTCGGGTGCGCCAGTCCAGCCACCCAGCCCATAGCGTAAACGCCACGGTGAGCGCCCAAATCAGCAAAGCCGTGTTCAGTGCGAAATCGAAGTGTTTGAATGTAATCGGCACGATGTTTCCGTCTGTATTTTCGAAGCATTTATGTCAATGAGCTCATGTTCGCCACTGCGTTCGTGAAGGCGGAGGTCAGCAGAGCAGCAACGCTATTTAGCGCCGCAATCGATGACAGTCCAAGCAACGCCGCCACCAAGGCATATTCCACGAGATCCTGACCGCTTTCCTCGTTCCACAATCTTGCGAGTAAGATCCGCATGTTCATCCTTGCTGACTCCTGGCCGATTTGCCCCTACTGCGCTCATTTCTGTCGCGCCAACTCAAAAGCGTTCGAAAAGATTCATGCATTCGCGAGCACGAGTACCCCGTGAACTTAACGCCCGGCAGATAAATACAGACAGCCGTCGGCAACTGACGATATCTATGCTGAGCCTTTCCCATCGTGCTTGAGACAAGACTCCGGCGCACGCAGCGCATTCTTTCGATAGGCACGTAAGCTACCATTGCGCTCGGACGACCTTACGTAACCAAGTCTATTGTTTGGTTATATTTAAGCTGACTCAATTTCTCCGTATCCACGCCAAGAAATGACAGGTGCAATTAAGCGTTACTCTCTGTGGACACTCTATCGGGCCTAGGACTTCCGTTTGTAGACACCCAGGAAAATCAATGAAATCAGGCGCTTACAAAAGGCAATTCAATCGAGATTGAAGAAGACTAATAAACTACGCTTTCTTACGAAATCAGTCTCCGAGCTCCACACGACAACAGACTTACTGTGCACCGATCATTCATCGTGCCAATCCGGAAGCAGCTTCTACCGCGAATCGAGCCCCGAGGCTTCATCAGATCGAAGCAATGCTTTGGTGCCGCATGCGCCGGGGGGAGGCTGA
The DNA here is from genome assembly GCA_035308165.1 of Candidatus Acidiferrales bacterium. Classification (GTDB taxonomy): domain Bacteria; phylum Acidobacteriota; class Terriglobia; order Acidiferrales; family UBA7541; genus DASTCZ01. Next base: position 29,358 of record DATGHC010000068.1, on the reverse strand, counting down.
GATTGCATGAATTCAAAGGTGAAGGATTTCGCGGGTCAACCAAGGATCGAATGGATTGAATACGATCAGCGTAAAATTTAAAGGCCTGTGTCGAGGGCACCAGCGGGCCATCAACGATTCGGAGTCGACTCTTGCTGGCGTACCTCTACCATGTATATGTGCGGGGCGGTCAGTACCCGCCGCCGCCACCGCCTCCAACAGCTGAACTCAGTGTCGATCCAATTCTGCTGAACGCTCTATTGATCGCGCTTGCCAGGTCATTCATGCCCGCCGTCGCAGCCAGACCAACGAGAGCCACGGTCAGCCCGTATTCCACCAAGTCTTGACCTTCCTCTTCCTTCCAAAGACGGATCAGTATATTCTTCAGATTCTTCATGTGTCTTGCCTCTCCAGTTTGATCCGGAAGCGCCGCCCCCCATACATTGCGCCTTGCGACTTGCAAGTAACCTGCCGATACGCCAGTTCGAAACTATATGATCAACCGCATGGGCTCCGATCGCTTTGCGCCAAGCATCAGTGCACCCTGAAAACCACCAGAGTCTTGATTGACTCGAAGCGAAAAGGCACATTTCAAAGCCTGGAGTCAGTGACTCTGGTGGATCTCAGTTTCGGTCTTGTAGCAATTTAGAAGTACTTTTAGAGGAGTGCCTTGGCGCCATCACAGAATCGGAGCTGGCCCCTTGGATCGTCCCCTTAACCACCTGTTTGGGGATGGCGTTTAGTACCCGCCACCGCCACCGCCACCTACGGCGGAACTCAGGGTCGATCCCACTTTGCTGAACGCGTTATTGATCGCGGTTGCGAGGGAGTTCATGCCCGCCGTCGCAGCCAGACCAACGAGAGCCACGGTCAGCCCGTATTCCACCAGGTCCTGTCCTTCCTCTTCCTTCCAAAGACGAATCATCAGATTCTTCATTTGTATTTCCTCTCAAGTTTGGTCAGGGGAAACGGTCCCCCAATATTTCTTCTCTTCAATTAGCACGCAAGCTTCCATACCACTCGGAAGGGCTTCCATGGCCAACTCTATTGTTTGGCTATACTTGAGCCGAATTTCCTGCTGAGATTCGCCGCCCAAATGATTAAGCACAATCAAGCGTTACTGTCTGTAGACACTACCTCAGACCTAAGACTTCCGTTTGTGAACATATAAGTGAGGAAGGTTGTGCCCCAGACTCTACAGAAACTTGGATGGTTTGAACATCAAGCGCCTGTCTCCCAACACCGTGACTGGGGTATGCAACCTGGCGCAGGAAGAGTTGCGGAGAGATCGCTGGTCAAGGTGACCGGTTTTCATTCCGCGACCGGGCTTTGCCGCTGCGGGAAACGATGTATGGTCGACTACACCGGGCAATACTCATTCAGTCCGGGCTTTTGCCTTCCTCACTCTCTGAATCCTTGTGACCTCAATCCAGGGTGCTTCTTTGACTTCTAATAAAGCCCTGGAATCACGCGCGCAGTTTTCCTCGCATAATCCAAATATTCGGGGAAATATTCTTTTAGGACTTTTTCCTCATTGTAGGTGCGCGCAAGCTGCGTCGCAAACCAAACCACGGCCAGAACCACGACCCAGGGAGACCAATAAGTGATAGCCAAGCCCGTTACGGACACCGTCTCAGCCAGATACAATGGATGCCGCACGACGGAATAAACTCCGTGCGTGACCAGCCGCCTGCCTTCCGGCAAGATGGAGAAAGAACGCCCCAGTTGCACGAAGACGATTGCGGCAAAAATATTACCGATGACGACCAGGACGTCGGCAAACACCTGCACTCCCACAGGCAAGTCTTCGCGCGAATTGAACAGAAGAAGTGACATCATCATGAATCCACCCACAAGGGCGGTAATGCTGGGGATTACTCCCGAAGATTTGCTGACGGGTCGCAGACGGACGATATAAAGGAAGGCGATGATCGTCGTATAAAGCCCGACAGTGAAAATCGCCAGGACTCGGCCGACTTGGAGTAGCTGTAGATTAGCGAAATCCACGGAATGTAATCTGACGAAGCTGATTTCAAAACAATAGCCCGCATAGACGGTGAAAATGACTACCGCAAAGATGCGGATTATGAGATCGTCTACGCGGCGAATGGCAGAAACTTCGGGCTCATTCTTGATGACCGGATGTCCGGATTCTTGCTGTCCCATGAAAGTGGCCTCCGTTGTCAAACTATGATTCGTGAATCGAGTTCGTTCTTTTGATTTCTAATAAACCCCTGGAATCATCCGCGGGGTTTTCCTTGCATAATCCACATATTCGGGGAAATATTCCCTTAAGACTCTTTCTTCGTTGTAGGTGCGCGCGATTTGCACGCCAAACCAGGCCGCGACCAGAATCCACGACAATGGCGACCAATAAGTCATAGCTATGCCCAATGCTGCCACTGCTTCGGCCAGATACAATGGGTGCCGCACAACAGAATAAATTCCGTGGGTAACCAGCCGCCTGCCTTCCGGCAAGATGGAGAAAGAACGCCCCAGTTGCAGTAGGACGAAGGCGATTAGAATATTACCGATGACGATCAGGAAGTCGGCCAATGCCAGTACGCCCAAAGGCAAATTCTCGCGTGGAGTGAGCAGCAGGAGCGAGGACAGCATGAATCCACCCACAAGAGCGGTGATTCCGGGGATTACTCCTAAAGATTTGCTGACGGGTCGAAGACGCAAACCGTAAAGCACGGCGATGATCATGTTGTAAATCGCGACCGAGAATACCGCCAGAACTCGGCCGATTTGGTGGAGCTGTAGACTAGCGAAATCCACTGATTGCAATCTGACGAAGCCGATATCAAGGCAGTAGCCGGCATAAATGGCGAATGCGAGCCCCGCCGTGACGCGGACCAAAAGATCGTCTGCATTGCGAAGGGCAGAAACTTCGCGTTCATTTCTGATGACCCGATTCACTGATTGATCGTGTGTCATACGAGTTTCCTCTTTTGGCAATCAATAAGCCCTAAGTCTGAGCACGAGTATGGTTACCGCATACTGCCCCGCCGCAAATCCCTGTGTCCTTGCTGAGCCTATCCTCAGGTTTTACGGTCCTTCCGCCGGAACCGTCGCACGGCCATTTTGCACACCGCCTATCGCAGTTTGTCGTCCGCAGATGGCGATTGCCAATGCCGCGACAGGTATTGCGGCGATCAGGTCCACAAGATAGTGCTCCTCGAGGAGGAGAATTGCGGGGACGAGTAAAATATCGAAAGCGATCAGTAGGATTAGCAGTCCTTTCCGTGCTCGAAAAAACCACAGCACGATCAAAGGCTGAACAATGTGCATGGACGGAAATCCGATGAAGTAGTCCTTTCCGATCATATTCAACGTGTGCGACAGTCTCAGTTGACTGAGAGATCCCAGTAGGGCCTGCTGAGTCTCGTACATGCTTGTTCCCGCGGGAAAAAATGAGAAGTGGTCGCGACAGATGGCGTAGGGCCCGGTTGTCGGCATCCAATAGAAAATAAACAGGGAGGCATAATATGCGAAGGCAATAGTTCCGACGAACTTCAACGCGATCGACCTGCCGTTGCGCAATGCGAGTATTGCAATCGCCGCACCAATCTGCATAAACATGGCGAAATAGATGACTTGAAGCCACGGAACCGATTGAGGCCAGCGCGACAGCACTGCATGAGCCCACGGTGAGACAGTATGCCCGCTCAGAATAAAGGCGTCAGCCCGATTCATTGCGTATTCCCACGAACCGTCGTAGCGCAGAAGCGCGATGATATCGTTGTACGCAAAAACCAGAATCAGCACTACGAACAGGTAGGCCGCTGGAATGAAAACGTCGAGCAGCATTTTCGCTGCGGACGCTCCGCCCTCTGTTGACCTGTCCAAGAACTCCAACAGTGCAATCGTATCCACGAAGACAAGGAATCCGAGCAGCGGGCCATGAAGGTAAATAAGTAATACGACCAGCGGAATCAGAAACAGTAGCCGGGCTTTTTGCTTTCGGATACGGCGAATAACCAAACCCAACGTTTCAGCATAGGGACTTCCTACCACATAGAGAACGCACGCGGCAAATATGGACTGTAGAGTGAGTGCAACCCAGAAGGATACGAAATAGTCAGCCCAGGCGAATTTCAGTGGAAGGCCCACAGCGCGCATGATCGGCACCAAAGCGATCAACAGTGCGAGCGTCGCCCAGCAGTCTGCGCTCATTGTTGGATTGGCCTTGCGAGCCAACACCAGTTGTGTCTGTGTCGCGAGCTCAGCCACATGGCCTCCCGTGCGGGCGGAAAGTCGGTTTCATATACCGCCTCCCGCGACAGGATCGTTTTGAGCCGTGGGGACCTCCGGCCGCTGCTTCGCATCGCCTTGCCGCCGGACAAACAGCACTGAGTGGTCGTCGCTAAACACTTTTTTCCAATCCGGCAACGCAGTGAGAACCGTCGAAAGGGCGTCACCGGGTGAAAGCAAACAGGATTGGATGTTGTACTTCTGCAGTACTTCAAGAGACCCGGGATTGAAATTTGCGAGCCGGATGTAATCCGACAATATTCCCACAGGCTCATAGAGCTCGCCGCGCCCGTCAATAAACACCTTATGTTCTGGACCCCGCGCCCACAGCAGGTAGCCGCCGAATTCGTACCGGTTGTACATGGGGACGGGAACGGTGTGTGTGTCCAGATACCGAACGGCTGCGACCGGAAGATTTCTATCCACAATGTTGGAGTAATCGCTCTGCGACGGAAAATACCAGACCATGGCTCCCAGAAGGCTCAGGATGACTGCGGCGTTTAAAGCGTAGATTTCTTTTGCCCGGTCATACCGGGGCAGCCAGCGAGCCAGGATTACGGCGAATACTGGCGCGAAAAAAACTGCGAATAGCGAGAGAAACCTCAAGTGGAGAAACGCCATCATCGTGCCGAAAAGGAATAGCCCGAGTTCCTCCAGCCGCCACTTCAAGCGCGCCAACACTTGCACCAGCAAAAACCCAAGCAGCAAATACACGAACAGTTTATCTCCGGGTAGATTGAACACCATTGGCTGCCACTCCTGAACGTTCGCAAGCCCGACCGGCGATGAATTCATCTGGAATGGCAGGGTCGCGAGGCCCGCGCCGTAAGGAGTAATAAAAATGGCGGTCACCGACAGCAGAAAAACCAACGATAGTTGTCGGCGATCCGGTGCATTCCAGCGTTGCGTTTCCAGGCCGCCCACACGCAGGGTCACTAAGCCGCTAGCCAAATACGCACCGATGGTCCCTAAGCCGATGATCCATAATCCATGCGTATTGATCCACACGACCATCAAAAGAGGCAACAGCCAGATCTCGCCCCGCTTGCCCTGACGGAATCGTTCCAAAACAATTAGTGTGAGAACCAAATAAAGATAAGCAAGCATTTGCGGGCGCAGGTTGAACACGTTGACCAGGTTGATTAGTACAGCCGTAGCCAGAAACCCCGCCTTGGGATTGTTACAGCGGATGGTCGTGTAATAGTAAAGCGCCAGCGCAAAAAGGCTTCCGAGGACGATCAGTAAGGCGCCCAGGCCACGCAGTCCTCCTACTCGATAAACTGCCGCGAAAATGATATCGCCCAGCCACTCGTACGCCCGCCAATGCTGGCCGGCGGCGGTAAAGGAATAGGGATCGGCTATTGGCCAACGGTGCGTGGCCAGAATGCTTTGGCCGATCTTGATGTGCCACCACAAATCCGGGTCCACATCGAACGAGCGCAACGCGTAATACACTCTCCCGACAAGACAAACTCCCAACATGAATGCAAACGAGGAAAGTACCTGAGGGATCGAGGCACCAGCGAAGATGCCCAGTTGTGTGACCGGACGAGAAGCCCTGCTACCGCCGCCGAGCGGACCTAACGCAATCGAACTTTCATTAGTTTCAGGAGCCGAAATCGTCTCAAAGCCCATGGGCATTCTCCGTCGGCGTGCTGGAAATTCGGGCACCCACAACCGGCGATGCACTTCTCCGTACATACAGCACGCTCGTTTCGTCCCCATAGACTCTCTGCCAATCTGGTAACGCGGCCAGCACCGTCGCCAGTGCTTCGTCCTGCTTGATCAGGCACGACTGGAAACCATATTTCTTGATTAGGGAGAACGCGCTGGGTCTGATATCCGCAATTTCCAGGTAATCCGTGAAAACTCCACTGGGTTCGTAAAGCTCGCCTCGGCCATCCATGAAAACCTTATGTTCCGGTCCGCGAGACCAGATCAGATATCCGCCAAAACCGTAATTGTTGTACATGGGACCGGGGACAGAGTTGTGGTTTAGAAACTCAACTGCGGCAACAGGATACGTTTTTCCAGCGCTTTGCAGCAGTTCCGCCTGCGTTGGAAAGTACCAGATGGTGAAAGCCACCACAGTGGCCATCATCGCGGCATTGAGCAGATAGCGGTCTATCTTTCGCTTATAGGGAGGGACCCAGCGGGCCAGCATCGTTGCCAAGAGCGGCGTAAATATAGGCACGAAAATCAGGAGAAAGCGGACGTGCAGGCAAGCCATTGTGGTCGTAAACAAAAAAAGCGCCAACTCTTCCAATCGCCAGGCGAAGCGGCAAACCACCTGGAAAGCAATGACACCCAGCACCGCGGCAAGGAACATTTTTCCCAGCGGCGAACCAAATGGAATGGGCAGCCACTCCAATATATTCTTGATATTAAGTGGCAACGAAAAAGCAAACTTGAAAGGGAACTCTGCTAGGGCCGCACCGTATGGCGTGATGAACGTGGCGCAACCGCAAAGACCCAGGACGATTGCCAATCGAAGGCGATCCGAATTACTCCAGCTCTGAGCAGCAATATCTCCGAGATGAAATTCCACGAGCCCGCTCGCGAGATAAACGCCAATCACACCCAGGCCGATGATCCAAGAGGGGTGGACGTTCACCCACACGACCATCAGGATGGGCAGAGCCCACATGGCTCGGCGTTTGCCACGTCGGAAACGTTGCAGAATTATGAGCGTGAGGATCAGAAACAGATACCCCAGCATTTGCGGGCGCAGATTAAAAGAAACCACGGTCATAACGAACACCGCGGCTGTGGCTACGAAAGCAGCCTTCGAGTTACCGGAACGCATGGCAGCCAGCGTGTAAAGAGCAATTAGAATCGCGCTGCCAAGAATTAGAGACGTCAATTCAAGGCCGCGCAATCCGCCGAGCCGGTACATTCCCCCGAGCAGCACATCGCCGAGCCATTCAGCATCAATCCAGTGTTGCCCCGCGACAGAGAATGAATAGATATCCGTGGTAGGCAAGTGATGCGTCGCTAGAATTACCTGGCCGAATTTAACGTGCCACCAAACGTCAGGGTCCACAAAGAACGTTCGCGCAATGGTCCCTACGGCCCCCACCAGGATGACGCCCAACATCGCCGGGAAGGAAAAAGCAAGCTGCCAGATGGTCTGCGGCGTGATGGTTTGTGACGCCGCGACGGCCAAATCATTGGTGCGTAACACCTCTGCCCGATCTTGTTCAGTCGGAAGAACTGAAATACTTTGGCCTAAGGGAACAATTAAATCGGACTCGCTCATCTGTGGCGTGTCTCCAATAGGTGACACCCGCCAATTGAACCGCCGCTTTGCAGGAGCATGTGGACAAAACGCATGTCAATTTCTATCCGATAAGTCCTTTTTTACAGAACTTAATGTCCTTCATTGGAAGATACGAATTCAGCGACCCACAAGAGTTCCTATAATTTTGGTGCAGTTTTGAGTCCAAATGGGACCGCTCGAGCCTTCCGGAAAATGGCTTGACATCAATAACAATGCCCTCTCCAAGCTGCGCAATTTGTTCACCTTCGATATTCGATAGCAGGGTCGCAGCACACCGAACGAATTCAATTGTTCTTTAAGCAACAACCCATGACGCGCGCGCCGGCGGAATCGCCAGTGACCCCGGGCCAGAAAACGTTGTCCAGCTCTGCTCCCGCCACAAACAGAAGCCTTCGATGGATCCTCTCGTCACCAGAAGCCATGTGCTTTTGTATGTCGCGGCCGTGGATCACATGACCTGCTTGGGAGGAAAAAGTGGCTCGCGCACCGCAATAGAAGCCGGCTCGTCCGACTCACGAATCTCAAGCTGGTTGATCAATCGGTGCAGGTAACCGCGAGCGACGCCGAGGGTACGCGCGCTTTCCGCCTTGTTCCAGCCGCATTGCCGCAGTGTGCGAATTACCAGCCTGCGCTTAAATTGACGAACCTCCTGCTCGTACGATTGCTCGAGATGTGGATCCTCGCCCTTATTTCGGATCGCGGACGGAAGGTGCCAATTTTCGATCGAATCCCTGTCGCAGAGCACTACCGCTCGCTGGACGATGTTCTCGAGCTCGCGGACGTTCCCAGGCCACGAATATTCGATGATGGAATGCAGGGCGGCTTGCGAAAATCTTGTGACCTTCTTCTTGAATTGCTGCGCGCTCGCCTGCAAGAAATGTTGCGCAAGCAAGTGGATATCGTCACGGCGCTCGCGCAGAGCTGGCAGATCCAACTGCACAACATTCAATCGGTAATAGAGGTCTTCGCGGAACTCCCGCCGCTGCACCATTTCGGACAGATTCTGATGGGTTGCGGAAATCAATCGAACATTTACGTTCACCGAGGTGTTGCTTCCCAGACGCTCGAATGTATGTTCCTGAAGCACGCGCAGCAATTTGGGTTGCAAACCTAAACTGAGGTCGCCAATCTCATCGAGAAACAACGTCCCTTGGTCAGCCGCCTCAAAACGCCCCCGTCTGGACGCGTTCGCTCCAGTGAAAGCACCCTTCTCGTGGCCGAACAACTCGTCTTCAATGAGAGTTTCCGGTAAGTTCGTGCAGGAAAACGCAATCATCGGCCGGTTTGCGCGGGGGCTCATTTCGTGTATCGCTCGCGCCATCAACTCTTTTCCGGTCCCGGTTTCACCGGTGATCAACACGTTCACATCGCAGCATGCAATTCTTTGCGCCAGCGCAAAAAGATCCTGCATGACTTGCGTCGTGCCTAGAAGTTCGTGCATTCGTCCGGAGGCGCGCACCTGCGCCCGCAACTGATCAAGCTCTTTTTCTGCGGTATGAGCCTTGGCCGCGCGCTCAATAATCTGCCGAAGATCTATGATGCTTATTCCATATGTGACGGCCTCGTAGGCGCCATGTTCCATTGCGCGCCTCGCAAATGTGCCGTCATTTTCCTCGCAAAATACGATGACTGGCGGACAGGACGCGCTCTGCTGAATCTCATCGATTAATTGAATCGCGGCTGAGAAATCCGAGTGAACGCCAGACCTGGCATCCAAAAGAACCACATCGCACCAATCCCGCCAATCGGTCTGCCGATTGAGGTCAAAATCGCTCAGGTGGCGGGTTTCAAAGTTGGGGCCCAAAGCCCGAGCAACTGCGTCGTCTAATCCCGGAGCCTTCCCGAGCATGCAAACACGAATGGTCCGATCATCCATGAAATACGCCTCGCTGGCCGTAATTCTCGACGCACGCAGCTTCTTGCGCCGCCAATGTCGCCATGACGCGCGTCACTGTGAATTACTCTTGCCTAAATCTCGACGGATAATGGCCAATCGCCGAATGGCCACACGAATACTATGGCTTCAGAATGCAGGCCTAGGCGGGGATCGTCTGGGGATGAGCAATGCAAGAACCAAACCGGTTGTAATCAATTGAATACGTCTTCCTGTAAAGTACTGATTGCAGTGACTTTACGGCATTCAAATCCTCGTGTCTTTCTAGAGACAGTACTTTAGTACTAAATGTTTTCACGTTTGGTGACACTTTTTTCCTAGTTCTATGACGCATGGCTGTCTAATTCATTGATTTAAAGAATGGTACTAGTCCCAAGAGGCTCTCAGAAGATCATTTCTAAAAACTGAAATTGGAGGCTATTGCACCTGCGATGTTGCTGCGATGCCGACGAGGATTTCGACGGCTACGGGCTTTCCCGATCTCAGCGCGGGTGTGAATTTCCAGCGGCTGAACGCAAGACGCGCTGCTTCATCCATCAGAGGCAAAACACCTGAGTAAATCTGGACGTCTCCGACCGTTCCGTCTTCCCGAATGGTGCCTTTCAGAACGATCATCTTGCGCGATTTCTCGGGGGGAACTGGCACTCTCTTAAAATCGAATTGCGATTCGGGTACGGGCGGCACCAGACCCGGCTGCAGATGGATGGTTGTGGTCATTCCCGCGGTTTTGGGGGCCTGCTCGACGCTTGGATCATCCCGTACGCAGTATTGCAAGGTCCAGTTTGATTCGGGCATGGGAAGAAAAACGGTATATATCTTTCTGCACTGAAGAGCCTGATAAACACCCAAACCCCCGCCTCCGATTGGTCCTGTCGAAACGATCAGGACGTTTTTGCGCAATTTCGTAAATGGCGCCAATTGAAACACCATATCTTCCGCCACTGGCGGAGCGGCAAGCGTGCGGCCGCCCGGTCCTGTGTCATTACCAGTTACGCTGATTGTTCCGGAACCTATGGTTGTGCCTCCGCCTCCACCTCCAGTCTTGCCATCTCCAACTCCCACGCTCCCGTCCCCTCCGCTTCCTTTAGACGCGGAACCTCCTCCTGGCGGAGCCCCTTTCAACCCTCCCGGAGATCCCGTCGCCATTCCATCCGGCGAGATCGTAAACTCCCCGACCCTATTACCGAACGGGAGGCCGACAACTCCACTTGCACCGTTCGGGTTCGTGCTTAGAACCACCAGGGTTCCCCCTTCGCCCGCTACGAGGCCGTTCACGTTGGCGTTGTCGACCGTCAAGCTTGAGTTCTGAGTGGAAGGAGCCCCATCGGACTCGATCGGTTGGACGACAGGCAATGCTGGTGCTGGTGTGCTGATTCCAGTAACGACAATCGCCGCGTCTGGGCTTGTGGCTGCGAGTGTTGGAGGGGCCAAGTCCGCAATCTTTGCGTCTTTAGGTACCGGGACCGGAGAATGCCATCGAATCGTAACCGGTGCTTTTGGTTGCGGCATCGAATTGACCAGCACTAGATTCGGCAAGTGCAGATCCTCCGCCCATCGGATGTCCATAGGTATTTTCGGCTGGATGACAGTCTGGTGGTTGTTGTCCGGGCGTTGAGGTTGAGAGATTGCCGTGAGCTTGCTTTGAAAAGCTGTACTCCCGCGCCTAGGAAGCCAGATTTGGAGTTCGCCTTGCCCCGGTGCTCCACCCGGTCCGGCCGGAGTAATTCGAGGCACTTTGTGTTTCGCATGTTCTACTGGCGGAATGTAATAAATTTCATAGTTTTCATTGAGCGATGCACTCGAAATGCTTCGCGGTATGCCCGGGTTCTGAGCAATCCACAACAAAAAAAACACTATTCCAACATTGGAGACAGCGGACCCCAAAAGTGATCGCGCCGGCCTCTGAAGAAATCGCAAGTCCAACCGTCGAAACATCCGCACAGGATAAATCGGCGGCAGCCGGCTTTTTTGGGGCACGGAAAAGAGTGCAACAAGAGATTTCCACAAACTCAGCAGGCGGGGTTCAGCCGGAACCAAAAAGCGCAGATCATTTTTAGCGTTTGACACTTTGTTTGTCATTTTTGGAAGATGTCCGATGCGGATAACAATCACGTCAGTACACCCCAACCTAAACTCATTCGATCCAGAACGTCACACCTTGCCTTGAGGATGGCTTCCAACTGCCATGTGTGGCCGCGAGCGCTTCATTTGAAGATCAATAGGTACCATGCGCACGAACGCCCAGACTTTCTCGTGTCATTCTTGAGCACGTGCGATTCCAATTTACTTCTGGATCCGAGAACGTCTTGAAGTTGCCTCAAAGTGCACCCAGACCCCAAATGTCGCCCTTTTACCACTCCAGACCTCTCGATTGACCGTGCTGCCCTTCTCTGGGGCTCATTTGTTCGGGAAAAGACACTTCTTCACGCCATTTGCGCACAAGCGATTTTCGATTCCGTTATCTGCTTCTCGTAATCCGATTTGTGGCAATCAGTATGGAAGTACTGGTGCCACAAAACGATTACACGTCCAGCCGTGGCATAGTCACTGAAGCATGCCTAAATACATTCGGGCCTTGGACGGGCTTTCAAATAAGCGGTGCTTTTCAGGCGTTTAGAATAGCAGGAAGAAAAGGCGCTCCGCGTGCTCTAGCCAAGGCGTCCATGCTGTGTCCCCAAATTGAAGCTGAGCAGTAATTGTGTCCGAGCGGATTTCTCTTCGGCGGGACTTTTCAGGTTACTTGCACCCGTCAGAGCACGGGCCTCTAACGTCTTGATCACGAAAACGCTTGAACGACTCCACGCTGTTCAATGTATTCGGTGGAGAGGCTAAGAGAGAAGCGGCTCTCCGAGGAACCCATAATGGAAATTTTGGATTACTATGAATTCCTTCAAATCAGTCCGAATGCCGAGCCCGAGACGGTACACCGCGTTTATCGATTTCTCGCTGTACGCTTTCACCCGGACAACCCGGAAACCGGCGACACAGAAAAGTTCTTCTTGTTGAAGCAAGCCTACGACATACTGTCCAATCCTGCGCGCCGCGCCGAATATGATGAGAATCGCAAGAAGGAGCCGCCCCAGCCGGTACCCCTTTCCACTTCGATTGATTTTATGGATACCATGGAGGGCGAGCTGAATCGCCGATTGGGGATCCTTGCGCTCCTCTATATACAGCGCCGCACAAACCCTTACTTCCCCGAGGTTTCACTTTTGGAGGTTGAAAGGCGCATGGGGTTTCCTCGCGATTATTTGGAATTTACGGCCTGGTATCTACGCCATAAGGGATACATCACGCGCGCGGACAATTCAGATTTCGCACTAACGGCGGAGGGCGTGGACTTCGTGGAATCCCAACGCATGAAAATCCCGATTCTGAATAAACTGCTGACCAGTGGCACGGGACAATCCACAACAGATGAGGTGGCCACAAACAGGGGCGTAACCCCGCACTCCAGCCCCATCATTGTGCCTGCAGGGGCGCGCGTATCCGAGCTGGGCAGCGCAAACGGAGGCGGCACAGACGAGGATATCGCGACGTAATCGATCGCTCATGCCCCAGGGCGTCCTTCGCTTGCTTCAAGAAGAATTGATTTTGCAGTATTTGGCAGTCGCCTGTCCGAAGAAACGGACCCCCGATCTATTAGTCCCCAACCCACCGCGTTAGTCACGCTTTCCTTCAAATTTAATCGGTACCCGCCCCCGATCCGTGGAACTGCACCGCTCGACTCTGTGCCCGAGAAATAAGAACTGATTCTGATCCAATGCCCATTTGAGAGACAAACTGACACTCATCGCCTACGCGGCATTCGCTCATTGTGGGCGCCAAATCCGTATCTAGGGGGAGAACAAGGCGGAGAGAGAAAGACCAAAACTGGATGGCGGAGTGTGCAGTCAGCCGCGAACTGTTCTCCCCTGGTTATCAGGGAAAAATACAGGGAATTCAGGCGTTTCCGAGGCCAGTCTACATGCCAGTTGGCATCTAAGTGCTAGCGTGTGTGCGGCTTGACGTGCGAGGGGGTGACTTTTCAATCAGGGAAAGAACAGGGACGGAACAGGGAATTGCTAGGGGCTATGAAGGTTGATTCAGGGAACCAGGAAGGACCCGAGCCGCGTTCTTTGCTCAGCCCAACTCAAAGGAATTTCAGCTACAAGCCTCTCGAAGGTAAGTTCAGGCGAATGACGGCCATCGAGAATCGCCTTCACGATGTCCGGCGCAAGGAACGCGCATCGAAGCACCTTTTCAACATATCGCTCATTCATGCGTGCCCGGATGGCAACTGCAATGACGTTGTTGACCTTGCCCTCGATCAACCACTCATACCACTGATGCGCCCGGGCAAGTGCCATCAACAATGATGGCAATGGTTGGCGTTCAGTCTGGTCGATTGCGGGCGGGACGATCAACCGAACTTCCATGCCGCATCGTCTCAACTGGGCGTCGATGGGAATGGTGATGAGGCCTCCTGGGTCGCCACTCGATTCACGGTGTTCTTCTCCGAGGAGATTTCCACGGAGTCGTGATTTGCTGAGTAGGACCCTGATCGACCCTTCCCTCTGAACTGCAACCTGGTGTACGACGCTCCGCACAATGCTGTGAAGTTCGATTGGTTGGATTCGTTTCCATCGGCCGGCCAAAGCTTGACCTGCTTCCATCAGTTTCTGTGTCTTGGTGGGTGGGTCGTCAGGGTCCGCGAGTTGATCGAAGATGGATTGCTGGGAACGCAAGAATGTCTGCACGGCTGCAATTACATACCGTTCAATCTCATTGGCCGGAAGACGAATCGTGCCAACGGCACCTTTGCTTCCATTCCGGATAGCTGCTTGAGAGACGTAATAGCGATACCGTTTGCCGTTCTTCGCGGTATGCGATGGAGTGAATCGGTTGCCCTGCTCGTCTCGCAGCAGCCCAACGAGTAGACTTTGACTCCCGGCCCGCACACCGTCCTTTCGGCCCTGACAGTGGCTTGAGAGTCGACCCTGTGCCGCGTCGAAAGTCTCTTTCGAAACAATCGCCGGGTGCTGGCCTGGATACCAGCGGGTATGATGTCGGATTTCACCCAGATAGAGCCGATTCCTTAGGAGTTCATACAAAGCTCCCCGCGAGAAAGAATTGCCTCCAGACCGCTTCCCAGTTTCGTCTATCCGGATCTTGCTTTGAATTCCCTCGCGGTCTAGCTCGTTTTTTAGCAGCGACACGCAGCCGACCTTGAGATAGAGCTCGAAGACCCGTCGGACTTGCTTTGCCTCCTCCTGATGAGGGACGAGCACACGTTGGTGAACTTCGTAGCCGAGCGGAACACAACCGCCCATCCAGAGGCCCTTCTTTTTGGAAGCCGCGATTTTGTCGCGAATCCGCTCGCCAGTCACCTCGCGTTCAAATTGTGCGAAGGAAAGTAAAACGTTTAGGGTGAGTCGTCCCATGGAGGTTGTGGTATTGAACTGCTGGGTCACGGAAACGAAAGAGACGCCGCGGGCGTCAAGCGTCTCCACGATTTTTGCGAAGTCCGCCAGGCTGCGTGTCAGCCGGTCCACCTTATAAACAACGATCGTATCGACCATTCCGGAGTTGATGTCTCCGAGGAGCCTCGTCAGACCAGGCCGTTCCATGTTCCCACCCGAGTAGCCACCATCGTCGTACCTGCTTCGCAAGACCTGCCAGCCTTCTAGTCGCTGGCTTTGGATGTAGGCTTCGCAGGCTTCCCGCTGGGCATCGAGAGAATTGAAGGATTGGTCAAGACCTTCTTCGGAGGATTTGCGTGTGTAGATCGCACACCGAATGATGCGAGGGGTCGTCATCGGCCAGTGCTCAGTTTGGACTGGATATCTCGGAGGCCGAAGAAGAGTGGCCCTGACCATCGCGTGCCTGTGATTTGCCGAGCTATCTCAGAAAGGCTCTGAAAACGACAACCCTGGAAGTCATAGCCATCCTCGGCGACGGTGACGACGTGTGATTTTCCTCGCCATTCGCGCACGAGTCGGGTGCCGGGTTTGACCGCAGGCGCTGAAATCGTCGATCCTGAGCTGTTCTTGGTGAGTTCACGCAGCCGTTTTCGAAGTTCAGGTGGCAGGGTGCCGAAGACCTGTTCCTGCAACCGAAATGCCAGGACCGGAATGAGGAGGTTTTTCCGAAGCGGGGGACAGGTAACAGTCTTGAACGCCTCCATCCAAAGGCGTCGCAGTTCAGCCGTGCTCAGTTGGTGCAGCGATGCAATTCGCTCCTCAACAGGATCAGACATCGCTCTGCCATACGGTTATCATTAATAATGATGTCCGCATCTCTGGACACATTGACGCTTGCGCGGCGGGAGGAAGTCAAGTCGGTCGGCCCGCCGTCGAGCCAGGAAAACTGACCTGATTTCGTTTGGCCCCTCACTAACTAAGCCAGCACAATCAGAGAAATCCATAGCTCAAATACATGGAAAAACCCTATGCTGCGCGAAGACGTACAAATCTGGATAAGGTGACGCAAAATGAGAAGCCAAAAATACGATCCGGGACCGATGCCACAGATCATTGCGCAATTCCAACAGACTGGGATGACGGGCGAAGAATGGGCAGAAAAGCTAGACCAAGGAATGGCTGAGTTATTGGAAAGGCTCCTCTCGGTTGAGGAGTTTTTGTTCTTTCATCTGTGGCGAACCTCTCCGGTTGGAGATCCGAAGATGCTAAGAAGATTGGATGAGGTCATTCTCCGCCAAGCAAAAACGATAGGAGTGCGGTTTACTCTGTCCGAGATTGTCCTGAAGCGAACAATCGAATGGCACGACGAACCGGATGGACCTCGAAAATTTGAAGCGCTTGGCAAAGCATTCGCACATGCGACCCTCATTTTTCAGGGACGCATTCCGCCACCACTTGACGATCCCACCCTGTACCTAACCAAACAGGAAACAGTCGCTGAACTCAAAGTGCTGCTCCAGAAAATGCGTCAACGCGTTGATTCGCGCCGCAGGAAAAACGTTCCGCTTCTGGATCTTTTCTTCCAAATTGTAACCGACAAAAAGGAAAAGTTCGTCGCCCTTAGACGGAATCAAACGCGTTGGTACGAGTTCTTGAGGCAAGAAGAAATCCAACTGCTCTTGCCCAATTTTGTGAGTGGAAGCAAGGCCCGAAGGATTACCCCCGAGAATCTATTTGATGCGTGGATGGCCTGGTGCAAAGGCGCCGCGCGAGGCAAATCGATGGATCAGGAAACGGTGCGCAAAAGAATTTCAGCGATGGGTAAGTACTGTTGATTCTGAGGGTTGCAGCCGATTGTCTCTGCAAATGACGTTTGCAGGGACATACTTCCGTTCGCATAGTCCATAACATTCCGGTCCATGAGAGTAAAAACACGGACCGGCCTTCAAAAACGAGACAGACAACAAGTCCAGGGCGCAGCTTGCTCACCGACAATTTCTGGCGCCACAGGCAAGAGGGCGACACTTTGCATCGACTATCTTCAACCCGACAGTCTCTCACTGGATCCAGAAAATGCTCGAATCCATAGCGATCGTCAGATTCATCAGATCGGCCGCAGCATTGCGGCATTTGGTTTCAACGTTCCGATCTTGATCGATGCGAATGATCGGGTCATTGCCGGGCATGGCCGCGTGCTTGCAGCGCGCTCATCGGGGCTAACTTCGATTCCCGTCATCCGGCTCGAACACCTTACGGCTCAGCAAGCCAGGGCCTTTGCAATTGCCGATAACAAGCTCACGGAAAACTCCGAATGGAACGAGCAACTGCTCGCTGAACAGCTGAAGATATTGTCCGAAGCGGATCTCGACTTCAACTTGGAAGCGATTGGCTTTGAGACGGCCGAGCTGGATTTGCTGATCCAAGGACTCGGTCCTTTGCCGGATGGTGCCGACGACCCTGCCGATCAAATCGTTGAGCCAGACTCAACTATTTCGATTACTCAACCCGGCGACCTGTGGTCTCTTGGTCGGCATCGAATCCTCTGCGGTGATGCATTGGATGAGTGCTGCTACGCCAAACTCATGGGAGGGCGCAAGGCGGCAGGTGTATTCACCGACCCACCTTACAACGTCCCGATTGATCGATATGCATGCGGCTTCGGCAAGATCAAGCACCGCGAGTTTTCCATGGCCTCAGGGGAGATGAGTGAGGCCGAGTTCACCCAATTCCTCACCGGTGTTTGCAGTTTCCTCCGCCACCATTCAGCGGAAGGATCGTTGCATTACGTTTGCATGGACTGGCACCACATCCGCGAACTCTTGGCCGCGGCTGAGCCCAACTATTCGGAATTCAAGGCTCTGTGCGTTTGGAACAAAGGTCGTGGCGGGATGGGTAGCTTCTATCGTTCTCAGCACGAACTGATCTTCGTATTCAAGAATGGCACCGCCCCACATCACAATAATGTCCAACTCGGCCAATTCGGTCGTTACCGCACTAATGTCTGGGATTATCCGGGTGTGAATTCCTTCGGCCGAAAGAGCCCCGAAGGCGATCTTCTGAAACTTCATCCGACAACGAAACCGGTTGCGCTCGTAGCGGACGCCATTTTGGATTGCTCTAAGCGCGGAGACATTGTTCTCGATTCATTCCTGGGCAGCGGCACAACCGTGATCGCGGCCGAGCGAACCGGCCGCATTTGCTATGGCATTGAGATCGACCACATCTACGTCGACACCATCATCCGTCGCTGGCAAACGTTCACCGGCCTTTCGGCCACCCATGCCGGTTCGGGCAAGCCATTCCATCAACTCCAAAAGGAGCGCATACCGAAATGAAAACGTCAGACCCACCGAGTCACGCGAACGAGCGTGTCGGATACGGTTCGCCACCCGAAAGTACGCGCTTCAAAAAGGGCGTATCGGGGAACCCCAAGGGACGCCCGAAGGGAAATCTCAACGTTGCGACTGCCTTTGCTAAAGCACTCCGCGAGCGAGTTGTGGTTACCGAGCACGGCCAGCGCAAAACGATTACCAAGCTTGAAGCGGCGCTCAAGCAGTTGGTCAACAAAGCCGCCGCTGGCGATCTTCGAGCTCTTCGGCAATTGGTTGAATTGGCGCGCGATGCCGAAACAAAACAGTCTCTGCCGAACCAAGAAGGAACAGTTCTTGAGCAATTCGACCAGGACGTAATCGCCGGCATCGTAAAGCGCTTCTCAGAGCCCAAGGAGGAAAAATTATGATCAGCCCGATGGAATACCAGGCCCTATTGCGGAATGATTTCTACACCTTCATGCATCGCGCGTTTTGCGAGATAAACCCAAACACAGCGTTCCTGTACAACTGGCACAACGAGTTGATCGCAGCAAAACTGGAGGCCTGCCGCCGGGGTGAGATCACTCGCCTTATCATTAATGTTCCCCCGAGGTCGCTGAAGACTCACGCAGCAGCAATTGCATTCCCGGCATTCCTGCTAGGTCATAACCCCAGTGCGCAGATCATCTGTGCGAGCTATGCGGAGTCGCTCGCCTTCAAGTATTCTTTGGACTGCCGCAACCTCATGGGCAGTCCCTGGTACACAACCCTATTTCCAACCCGGCTCTCGTCCCAGAAACAATCCGTTCAGGAGTTTGTGACCACGGAGAATGGCTTCCGCCTAGCGACTTCTGTAGGCGGAGTGCTAACCGGCCGCGGGGCAGACTTTTTAATCATCGACGACCCCCTGAAGCCGGATGAAGCGCTGTCGGAGACTCAGCGTCGGGCGGTCAACGACTGGTTTGACCATACCCTGTACTCGCGCCTCAATGACAAGCGCCGCGGCGTCATCATCATTATCATGCAACGCCTTCACGAAGACGACCTGGTCGGCCATGTCCTTGAACAGGAGCCCTGGGAGATCGTCCGCCTGCCAGCGATAGCGGAGGAAGACGAGGTACACCGGATAGAATCACCCTTCGGCCCGCGAATTGTTTCGAGGAAGGTCGGTGAACCCTTGCACCTAGAGCGGGAGCCGTTAGCCGTGCTCGAACATTTGCGCCACACCATTGGCGAGTACAACTTTGCTGGCCAGTATCAGCAACGCCCAGCGCCCGCAGGCGGCGGGATGGTCAAACGGGAGTGGTTCAAGACCTATGTTCCCGGGGAACAGCCTGCTCGTTTCGACCTCATCTTTCAAAGCTGGGACACCGCCAACAAGAGCACCGAACTGAGCGATTACAGCGTATGCACAACTTGGGGGCGCAAGGGAAAGAACCTATTCCTTCTCCATGTCTTCCGCCGACGATTGGATTTTCCGGACTTGAGGCGAACGATTGTTTGCCTTGCGTCGCAATACGGCGCACGAAACATTTTGATAGAAGATAAGGCGTCCGGAACTCAGCTCATCCAGGATCTCATCCGCGAGGGTCTCCATTCGGTCACCCGATATGAGCCGAAAATGGACAAGATCATGCGGCTGCATTCGGTCACCTGCACGATCGAGAACGGCCTGGTCTTTCTGCCTGCAAAGGCAGAATGGCTTGAAGAATATCTGCACGAAATCACCACCTTCCCACACGGCAAATTTGACGACCAAACCGATTCGACTTCACAAGCACTCGACTGGGCAAGAGTCGGAGAAAAGTGTTTGGGTTACGTCGACTACTTGAAGAGGGAGGCCGAGGAGAATGGCCTTTATCTCGACGCATGGGGGAACTGGGTACCGATCGCGAAAGTCGAGTCGTATGTAGCCATTAATCCAAGTACCGGACAGAGGATTCGGTGGGATGGAAATCAGTGGAGAGACTCGAAGACTGGAGAACCCTATGCTCAATAAGCCTACTCCCCCTGCTGGATTCACGATCGTCGAAGAGCGTGAACCATGCCCCGAGTGCGGTTCAACGGCGACTGTAAAGATTCAGCAGCAGACACACTGCAATCAGTGCGGTCATCAATGGCCGCCCGTGAAACGCGCGCCTCTGGGGCCAACTCGCAGCGATTACTTGAATGGAATCTCGTGGCGGAACCGGTTTCAGTGGTGATTAGTATTTGGGGATTCAATAAGAGCGCGGCGGGCTCACGCCTGCACCCCCTTTTCGTTTTGGTTGGATCGAGATCAAAGAAAAGTAATTCGAAGTGTGAATTCAAATCCGTTTTCAATCTTGGCGGAGCACAAAAACCGGTGAACCGGATGCCTCAAACTGTAGCTAAGTTCGAATCCCAGTCGCTCTCATTAGCGCTGAAGACGGACATACCGCATACCTCCTACTAGAGAGGGCTATTTTTGATTGCCGCGCGCAGGTCCAATGATTGATTCTTGTGCTCCTTAACTGAGCGCCCATGGATGACTGACCGAAGCAGGCTAACAGAAAGAAACGGGAGTCTCCCTGTGAGAGTAAAACGAAAAACCTTCTTGACTTGGGGGAGTTCCTCATAGATGCGGAGTACAACCACGCGCCGCTGTGCTGGACGAACATGGGCCATGCGCAATTCAACTGCCACCCGCGGTTCGCAAAGCGATCTAGCCATCACCACGGACGAAGCCTTCGGACCAATAGTCACGATTTAGCTCATATTCCGCGCATTCAAATTTGCCCTCCTCAGCAAATCCGGGCTTATCTTTCACACGCTCAATGGCCGCTAGCGCATCTACTTCGGTTCGGTATGCGCCAATCAGCTTTTCGTCCTCAGTGGCATCAGTGTGCCACAGTAGATAAACCGAATCAGACTTCTCCCCAGTGTGCGGGTGCGTGCTGGGCTTCCGGAATAGGTTTGTCATTTGACCCTTCTCCAGTGCGTTTTCATCCACTCTTGTGCCCACTTCTTTATTTTGCTGAACTCGCTACCTGGGCTTTTTCCGCATCCGGTTCCGTCTGGAGGGTATTTCACACTGCAAACCCGCTTTGCGAAGTCATCGGCGGTTTCTCCGGCCTTGGGAGTGTCCGTAACCCAACTTGGTTTTTGGACCTGGCTGCCAGCGCCCTTAGCGAAAACGGCTGGCCATAATAACCTAGCTAGCCAAGCGAGCAATAAATCTGTATTGGAGCACTTACGACAGTAAATTGCATCGCGCTTCGCCTTTGGGCAGTTCCCCAGCCATCTTGAAGCCTACTCAAAAACCCTCCCTGCCCAAAATCCCCGATTCCTGAATGCGCCGAATCATTGAGAAATGCGCTTGCCCGCGACCTCATTTCGCTCGCCTCAAAAAGAAACTGTTTTGGGGCAGCCCGACCATTGTCTTTCTCAGGAAGCAAACTCGCAGGCACCTGGTCCCGAACCAGGTGCCTGCACTTATTGAAATCTATGGATTCTTGTGGATTCTAAGTGATTGCTATTGAATCGTTTGCGGCCCGCTTGTTGAACTTTTTTGTACTTTGCTGAAGTTGGAGGATTTCGCAGCTACAAAATCATATGCAATCGCGGAGAGTCTGCTTCTTCGCTCAGCTCTGGCGAGAAAAGTCCGCGCACTAATTTATTGGCAGAAGGAACTGTAGGCAGCAATCTGGCCGAGTTCAATATGAAAGTCATTTCAGAAGAAACGTGAATGAACGCAGCCAGAAGTGGGTTAAGGAATCCGAAGGCAGCTAAGCCTACGCCGATAGTATCAACCACAAGCGTGCCGGTGAAGTTTTGCATTATTGTGCGGTGGCAGCGTCGTGCGGTGCGAATGGTTTCCACCAATTTGCCAAGATCTGAACCGATCAGAACAACATCGGAACTCTCGCGGGCAACGGCGGTTCCTGATCCCATCGCTACTCCAACCGTCGCACGTGCCAGTGCTGGGGCATCATTAATACCGTCTCCGACCATCACGACTTTTCTACCCTTGGCGAGCAGATCCTCGACGCGCTTAAGTTTTTGCTCAGGCAACAGTTCAGCGGAGATTTCGTGCACTCCTAAACCTTTGCCCACTGTCTCCGCGATTCCTCTTGAATCGCCCGTGAGAAGAATGGTTCTTAGCCCCATTGATTTTAGGTCTTGAATTGCCCTCTTGGCTTCCGGCCTCAAGAGATCGGCCACTCGGATTGAGCCGAGCAAGTGTCCTCCTCGTGTAACCAGCACGGCCCCGTCCGGACTCTCTTGTTGCGATACCGCACCATTCATTCCTTCGTGTAGGAGGTGAAGGAAATTGCCCACCACGATCTCTTCGTTGTCGATAGAGGCAACGATTCCGCGTCCGGGGGTATATTCAAATCGGTCCGGCTGACGAAGGCGAATTCCCATCTGCGATGCCTTATTGAGAATGGCCTTTCCAACCGGATGTTCGGATTGTGATTCCGCGATGGCTGCTGCTTCAATCAAACACTCGTCTGTCACTCCATTTGCTGGACGAATATCGATGACCTCGGGGGTCCCGTAAGTGAGCGTTCCCGTCTTGTCTAGTAGGATCGTGTCAACTTCAGCCAGTTTTTCAAGATATAAGCCGCCCTTAATTATTGCTCCGCCTTGGGCAGCCCGCCCAATTGAGCCAAGTATCGCGAGCGGAGTTCCAGCGGCGATTCCGCACGCGCCCGCGACGATTACAACAGAGATGGTGGATCGGATGTTGTGGCTAATAAGAAACGTAATTACAGCCGCGCCCAACGCAAAATAGACGAGATACCCCGCCAGGCGGTCCGCGATTCCTTGAATCGGGGCACGAGACTTCTCCGCCCGTTCCACCGCTTCGATAATCTTGCCAAAGGTTGTATCGCGGCCGAGGCGCTCGATGCGCATTTCGAGCGCACCCGATTGATTGATTGTTCCCGCATAGACTAGTGCGCCTGGCCTCTTTTCAACCGGCATCGACTCACCAGTGATTGGCGCTTGATCGACAAATGACCTGCCGCGTACGACTTTCCCGTCAACAGGAATGCGGCTTCCCGGTCGTACGAGAACTTCATCGGCTAGAGACACGTCCCGAATGCCTATTTCCTGCCAAGCACCATCTCGCTGGACCGTCGCAGTGTTCGGTAGAAGATCAACTAGATGCTGAATCGCCAGACGGCCCCGGCCAACTGTTAGGCCTTCCAAAATCTCGGCAACGAGAACAAACAGCGTGATCACAAGGGCGGTAAATATTTCTCGGATCGTCAGCGCGGCCACAATGGCAATCGCCATTGAAAGTTCCATCGTCATGCGCCGCTCGGTAATGTTCTCGTATGCTTCGTGAAAGATCGGAAAACCTCCTGCAACTGTGCAAATCACACCGGCGGCGATGACATAAAGGCCCGGCGGTCGCCCAGTAAACCAAACGACTGAGGCGGTGCCAGCCACAAATAAAACACGCCAGACCTCAATCGCGTTGAGCCCATGTGCAGTGTGATGATCGTCGTCGGGCTCACCATGGGGCGATCTGTTCGATTGATCTATTTCAAGGGCCTTTTCGCGTACGGACGTATCGGCATTGGTTTCGTGCATGATTGCGTCGCTCTTATCGAGTGCTCCTGGATTCTCTGGCTTCTATTTGAGGTAGGTTCGCACTACCCCGATCAATTCTTCGGCTGCCTCCGCTTGCGGAGAGTTCTTAGCGTTTCCGGGGGTCAAGACGTGAAAGCGAATATGACCTTCCATCACTTCCGCCATCAAGCCGTTTAGCGCTCCACGGCAGGCAGCCAAGAGTTGCAGTACGCCAGTACATTCCTGCTCTCCATCAATCGCTCTCTCAATGGCTTCCACCTGCCCGCGAATTCGCCGAACACGAATCAAAAGCTTTTCTTTGTCCTTCGTTGTGTGGGCCATAGGTTCTCCGATGATCGTATATAATATACTACAGTATAGTATAGCGAATCAAAACGATTCTGCCCGTGAACTTATTTGTAGGTGTGATCGAGGCGGAGTGCACGGTCCCAATATGAAAAGGTCGTGGCGGCCGACGATGATTCAACTTTCAACATCGTTGGTTGAGTAGCGACGCGGCTATGTTTATGGCCCTCTCCGCCCTGCTGTGTCTGCTGCTGGTCTTCATCTACTTTGTCCCATCCTTTCGAGAGTTCGACTAGCTTTTGTTGGTGCTGGCAAGTGACCATCGAAAGGACTCTCGACCGGCGTAGCTAGCGACTCGAAGCGAGCTTCAAATGTTGTCGTGCCATGACCAGGAGTGTCGATACCGCACGCGCATTAATTGACGGGTGTGACGAAGAGGCCCTTCGGGTGTAGAATTCGATGCTGATTGGAGGTCGAACGCGACAGCCATGAACAAACGAAGTCCATTCAGATCCCGTCGCGCCACGCTGATGTTCTTCACCGCGATGTTTGCGGTGTTGTTAGCAGTAGCGGCGACGGGCCTCTGGCACGCTCACGATAGCGCCAGAGAAGCCGCGGCTTGCACTGTCTGCCATGTGGGCTCAACACCCACGCAACCACAACCTGCCTCGATTTCACTTGCTCCGCAGGTGTTTACAGTCGAGGGCCTCGTAGTCATTCCCGGAATCTCCGGACATTCTGCTCCGGTCTTCAGTTCGAAGTCTCCACGCGCTCCTCCAGTCGCCTCCTAATTTTCTAGCCCTCGATTAATTGCACCCGAAGTGTCACTCGCCGCTCCTCGTTTTGGGGAGTACGCACGGCATTCAACCATCCGATCACATTCGGGCCTGTGGGGCCACTCCTAGGAGGAGACAAAAATGTCTTACAAAAGATTTCTGTGGGCTTTCTTGGCACTGATCATCTCTTCATCCTTGCTTATGGTTCCGGTGTCGAATGCCCAAACCGGAAACTCCGCTAACATCAACGGAACGGTTTTGGATCCTTCCAAAGCGGCAGTTGTAGGCGCAACCATCGAAATACACAATCCGGTCAGCGGGTTTTCGCGGTCCACGCTAACCGATTCGACGGGAAGTTTCAGCTTCACTAACGTGCCGTTCAATCCCTATCACATGGACATCACGGCGAAAGGGTTTGACGTGTACAACCAGGATATCGAGGTTCGATCCAGTGTGCCTTTGAGCTTAAAAGTGGAATTGAAAGTGGCGGGCACGAGCGTCAGCGTCACCGTTGAATCCGGTGGAGGAGATTTGGTGGAGAACGATCCCACGTTTCACACCGACGTGGATCGGGATTTATTCAAGAAACTTCCGTTGGAAAGCCAATCGTCGTCCCTAAGCTCTCTGGTGACACTGGTGACGCCGGGCGTCACAGCCGATTCAAACGGGCTATTCCACGGACTGGGAGACCACGCTGAGAATTCGTTCTCCGTGGACGGCCAACCCATTACAGACCAGCAGAGCAAGATCTTTTCAAACCAGATTCCTGTTGACGCAATTCAATCCATGGAAGTGATTTCCGGCGCGCCACCCGCCAATTTTGGGGACAAAACCAGCTTGGTCATAGATGTGACCACACGTTCGGGTTTGGGAGCGACGGTGCCACACGGGGATGTGACGGCCTCTTATGGTTCCTTCGGTACGCCGAGCGGGGGATTCAACTTCTCTTATGGCGGCGCGAATTGGGGGAACTTTATCGCCGTGAGTGGGCTGAATAGCGGCAGATTTCTCGACGGGCCGGAATTCGCCGTGCTACATGATAAGGGGAACGAACAAAACGTCTTCGATCGCGTGGACTACCAAATCTCAAAAGCTGACGCAGTGCATGTGAACCTGGGGTACTCGCGCTCATGGTTTCAGACGCCGAACTCGTTCGACAGCTTGAATACCGGCGTCACAGTCCCCGTCGGCAGTCCCTTCGCGGGTATGGCAGTCGGCCCGGCGGATCAACGGTCAAGAATCGGCACTTACAACGTTGCTCCGACTTGGACGCACATTATTGGCGCGAATACGGTATTTACGGTGGGAGCCTTCGCGCGACGAGACCAGTACAATTATTATCCTAGCAAAGACCCTTTTTCGGACCTGGGGCCGCCAAGCCTTCAAAGAGAGACCGTCGGCCAACTCCGTTTTCTAACTAACGTTGGAGGCCACGCGGATCTGACTTATGTGAAGGGCATTCACAACATAAAGGTGGGGATCCTTTACGAACAAACATTTCTGAGGGAACATGACAAACTCGGGGTTGTAGATGCGGCGTTTAACGCACCCTGTTTGGATTTGACCGGGGCCGCTGTGGCCGGCTTCACCGACCCTGCGCAGTGCGCCGGAGCCGGATTGCAGCCAAACATCGCCTCAAATCCCAACGCACCTAATTCGGCGCTGTTCCCCCTATTCAACCCGGTGCTGTTGCCGTTCGATTTGACACGCGGAGGGGGCCTGTTCGGTTTTAATGGGCACACGGACGTTAAGGAACTCGCGCTCTACGCCATGGACACGATTTCCGTGCATAACTGGACTTTCAACCTCGGAATTCGTGGAGATCTCTACAACGGACTTGCCGTCGCCCGTCAGGCGGAACCTCGAGCCGGGATCGCTTACAACATCAAAAAAACAAATACGGTGCTGCGTATTTCCTATGCGCGAGCGCTGGAGACCCCCTTCAACGAAAATCTGGTGGTTTCCAGCACGGGATGCAGCGATCCGACGGGAGTGATTCCGGCCCTGGTATCGTGCGTCCCATCCGTACTTGCTCCCGGGTTTCGCAATGAATTCCATGCGGGCCTGGAGCAAGCCTTCGGGAAGTATTTGGTGGTCGGCGGCGAGTACATCTGGAAGTACACCCACAATGGCTACGATTTCAGCGACCTCGGCAACACGCCGATATTTTTCCCGATCGAGTGGCACAATTCCAAAATCCCCGGCTATGCGATACGGGCCAGCGTGCCCAACTTCCATGGGCTCTCCGCACTGGTGGTCATGTCGAGTGTCGCAGCGCGGTTCTTCACACCACAAATCGGCGGCCTGGGAACAACGGTCACGACGGGTGGGACGTTTCTTCCGTTCCGGATTGACCATGACGAGCACTTCAACATGACGGCACACGTGCAGTATCAGCCGTGGAAGAGGGGGCCGTGGTTCGGCTTCAACTGGCGGTATGACAGCGGACTCGTCGCTGGGGCGGTTCCGTGTTCCGGAGGGAATTGCGCGCAGACGGATACTCTGGGCGGACAGCCTGCCGTGGACATGACAGATGCGTTCGGGAATCCGCTGACTGCCGATCAAGAGTTCGAGGCTGGGCTCTTTTGCGGAGCGCAACATGCTACGCCGACAGTGGCACTGCCGTTTACTTGCCTCGCGTCGCAGTTCGGCTCAACGCTCGCAAAAGTTCCGGCGCCCGGGACAGAAGATGACGACAAAAACCCTCCTCGCATCGCTCCGCGCCACTTGTTCGATGCGGCCATCGGGGATGACAACCTCTTTCATAATGACAAATACCGGTGGAGCGCACGCTTCACGGTCATCAACCTGACCAACAAGGTAGCGCTGTACAACTTCCTGTCCACGTTTAGCGGCACGCATTACGTGACGCCGCGAACCATGACTGGAG
This sequence comes from Candidatus Acidiferrales bacterium, assembly GCA_035308165.1. Taxonomy (GTDB): domain Bacteria; phylum Acidobacteriota; class Terriglobia; order Acidiferrales; family UBA7541; genus DASTCZ01. The sequence goes on along the minus strand of DATGHC010000068.1, from coordinate 1,722 downwards.
AAATCGGCTTCCACTTCTAACAAGCTACTCGAAGAGTCCGCGTGAGCCTGCATACCTTCCCCACAAGCTCACGCGGATTTCCTTCTTTCTTCGTGCTCTAGAATGAAGAAGCTGACCATTTACGTTATGGCTTCACTCGCCAGCGAGAGGGGCGGGCGGTGTATTTCTACGCTATACGTTAATTCTGTAACGCCGTTGTTATGGAAATGCGGCGTTGGCCATAAGTGGAAAGCAGCTCCGGCGAGCATTCGCCAAGGCAGTTGGTGTCCCACCTGTGCGGGCGTAAAGCGCGGAACAATTCAGGAGATGCACGGAATTGCTGAGTCTCGCGGTGGATCTTGCATTTCCGATAAATACGTTAATACCGAGACGAAACTGCATTGGGGCTGTCGGGCGGGCCACGAATGGAATGCGGCTCCGCTTCATATTAAGAGAGGTCACTGGTGCCCCGTGTGCGCTCGGGTTGCCCGGCTTACGCTACAAGAAATGAACAGCATCGCCGTCCGGAGGTCAGGTCACTGTTTGTCGGCCGAGTATTTAGGGTCGGCAAATCCCTTGCGGTGGAAATGTGCGCTTGGCCACGAATGGGACGCACGGCCATCATCGATCAAGTCAGGAAATTGGTGTCCGTATTGCGCGCGCAATCGAGAGTTGGATTTAGAGCAACTGCGCCAAATCGCGCGTGAACGAGGTGGACGGTGTCTCTCGACTGCTTATAGGAATGGCCGCACTCCTCTTCTTTGGGAGTGTAGTCAGCTTCATCGATGGAAAGCACGCCCCGCCAACATCAAAGGTGGGACTCGAAAGAAAGGATCTTGGTGTTTGGAGTGCTACAACACGAGACGGATTTTTCATCCGAAGCAAGATCTTCAAACGATGCAAGAGGTGGCTCGTTCTCGTGGAGGCCAATGTATGTCCGAGGAATACTTGGGCAGCAAGACCAAGTTAACTTGGCAATGCGCATATGAGCACGAATGGGAAGCTCGGCCCGTATCCGTTCTTCATGGAACTTGGTGCCCTGTATGCGCTCACAATCAGCGACTTGAGTTATGCGCGCTACAGAAGATTGCGGCAAGCAGAGGAGGAGATTGTCTTTCACAGACCTATGTGAACGAAAGGACGGCGCTGGCATGGTACTGCGCAGCTGGACACCGCTGGAGCGCCACGCCGAGCAAAGTGAAACGCGGTTCATGGTGTCCGAAATGCGCAGGCATTCGCCGAAGAAGCAAATGGATCGTCCCGAAAGCAATCGAGCAATTTGTGGCTTTCCAAGTTGGAGTCCCCGGGGAATCGGGTCCGCGCCATCCCATTGTCGATGCCAGTATTGACAAAGCATTGAGGCTAATGAAAGAGAGTTCGCGCAAATCTCTCCGATTTGTTACGCGAATGCCGCGGAAGTCGGAAACGGTGCACAAATCGCACTAGCCGGATGTGGAAAGGACGCTTATGTATTTCACGCTGAATCTTTGTTTTTGTCGACATTGGAGTTATTTGCTTTGCGCCGACCACAGGAAGCGTCGAAATCGTTCCTTGGAACGACTTCTCGTTCGAATTGGCAGGAGGACAAAAACCATTAATTCTTATCCCCGTATGTGTTGAAGGAAGACGTCCGTACGAATTTATACACGACACAGGGGTTTAGAAAAATACACCATGTATATACATCCGACCGTAATCAACGACAATATTACGTCCCCGGCGCTACCAACGATTGGGAAGACA
>DATGHC010000067.1:0-229664 GCA_035308165.1 Candidatus Acidiferrales bacterium | reverse complement strand
GCTTAAGGGGCTAAGTCATCTCGCCCCCCATGCGCATGTGCTACATCTCAAGAACGAGGTTTTTTCCCGCGACCCAAAGGCGGTCGAAGCTATGAATGAGGATCCCCTCATCGCTCATGAAACGCAGCCAACGCGGACGGTCGCTGAGTTGGTGCGCGCCGACGAACGGCTCAAGGCAGGATTCAGCCGGATCACTTTGCCGTTGCTTATTCTCCACGGAACCGCAGATAAGGCGGCAAAGTCAAGCGGAAGCGAGTTTTTTTACGAAGACGCGGGCTCTACAGACAAAACGCTCAAACTCTACGAGGGGCACTACCACGACTTGCTGAACGACATTGGCAAGGAACAGGTGATGGCGGATATCAAGGGGTGGATTGCCGCGCATCTTTCAGCCACCAGAGGCGCCGCGCAGGGCTCTTGAATGTCTTTGGGTCCGTCGCTCATCTCTCGCTTGATCCATGACACCAGGTGGCGGTATTGGCTCGCGGGGGATTTAGTCTAGTCGGAAGGGTATTCTCTCGCCGCCCTTAATCATAGGTTTTTTTCCACCGCACCACGATCTTGCTTCTTGTTCTTGCTCGTATTTCAGTGGTTTCATGCCTTTTATTAAAACGACCAGATCGATGATCTTGTGCGCCACAATTTTATGGCGATCAATGTCCGGCAAATGCTGTGTCATCGGATTTAGTTTCACTGGATTTGACCACATTTGGTTTTTTAGCGCAAAAATGGTTTCCGTTCGAGCTTAGTGAGATGAAAATGTCGATAGGACTAGCGGCCCGAATGTAGCGATCGGTCGCTGCTACTTTGCCTGGCTAGACTTGATGAAGTCGGTCAAATTGGCGATGCGCGATTTGACTTCCGCCTCGCTAAGGTTACCTCCAGCGGTTAAATCTGATCCCCAGGCAGGCATTTCGGCAGGACCGTGCTCGGGCATGGGGACGCCGAACTTCAGGATTTTTTTGATGTAGGCGGCGGGGAAATTTCCGCCATGGCGCTTGGCCATGAGGGTCAAGTCGGGAGGCGGCCTGTAAGGGGAAGGCGCGGAGCCGGTTCCTCTCAGATTATCTCCATGACAGACGGCGCAATGGGCTTTGTACAGGTCCGCTCCGGATTGAGCATTTGAGGCCGCAGCGGCGGCCTTCTTTTCCTTCTTAGATTGAGCAGCAAAGGGGCAAACGATTGAAGCGAGGAGGGCACACAACAGGATCACCCGAAGGATGGTTCTTGCAGCCTGAGAGGGCATTGGGATACTCCTCCATTCTGTTTCCACACTAGTACACCTCGGCAAGAGGATGGATTGCAATGGCCTGTGGCGTGATAATACCCTAGTACTTTAATGTGTAATAGATTGAAAAGTTAAAAACCCCAAGCCTGGTGCTGTGAGGAAGCGAGGCCAAAGATTTGAAATAAGCCAGCGCACACTGCCGATTGAACGGGGATTTAAGGGGGTCACTATCGGGGGTAAACGGATGCTTGACTTCGCAAGTGGCTAGGAGGAGGATTGCGAAAGATGGTGCAAGGGGTAACCTTTTCTTATACTTTTGCATCGTATCATCGTGCGTCCGCTATTGAGTTTTGGGGAGGGTCCTATGAGCCGCAGGATTTCCGTTTTATTCGTTCTGATGGCAGCCGTTCTGACGGGCGTAGCCTTGCCCGCGAAGGGCGAGGATTACAGCAACATCCGGATTGTGCGGCTGAGTTTTGTGGAAGGGGATGTCCAATACCGGCGCGGCGGCGAAGAGTGGGCGACGGCGGGGATCAACCTTCCGATACAAAAGGGATTCGCGCTGAAGAGCGGGGACGGATACGCGGAAGTGGAATTTGAGAACGGACTGACGGTACGGATGGCCAACAGCACGTTGCTAAGTTTTACGGAGCTGGCGCTGGTCGACGGGCATCGAGTGACGCGGCTGACGATTGGGTCAGGAACGGCGATTATCACGGCGAACCTTGGGAAACTGGATGAGCTGTCGGTAGCAATATCCAAGCCGGGAGCAACTGTTCCCTCAGAGTTAAAAGTGCCGCACAGCGGACGGTTCCGCGTGGACGTCTCTCCGACCGAGAATTGGGTGACCGTGTTTCATGGAAGAGCGGATTTCACATCCAGCACCGGGGTCATCTCGCTGACGGGGCACCAGACGGTGCATGAAGGCGGCGTGGGATCGAGCGAAGCGCAGATTGTGCGCAGTCCTGCTCCAGACGCGTTTGATAAATGGGTTTCGCAGCGCGAGGACGCGATGGGACCCGCGCAGAGAGATACGGCGGATTATCTGCAAAACAGATCTTATTCGACAGGGTTTGCGGATCTTTACAACTACGGAACCTGGGTGGATTTGCCGGGTTATGGATTTGGGTGGCAGCCGTGGGGAATGGGTGCGGGCTGGATGCCGTTTATGGACGGGATGTGGTCGTACATGCCGATGACCGGTTGGAATTGGATGAGCAATGAACCGTGGGGTTGGATGCCCTATCATTTCGGAGGTTGGTTAGATGTGACGGGAATGGGATGGGTATGGGTGCCCGGCGGCGGTGGAAATTTGATGTGGCAGCCGGCCAATGCGACATGGTTGCAGGTGTATGGACAAACAGGATGGATTCCGAATGCGCCGCCGGCTCTTACAGGCAAGTCGCTGAAGAAAGCACCGGTGACAGCGCCACCAGTGGCAATTATTGCTGGGCAAGGAGGGGGCGGCATTATCAGGCCTGGAGGACGAATACGCGTCGGGACGCTGGTAGGGATTAAGAGTGGAGTTGCTCCAGCGCAGACGTTTACCGCGATTGGCAGGCTTCCGATGCCCGGCACTTATCGAACAAATGGGCCGGCAGGAAATAGACCTGCCAGTGGAATAGTGCTGAGTCAAGGGAGTGCCGGAATGCATGTGCCATCGTCGAATGGGCCCGCGGGAGTGAGAGCCCCCGTGACAGGCAATGCAGGAGTCAGGCAGGGTGCGCCGACAAATTCGCCTGCACCAGTGCAGGCGCCGAGGGCGATGCCTTCTCCGCCCGTGATGCATGGAGGCGGGACGGGATTTGGGGGCGGAGGAGTGAACGGCGGGAACGGCGGCGGATTTAACGGTCAGCGCGGAAGCGGGGGATTAACCGGAGCAAACGGTGGGACCAGTTCGGCCGGCGCAGGGTCACATGGGCCATCGGGGCCAGCGGGAGGACCTGCCGGAGGAGCGGGCGGGGCAACGGGAGGCTCAGCTGGTGGCGGTGGCGCGAAGGGCGGCGGACATTAATAGGTAGCCACAGTCGCAAAAGAATCTGAGGGTTTCAAGAGTTAACCTCTACAGGTAGAACCTATTTGATGGCGGAGTTTGGTTTCGCCATTTCCGAAAAACTACATTCAAGAAAAAAGAAGGTCGCTGCGCGATTATGAAGGTGAAGTGTCGCGTGTGAGGATTTTCAGGAGGATGGCGGGGATTTCAAATACCGCATTGTTGCGAAGTGCCTCGGCGTTCTTTCTGAATTGGGGGAGTTGATCACCCTCGAGAAGGCTGCGGACGGCGGGGACGATTTGGAGGAAATTGCGGACCACGACTCCGACTTCATTTTCGCGGATCCATTGAGCGTTGTAGCGCTCTTGCGGAAGGGTCCAGGCGTTGCGCTCAACAATTACGGGGAGACGCATCTGGATGGCTTCGCTGATGCTGCCCGGGCCGGGCTTGCCAACGAAAAAATCAGAGAGATACATGTAGTAGGGAATTCGGGTGGTGAATCCCTCAACAAAAACCGGGATGCGAGTTTTGCGGGAGCGGAGCCTTTCGGCGAGGGCCTCATTTTTTCCGCAGATGAGAATGAGCTGGAGATTGAGATCCGAGCTGTCGAGGCGGTCGACGATTTGCTCGATTACCTTGGAGCCCTGTCCGCCGAACATGACCAGGCCGGTGGGAAGATCGGGCGAAAGTTTCAGAGCGCGGCGTTCAGCGATGCGGTCCACGGTGATGGGTTCATAGAAGCGCGGATGAAGAATCATGCCGGATACGCGGAAGACGCGATCCGGAGAGTGACCGAGATCAAGAACCTGCTGGACGGCGCGATTGGTGCCGCAGATGAAATCCTGCGACTGCTTTTCGAGCCAGAAACGCGGAGGGTAGTTGGCGAGGTCGGTGAGAATGGTGACGTAAGGGCGGCCGGGGAAGGCGCGCGCATAACTTTCGCAGAGCGCTTTGTTGAAATGGGGCACGAAAGAAACAACCATGTCAGGCGAAGATTCACGCCAGCGTTTCGTGAGGATGCGAACTGTGGGGCGATGGTAGACGGAGATTGTGAATTGGAGCAGACGCATGAGCTGCTTGCTACCGAGAGTCAGACCGGACTTGAGCATCCAGTTGTAAGTGTCCTGAATACGAACGCCGGAAATTTGGCGCATGAGATCCAGGTGGTCGAGAGCTTCCTGCAAATTGAAAAGGTTGACTTCCCAAGGAAGACCTTGCGAATTGACGGCCATTTGTAGGGCAGTGGCGGCGCTGCGATGGCCGCCGCCGGCATCGAAGAAAACGAATTCAATTTTGGATTTCCTGGTGGGAGAAGGGTCATTTATTGGCATCGGCAGGAAGAATATTGCCACAAGGAGGGCACGCCAGATGCCAAGAATGGAGGTTTGGGCGGCACGGTTTGTGGAAAATGTGCTCTAAGAGTACTAAGTCCTTGTTAATCATATATTTGCCCTAGCTTCACGAGATTGTAACGGGCGTATGTTACAAAAATTTCATGAAGTGCGACCTGCATGTCCACTCGTATGAATCGGGGGCGTGCACGACCCCGGTACTAGCCTCCTTCTGTCGAGAAAGCTACAGCGACCCTGAAGAGGTATACGACACATTGAAGCGGCGGGGCATGGGTCTGACGACTCTGACAGACCACGACTCGATTGAAGGCTGCGAGGCGCTGCGACAGCACCGAGATTTTTTTGTGAGCGAAGAGGTCACTTGCCGGATGCCGAGCGGAACCGTGGCGCACATTGGGATTTACGATTTGAGCGAACGGCAGCATGTGGAGATTCAGCGGCGACGGGATGACCTGGTGGCGCTGCTGATTTACCTCACGGAGCACCGTTTGTTCTTCAGCATCAATCATGTGTTTTCGGTGCTGACGGGACGGCGCGCAGAAGAAGATTTTTCGTGGTTCAGCGAATATTTTCCGGCGATGGAGACTCGCAACGGTTCGATTCCAGCGGCGGCGAACCGTCAGGCGGTGCGATTGGCTGCGCGGACGCGGAAAATCGCGATTGGCGGAAGCGACGCGCACACGCTGGCATCGGCGGGTTCGGCGTATACCGAAGTGCCCGGCGCGCGGAGCAAGGATGAATTCTTTCAAGGGTTGTGGCAGGGCTTTGGAAGAGTGCGCGGGGAAACAGGTGGATACTCAAAAGTGACATTGGACGTGTTGCGCGTGACGGCTGAAATGTTTCGCGAGGAGCGGTGGACGGCAGCACTGGCACCGCTGGCGGTCTTGATTCCCGCGGTTACATTCGGATACTACGCCGCTGAGAGATTATTTATCCGGCATTGGGCTGGACGAGTGATCCCATCATCGAGAGTCCGTGAACGCTGGCCGCTGGCGATGCCCACGGCAGGGGAGTGGGCATGAGCGCCGCGCGAGCTGTGTGGGGCTATATCGAGACACGCGATCACCGATTGATGCGGCGGGTGAACCGCTGGCGCGCGCCGAGATGGATCCGGTTGTGGATGATTTCAGCGACGCGATGCGGAGACGGATGGTTGTGGTACGCGCTGGGAATTATTTTGCTGGTTTATGGCGGGCCGGAGCGATTTGCGGCGGTGGGTTCGGCGATGTTGGCAGTGGCGATCGGGACAGTGGTCTTCAAAGCGATGAAGAGGATGAGCCGGAGGAAGCGGCCGAATCAGCTGGAGCCGCATTGCTGGTCGAGAGTTCTGCCGCCGGACCAGTTTTCATTTCCTTCGGGGCACACCATTACAGCTTTCGCCATCGTGATGACGGTGGGAGCGTTTTATCCGCAATTACAGAATTGTTTGATCATGTGCGCGGTGAGTATCGCGATCAGCAGAATACTTCTGGGGATGCACTTCCTGAGTGATGTGGTGGTGGGAGGAATTATCGGGGCGTTGTTAGGGTATGGGTGCTTTCATTTGTTCGCATGACTGACGGTGACCGAGAAGGCTTAAAGATTTTTGACGCAGGGTTCGCAGAGAAGTGCCATAGAGAAAAACTTCAGAAAAAATCCGCAGAGAGAAAACAAAGAAAAAAACCCTGGTTACTTGGAGAAGAAAAGGCGGGCGGTGGCGGTGAGGACCTGCGCGCAGTCGACAACGGAGTCGAGATCGGCATATTCAACGGCTTCGTGAGCGCCCGCTCCCGCGGCGCCGTAATTTACGGTTTGAATTCCGGCGGCGGCGAAGAGTGCCGCGTCCATCCAGTAGGCCACTCCCGATTCTTCCGGTGCGCGTCCGTGGAGCGCTGTTGCGGCTTGGCGGACGCATTGTGCGATGCGTGCGTCGCGCGGACAGACGAGGGGTGGGCGATCGAGCAAGAGGCGGACAGCAGCCTGCTCACCAGTAGAGGCGATGACGGCGCGGAGTTCATCCAAAACTTGCGCAGGCGTTTCGCCGGGAATTGTGCGGCGCTCGATTTGAAGGGTGCAACTGGGCGCATAGGTGCTGAGACCGGCGCCGCCGTGGACGGTGGCGCAATGTTGTGAAGCGGGGCCCATCAGAGGATGAGTGCGCGCGCGGAGTTGAGTGCGATCGAATTCATCGAGCGCGGCGATGATGCGTCCCATGCGAGAGATAGCGCTGACGCCCAAATCCCAGCGGCTGCCGTGAGCGGCACGGCCTTCGGTGGTGATTTCGGCCCAGACAAAACCCTTGTGGCCAAGGATGAGGCGTCCTTCGCTGGGCTCGGTGACAATGCAGGCCTCGGCCTGGTGATGGGCGACGAAATGTTGAGCGCCAATGCTGGCGTATTCTTCATCGGCCACCAGCGCGGAGAGGATGGTGCCCGCGAGAGGTTCCTGCGCAAGTTTGGCCATGGCGCACAGGATTGCGGCTGCACCTCCTTTCATGTCGTAACTGCCGCGGCCGTAGACGCGATTGGCTTCGACGCGCGCGTCGAATGGGGCAATGGTCATACCCGCGGTGCTGACGGTATCAATGTGCGCGCAGAAAACTAAAGTTGGGCCCGAGCTGTTGCCGATGCGGGCGACGGCGTTGGGGCGGTTGGGCGCTGCTTCTTCGAGGGCGCATTCGATGCCGCGGTTTGCAAACCAATCGCGAATGACTGAAGCGATCGCGGCTTCTCCGGTGCCTTCGCCCGGGGCGAGATCGGGATTCACAGATGGGGTGGAGACTAAGAGTTGGAGGGCTTCCAGAACGCTGGCGCGAGCGAGCGGGTCGGCCTTTGAAATGGATTGGGTCATGACGTGCCGGTCAGTGTTTTTTCGGCCGCGCGGGAGGGGCTGGCGGCTGCGCGATTGGAGTTGCTTCGAGGGTGAGCACTTCAAATGGGGCCAGAGTGAATTGGTGCGGCTGGCCGGCGGCGAGTGTTAAAAGAGACGCGGATTTTGCGGCATCGTCTTTCCAGGGGACGACGGCGGTGAAGCGTTGCGCGGCGGAGCGAGGTAACTCAAACGCAGCTGCCACATCAATATCAATGGATTGTTCATGGTCGCTGGGATTGCGCAAAACTAGAATGCTTTTTGTTGGGGACCAAGAAGCCCAGCCGTAGATTTCCAACTCCGCAGGATCACCTCCGACCCAATGTGTGTCCACAAGGGTGCTCGCGTTTGCGGCGGACCATTTTGCGGATTCGGCCAAGTGATCCCAATCCGCGGGCTTGAGCAGTGCGGGAGTAATGTACATTTCCTGAAGCTGCGTGCCGGTGCCGAAATAATCGTGGAGCTCGCTGGTGAAGTCACCATTGGGATCCGTGTCGAGCTTGTCGGCGTGCTGGGCGAAAATCAGGCCGTGGAGCATGAGCGAGTTGAGAGGGAAGAGCGGGCCATCGCGGACGACGGAGCGATAGGTAGCCGCGTCCCGATAAGTGATCCAGCGCTGGCGATTGGAGCCGACTCCGGCAAAACTGTGATCTTCGCCGCCGCGCCAAATGGAATCCGCGTAGCGCAGCCAGAATGGTGAGGGATAGGTGCCGGTGGTTAGATTGATATAGATGGAGGGCTTGGCAGTGCGCAGTTCGCCGATGAGGCTGATGGCGGCGTCAAAGTCACTATTGAAATCGCTCCCGGGAACGACTTGATTGGCGTTGCCGGTGCCGTCGAATTTGAATTGGTTGACACCGTATTTTTGAACCATTTCCAGCGCTTTTTGGCGGAAGAGGGTGAAATATTTGGGCCCGCTCAGAGCGAGGCCACTGTTATTTGTTTCGTAGCCGGCGGCGGTGGCAGTGGCGATGCGTTTCTGGCGCGGCTGGCCGTAACCGCCCCAGGGCGAAAACCAAATGCCGGGCTCGGCTCCGAATTGTTCGGCGGCCTTGCGAAGGTTGGCGAAGCCCTGCGGGAAGCCCGCACCAAAATTCCAAAGAGAAGCGGGATTGTCCCAGCCGTCATCGAATAGGAAGGAACTGAGGTTAACGCCGCGCTGGTCGAGAAGCTCGGTGCCGAATGTGCGAATGACGGCGAGAGCGTCGGATTCGGTGTAAGGAGTGAAATAGCCGAGGTCGTACCAGGAATTGTAATGAAGAAACGTCCGGTAGGGGTGAGCGCGCTCGCGTTCGACATAGTAAAGAAAAGCGCGGCGGAGCTGACCCTGGGGAGAGATGCCGATGACCGAGGAGTAGGACATTTGGCGACCGGCGCGCAGAGGCAATTGCCGTTCGAGTCCGCAGAGGGCGCGGGCGGCGGCGACGGTGCATTGAGAGAGGGGATGCTCAAAACCGAGGAAGAAATTTCCAACAATAATCGGGGAACCGCGCACGCGGCCGGAGACATAAGATTCCGCGAGGGTCGAATCAACGAGACGGATTTCATGGATGGAGATATCTTGTTGCTGGGCCTCAATGGTGAATTCCTGGCGAATGTAATTCGAGCCGTCGCGCAGTTCGGCGCGCCAGAGAACATGGATGGATGCGGATTCATCGGCCAATTCGGCGCTGATGGATTTGCCGGAAAGACGCTCGCTCAGGCGCGAAGCAGCGGAATCGCCAACGAGGAGGCTAACGGAGGGATCGCGGATGATCCGCATCTGCGAGGAGCGGAAGACACGGCCATCGGCGAGGAGAAGAACGAAGATGTCGGGGCCGAGGGGGAGCGATTTAGCGGATTGTACGTCGCGGACTGGAGCGGCCGTCAGGTGATTGGAGTCGAAGCGCCAAGCGGAATCGATGGAGGAATTCGCGAGGCGCGCGATTCCTTGGCTTACAGTCGCCTGCGCAGGGCCTGGATCTCGCGGGAAGAAGGCAGCGTTTTGTTGGGCGCGAATGGGAGAGGCGATGAGCAGAATGGTTAGTGCGCCGACGGCGGCGAATTTGATGAGGGGTGATTTAAGACATCTGAAGTGCATGGGCACGTTTGTGATCCCCCGGCTGGGCAGCATTCTATCTAATGAATGGGCATTGTGCGCGAGGAGTCGAAGGATTTGCAAAGGCGGAGTAGAATTGAGCGCCAAGAAAGGGAGAGGCGATGGCGAAAGCTACATTTGCAGAGGGATGTTTTTGGGGAGTTGAGGCGAATTTCAGGCGCGTGGTGGGTGTGGAGTCGGCGGCGTCCGGATATACCGGCGGGAAATTGGTGGACCCTTCGTACGAAGACGTGTGCACGGGGAGGACGGGGCACGCCGAGGCGGTGGAGATTGAATATGATCCGGCGCGCGTGAGATATGAGGATTTGCTGGAAGTGTTTTGGTCGAGTCACGATCCGACAACCCCGAACCGTCAGGGGCCGGATGTAGGGACGCAATACAGGAGCGCGATATTTTTTCATGATGCGGAACAGGAGAAGGCAGCGCGAGCGTCGAAGGAAAGAATTGAGAAATCGGGACGATTCAAGAGGCCAATTGTGACAGAGATAGTTGTGGCGGGGCCGTTTTATAAAGCGGAAGAGTATCACCAGAGGTATTTCGAGAAGCACGGCCTGCATGGATGCGGAATTTAGAAAGGGAAGCGTTCCGGCTAAATTCTTTGCAGCTTGTGGAATCTTTGGGAGAGGCGTTGATTAGGCGCGTTGCCATGCGATTTGCGGTGTAGTAGATTCCTATTCTCGTGGAATTATTGCTCAATTCGATTTGGCTGGTAATCGCGCTGGGCTCCGTGTGCGTGTGGCGCGGAGTATGGCGCCGCGGCAAGACTCCCTCCCGGCGCGAATGGGTAGCGCTTGCAACACTCCTTTTCCTGCTATTTCCAGTAATTTCGTTGACCGATGACCTGCACGAAGAATTGGCAGTGGCCGAGTGCTCGACGGGAACGAAGCATTTCCTGACGAGCGCTTGCCGGTCCAGTGGGCATCAGAATGGTGCACACGCGTCGCGGCTGCATGGGGCCGCGATCTGGAAGAGTGGACTGATATTCCCCGTCCTTGAAGGCGTAGCGCTCAATGTCCTGGAAGTGCGCGTCGAAATCTTTCGAGATTTGAATATCGTTCCTGGCCGGGCACCTCCGCAAATTCCTGCTTAGATTCATTCCCCCTTTAGCCAATCAAAAATAGTGATTGTTCGGATTCTCTGAGAGGTCCGCGGATGAGACATTTCATGATTTGGCACATGAGGCGCGCTAACGCGCATGTAATTCTGCTGTTGCTGCTCTCCGCATGGGAAACGGCTGGATGCGGCGAAAAAGCGGCGAAGGACTTGGCGACTGAAGCGCCTCCACCGGCACAAGTGGTGCAGGAGCGGGACGCGAACGTGATCCAGGTGGACAAACCTGAGCAGTTTCCGTTGGTGGCGGCAACCGATCACGCGTCAGCTTCTGAATTGGTTGTGACCGGGACGGTTAACCCGGACATTGCCCGGACGGTGCCCGTAATTTCGCTGGCCTCCGGGCGCATCGTGGAAATAGGAGCGCGATTGGGCGACACGGTGAAAAAAGGACAGGTGTTGTTGCGCGTGCGAAGCGACGACATATCGAGCGGTTTCTCCGACTATCAGAAGGCTGTTGCGGATGAAATTCTGGCGAGGAATCAGCTCGAGAGGTCAAAGCAGCTCTATGAACACGGCGCAATCGCGCTAAATGACTTTGAAATCGCGCAAGACACCGAGGACAAGGCCAAGGTAGCCCTCAAGACCACAACGGAGCATTTGCACCTGCTTGGCGCCGATCTCGACCATCCCAGCGGAATCATGGAAATTGTGGCGCCTGTGTCGGGAGTAATTACCGACCAACAAGTAACCAATGCGGCGGGAGTCCAGGCGCTGAGTTCCACCAACCCGTTCACGATTTCCGACCTTTCCACTGTCTGGGTTGTTTGTGATGTGTATGAAAACGACATGACGAATGTGCATTTGGGTGAAACGGCGGAAATTCGATTGAACGCGTATCCCGGACGTGTGCTGAAAGGAACGATCAGCAATTTTGGAGCGATCCTCGATCCGAGTCTGCGCACGGAGAAAGTACGCATTGAGGTGACTAATCCGGGGTTTCTGCGGGTGGGAATGTTTGTGACGGCGACATTTCGCGGACAGAAGAAGGAAACACATGCAGCGGTGCCGGCTTCGGCGGTTTTGCATTTGCACGACCGCGACTGGGTTTACGTGGCCAGCGGAGACAAGAAATTCAAGCGTGTGGAAGTGACCAGCGGGGAGATGTTGCCGGGCAACCTGCAGGAAATATTGTCGGGGATAAAGGCCGGGCAACAAGTGGTGGTAAACGCACTCGAACTGCAGAACACCACCGGGCAATAGATCGAATTCGCGAGATTGAAGGGAAGAGAAGTTCAACTAATGATTCGCGCTCTGGTTGACGCCGCGTTGAACAACCGCTTTATTGTGATAGCGGTTGGGATATTGCTGCTGGTATGGGGAGCGATTTCGTTCCACCAACTTCCGGTGGAGGCCTATCCCGATGTTGCCAATAATTACGTGGAGATCATCACGCAATGGCCGGGCATCTCCGCAGAACAGATTGAGCAGCAGGTCACGATTCCACTGGAAATCGTGATGAATGGCATTCCGCACGTGACGCATCTGCGCTCGTTCTCCTTGTTTGGCCTGTCGGACCTAAAATTGATTTTCGACGATGAAGAGGAGAATGCCTGGAATCGCGAACGGGTTCTCGAGCGCCTAACGCAAGTTACGCTGCCCAGCGGAGTTGTTCCGCAGATGGGGACAGATTGGAGTCCGGTCGGGCAAATCTACTTCTTCACGCTCAGGAGCACCAACCCGAATATTGATGTGATGGATTTGAAGTCCATCGAAGATTGGGTGGTGGAGAAAAACTTCAAGGCGGTTCCGGATGTTGTGGATGTGACAAGTTTCGGCGGTCCCACGCGCGAGTACCAGGTGCGCATTGATCCGAACAAGCTGGTTGCCCATGGACTGAGCATCGCGCAGGTGGAACAGCAACTCACGAACAATAATGTTAACGCGGGGGGCAGCTTTATCGAGGCCGGGCAACAGCAGATCAATATTCGAGAGGTGGGGCTAGTCCGGAGCGTACAAGATATCGAAAACACGGTGCTGGTTACCAAGAGCGGCACAGCGCTTCGTGTGCAAGATATTGCCACCGTGATGCAGGGCCCGAAGATCCGGCTCGGGCAGTTTGCCAGAGCGATCCACCGTGAAGACGGAAAAATCGTGGACAACAACGATGTGTGCTCGGGGATTGTGCTGTTGCGCAAAGGAGCGAATGCGGACGAAGCCCTGAAAGGGATACATGAAAAAGTTGATGAGTTGAATGAGCGAATTCTGCCTTCCGGCGTAAAGGTCGTGCCCTTTATCGATCGAAGCGATTTGGTGCGCTACACGACACGGACAGTGCTGCGAAATCTGCTCGAGGGGATCATCCTGGTGGCCGTGGTGCTGTTCTTTTTCCTGGGGAACGTGCGGGGCGCAATCATTGTCGCGATCACGATTCCATTTTCACTCTTGTTTGCCGCGACATGTCTGAATCTGAGGGGAATTCCCGCAAACCTGCTTTCGCTTGGTGCGCTGGATTTTGGAATGGTGGTGGATGGCGCCGTAGTGATGGTGGAAAACATCGTCCGACACATGACCCGGCGCGAGAACCATTCCCGGACAACCCTGGAAACCATTCGTGAGGCGGCGCACGAAGTGCAGCGGCCGGTGTTTTACGCAATCGGAATCATCATTACGGCGTATCTACCGATTTTTACGCTGCAGCAGGTCGAAGGGCGCCTATTCAAGCCCATGGCCTGGACAGTCGCATTTGCGCTATTAGGCGCATTGCTGTTTTCGATGGTTGTAGCACCGGTGCTGTCCTCGATCTTCTTCCGGAAGGGCGCCAGCGAATGGCGCAATCCGGCGATGGAGTATTTAAAGAGCGGTTATCGCCGGGCGGTAAAGTGGGCTATCGATCACCGTGGAATTACCGTGGGCGGCGCGCTTCTGGGTTTGATCCTGGCAATCTACCTCACGTTTGGCGGGGTGATAGGTTCGGAGTTCCTGCCACATTTGGATGAGGGCGCTCTCTGGGTGCGGGGTACGCTTGCACCCAGCACGGGACCCACGGAGGGCATCCGATTAGCGAATCAGGCCCGAATCCTGCTCTGCTCTTTTCCCGAAGTTACGCAATGCACGAGCCAAGTAGGGCGTCCCGATGACGGAACGGATACCACGGGTTTTTTCAATACTGAGTATTTCGTGGACTTGAAGCGGAAGGAGGAATGGCGGCCTGTATTTCATCAGGACAAAGATGAATTGATCGCAGCGATGAATCGCGAGTTGGAAAAGATTCCGGGCGTGGAATGGGGATTTTCCCAGCCCATCGAAGACAACATGGAAGAGGCGGTCAGCGGGGTCAAGGGCGAGCTGGCCACCAAGATCTATGGAGAAAATTTGAAGTTGCTTGAGGACAAAGCCGACCAAATCACCGCAGTGATGCGCCAGATTCCCGGAATAGAAGATTTGGGCGTACTTCGCGTGCTGGGACAACCCAACATCAACTTTGAAGTTGACCGACGGCAGGCAGCTCGTTACCAGATCAATGTGGCCGATGTCCAAGACGCCATTCAGACTGCTGTGGGGGGGACGGCCCTCACCCAGGTGCTGCAGGACGAACGACGGTATGACCTGGTGATGCGCTACCTGCCGGAGTATCGAGATACAAAAGAAGCGATCGAAAACATTCGCCTGGTGTCTCCTTCAGGCGAGCGAGTTTCGCTTGCGCAGCTTTGCAAAATCACGGAACAGGATGGCGGCTCAGAAATCTACCGCGAAGAAAATCAGCGGTACGTTGCCATCAAATACAGCGTGCGAGGCCGCGACTTGGGCGGCGCCGTGGAAGAGGCGATGAGGAAAGTTGACGCCCAAATTCAACTTCCACGCGGTTATCACATTGATTGGGCGGGCGAATATGAAAGTCAGAAGAGATCGGAGAGGCGCCTTGAGATTGTGCTTCCGGTAACGATTTTCGTGATCTACATCATTCTGTACACGATGTTCCGGTCCTCGAAATGGGCCCTGCTCATCCTGGCGAATGTGGCGATGGCTCCAATCGGCGGGTTGGTGGCATTGGTGTTGACCGGGACGCATTTCAGCGTTTCATCGGGTGTGGGGTTTCTGGCGCTGTTTGGCGTATCGGTGCAGACAGGCGTGATCATGTTGGAGTACATCAATCAACTGCGGGTGCGCGGGCATTCGATTGAAGATGCAGCGGTGGAGGGGGCGGTGCTCCGGCTGCGGCCCATCATGATGACTATGCTGGTGGCGACGCTTGGATTGCTGCCTGCAGCGACATCCCATGCGATCGGGTCGGATTCGCAACGGCCATTTGCAATCGTGATTGTGGGCGGGCTATTGGCGGCGCTGATGATGAGCATATTCTTGTTGCCGACGCTTTACGTTTGGTTTGCAGGGGAGCACGACAGATTGCCTGAGCCTGAGCCGGAATTTGAGGAGGGCGGGTAGGGGCGAATTCTTGAGTGTCCGGAAGATAATCGAGATTCGTAATCCCTACGCCCCATCCAAGCGGGGCGGGCAACAGACTTCACTTCCGCAGAAATCGCTTATATGATGGCGGCCCTCCGGCGGGGGCGCGAGATTCAGCCGGATGAGGGCTGAGGATGCCGGTATCGGTTGCAAATTCCAAAATTATATATGGGACGCTGAAGGCGTGCGGGGTGAGAGTGGTGTCCGCGCTGCCGGAGACATGGCTGGTACATTTGATCCGGATGGCGGAAGAAGATCCGGAGATGAAGCTGGTGCGGCTGGCGAAGGAAGAGGAGGGGGTTGGGATTTCGGCGGGGGCACATTTTGCGGGAGTGAAGTCGGCAATGTTGATGCAGAACCACGGATTTCTGGCGGCGATAAACGGGATTGTTTCGTTTGCGCAGCTCTACAAGATTCCGCTGCTGATGCTGGTGAGTTACCGCGGGACGTTTGGAGAGCGGGATCCGTGGCAGACCGAAGGAGGGCGCGCGACGGAGCCGGTGCTGAGGGCTCTGAATATTCCGTACGAAATGATGTCGGAACCCGGTGAGGTGGCCAGGCAGATTGCGTGGGGACAGGCGCTGGCGGAGAGCAGTTCGCACCCGGTGGCTCTGCTGCTGATGCGCCAATTGATGTGGGAGGAGCAATGAAGCGGGTGGATTGTTTGAGCGCGATATACGGGGAGCTGGAACAATGCCTGGTGGTTACCATCATGGGGGCAGTCGCGGCGGAGTTGCAGTCGCTGGGGCATCGTCCAAATTTCTTTTATTTGCAACATGCGATGGGGCTGGCGTCTTCGATCGGGCTGGGGTTGGCGCTGTGCAGGCCGGATCAAAACGTGGTGGTGCTGGATGGCGACGGATCGCTGCTGATGAATCTGGGAACGCTTTCGACGCTGGCTCGGTACAGTCCGCCCAATCTAATTGAAATAGTTTTTGATAATGAAAGTTTGCTTTCGGTGGGTGGATTTCCTACGGCGACTTCGACGGGAACAGATTTGGCGGCGGTGGCGCTGGCGGCGGGAATTTCTCGAGTGAGCACAGCGAAAAGCGTGGCTGAATTCAAGACAGCATTTGCGGATGCGCTGGTGAGTGGGGAACTGGCAACGATTGTCGCGAAGGTGGAGGCTGCTGGCCCGGCGAAATATGTAACGGAGCTGGGGCTGCTGGAAAATCGGTTTCAATTTAGCAGGTATGTTCGGGGGCTGCGCGGAGTGTGACATCAGGATTAGCACACCGGAGCTTTGGTATGGGAGAACAGAGGAGAATGCACAGCCCTTTCGTGCCTCAGGGCCCTTCGACGCTCAGGGTAAACAAGCAGGAATGGCTGTGCCACTATGATCAAGGG
This sequence comes from Candidatus Acidiferrales bacterium, assembly GCA_035308165.1. Lineage (GTDB taxonomy): Bacteria > Acidobacteriota > Terriglobia > Acidiferrales > UBA7541 > DASTCZ01. The sequence continues at coordinate 213,282 of DATGHC010000067.1, read as the reverse complement.
CAAGAGGAGTGGTTGTGGCGAATATTCTTGGGCAACTGTTGAGTGAGTTGGCGGCGGGGCGGCTGCGAGTGGTGGATCTGACGCAGTCGCTGAGTGGAGAGACTCCTATACTGCCGCTGCCCGCGCAGTGGAATAACACGCCTCCTTTTCAACTGAGGGAGCTTTCGCGGTATGACGAGCGAGGGCCCGCCTGGTATTGGAATGCGTTTGAAACCGGGGAGCACACCGGGACGCATTTTGATGCGCCTGTACACTGGGTGAGCGGGAAGGATTTGGCGCGGAATACTGTGGATACGATTCCACCGGGGCAATTCGTGGGGCCGGCGTGCGTGCTGGATGTGACGCGGGAAGTGGCGCGCGACGCGGATTTTCTGGTGACGCCGGAAACATTGCTGGGGTGGGAAAAACAGCACGGGCGAATTCCAGCGGGGGCGTGGTTCTTATTGAGGACAGGATGGTCGAAGCGAGAGGGAGCGAAATCGTACATCAATTTGAAAGACGATGGGCCGCACAGCCCCGGGTGGATGCGCGCGGCGTCAGAATTTCTGGCGCGGGAGCGAGACATTTTGGGAGTTGGAGTGGAAACTGTGGGAACCGATGCGGGGCAGGCCGCAAAGATGGATCCACCATTTCCGAATCACTTCATCATGCACGGCAGCGGGAAATTCGGACTGGCGGGATTGTGCAATTTAGATCAGTTGCCGGCAACAGGAGCAGTGGTGATTGCGGCGCCACTGAAAATTGTGGGCGGGTCTGGCAGCCCGCTGCGGGCGATCGCGATTACGCCTTAGGCGCAAGGCAGAGAGCGGCGGCGCCGGCGATGCCTGAATCCGCGACGTAACGCGCCAGGAGCAGTGGAATATCGACTCCGCGTTTGATGATGCACCAGTCGGTGAGTTTTGCGCGAATATGCGGGAACCACTGGCTGGCCAGCTGACCTATTCCGCCCCCAAAAACAATTACATCGGGCTCCAGCACGTCAACGATGTTGCCAAGCCAGATGGCGATGAAATCCATGGTTTCGGCAAGGATTTCGGTGGCGAATGAATCGCCTTCCTGCCACGCAGCGGCAACGTGCTCCGACTGGATTTGATCTGCCTGGCCGCCCGCCAATTCGAGGAGGCGGACGCCGCGACCGGGATGGGCAATAATTTTTGAGCGTGCACGCGCGGCGATGGCGGGGCCGGAAGCGAGGGCTTCAATGCAGCCGAATTTTCCGCAGCCGCACTTGGGGCCACGATAATCAATGGTGACGTGACCGCCTTCAGTGGCGGAGCCGGTGCGACCATTGTAGATGCGTCCATCGAGGACGAGGCCGGTGCCGATTCCGGTGCCGAGCGTGGCGTAAAAAACTACTTTGTAGCCGCGGCCCGCCCCCCAGATGTATTCGGCGAGGCCCGCAGCGTTGGCGTCATTTTCAACCAATACAGGAACTCCAAATTGTTTGCTGACTTTCTCGCCGAGGGGGAAATTTCTCCAGCAGGGAAGATTTGGTGGATTGATGACCACACCGGTGCGCGGGTCGAGTGGACCGGGGGAGCAAATGCCCACGCCGCCAAGGCTGAAACCAGGATGCGCATCCGCAGCGAGTTTCATTGAGGCGTTGATGGCTTCCAGGACTGAGGCGAGACCTTGTTCGGCTGAGCCGTGGGCGTTCATGGGGGCGCGGGATTTGCAGGTGATTTCGCCGGAGGAGTCCACCAGTCCGGCGGCGACTTTTGTGCCGCCGATGTCTACGCCGAGGTAGAGAGTGCTTGATGGGGACATATGATTCTTCGCGAGCGGAAGAAAGAATCGTTTCGGGGGCTTACTGCACCCAGTTGCCTGCCATCTGCAGGACGACAACAGCGAGAATTAAGACGGCGAGGCCGCTCAACTGAATGCGAAGCGGGGCCCTACCGGCGCCTTTCCACTCGCCGGTGCGAATGCCGTGAACGCTGGCGGTTATGACGATGAGCGACATGAACATGGGCCACGCGAGTGTTGTGCCCCAGGTTCCGAGCGAGCCTTTGGCGATGCCGTACATCAATGTGCTGCCAAACCAGAAGAAGGCCATGATGAAAGCGAGCAGCCAATAGCTTCCCGTGGAAGATTCTGAGAATTTATTTCCGGTGCGGTTTTTATTCAACAGATAGAGACAATACAAAATGTTTGGCACGCCACCGGCAACCATCAGCGGGAGCCACGCGACCATGGGCGCCCAGGTTGTGCTTCCTCCGAGGACGATGCTTTGGTCAAAAAGCGGCTTGCCCGCATCGAAGCCGATGGCAACCAGGGCGGAGCCGAGGCCGCTGAAGAGGCAATAGAGAAGCCCCAAGCCGATGGAAGCTTTACCCGTCTGCGGGCCGGTGCCCAAAGCTTTTTCGCGTCTGCGCCCGGCGACCGCGCAAATACCCACGCCCAAAATTACCAGCGCGACGCCGCCGAGAACGCCAAGCCCTCCGGACGAAAACACTTTGTCGGAATGATCTTTGAGCAACGCAAAGAGACTGCCCACCGAGGCGGCGAGTCCGAGGATTACGGAAAATGCGAGAGCGATGCCTATGGAGTCGACGGCCAATCCGAAGAAAACTTGCGAGATTCCCCATCCTGCGCCGCAGGCCGCGACGATCCACACAGGCCCCATGCCGACAGTTGAATAGACATCGCCGACATGCGGAAGAGTCAGGAAAGTTACAGCAGGGGGAAGTACAAAGAGGGCGAAGATGGTCCACGCCAGCCACGTGTTTTCCCAAGCCCACTTCTTCGTGTACTTCATGGGCAAGGTGAAGCTGCCGTTCATCGCGCCGGCGATGATTAAGATGACCAGCCCTGCGGCGGCATTGTTCATGTTTAGCCCTCACGCCCCGGCCCGCGAACATTGTGTGGCCGGAGCTGTTGGCGGGGAGACTATCACAAGGTTGGGCGCGTGACGAACCTTGTGGTCTGTTTGCGCAAGCCGCCGAGATTGACTTCACAATTGGAAAGGATTAAATATGCAAACAGCGCGAAGGGCGCTTCCAGTCCGCGGAAAGGGCCGTGCCCACCTTCTTCAGAGAACCAAGAATTACGAAGCTTCTTTCAGCCTGACTCGGGCGGACTCCAGGCAAGTTTTGAAAGGAGATTCGAGTGTTTCCCAACCCGCAGGGTGCCCTTCCGCTTCCCGAGAAACCCAACCTTCAGCAGTACAAGAAACTGGCAAAGGAATTGATAAAGGCATGCAAGTCGGGCGACCCGGGCGCCATACGCGACTGGGCGTCGAAATGGGTCGGAGCGCTGGTGAAGTCGGCCGATCTGACGAATGCGCACGAACTTCCGTCGGGAAGTGCCGAGTGGGTGAATCAAGTGGAGGAATTCGCGAAGAAGAAACTGAAAAGCGCGAGTACCGGGCAGGCCAGTTGCAAGCTTGCAGATGCACAATTCATCGTCGCGCGTTCACACGGATTTGAGAGCTGGCCAAGATTTGCGAAGCATCTGGAAGGACTGGAGCGGCCGAAATCCCCGGCGTCAAAATTTGAGGCCGCGACAGAAGCCATTATCGCCGGAGACGCCGTAGTTTTGGCGCGACTACTGCGGGAAAATCCAGAGCTCGTTCGGGCTCGCTCTGGACGCGAGCATCGGGCCACGCTGCTGCATTATGTATCCGCGAATGGCGTGGAAGGTTACAGGCAGAAAACTCCGAAAAACGCCGTGCAGGTGGCAGAAATTCTATTGAAAGCGGGAGCGGATGTGGACGCGGAGGCCGAGGTGTACGGCGGGGGAGCGACAACACTGGGATTGACGGCCACGAGCATCCACCCGGAGAAGGCGGGCGTGCAGAATGAATTGATGCAGCTGTTGCTGAATCATGGCGCGGCCATGGAAAGGCCGGGAGTGGCCGGCAACAGGCATGCGGCGGTCATGGGCTGTTTGGCAAACGGGCGCGGGAAAGCAGCCGAGTTTTTGGCAGCGCGCGGGGCGCGACTGGACCTGGAAACTGCTGCTGGCGTGGGAAGACTCGATGTGGTGAAGGGTTATTTCAGTGAGGATGGGAGCTTGAAACCTGGCGCGACAAAAATACAATTGCAGAGAGGTTTCCTTTGGGCCTGCCAATTTGGAAAGAACGAGGTGGTTGAGTTTTTGCTCGAGCATGGCGCGGACTTGCGCGACCAAGCGGGGACGGGTGAAACCGGATTACACTGGGCGGTGGTGGGCGGACAACTGAGCACGATTAAGCTCCTGCTGGCGCGAGGAGCGCCGTTGGAAGAAATCAATGCGTATGGCGGAACCGCGCTCGGTCAAGCGGGATGGTCGTTTATTAACGGCGAACCTGAGATAGATTACGTTCCGATATTTGACGCGCTACTTGCCGCCGGCGCGAAAATCGAAGATGGTTGGCCGGCATGGTTGGAAAGGCAGGAGAGCCGACCCGCGGCCGCAAAAGAGCGCATCGCCGAAGTGCTGCGGCGGTATGGCGCGAAATAGTGAGGCCCAGAGGAGAGGACTCCATGGCGATTGAAATTCGAGGGATGGCGCCGCTGATACAAGTTTTCGATATGCCCACGTCCATCGCATTCTATCGTGACGTGCTGGGATTTGAGGTAAGGGGCACGTCAAGACCCGGCCCGAAATTTGATTGGGCGCTGCTCCGTTTGAATGGTGTTGAGGTGATGCTGAACACCGCATACGAGGAGGACCAACGGCCGCCAGCTCCCGATCCGGCGAGAGTTGCGGCGCACGACGACACGTGCCTCTACTTCGGGTGTCCCGATGTGGATGCGGCTTACGAATATCTGAGCGCGCGCGGCTTGAAAATGAATCCCCCGAAAGTGGCGCACTATGGAATGAAGCAGCTCTACGTGAGCGATCCGGATGGATACAACTTGTGCTTTCAATGGGCCGTGCCGAAGTAGAGATGGGAAATGCGAGTGGCACGAGAATGTTTGAATACAATGAATATTGCGGTGCGGAGAAAAGAGCAATGCATTGCGATAGGGAGATTTCCTAAATGAGCGGTGAGCAGCAAGGATTATTTGCGCCCGAGGCGCCGCAAGCGCCAAGGCGGCAATACACGCTGAGTCCTTCGGAATTTGGATTCTTGTGGCAGGAATGCAAGCGGTGCTACTACTTGAAGGTGACACAGAAATTCGCGCGGCCTGGAGTGTTCCCGAAAATATTTACGGCGATTGACAACCAGATGCGCCAGAGATTTGAGGGCCAGCGCACGGAAAAAGTGGCGCCGGATCTTCCTCCGGGAGTTTTCGATTGCCGTGACCAGTGGGTGGCGTCCTCGCCCATCGCGATTCCAGGACGCAATTCTCTCTGTATCGTGCGGGGGAAAATTGATGCGTTAGTACGTTTTGATAACGGCGGATTCGCGGTGGTGGATTTTAAGACGTCGTCGCAATCGGACCGCAACGTGGCGACTTACACGCGGCAGCTCAGCGCGTACGCCTATGCGCTGGAAAACGCGCCGGTGGGTCAGACGGCATTGCGACCCGTGCAGCGGCTGGGGTTGCTGGTGTTCGACCCGAAGCAATTTCTTTCGGAAAAAGGGGGAGCAGAGCTTAAGGGGTCCCTTACCTGGGCTGAAATTCCGCGAGACGACGCAGCTTTCCTGAAGTTTCTTGAAGAGGTCATGACGGTTCTGGATTTACCGGCCGCGCCTCCGCCGACTTCCGGGTGCGCGTGGTGCGCCTATCGCGAAGCCGCGAGACAAAACCTCTACTAGCCGAGCTACGCGCGCAGCTCGTCGGCCTGCCAGTCCTTCACCATCAACTTGATGGCCTTGCGGTTGTTGATTTTCTCGCTGAGGACTTTGCGCGCCAGATCCGGAAGTTCGGCGTCGCCCGCGAAGCGCATGGCGACAAGCTGGTCGCGCGTGAACTCGGGGATACGCTGGCGCAGATCAGGAGGCAGAACGCTTGCCATGCGCACGCGCATTTCGAGACGGATCACGCGATCCTGGACAGTAAGCGCGAAGAAACGGCCAAATAGGAACATGATCAGCAGTGCGATGGACAGGAGCAGGGAAATGGTCGTGTCGGCGGATGGCGTTTTCACCAGGCGGTAGATTTGCCAGCCAAAGTTAAGAAGGAGAATGGGGCCTGCGACAAAATGATAGGGAGGCACGAACCTGGCGTGATTTGAATAGCTCTGACTCATTGTGTTGGCTCCATGGGAAAGACTACGGGTCAGCCGCCCGAGTGCCGCGATTCTATCAGGAATGGCGGGGCTGTTGCCGCTTTCGCGAGACGCAACCCATTCTGAAAGTGCGGGTTCAATTCGACGGAGTAGAATGGCTCCGCTGAAACGGACCAAATAATCGACAAGGAGAAACTACATGCTCAGCAAGTTCGTGAAACCGCTGGTGGCGCTGGTTGTGACAGCGGCGCTGGCAATCCCGATGGTGATGTCCACCGCGACTCCGGCACCCGCGCAGGAGCGGCACCCGGTGATCCGAGAGGCCATGAGGAAAATCGAGGGGGCCAAGGGTGATTTGCAGAAGTACGCGGCACGAGATCTTGACGGACACCGGGCCAAGGCAGTGGAACATCTGGATCAAGCTTTGGGAGAACTGAAGCGAGCACTGGAATCGGATCCGAATTAATTTATCTGGTGGGAAAGCTTGCAAAGATTCAAAGGGGCTGACAATTGTCCGCCCCTTTTAAATTTTAGCGGCGTTGGAATTCGGGCGCGCCGAGGACGAGTCCGGTGATGACGCCGAGATCGATTTTGCGAATGGGATCGTCGAGCTTGGCATGGAGGACCTGCGGTGACTCGGATTGCTGCTCGATGGTGGCGCGAGTGCCGGCGGAGATTTGTCCACCAAGGAAAGTGTCCACGGCGCGAACAATGGCGCGCTTGGGATCGGTTTGCACATCTTCACCCAGCCTGGAAGCCAAATCGACCTCGGCGCCGCGGAGGCGATTGGTCGCCAGCGTCAGGGCGAAATTCAGGCGGTTGAGGAGCGCGCCGGTGTTGACCCAAGTTTCCATGTTGTCTTTGTAACCGGTGGGCGGCTGGCATTGGTAAAGCGGTTCACCGATGCGGGCGACCCAATTTACGAGCGGTGTTGGTGAATCCACATCCGCACCGAGCGCGCGCGCGGAGGAGGCCACCAACTCGAATGGCGTTTTGATTTTCGCGCGGTAGGAATCCCGCGACCAGAACTCCGGTGAATAAATCATGGTGCGCACGGTTTCGCGCAGGTCGCCCTTTGATTTTTCAAAGGCCTTGGCCATTCGATCCACCAACGCCGGCGGTGGATTGTCGGAAACGAAATGTTCTGCAAGCTGGTAAGAGAGGTGATGCGCGGCGGCCTTCTGCTTGACGAGGAGGTCGAGGACTTCCTCGCCATCGCGCACTCCGCCGTGCTTGAAAGTCTTGCCGAGCACCTTCTTCGGAGCCGGGTCGTGGATGCGGTAATCAAAAACAAAGTCCGGCCTGGCACCGGGATCACGAACCGTCCAACCAGTAAAACACTTGGCAGCCTGGATCACGTCCTGCTGGGTGTAGCCGCCGTCCACGCCGAGAGTGTGCAGCTCCATCAACTCGCGGCCGTAGTTCTCATTGAGGCCGCTCTTGTTGCCCAGCCCCGGCAGATCTTTCCAGGTGCGGCGCTCCACGGGAGAGGCGTGTTTGGCATGCTCCACCGCGCCGGGGTCGCCGCTCAACCAGTTATCCAAATAAATCAGCATGGCGGGGTGATGTGCGGTGGCGCCCAACATGTCCCGGAATTTCCCGAAAAGATAGGGGCGGATGGCATCGCGCTCGAAGGAACTGACCAAATAAATATCCTGATCCTTGTAAACAAAAATATTGAAATGGTTGAACCAAAAGTCGGTGAGTTGTTCCTGAAGCTGGCGCTCGCTGTACACCGCGCGGGTGAGCTTGGCCATCGTCAATTCATTCAGGATAGTTTGTGGCCTGGGATCGGCGGCAGCGCGCATGCCTTGCGGGGGATGGAGCAAATCCTGTAAGCGCTTGTTGTATTCCTCTTCGGTGACGCCCATGCGCTTGGCGGCCACGTTTGGGCGCGGGTACATATTCATGAGGGCGGAAGAAGAGAGCGACAGAGTTGAATACTGCAGCAGGCGATCTTGAGCCGGTTTGTCGGGCACTGTTTCGGGATGCAATTGCTGATTGATCCAAGTCTCGAGGCCCATCTGGCGGATGCGTTGCAGGTCTCCGGGGCGCGGACCATAGCCGAGACGATCAAGGGCATGAGTGATGGCGGCATTTTCGTCGAGATCGCTGATGGGGAGGCGGCCTTTCCAGGCGTTCTCACTTGCCGCGTTTTTATTGTCGTTGGCGGCAGATGACGGCAATGGATCGAGAAAAGTTGACGTGTCCGGCAGGGAAGCGGAGAAACCAGAAAAAGGCCAGGAAAGAATCAAGAGAGACGCGAGGGCAAGGAATCCGGCTACACCGAAGTGCAGGATTTGATGAGAAGGGCGCCCGCGTCTTGAGATTCGCATAACTGACTTCTCCGTGGAGCACCAGCCGGGCGGGTGGGGAGTGCTCATCACAATAGATACAACTTAGGCTCCTTAGATTCAACCCGGAGATAGGGGAGAAGTTCCTCTGGGAGCTTAGAGCGAATGGCCTTAACGCCCTTCGGCTTCGCTCAGGGTAACCTCCGGCGCGGAGGACGCTGAGAAGGCGATGAGACAGGTGTGCCTTCGGAATCAGTGGGCGGTCAGATTGTCTTTAAAGACGGAGCCGCCTTTCATCACGAAGCCGACGTTTTCGAGCGCCTTGATGTTCTGCAAAGGATTTTCTGATAACGCAATCAAGTCAGCGAAGGCTCCCGGCGCGATGACGCCGATCTTGCCCTGCATCTCGAGCATTTCGGCGGGGCGAGAGGTGGCCGAGAGTATCGCTTCCGTTGGCGACATGCCAAGTTTGGTCATCTGCGAGAATTCCTGGGCGATGGGATCCGTCCAAGGGAAGCCGCCGACGTCGGTGCCGAAAACGATTTTGACACCGGCCTTCATGGCCTTCTGAAACGACGGACCGTGAACTTCAGCACGTTTGATGTCGCGCTTTCCTTCCGGCGTATCAGGTGGCGCGGGATGATAGTAGTAAACGGCGAGCGTGGGGCAATACCAGGTGCCCTGGCGGACCATTTGGGCGATGTTCGCGTCGGTAAGCTCGAGGCCGTGCTCGATGGAATCGCATCCGCCATCGAGGGCGCGTTGCAGGCCGATTCCGTTGTAGGCATGGCAGGCGACCTTTTTATGCCAGCCGTGAGTTTCGTCGACGATGGCCTTCAATTCCTCCACCGTCAAAGTTGGTTGAGAAATCAGATTGCCCTTGTCGTCCACCCAGGAGCGGTGGGTCATGTATACCTTGATCCAGTCAGCGCCATTGTCGAGCTGCTCGCGGGCTGCCTTGCGGGCTTCGACGGGGCCGTCAATCAATTGCGCGCCCTTCGGAATGGTGATCTCGGGAGCATAGCCTTCGGGGTTGTAGCCAGCGGTGCTGGATATGGCGCGTGTGGCAGCGAAAATTCGCGGGCCGGGAATATATCCCTGTTCCACGGCTTCCTTGATTCCGATATCGCCGTAGCCGGCGCCTTCGGTTTCCAGATCGCGGATGGTGGTGAATCCCTGTTCGAGTGCGCGGCGCGCAGAAACTGTGGCGCGAGCGGCGCGATAGGAAATCGGGTACTTCATAATTTGAATGTCGTAACCGCCTTCGGCAGGATCTTCGCCCTGGAGAAATATGTGTGTGTGGGATTCAATGAGACCTGGGAGAACCGTCGAGCGAGAAAGGTCGATCACGCGCACGCCTGCAGGAATTGATGCAGAGGAGGCGTCACCGACCGAGTCGATCTTTTTTCCGCGGATGATGATGACTTGATTCGTTCGCGGAGCGTTGCCAGTGCCGTCAATCAGAGTGCCCGCCTTGATGACGATGACGTCGCCGGCGGAGCTAGACGTCGTGGTCTGCGCGGCGACCTGAATTGAGAAACACAGCGCGGAGAGTAAAAGGATTGCAAGTTTTGCCAAGTTTCGCATGAAATCCTCCGAATCAAGCAGTGACAGGCTGTATAGAGATACGCCTGACGTGGGGAAAAATCAAAGGGGAATTAAGAAGAAAGTGAAAACGAAACGTGTGGATACTGCGGATAAGCTCAAGGGGCCGGAGTGGAAGAAAGGTCTTTGGGCGCATTCGCGGCAGCGTAGCGGACGAGAAGCAAAGTGACATCGTCAGCCTGACGCGCGCCGCGAGCAAATTGCTTCACAGCGGCAAGAATCGTTTCCTGCATATCCCGAAGCGGTTCCTTCACGCGGCCGGTAACGGCTTGCTTGAGACGGTCAATTCCAAACTCCGCTTCGTCGGGATCCATCGCTTCGCTGACGCCATCACTGAAAAGGACCAGGGTGTCGCCCGGCTGCAGCATGACCACGGAGCTTGAGAAGGTCATATCCGGGATCAAACCCACGGGGCAACAAGCCGCGGGGAACGGATTCTCGACAGATTCGTTGCGGAGCAACAGAGGCGATGGATGGCCCGCGTTGATGTATTCGAGGCGGCCATCCGCGTCGAGCATGGCGAAGAACATGGTGGCATAGCGCTCCACCTGGGCGTGATCGCACAGGAAGCGGTTGATGTGCGAGAAAGTCTCTCCAGGATGCTGGCCAAAGGAAGTTGCCGAAAGCGCGCCCTGAAGCATGGTAGTCATCAGCGCGGCGCCGAGTCCTTTTCCGGATACGTCGGCAAGAACGAAGGCGATACGGTTCGCGCCCAGATCGAAAAGATCGAAATAGTCTCCGCCAACCTCCAGGCAGGACTGGTTGCTGCCGGCGACTTCAGCGTAGGTGTAGTGATGGAACTCGCGGGGCAGGAGAGCCTGTTGGATATCGCGGGCGATGCCGATTTCGCGCTCGAGGCGCTCGCGCTCCCGTTCCAACACAACCAGCCGGGCATTTTCAATGACCATGGCGGACTCGGCGGCCAGGGTGTCCAGAATCTGTCGCTCAATTTTTGAAAACGCGGTGGGCCGACGGCTGTCCATATACAGAACGCCAAGCAGCTGTCCGCGGATGGCTCCATCGCTATCTGATTTGGTTTCGGAGCGCTCACCCATTCCATAAAGGGGAATCACGATCACGGCGCGCAGGCGCTGGGCGATGATGCTGTGCGCCGCCTGCAAATTCTGGTCCGCGAGGGCAACGTCTTCGGTAACGATGCCGCGCTTCTGATCAACTGCCGCTTTGATGGCAGTCTTGCTGGGCTCGACTCCCTCTGCTGTGAGCGTAACTCCACCCTTTTGCCGCGCCACGCGCGCGCGCATGGAACCGTCCTCATTTGGCTCCAGCAGCAAGCCACGATCGGCGTCGGTGAGATTGATGGCCTGGTCCACCATGTTGGCGAGAATGGTGTCGAGGGGCATGTGCGAATGCAAAGCGGCGGCGGCCTCAAGCAATAAATTGAGTTTGCGCAACCCGTCGGCGCCCGATTCGGTGGCAGTCAGATGCTCCATTCTGTCGAGGAGCTTGGGGATAGAAGCGTTGTCCGAGCGGAAAATAATTTCGTAGGAATCGGGCAATCCAAAACTTATGGTGTCACCGCTGCGCAGCGGGACCGATTCCGGAGCTTTTTCGCCGTTGATGAAAAGACCGCGCTTCTGTCCGCGGTCTTCGAGGCGGAAATCCTGTCCATCGAAAACAAGAGCGGCGCACTGTCGGGAGATGCGCCGGTCGGAAAGCTGGACGTGATTGCCGGTTTCGGCGCCGCGACCGATCAGGAAGGGCGAGCGGTCAATGCGCATGAGAGTGCGATTGCCGTCCGGGGCAATGATTTCCAGCACTGCTTCGGGCAGGCTGGTGTTCATGCGCGTCATGAGAATGGTTTCAGACACTAAAGGCTCTCTCGGGGTGGATATGTTAACACGTCTCAGGCAAGGTGGAGGCACATCTGGAAAAGGAAAGGCGCGCCCAGGTTCGAGAGCGCGCCTTTGAAGCAGGATTCTGGAAACTGCTATTTCTGACGTGCCGCCGTGAAGTCGCGAGCCGGGCGGTCCCCAGTAGTCGCAGTGCCCTTCATCGTGTCGCCATCTACGGTTGCCTTGTATACGCTCGTCATTGAATTGCCGTTGAAGGAACGCGTCACGCTCCAGGTTACGTCCTTTCCTGACACTGTGCCTTCAAATGCGGTGTCGGGGCCGCCGTTTCGTCCGGGAATTGTCCCCGAGATCTTGGCACCATCCTGCTTGAAGGTGACCATCTGGGGTCCACCGCGCCCACCTCCGCCACCATTACCTCCCCCACCACCATTTCCTCCCCCGCCACCATTTCCGCCCCCTGCTGGCGGAGCCATGGTGATTTGCCAGGTGCCGGCGACATTGGCTGGAGCCTGCGGAGCAGCCTGAACGGCTACCACGGAGAGGACCAGCGCGAAGACGCACAGCGCTGTTAGCATCATTCCTGTCTTCTTCATATTCAGTTCTCCTCGATTTTCTTTCTCATGCATGAGATTGAGCTGTTCCCCCCAGCCGCTGAGCAATTGCCAGGTACAGCCCTGTTTTGTCCTAAATCCTAGGACGTATTAGGGGGATTTTGCGTTCCCAGATCTTGCGATCGGCTGGCTGCGGCCAGTTTGCCCGTCACCGCGAGGATGCGGAAGCGCTTCGCTGCGCCGATTTTTTGCTTACGTACTCTGCGACGTAAGCGGCCATGGCGTCTTCGAGTTTCCGCGTTACGGGACCGGGCACATTTGCGAAGTGGTGACCGGCGATTTCACCGATGCCGAGCAAATTGCGGTTGGTGGAGGAGATGAAGACCTCTTCAGCGGAATAAAGGTCTTCTGGCGTGAGCGTTTGCTCCGACATTTGCAGGCCCAAGGAGGAAGCAATTTCCAGGAGGACGCCGCGAGTTACTCCCTCGAGGCATCCGGACGACAATGGCGGCGTGAGAACGCGGCCTTGCCGCACGCAAAAAATATTGGCGGCGGTACACTCTGCCACCTCACCGCGTTCGTTCAACAGAACAACCTCGTCAAATCCGGACTGTTGAGCTTCGGCAAGATTCCAAACATTATTCAGCCAGGAAGTGACCTTCACACCTGCCAATGGGGAAGCGGCGTGGCGGCCGTGTTCGCGGAGGCTCAGGCGCACCGGCTCTTTGTAGCTGGGAAGGCCGGCGGAATAGAGGATCAAGTCCACTTGCGGGGCAGGCTCGTCACTTTGCCAAAAGCCGGTTTTGTTATAGACGGCATAGATGCGCGCGGTTCCTTCGGTGACATGGTTTGCGCGCAGGACTTCGTGAAGCTGACCGCGAACGATTTCGGCATCGAAGGGAAAAGGAAGATGGGTGCGGCGGGCGTCCTTTTCGAGGCGGCGCCAGTGGCGCTCATAAGCAAAGAGTTCGCCTTGTGAAACGCGAAGCGTGGTGAACAGACCCCAACCTGAAAGCAAGCCTGCCTGGCCCGGCGAAAGCCTGACCTGTTCGATGGGGAGCAAGCGGTCGTTATGGAAAACGTGACGGTGAATCAAGGGGCCCTCCGCGCCAATCTCAAAAGGAGTCTGGCGGAAGGCGCCATTCTATCGCAATTCCCCGATGCGGGATTCCCACAACTTTTTTGATAATTAAGTGTGACGTTTTGGCATCTGACATAGTCTAACTATGTCAGGAGGCCCGCATTGCGCAAAGATGAGATTCCCCCCGGGACCCTGTACATGCTGATCTTCAGGACTCTGGCCCGCGGCCAGGAAATGCACGGGTTCGAGATCGCGAAAACGATTGAGCAGATGTCCAAGGAAGTGCTGCGCGTTGAGGAAGGGTCGCTGTATCCCGCGCTGCAAAGGATGCTGTTGAAAGGGTGGGTGAAGGCGCACTGGGGCGTCACTTCGGAAAACCGCCGGGCGCGGTACTACCGGCTGACTCCATTGGGCCGCAAGCAGATGGAAGCGGAAGTATCGCAATTTGAGCGAGTGATGCAGGCGATATCGCGGGTCATCGAGCCTGCCTAGGACGAATATGCTACGCGGAAGGAGTGAATCTTGGCCTCCATTGGCGAATGGTTCGGAGAACACTGGCGGCGAATACTCATACTTTTTCGCGGTGCGCGATTCGATAGCGAACTGGATGAAGAGATGCGTCTGCACCGGGAACTTCGCGAGCGAGAGCGGCGGGGAACCGGCGCAGCGGATAGAGAAGCGCGTTCCGCGACGGAGCGCAGATTCGGCAACGCTTTGGAACTGAGGGAAAGGGGGCGCGACATGTGGGGATGGAATTGGGTGGACCATTTGGCGCGTGACCTGCGTTACAGCTTGCGCGTATTGCGCAAGAGTCCTGGATTCACGATAGTCGCGGTTCTTACTCTGACGCTCGGAATCGGCGTGAACACCGCGGTATTTTCCGTCGTCAACGCCGCGCTGGTGAAATCCCTGCCTTATCCAGGGGCCGACCGACTCATGCAGATCTGGGAAACCTATGGTGGGCATGCCATTTCCGAGCAGCGCGAGGCTTCCTGGCCGAATTATCGGGATTGGATAGCGCAACAACGATCTTTTGATGCTATCGCCGGTTACTGGTTCGCTCAGTTCACGGTCACCGAAAAGGGCGAGCCTGCGATTCTCCGCGGCGGGCTGGTGACTGCAAATTTTTTCTCGACCCTCGGAATCCAGCCACTCCTGGGCCGTGGCTTTTCGGCGGCAGATGAAAAGCCCGGCGCGGGCCATGTCGCCATTTTGTCGAATGGTTTATGGCAGCAGAAGTTCGGGTCCGATCCGAATGTCGTTGGCCGATCCATGGATTTGAATGGGGTGAATTTCTCAATCGTGGGAGTGTTGCCGAAAGAATTCCAGTTTGCGCCGTTGGGCGCGTCGGAAATCTGGGCGCCATTGATTCCCAGGGCGGATCAAGCGACGCGTCGTAACTTCCACTGGCTTCACATCGTCGCACGGCTGAAACACGGCGTTTCCTTGGAGCAGTCGCGCGCGGAAATGGCCGTCATCGCCTCCCAGCTCGCGGCGCAATATCCTGACTCGAACTCCGGAACCGGCATTCTAGTGATCACGCTTCGTCAAGAGGTGACGGGAGAGATTCGACCCGTGCTCCTGGCATTATTTGGCACCGCAGGGCTGGTGTTGATGATCGCCTGTGCCAACCTTGCAAATTTGTATCTTGCGCGCGCCGCTGCACGCCAACGCGAGGTAGCTCTGCGCGTCGCGCTTGGCGCCGGGAGAAGAAGAATCGTTTTTCAAGTCCTGGTGGAATGTACGGTCCTTTCCCTTGCCGGGGCCGCGTTGGGGTTCCTGATTGCGAAGCCGGCCGTTGGGCTGGCCCTTCATGAAATGCCCGCAGACATACTTCTTTTCCTGCCCTTCATAAAAACAGTGACTCTTGATTGGACCGTTTTTGGATTTGGGGCTGGTATCACGATCCTGACCAGTTTGGCTTTTGGGTTGATCCCGGCTTTGCGGGCCTCGCGGATTGACGTGAACGAAACTCTCAAGGAAGGAGCTCGCTCGTCGGACGGCGTTGGACGCCAGCGAACTCGCGACCTGCTGGTCATGAGTGAGATTGCGTTGGCCCTAGTCTTACTCACGGGCGCTGGAGTTTTGTTGCATAGTTTGTCCCGGCTCCTCAGCACCGATCCAGGATTCGACACTCAGAATTTAATTAACGTGGACCTCTCAGCACCCCGAGGTCGGTACCGGGACGCGCAAGCGATCAATGCCATGCAGCAGCGGCTCTTCGCGCGCATCGCGCAGATGCCCGGGGTGGTTTCGGTTGGCGCTGTCGATACGCCGCCCCTCATGGGAGGCGGCACTGTGTCAGTCACAGTAAAGGGGCGCCCCGTGTTGCGTCTGGATGAAGCGCAGGAGGTGAACACCCGCGCAATCAGTCCCGAGTACTTTCGCACAATGAAGATTCCATTATTGGGCGGTAGAAGCTTTACGGAACAGGACGACGCTGCACATCCCAAAGTATTGATTATCAACCAAACTCTGGCACGAATCCTTTTCCGCGACGAGGATCCGAACGGGCGGCAACTGATTTTTGCCGGTCTGGATGGACAACCCACAGCGCAGATTGTTGGGGTCGTCGGCGATGAGAAACTTGGACCGTTGGATAGCGCGGTTACTCCGATTGTGTATGACCCGTTGTTGCAAGATGCCAGCATCGATCCGACCTTGATTGTTCGCGTATCCAACCATCCTGAATCACAAGCATTGGCGTTACGCGCGGCGATTCATGAAGTCGATCCACAATTGGTGATTGTCGATCTCACCACGATGGAGGGCGTGATCTCTGCGTCGCCAGCCACTTTCCTGCGGAGATTTCCGGCAATGCTGATTGGCGTGTTCGCGACGCTGGCATTGTTGCTCGCGGGCATCGGGACTTATGGCGTCATCTCGTATTTTGTGGCGAAGCGTACCCGCGAAATCGGCGTTCGCATGGCCTTGGGAGCCCAGCCCCACCAAATCATGGCTCAAGTCGCGGGGCACGGGATGCGTATTGCGGCTGCCGGAATTGCAGCGGGGCTGGCGGCATCGCTGCTACTCACTCGGTCGTTGCAGAGTCTGTTGTTCCACGTGGCCCCGTTTGACCCGGTGACTTTTGGCTGTGCAGCCGCGTTGCTTGCATCTGTGGCATTCGCCGCGTGTTACATCCCCGCGCGGCGCGCGTCACGCGTAGATCCATTGGCTTCCCTGAGAAGCGAGTAATGGAGAACCGACGATGAGGGGATTGAATTTGGGTGGCCGGTGGGGGAAATGACCGAGTCCTTAGCTTGAGGGGTTCATTTCTTTGAGGGGACGAAGAGAATCAACAAAAGGGCGCCAACATTTGCCCATCCGAACCAGTCACCCCAGCGCGCGTAAAGCGTGTTCACATGCCGAATGGGCGTGTTGAGATAGAGAGAAGGGAAACTAATCGGCGCGATCTGTTCAGCCAGAATGCGGCCGCGGTCATCGCTGATGGAAAGGCGGCCCTGGCTGGCGGAGCGCGCGATGGTGAAGCCGCTTTCCACTCCACGCAACACCGCCATTCGGCCGTGCAGCCAGCCATCCAGAGTGAAGTCCCATGCGGGGACCAGCAGAAGAGCTACGCCATCGTTCCCGTATTGGCGGCTCAGAGCAGGGAAGTCCATATCCTTGCAGATTTCAATTCCCCATTTGCCCGAGGGCTGATTCATGATGGTGCGCGATGTGCCCGGTGTGTCTACAGACTCGTATTGAGGGAGCAAATGGTGCTTGTCGTAGGTCGCAGCGACCGTTCCATCCGGAGAATAGACCCGCACTTCGTTGAAGCGATGTGTGTCGCTGCCGCGATCGAGTCCCGCCAAGACAAAGGACCGTGAGGCTCTGGCTGTCTCACCAACAAGACTGTCGAATTTCGAGATCTGGTCATCCGGCACAATCAGGATTTTTTCCGGCATTACAATTACCTGCACACCCTGAGCCCCGAACCGGGTCATCTGTTCAGAAAAACCATGGATCAGCTGGGCTCCGGTTTCCTTCTGTTGGTAGAAAGGATTTGCACCGCCTATCGCCACGAGACCGATTCGGATGGAGTTCTCTGCGGGAGGTGTGAAAAGTAAGCGGCCGGAGCCAAACGCTAGAACGCCGAGAACGATTGCGCCAACCACAGCTGCAAGAGTTCCTTTCTGTGCCGCGATTCCATACCCCTCCGGCTGATTGCTCAGCAAAGCCGCTAGAGTGGAGGGAAACAAGAACATGCAAAAGCTGACCCCCCAGATCCCGACCAGAGAAGCAATTTGAATTAAAGGCAGGAAATCCATTTGCGTGTATCCCAAATTCCCAAAGGTGCTGTGCGGGGAACTGAGCGCGTTCAGAAATTCGTATGTGACCCACAGCGTAGGGAACACGAAGGCCGCTTTCCACAGCGAGCCGCGGCGGATGAACCTGCGATGTGCAAGCACGGCAAGTCCAAATATGCATGCCGGGAATATCAAGAAAGTGAGGGTGACGAGCAGAGGCAGTTGGATAGCACTATTCGCGTAGTGCCAGAGATTGAGGTTTCCCAAAACCATCGCAGCCACCGCGGTAAGGAATGAGTAGGTAGCGCCATGTCGGGCGGCGACAAGAAGCACCGGCAGCGGAGCGAGCCAGGTGAGCCACCAAACTGGATGCAGACCTGTGCCCCAATAAAACATTGGCGCAGAAATCGCGACAGCAACAACCAACGGCAGCCAATTGACAAGTACCGGACGCTTGGAAGCTGGCCCTTCAGGTTTTGAGTCCATCAAGTAGTCTCCTCATGGATCGGTGGACCAGGGCCCGAAAATCGTATTGTGACAGATCAAATCGGCCGCCACGATAGAGCATCACGTACCCGTGAACATGAGCCCAGATGGCCATGGCCACTTCCCAAACGTCGTCGTCCTTGAGCAGGCCTGAGCTCATACCTTCTGACACGGCGTCTGCGGTCAAATTCAAGGTGGGAGATTGCCGGGCCCGGAAATCTTCCGGAAGGCGCCGCGCATCCGGCCTCCACCTGGAAAACACATAATCAAAGACGCGCGGATGGGCGAAAGCGTAGTCCAGATACCACTCCACGACCAGGAAAACAGATGCCTCCGGCGTGGATTGTCTCTTATGCGCCTGGTAGGAGTTGGAGAGCTTCTCAAACTCCGCGTCGGTGATTCTGCGAAGCAGGGCATCGCGGCTGGGGAAGTGGTGATAGATGGCCATGGGCGTGATACCGACAGCGCGGGCCACACGGCGCATGGTGACGCGGTTTTCGCCGCCGCGTTCCAGGAGCCGTAAAGCGGCGGCGGCGATTTTGTCGGCGGTTTTCGGGGCAGCTCTCACCTATACAGTGTATAAGGATAACTATACGGTGTACAGTGAGGAACTGAGAGGGAAGGCGAGGCCATGGGCAAGTAAACCCATTTCGCGTGCGGGCACAGCGCGAGCGGTTGTCCCCTTGTGGTTGAATCGGATGGATTGAACGAGGGGCGGAGCTATGCGTTGGACGCACCCCACCTTCGAGTGGTTCGATCTCACGACCGCTCGTCCTGCTTTCGATCAAAGTGAATAAGCGGACCCGATCAATGACCCGCGGAAGCGCTGGCCGCGATTGGTTTGTACCCCGTGTTTGAGGCGGTCTTCAGCGCCTTGACTGCTTCTTCAGCGGTCAACAATGGTGTGGTCTTGACGGATCTGCACGAACCGCCGGCTGCCGCAGCCATGGCAAAAGCTGCCGCTTCCACATTCGTGGGCAGATCAATGATCGCAATCGTGTCGTAATCGCCGAAGGACATCCATCCGCCAATCACTTTTCCACCGAGCCGCTCTACCACTGGCCGGACCGCGTCGATTCGGTTGTGAGGATTGGCTACCAACGACGTCCATGCTTCCGGCGAATACGCAACTTGCAACAAATAGTGGGCCATAAGGCCTCCTTTAGGGAGTGAATTGAAGCGGACTCTGCCACGGGGCGCTTCGGATGTCAAAGAAAAGTAATTGATCAACTGGACCTAAATGACCTGGCCCAAATGGATGGAAGACCAATTTGATGTGGGCGAGATCTCCCTTTTTCCGTCGAGCATCGAACATTAAGAACAAATCGCTAGTGAAATTCACTCGTCATCCCGAAGGGCGGTTCAAATGTTCAAATCTGTACAGACGAGCGCCGAAGATTGTCTTACTAATGCCTCTTAGGGATACTTGGAGGAAAAATTTTGGGCGACTGAATACCTTCTCCAAGTAGAATGGGAGAATCTTCGACCTTGAAGAGACGAGGAGAATCACCAACCCGAGCGTCCGGACGGTCCCAGGGCCGACAACCCAGCGCGCATGTCCTGGCCGAGTGAGGCGCGAACAATTGGAGTGTTACCGGGCATCGACCTTCAACCCCCCAAGGAGGGTTTGACCTCCTGGTTTGCAGCATTGTTGCAACTTATCTCACACTAGGGGGTTTAAGGGGTTGACAGCCCTGTTCAAAAACCCTACGATACTTGTGCATAATTCCGGGAGGATGATTTGCGCAAATTGAAACAACTCTTTGCGATTGTGGTTTTTGCGGGGGTACTGGTAGTAACCCCCTTGCAAGCAAGACCATCCTCAGCCCCATTAGGAATAGTAACAGGCGCGCAGCGAGCCAATGTAGGGCAAACTGCCGCTTTGGACGGTACTAGCCTTTATGATGGAGATATCTTAACAACAGATTCGGTTGGAGTCATGCGGGTGCGATTCGGCGGGTCGCAAATGGCGCTGGGCACCAACACGATTGTGAGGATTAACAAGACCGAAGCTGGTGTTAGCGCCACAGTGCTTTCGGGAATGGTCCGGTTTGCATGCGTGCCCGGCTCGAACTTAGAAATCCACACACTAAAAGTAGTGGAAGTCCGAGCAAAAGGTGACAAGCCAGCCACCGGTCAGTTGAGCGTTGTGGCATCGAATGCTTTCCAGGTCGGCAGCACAAAGGGCGATTTGGCCGTAAGCGTGAACGGCAACGAGCGTGACGTGGCTGAATCGACTGCATACCGCGTGACCGTGGAAGATCCAGATCCGGCCTCCCCGCAGATTACGCAGGCTGCGGGTAAGAGCACCGGTCTATGGATCGCTATTGGAGCGGTCGCTGCTGGAACTGCAATCGCCCTGGCTCTGGCGTTCATGAGCCCCAGCAAACCAAATTAGACGATATCTAATGCGGGCGGGCGGAACCTTACAAGGTTCCGCCCTTTTCATTTTGTCGGATGCAGCAAGGAGCCGTGCGTTCTGAGGCGCGAATTGGTTTGCCGTGTCTGACGGAAAACAAACGCTCAGTTAGCGGTACAAAGGAGAGTCAATTCCGGATCGATGAGGATGTGTCTTGGATCGACGGAAGTGACAAACCGGAAAGAAGTTTGATTTCCAGAGGTCGTCACGTGTCCAAGGGGAATTGTCTTTCCCCCCGCGGCGGCTGCATAAATTGGAACCCTGGCGAGGAATTCGGGCGGGACCCCATCCTGATGCAGAACCCCCTTGACCACAAATTGCTCGCCTGACCGCTGTACATTGAACTCCACATGGTAATGCGGGATGCCCGTCCCACGCACCCACTGATCAAAAAACCACGCCATCGAATGGCCGCCTTCGAGATCCATCGATGGGAGCATCACTTTCCGAACGGCGAGCTCCAACTCGTCCGTGGTCATGGCCCCGCCACGGTGGGAATCAATCAGCGAGCGAAGCAGGCGGACAAAGCGCTCGTCAGGATCCTTGGCCTGCGGGTCGCGCAACATCATTCGCAACATATGGAAAACCCAGGTACCCTTGGGATACACAATCTGACCGTAACCTGCTGGGTCCAGTGAAGAATGAAGGCGATAGCCAAGGGCGAGCGGTCCTATGGAATCCACGGAATCTTCCACCGTATCCGATTTGCCGGGGATTTTGGAAATCAAGGTGTCACGGTAATGACCCAGCCAGGTTTTGAGGGCGTGATTGGAATCTTTTCGAGTATCAGCGAAAAGCAGCGCAATGTAATTGGATATTCCTTCCGAGATCCATTGGTCTCGATAGCTGTGCCAGGCAACCTGGTTCCCCCACCACTGGTGAGCCAACTCATGGTAGGGAACAATTTCGGCGAATTGTTCCTGGCGATCAGAATTGAGGCCCAAGCGGCGTTGAGTTTCACTGGAGAGGAAAGAAAATTCAGGCAGATAAAGCAATCCGGGCCAGCCCTGGCCTGTGGTACCCGGGACTTGCGACACTTGCAATCGCTCATAAGGAAATGGCCCGCCAAATCTGCTGAAATATTGCGCGGCCTGGGCAATTTCACCTCCGAGCTTGTGGAGAATGGCGGCTGGATTGGGGGCAGGATCGGTTTCCGTTGTGGAGCCAACGAAAACAGGCTTCACGTTGCCCTGGAGATCAGTGCCCGGAAAAGGAGTGGATACCACATGCCGGCCGGTATGCCGTTGGACCGCAAGCTCAAGCTGCGGACTGGCGAATAGGTCCACCTTGACCCCTGCCGATTCGATACTCACTGTACGGTAATCGCCAAGATTGAATCCCGCGGGGAAAATGGGCCTTTCGGATTTCCAGCGCGCTTCGCGCCAGTCTCCATCCTCACGTTCGTCGAGCTTGCGTCCGGTAGCGACCAGGACGAGCTTCCGCGGCCAGCGGAACTTCAGCTCAAAAGAAGCAAATGAGTCCGTGCCGCCTACCCTTGGATACCAGCTGGCGTGCTCGCCGGCGTAGTACACGCCGTTTCCCGCATCGCGGATGACGCTGCCTTTGTAAGTCAGGCGCAACTCAAACTTCTCTCCTGCTTGAGGAGCCCGAGACATCATGACCGTCAGCGATTGGTCGCCTTGCTCGGAGATTTCATGTTGAACGGCCGGCTCACCTTGGAAGAATTCAAGCGGCTGACCGGCGGTGTCGGTAACGGAACCCACACGCAGATCTCCCGATAGGGCGAGAGGGATGGCACGTTCTCCTCCGCGCGTCGCGCGTAAAGTGATGGTGGAGCTGCCGACCGTTGCCAATTCAGGCGAAATCGTCGTATCGATGGCATATGCTTCGGCAATGAACGGCGCTGACACGGTCGCAATACTCGCGCTGCGGAAGGAGGCCCAGACGTCGTAAATCGGCTGGTCATTCACGGTTTTTGGCTGGCCCACCAGAACTTGTTCCTCAAGGCGATCATCCACTAGAGCGTCGAACGGCCCGGAGGTTTCGCCCAGGATACCGGCATAAAAGTACGGAATCGCGCGATCGGCGAGGAGATCGGAAAGGAGACGCAAGGAGTGGCCGGGATTCAATGCCGCCACCGCGGTATCCCACTCTTCGGCAAGGCTGGGGTCTGGCCCCGAGGGGAAATCTGCTTCTTTGATGCGCGATTGAAGCACCGCCGCGGAGTCGTCGTCGAATCGCATATAAATCTTGGTGAACGTCTGGTCGAGAATAGGAGCGCCCAGAAATCGCGCGACGGACGCTTTTTCGGTGGGGTCGCGAGGGATCATGAGGATGTGCCCGCGTCCCGAAAATACCGCACCGGTAATTTTTCCCTGGAAAGGTTCAAAGAAGGCAAGCTGACCTTGAGTGAAGGTAAGGTGAATGGCATCACGGCGAAGGTCGAGATCCCGCACCGTGTAGACCACGCGGGAATCCACATGGAGGGCATTCAGCGCGTCGTAAAGGACATGTGCAGGGTGGTCAGCCGCGGCGGGCGTCTCGATTGCCGAACCTCCGGCAAGGCAGGCACACAACACCAGAAAGCAAGCAACGCGAATCACCCTGAACACCCCGAGCCCCTTTCCCACTGTAGCAAGTAGGGCAAAGCGCGGCAAGCAAAGTGGGTAGCATCGCCGCGCCACGACTAAAATAGTAGGATGCGGATTCGAGGCGCCGGGGTCGTCTTGTCGCTCGTCTGCTCCATTGCGCTATGCGGCGCCGTCGTTGGTGCGCGAGCCGACACGATTGTGCTCAAGAATGGGCGCCGCATTGTGGTGGACCGAGCCACGGAATCAGGCGATAAAGTTGTAGGCGAGACGCAGGCAGGTGAGATCTCACTTCCCAAATCAATGGTGGAACGAATCGAGCACAGTTCAGCGGCGATCCCAATGACTGTCGCAACGGATCGGACGACCTGCGCTGGATTTGTAATAGCACCACCCGCAACACAGACGGAATTGACGCTCGATCCCGAAGTGGCGCAGGCAGCCGTACACGATGGAGCCGTCGACAAGGTTTATATCGCCAGGCTGGACGGGGCGGCGGTCAGCGGGGCGCCAGGAGCGGCGTCAAGGGCGGCAGCCGCGCACTACGCCGCAGCGGAGTTCGACACACAAAAGGGAAACCTGAGCGCGGCGGTGGACCAGGAGCGGCAGGCGTTGCGATTCCTGCCCAACAGTGTGCCCCTGCTGGTCGGCGCCGCTTATGGGCACCTGAAATTGAGCGAATACTCAACAGCCCTCGAGTATCTCACCCGGGCGAAGCGCTCCGCTCCTGATTCTCCGGATGTCGCCAAGCTGAGCGGGTGGGCTGAATATGGCCTGAATCACATCCCGGAAGCGGTGCAGGAATGGAAGCGCGCGCAGCAGCTTCGGCCAGATCCGGAGGTTGCCAAGGCACTGGAAAAGGCAGAGCGCGACGCCCGCGCCGAAAACGATTTTCGCCAGGGGCAAACCAGCCATTTTGTTCTGCGTTATTCAGGAGCAGCTCAACCAGGGCTGGCCGCAGATATACTCGGGACCCTCGAGATCCACTTCGAGCAAATCGCCTCACTGCTGGATTACACTCCGCCCGAGGCGATAGGCGTGATCCTGTACACCAACGAACAATTTGAAGACATTACGCGCGCACCTGCCTGGGCCGGGGCCATCAATGACGGCCGCTTGCGAATCCCCGTACAAGGGTTGACATCGGTGACGCAACAGCTTTCGCTCGTGCTGCGCCACGAGTTGACGCACAGCTTCCTGCAACAGAAAACTCGCGGGCGTTGCCCGCCGTGGCTGCACGAAGGAATTGCTCAGTGGATTGAAGGACGCCGTGTGGGTCCCGCGGCCGCAGGGCTTTTGGGGGCTTATGATCATCAGGCGGGGATTCCGCTCACGGATCTGGAGGTTTCGTGGATGAGCTTGTCGGGCACCGGGGCAAGCTATGCATATGCCTGGTCGCTCGCGGTGGTAGAAACGATTCTTGCGAATAACAGCATGGCCGATTTGGTGCGAATACTCGACGCGCTGACGGCCTCGGGGTCAACTGAGGGTGCGGTGCGCTCGGTGCTACACGAGAGTTACACCGAGCTTGAGCAACAGACTGCGGATTATTTGCGCAGCACTCACGGCCGGAACCAGCAGTAGAATCCACTGCGCCAGCTTGTGATATCTTTTAGGGTGTAGCCGCCCGGCAATTTCAAGTCAACAGGAGTGAGCCATGGGAAATCGAGACAAGCGAGGACGCGAAAAGAAGAAGCCCAAGAAGTCCCAGGATCAACGTCCGGCGCCTGCACAGCCGCGATGGGAGCGGCCGTCACCGAAGCCTTCGGTTCCACCGCCGACGCCTCCTCCCCCGACACCGTCCCCGACCGAATCTTAGGAGTCCGGCTCTTATGAGTGGGTGGACACGGAAAAAGTGTTGATTTGTTTTACGGGTGATATCATCCGCCGGTGATCCCTGCCCCTAAGAGTTTTGCACTCCGCGCACCACATACCTTCCGACCGCTTATTCTGCTTCTATTCCTGCTGACGTGTGTTGGTCCGGCGTGCGCGCGGGGCAATCAGGCTGCCGGCAACACACTTCAGGCAGAATCCGCGGAAGCCAGTGACACCGCGAGGCAGGTCCGCGATGAGTTCTTCCATGCGTGGAGTGCGTATAAACAATTTGCCTGGGGGCATGACGAACTGACTCCATTGAGCAAGGGGTCGCACGATTGGTACGGTGTGTCCCTATACATGACGCCTGTGGATGCGCTCGACACATTGATCTTGATGGGCCTCACCGACGAAGCGGCAAAGACTCGCGAGCTCATTGCGCAGAATCTCTCGTTTGATAAGGACATTGAAGTAAAAAACTTTGAAATTACCATTCGGCTTTTGGGCGGGCTCTTGAGCAGCTATCAACTTTCGGGGGATCAACGTTTATTGGCACTGGCCGATGATTTGGGAAAACGATTGCTGCCGGCCTTTGATTCGCCCACCGGCATGCCGTACATGTTTGTCAATTTGAAAACCGGCAAGGTGCGCGGGGCGGTGAGCAATCCCGCCGAAATCGGCACGCTGCTCATTGAATTCGGCGCGCTGGCGAAGCTTACGGGCAAGCCCATTTATTATGAGAAGGCTAAACGAGCCGTGGTTGAGTTGTACCATCGGCGCTCTTCGATTGGGCTGGTGGGCTCGACAATAAATGTGGAAACCGGGGAGTGGATTGACACCACGAGCCACATCAGCGGCGGGATCGATTCCTATTACGAGTATCTTCTGAAATCGTGGCTCCTGTTCGATGACAAAGATTGTGAGCAGATGTGGCGGACCACCATTGTGGCGGTGAATAAATATCTCGTGGACGATTCGCCGACGGGTTTCTGGTACGGCCAGGTGGATATGAACACGGGCAAGCGGTTAACGTCGGAATTTGGCGCGCTGGATGCGTTTTTCCCAGCCGTGCTGGCACGCAGCGGAGACATGGCACGGGCACAACGACTGGAGGATTCCGCGTTCAAGATGTGGATGACATTTGGCATTGAGCCGGAAACCATGGATTACTCCACAATGAAAGCCACCTCTCCCGGATATCCGCTGCGTCCTGAAATTATTGAGTCAGCCTATTACTTGCAATTCTTTACGGGAGACCCGCGCTATCGCGCGATGGGACACATGTTTCTCGATGGCCTCAAGCGATATTGCCGGACTGACTTGGCTTATGCCGCGCTAAGCAATGTGGAAACCAAGGAAAAGGCCGACGGCATGGAGAGTTTCTTCCTGGCGGAGACATTGAAATACCTATATCTGCTGTTCGCGCCGCCTGAGACGCTGGATCTGCGCAAATCGGTCTTCAACACGGAAGCCCATCCTATCCGCAGGACGTGGTAGACGCGATTTTAGCCGGAAGTTAAAGAGTGGCGAGGAGCGCGGCGATCAGCGCAGCGCGTGGCCCGAGTTCCTTGACGATAATATTCTCGCTCAGGCTGTGAGCATCGGCACCAACGGCGCCGAGGCCGTCGAGCGTCGGGACACCGATTGCGGCGGTGAGATTGCCGTCGGAGCCACCGCCAACGGACTGTTCCTCCAATTTCATCCCCAGGTCAGAGGCCAGCGCTTGCGCTTTGCGGTAAAGGGCGGCGCTCATCTTTCGTTCCATGGGCGGCCGTGAGACTCCGCCGACCACTTCGAGTTTTGCGCCTGGAAGAATTGGGCGAAGCGCGCGAAATCGCTTCTCAATGCGGGGAATGTCCGAGACGCGCGCGACCCGCAGGTCCACAACAGCGTGCGCCTCGGGTGCAATAACGTTTGGGCGTGTGCCACCCGCAGCGATATTCACATTGACGCCGATTCCGAGCCTTGGTTGATTGAACTTTGCAACACGGGCTATTTGCAGTGCCAACTCGTGGACTGCGTTGATGCCTGTTTCCGGCTTCAGTCCGCTGTGCGCGGCGCGCCCGGTGACACGCAGTTCGATTTCACCTACACCTTTGCGAGCGGTTTTCAGTGCGCCACGCGGCTCAGCGGCGGGCTCGAGCACAAGAACAGCGTCGCTGAGCCGAGCTTCACGCTCGATGTCCCGTCGCGAACATTCACTGCCGATTTCTTCATCGGACGTCCACAGGCAGGCGATTTCTTTTCGAGGGTGGATGCCGGCGCGAGCAAGCGCATCCACCGCGGCCAAGGCCAGGACGAGGCCACCCTTCATATCAAATGTTCCGGGGCCCCAGGCGCGCCCCCGCGCCACGCGGAAAGGCATTGCAGCAAGCGCGCCCTGGTCGTAGACCGTGTCGAGGTGGCCAAGCAGCAGAATGCGGCCCTTGGGGCGTCCTGGGCCGCGCCAGAAACGCACCAGCAGGTGATTGCCGCGCTGGTTCTGGTGAAGGATTCTTACGGAGGCGCCACGCTTGCGCCATTCGACAGCGACTATGCGGCCGAACTGATCCACAGCATGCTTGTTGTAGGAGGGCGATTCGGCGCGCACAAATCGGCCAAGAAGGCGCAGCATCTCGGGTTCATGGGCGCGCAGGTCGTGAACAAATTTGCGCGTGAAGTGTTCCTCAGGCATCGGCGCAATATGCTAACAAGCCGCACGCAGGGCGACAAGTTGCTGGGGGAGAATGGCGCGAATCAATCTGAAAAAGCAAATCGCCCAACCAGGAATGGCTGGGCCACAAAATCCAAGATGGTGAAGGGCAACAGCTATTCAAAAAAATTGGCGCGAGGGGAGCGGCGCCCCTCTCCTCGCGCCCGGTTTTTGTTTCGTACAAACGAGACAGCTTCTCCAGCGATACTTACTTGCCCACGGAGAGAATCGTGAACGAATCCGGCACCATCACCATGCGCGGTCCGCGCCCGGGTGGCGGCGGAGGCGCATCCGCCGGAGGTGGCGGGGCCGGTTGGGTGTCCGCGGCGATCAGAAGGATATGCCCTGTCTTGCTGTCGAGCGACAGAGTCTTGGCCAGATTCATGGTCTTCACATTTTGCTCCACGACAAAATCTGTCGGGCTGTTTTCCTTGATGACCGTTAAGGTGGCATCGCGGTTTGAACTGAACGCTTCCATAGTGGCGGGATTAAAGGTCGCCCCGTCAGTCCCCATGCCGATGGGCAGTGCCGTGATGATCTTGCCGGTTTCGGAATTCAAGATCACCATCGTCGCGGGATTGTGGCAAGAGGCAAACAGGATGTGATTCTTCACATCGAAGGCCAAGCCACCGGGCCCGCCGCCCTTGCCCTCAAGACCGTATTGACCCGTTACTTTAAGCTCTTTCGTATCCACGACAGCAATCATGTCTTTATCTTCCAGATCCACGTACATATGGCCTTTTCCGTCCGTGACCGCTTGTTCGGGAGCGCCACCGAGATCGAGAGTGCTGACGATGGTGCCGTCAGCGGCATTGATGATCGTGGCGTTGGGCGTACGGTGGCTAAAGACCCAAACGCGCGAGTTAAAGGGGTCGAAGAGAATTCCATCCGGGCCGCCCTGCACATCAATGGTCTTGATCAAAGCGAGTGTCTTGGTGTCCCACATCGCAACGGGGCTGCTGCTGGCGAAGGCGTGCCCTGACTTAGGATCCACTGCGACACCGCGAGCGTTGGTATTGGGGATTTCACCAACGGACTCCAGCGTATCAAGATTGTAGACAGTGATTCGGCCCGTCGGAGCCTGGCCAGTGCGCGGGATGTATAAGCGCCGCCCGTCGGAGTCGGCGTATACGTAGTCGAATCCGCCCGCTCCGCCCACCTTGGCGGTCTTCAGAACTTTGTAAGGCCCTTCGGTTTGGGACTGCAGAACCAATCCGGTGGAGGCCAGCATCGCCAATGCAATTACAAAAAATAGAGAAAATCGTCGCATGAAATATCTCCTCAGTTGTGCCGGATATTCAATTTTGGTCTCTCGGCTGGCGGGAAGTATACACCCGGCGGTGTATTCCAGGCATAAGGGGCGCTGATTCCCGGCGACCTTTCCGGAGCTGAATAGGCCTGCGCCGGCCGCGCGCATCGCGTATAATTCCCTGATTTGGCCGGTGGATGTCCAGGGCGCGCCAAGATGGTCGGGTTGCCAAATGTAAGGAATGATGACTCAGCGCTCAGTGGAGAAATCGAAATGATTTTGGACACAAATGGAATTCAGAAGTTGCTGCCCCATCGCTATCCATTTCTGATGGTGGACAGCATCCTGGAGATCGAGCGGTTAAAACGCATCGTGGGCGTGAAGAACGTCTCGATTAACGAAGGCTTTTTCCAGGGGCACTTCCCTGGACAACCCATAATGCCTGGTGTGCTCATCATAGAGGCGATGGCGCAGACCGGCGGGCTGCTAATCCTGCTCGAGATCCCTGACCGCGACAAGAAGCTGCTCTACTTCGTGGCCGTGGACAATGGGCGATTCCGCCGCCCCGTGGTGCCCGGAGACCAGCTCATTATCGAAGTAAAGGTCCTGAATTATCGAAAGGATTTCTGCAAGCTTCAAGGCGAAGCGCGCGTGAATGGAGAAATGGCCGCCGAAGCGACCTTGATGTGCAAGATGGTGGATCGAGAGCCTGCGCCGACAAATAAGTGAATGAGATTTTTTACGTCTGACCGGGTTGAACAGGAAAAGCAGGTCCGGGCGTAATGACCTAACCGGGGATAGCAGTTGCCAATGAGTGAAACCAGAATGAGCGAAGCTATTCACAGGCCCTCGGGCATCCACATGGATCCACGAGCTATGGTATCACCTAGCGCCAAGCTGGGCGATGGGGCGAAAATCGGCGCGTTCGCCATCGTGGGTGAGGATGTGGAACTGGGGGACGGTTGCGAAGTGATGCCTCATGCGGTGGTGCGCGGCCCAGCGCGCATTGGGAAGAACAATGTCTTCCATTCGTTCTGTTCCATCGGGGGAGACCCTCAGGATTTGAAATACGCCGGCGAGCGCACCCATGTGGTAATCGGTGACGGCAATCAATTCCGTGAAGGGGTGACCGTAAACCGCGGCACAGGCCACGGCTGCGGAACGACAACCATCGGCAGTCACAACCTCTTCATGGTTTATGCCCATATCGCGCACGACTGCCAAGTAGGAGACAGCACGGTTTTTGCGAACAGCGCGACACTTGCGGGACACGTCTCCGTCCAGGATTACGCCACGATTGGCGCGTTCAGCGCCGTCCACCAATTCTGCCGCGTTGGGCGATACGCTTATGTCGGCGGGTTTACGGTGGTAACTCAGGACGTGCCGCCCTTCGGCTTGGTGGTCAGTGAGCGCAACACACATTGCCTGGGGATGAACAAAGTGGGACTGGAGCGCCGGGGATTTTCCCCCGAACGCATGGCGGAGATTGAGAAGGCGTTCCGCCTGCTGTTGCGCGCCAAGCTCAATACCTCCCAAGCGGTGGCGCGCATGCGTGAAACGCTGAAGGGGTCGGCAGACGTCCAAGAGTTGATAGCATTCATAGAAGCGGTCGAGCGCGGTCTCGTCAAATAGGGGGCCGCCATGGGCACACCAACCCCTTCCAACTCGCCAGTTGAAACTCCCTCCGCGAAATGGGGACTCATCGCCGGCAACGGGCGCTTTCCATTTCTGGTGTTGGAGGGCGCGCGAAGCCAGGGCATTGAAATGGCTGTGATTGCCCTGCGGGAGGAAGCTTCACCGGAGCTGGAGAAGTCTGCCAGACGGCTTCACTGGGTGGGGTTGGGCGAGCTCGGGCGCACGATCGATCTTCTGCATCAAGAAGGCATCACGCGCGCGGTGATGGCCGGACAGGTGAAGCACAACAAGATTTTCAGCATCCGCCCTGACTGGCGATTTTCGAAGTTGCTGCTCACTCTGCCGCGCAAGAACACGGATTCCTTGATTGGCGCCGTGGCGCGCGTTCTCGAATCCGAGGGAATTGAGCTAGTCGATTCGACCGCGTTCCTGAAGCCGCTCGTTCCGCAACCAGGAGTGTTGACGCGCCGCAAGCCGGACGAGCGCGAAGCCGCCGACATGGAATACGGATTGGGCGTGGCGCGGCATATCGCCTCAATGGATTTGGGTCAAACGGTTGTGGTGCGCGATCGCGCATGCGTGGCTATCGAAGCCATGGAGGGGACCGACGAAATCATCGAGCGCGCGGCCCGCATCACGGGAGGCGAAGATCTGACGGTCATCAAGGTGAGCAAGCCCAATCAGGACATGCGCTTCGATGTACCCGTGGTGGGCCTGCCGACCATCGAATTCATGAAGAGGTTCCACGCCACGGCCCTGGCGGTGGACGCGTACAAGACGTTGTTGTTTGACCGGGCGCAGCTCGTCGCGACGGCGGATGGGGCCGGGATTGCCATTCAAGCGTTTGAGCCCGCAGCGACGCAGACAGCGCAAACTGCTGGTGGTGGAGCGGCATCTTCTGGAGTGAAAAGGTGACCGCGCCGCGCATTCGAGTGGCAGTTGTGGGCGTTGGCGAATTTGGGCGGAACCACGCGCGCGTTTACAGTCAGCTTCCTCAGGCTGAAGTTGTCGGCGTCGTGGATACCGATCCCGCACGCGCCTCAAGCGTTGCGGCTGAATTTGGGACTGTAGCGCTGCCCGGAATTGAAGCTCTGCCTGGGCGCGTGGATGCCGTAAGCGTCGCTGTCCCAACGGCGCTGCACAAGAGCATAGGGTGCACGCTGCTGGGGCAGGGCCTGGACGTTTTGGTAGAAAAGCCGATGGCGGCATCGCTCAGCGAAGCGGACGAGTTAATTTCCGCAGCGCATCAATCAAAACGGGTGCTGCAGATTGGGCACCTCGAGCGATTCAATCCGGCCGTGGTCGCAGCTGAGGCCATCATGAACCGGCCGTTGTTTTTTGAAGTCCACCGGCTCGGAGTCTTTACCCCAAGAAGCCTGGATGTGGACGTGATTTTCGACGTGATGATTCATGACCTGGATATTTTGCTGGCGCTGGTGGGCGAAAAAGTGATTGACGTGAAGGCCGTGGGCATTCCAGTGGTTTCGGGCAAGGTGGATATCGCGCACGCGCGGCTGGAGTTTGAGTCTGGAGCCGTCGCGAACGTGACCGCGAGCCGAGTCTCAACCGAGCGCGTGCGGAAGATGCGTTTCTTCCAGGAGCACGAATACGTTTCGCTGGATTACACCCGGCAAGACGCGTTGCGCGTGCGCGTGAAGCAACCCGGTCCGCAGCCGGACTTTGAGTTTGAGAAACTCACTACCGAGCCGCAAGAGCCGCTGAAAGCCGAATTGGAATCGTTTTTGAATGCTGTGCGGACGCGGCAAAATCCGCGTGTAGATGGCACCGCGGGCCGGCGAGCGCTGGAATTGGCCGCGAGGGTCGCGGCGAGCATCCTCGAACATGGCAAGCGCGTCCAACTAAGTGAGTTTGTGTCTCCATCGCCGGGACGATGAAGAGGGTGGGGCGAAGATGTGTCCGTTGAAGGGCGATCAGTTGCGAGAGCATGATCAATAGAATCCTGATTCCAAATGGCGCGCGGTTGCCCGCGAATGACGAGGCAGCACCAGGCCGCAGGCGCAAGACCGAGCTCGACACTCGCACTGTCGTTGCCGCCGATTATCCAGCGACCCCGTTGGATGCTCGATCCAACATTCCCGCGTATATGCCGCTGGATGTGCTTTCCGCGCGATTGATTATCCCGCGCGATATGCCCGTGCATGCGCTGGACACCGCGCACACTATCCCAACGCATGTGCCTTTAACTGTGCTGGGCGCACACGTGGCCGTGCCCAAGGATGCCCGCCTCCCTGAAATCGAGGAGCGCCCGCACCCGATGCTTCGTCCGGCTGAAATGCCCGACGTTCTCGAGCCGGACGTCATGACGACCGGCGAAGTGAATTTACTTACGAGCACGCCGCGCGGTCTTCGAGACGAAGAGCGGTGGGTGCTTCGCGGGGCCTCGGCTGTTCTTCACGCCGTGGCCATACTGATACTGTTCCTGATTCCGACGTTGTTTTCTCCGCGCCAGCCTACGCAAGCGGAAATTATTTCCGCGGCGCACTCTCTCGGCGATCTCTACATGCCGCCTGACTTGAAAAGCGCTCTTGCTCCCCGGCCCAAGATAGAGCCGAAGAGCCCGGCGATTCACATAGATCCGAAAGTAATCCGGCAACTGGCTCCGCCAGCACCATCTCCATCGCCCGATCCCATAGCTCCCCCCGCAGTGGTGCGCGACCAGCCGCCCAAAGAGAGTATTGCGACGTCACCCAATCCGATTGTAGCTACGCCGCCCAAGCCTGATCCCGTCAAGCCAACGCCAACGCTTGAACCCGTTCAGACTCCCAACCTGAATCCGAACGGTCTCAAGCTGCCAAAATTTTCCGCGGGACGGTCCATTGAGCAATCGCTCTCGGATGTCCAGCGTTCGGGTGGCGCAGGACCCAGCATAGCTTCGCAGGGGCGAATACCCGGAGCACGTCCCGGTGGCGGAGGGTTTCCGGGCGGCGGAGGCGGTGGCCAAGGTGAAGCAGGGGCTGGGCTGCAAATGCTCACCGACACCCAAGGGGTGGACTTTCGGAGCTATTTAGATCGAGTATATGTGAGTGTCAAGCGGAACTGGTTTGCAATCATGCCGGAGTCCGCGATCATGGGCGATCAGGGAATCGTGAGCTTGAAATTTAAGATTTACAGGGATGGTACGGTTATCGCTGAAGATCCAGAATTAGAGCGCTCCTCCGGCAAGCTGCCGCTGGATCGCGCTGCTATGTCGTCCATACGCGCGTCGAGCCCCTTCGAGCCTCTCCCTCCCGCTTTTTCCGGCCCATACATTGAGCTGCGTTTTATTTACTTTTATAATTTGCCCATTAACACTCCACTGTGAAACCGACACGTAATCAAATCTTGGGTCTGATTCTGTTGGGGTTCACCGCGATCGTCTTTTTGCTTCTGCGTTTATGGAAAATTTTATGATGACTGAATCAGTGAACACAGCACCCGAAGTTTCACTGTTGCATCCGTCTGGTGGACCCCCGGCGGTGCCACTCGTCGCGATTGTCGGACCAACGGCTTCCGGCAAATCTACGCTTGGCGTTTGGCTGGCCGAGCAATTGAATGGAGAAATCGTTGTCTGCGATTCGACGCAAGTCTATCGGGGATTTGATATTGGTACCTCCAAACCCACAGCTGAAGAGCGGCGGCGCGTTCCTCACCACCTGATCGACATCCTCGAGCCGAGTGAAGTGTTTACGGCGGGGGAGTATCGGGAGCGGGCGATCGGGGTCCTGAATGACCTGCGACAGCGAAAACTTCTTCCGGTGCTGACGGCCGGGACGGGGCTCTATTTGCGGGCACTGCTTGAGGGATTGGCGGAATTACCCGTGCGCTCCGAGGTATTGCGCGCGCAGCTGCGAGCGCGTGCCGAGCGCAACAAGCCTGGGTATTTGCACCGCGTGCTGGCGCGCATGGATCCCACGGCCGCGGCAAGAATCGCTGCGGGCGACATGCCCAAATTAATTCGCGCCATCGAAATCTGCGTGCTTACGGGCAAGCCCATTACGGAAGTGCATAAGGGCGTGCGGGCCCGTCTGGAGGGCTTTCGTCCCGTGAAAATTGGCCTGATGCCGCCGAGGACGGCCCTGTATGAGCGCATCGAACGTCGCACAATTGAAATGATGGATCGCGGTTGGCTCGCCGAAGTGCGCACACTGATCCGACGTGGGATTCCCGCCACCACCAAGCCATTTTCATTTATTGGCTACGGCGATTTGCGCTCCCATCTCGAGGCGAAAAGCGATTTGCCTCATTGCGTGACGGCCATCCAACAGGCAACGCGGCGCTACGCCAAGCGGCAGATCACCTGGTTCCGAAAAGAGCAGGGCGTGCATTGGCTGGAGGGGTTTGGCGACGACCGTGGAATCATGCGACGAGCCCTGCAGCATCTGCGCGAAGAGCTGGGAGAAGGCTACGAATCCGCAAACCATGCCGGGGCCGGGCGATAGCGCTTCAGCGTAGTATCATGAAAGCGGCATGAGAACTCCTCAGAAAACAGAAAACCGCGAACGCGTGTTGCTTGTGGGATTGGGCCGCAAGCGCCCCGCGCGAGTCCCGGGAATGGAGCCTGGACAGGTGGAGCGCGAGTCGCTCGCAGAGTTGGGCGAACTGGCTCGAAGCGCGGGCGCGGATGTGGCCGGCTCGGTCCTGCAGATGCGGGATGCGCCCGATCCTGCCACTCTTGTGGGCCGAGGCAAGCTCGAAGAAATCGAAATCGAGGCGCGAATGCACAATGCGCCCCTGGTGATTTTCGACGCGAACCTGACGCCCACGCAGCAGAGAAACATTGAGCGCACGCTTGCGGACCGCCGCGTAATTGACCGCACCCAGCTCATCCTGGATATTTTTGCGCGCCACGCGCGCAGCCGTGAAGGGCAGTTGCAAGTGGAGCTGGCCCAGCTGAATTACCTTCTCCCGCGGCTGGCAGGCCAAAGAACCGAGCTATCGCGTCTTGGCGGCGGGATCGGCACGCGGGGCCCTGGCGAACAAAAACTGGAAACAGACCGGCGAAGAATTCGAGATCGAGTTAGCCGCATTCAAAAAAGTATTGAGATGGTGCGGAAACAGCGCTCCTTACGCCGCGAAAAGCGCCAGGCGGTGCCGCTGGGCACTGTGGCGCTGGTGGGATATACGAATGCGGGAAAGTCCACTTTGTTTAATGCCTTGAGCCAGGCGGGGGTCCTGGTTTCCCCGAAAATGTTCGCAACACTCGATCCGACAATTCGCGCTGTTCGCCTCCCCTCGGGGCGGCGAGTGTTGGTATCCGATACCGTAGGATTCATTCGCGCACTACCTCCCGCGTTGATTGCTGCCTTTCGCGCAACGCTCGAAGAGGTCCAGGAAGCCTCGCTGCTCTTGCACGTGACCGACGTTTCCAATCCGCAGCATGCCGAGCAAGACGCCGAAGTGGAAAAAGTGCTGGGTGATATTGGGGTCAATGGCCGCCCGCGCCTGGTTGTGTACAACAAGATAGATCGCCTGCCGAAAGAACAACTCGAAGAACTTGCTGCTTCCAGAGCAGACAAAGTTTTGGTTTCAGCGCTCAAATCCACCGGGCTGGAGGAATTATTGGGACGAATTGATGAGGCGATGCCGATCGACGCGCTGGTGCGGTTGCGGTTGAATGTCCCGCTGACCGATGGACGCAATCTTGCCCTGGTGCATGCTCTAGGCCGTGTGACCCATTCCGCCGTGGAGGATTCTACGATGCTGCTTGAAGCTGACGTCCCGGAATCGCTTGCCCGCCGACTTCAAACATATGTAGTTTCATGAGTAAAGCGGATGTGCAGTGGCCTTGATCCGGTTAGGCTGTTCCCCAAATCATGCTGTGAAAAGCTTCTGTTTTGACCTCGAAAACGGGCAGAATGGTATCAATTGGCTACTTCTAATAACCCCATATCCCCTTTGTTATCTGTGGAAATGTCTGTGGAAAGCGCATAAGGTTTTTCTTGTTATTCCATAAGCACACAAATGGTGCTTTTTTGCAGTCAACTTGATGATTTTCTAAAGCCTATGTTTACAGCAAGTTACGTATGATTTTTGAGGGCTTTGATTTTCGCTGCCGAACCAGGTTAACTTTTTGTCAACTCCGGGATTTGCACAGGTTTGGTGCATGTGAGTGCGGAAGTGGTTACTTTGCCCGCACTTCCGGTGTCTGAGTTATCCGGCGAGTTCGCGCGCCAGCCGGATAGATAGCGGCGTTGACTGCCACGGAATGTAAGACTATAGTGAGGCTCTCAGCAGGCGTCCACGGCGAGTAGGGGCTCGGCGGCCCCCGTTAATCATGAACCTGCCCAATACGCTTACGATTCTCCGCATTTTCTTTGTACCACTGTTGGTTGTGGTTTTGCTCACGCGCCAGCCAAACCTGGTTTTGTTTGGCATTTCCATGCCTTTTGTAATTTGGGGCGTATTGATCCTGTTAACTGCGGCGGCAACAGACTGGGCGGACGGCTTTGTGGCCCGGCGGCGCGAGCAAGAGACAACACTTGGAATATTGCTGGATCCGATTGCCGACAAGCTGCTGATTTCCGCGGCGTTCATTTCACTGGTGCAAATGGGATTGGTTCCGGCCTGGATGGTAGTGATCATCATTGGCAGAGAATTCACGGTGTTGGGACTGCGCAACATCGCGTCGGCTGAGGGATTCACGATTCAGGCTTCGACGCTGGGCAAAACAAAAATGGTGCTGCAGGTGCTCGCCGCGAGCGTCATCATCCTTGGGGCGAATCTTGCTTTCCTGAGACCGTTGGGGAGATGGTTGCTGTATCTTGTGGTGTTCAGCGCCGTAATTTCCGCCTTCCAATATTTCATGCGCTTCTGGAGCCAAGTGGATGGCAGCATCAAGCAGCGCCGGCGGCTGCGCATACTCGAGCGCCGGGAAAAAGCAAAAACGCAGGACGTTCCCACTCTCTGATCGGTCCTTCAAGTCTTGTATGAATTCAACGCTCAGCAAGGACGAGCAACGAGCGCTTCTGAAAATCGCCCGGCGCGCCCTGGTCGAAACGATTGTCTTTGATCGCCGTTGGCGGCCAGAAGCGGAGGAGGGAAGCCTCGCGGAGCCGCTCGGCGCATTCGTCACTCTGGAACATCGAGGGCGATTGCGCGGATGCGTGGGGCAGCCTGCTCCTCAGGATTCACTCGCGCGCACCGTTGCACATTGCGCAGTCGCTGCTGCGCAAGAGGATACTCGCTTTCGGCCCGTTCGAGCAGGGGAAGTCGCTGAGCTAGCGATTGAGATTTCAGTGTTGTCTTCCATGCAGCCAATTGCGCTTGGCCAAATTGAAATCGGGAGGCACGGGCTTTTCGTCGTCCGAGATGTTCTCCGAGCGCTGCTCCTTCCCCAAGTGGCCGCGGAACGCAACTGGACCCGGGAGCGCTTTCTTCAGGAGACTTGCCGAAAGGCAGGCCTTCCCACAAACTCCTGGCGATTGATGGGCACACAGCTCTACGGATTCACTGCGGAAGCGTTCAATGAAGCGGAATTTGCTCCGGAAGCCGACTCAACCGCGGTTAGCTCCTCTCAGCATTCGCCCTATTAGTACCCCATCGAAACACACCCTTTTGAAACGCTCTGCCAGGTCGCACACGTCTTTGTTATCCTAGCGACGCTTTGAATGGTGCGAAAGGGAAGCGTCCCGTTTAGCCACACGGTGTTTGCCGGTGTAAAAAAACTGATGAGTGCTGAATGTCTTCATGACCGCGATTGATCTTTCGGCATATGTGGGGCTGGTGGCCGTGGGGCTGGTCACGGCCAACATGATTTTGGGGCTGATGATGGCGCTGCGCTACAGTCCAGTGCGATATTGGCCACACCGTCATTTCAACTACTTCCGCTTGCATAATTGGACCGGCTATTTGCTCCTAGGAACGTCCATTCTGCACCCCATAATCCTTCTGTTTTCGCCCACTGCTGGGTTTCGGATCCGCGACATCCTTTATCCGGTCCATTCACCCAGCCAGCCGATGGACAACACCTTTGGCGCCATTGCGCTCTATTTGCTGGCGGTTGTGGTGGTGACGTCCTATCTGCGCTTGCGGCTGGGCAGGAAAACGTGGAAAGCATTTCACTTCGTGATCTATGCGGCAGCGCTGGCACTGTTCTGGCACAGCATCTTCACGGATTCAGAGCTGAAGAATTCGCCTCTCGATCCATTCGATGGTGAAAAAGTCTTCATCGAGATCTGTCTGATAATCGTTGTGGCAATCGGAGTGCTTCGTTGGCGACACGCGGTTCGTAAGGCGCGGCAGGCTGCCTCATAGGAATTCCGGCTGAAAAGAAAAGGGCCGGTTTTCACCGGCCCTGCTCTTAACTGTCCGTTCGGTCTTAGAGCGTTTACTGTTCGATTTCCACGTAGTCGCCGGCGTAGACTTCGCCCCGCGTGGCCGTAATCATCACTGTAGCGGTATTGCCGGTGACACGGACCACAACCCCTTCGCCCAGGATTTGTCGTGGCAAGTCTCCCCAGGTATAAACCACCGGTGTGGTTCCGAAACCAAGCATTTTGTATTCTGTGCCGGGAGTTTGGTACAGAACGTTGCTCATGTTGCCTTGGCGGCGGAAGATTCGCATGTAATCGCCGGGCTTCGCGCCCTGCGAGGAGCCCAGGTTTACGTACACAATGCTATTCAAGCCGGCAACTTGGCCAAACCTTTTCGTTGTTACAACCATGCCCGCCTTCCCGGTTGCGGGAGCATAGGGGTCAACCGCGGTGTTATTTGGCCTCAGAGGAATCGATTGGCGTTCCTCGTAGGGCAGGATAATGTCGGCCCGCTGCATATAATCGCAGGAAAAAACAATTTGCGCGGTGGAGACTTTCGCACCTACGTTGGTCACGCGAATCCGGCCCAGGTCGGTCCAAGCTTGTCCCATGGCGCGGAGAAGTTCCCTCTGTCCGTGAAACCATTCCTGGTAAACCAGGTCCTTGACGGGTCGGACTACTCGGAATTCGTCACCCACCTTCAGACCCTGAGCGGAGCCTCGATTGATATAGACAAGTTCGGGGGCGCTGAACACAACCTTGGTAAGAGATCTCTCTCCCGAAATAATATAGCTGTCCTGTGGCACCGCCTCGGTTCTGATTTCTCCTGAGCAATACAGCGCGCTGCTGTCAACCTCGGTCCGGTTAGGGGCTTGACCGGCGGCAACGCCTGCGGCCAATCCCAGGATCAGGCCCAAAGATACGCATTTGCCTCGCATGTGCTTCACTCCTTGGAATTTAGGGGCGCAGCTTTCCCGGTGAGCGCCATAGTCTGACGCTAGCAAACGCCCCGGGGACCGTCAATGGACCCTGGGGACATGCTTTACACATTCGATACCGCATGGTAGAAGCGAAAGTTTACTCTAAGGCGATGGAAGCGATCGGGGAGGGCTTGTGACCAGATTATTCGGCCGGGGCCGAATTTGCGCAGTTGTGGCGGAGCCGACCGCGGCCACCATGCTGCGCGGCCTTCGGCACGCGCTTCGGGAATCAAGCACCGTCGAATTGCGGCTGGATTGGTTGAAATCGAAGGCGGGACTTCGCCGACTGCTTTCACATCTCCGCGTAAATCGCAAAAAATTCACGGTCATAGCCACTCTCAGGCGGAAGGGGAGCGGGGGAAGGTATACCGGTGACCTGAATGACCAGCTGGCGGAGTTGAAAAATGCGGTGTCGGCTGGCTGCCGGTGGTGTGACTTGGAAGTGGAGTCTGCCGAACGCGCGGATCCAGCCGCGCTGAATTTGCTGCGCAAGGCTGGGGCTCGAGTCATGGTTTCCTTTCACGATTTCCGTAGAACGCGCGGCGACTTGGGCCGTCTCGTCAAACGATTGGACCGTTGCGGGGGTGATGCCATCAAAATAGCTGCCGAATCGAACACCTTGAGGGATAGCGTCCGGTTGCTGAAGGCCGCGAAGCACCGGCGACACATTGTGGCCGTGCCCATGGGCGAAACAGGATTGCCGGGCCGAGTGCTGGCTCTGAAAGAAGGCAGTGCCCTCGCTTACGCGGCGACAGGCGAGGCTACCGCGCCGGGGCAACTCGATTTGGCGGCGATGCGGGGAATTTACCGGGCCGATCGGCTCGATCGTCACACGCGCGTTTACGGTGTGATCGGCAACCCCATCGCACATTCGCTTTCACCATTAATTCATAACGCCGCATTCGCGGCACGAAAAGTGAATGCGATTTTGGTCCCATTCCTCGTGCGCGATCTTCGCGATTTTCTGGCATCGCGAGCTGCGTTTGGAGTGGCGGGTTTTGCGGTGACGCTTCCGCATAAGCAGGGAATCATTCGGCACCTGAAGGATTGCGATCCCCTGGCTGAGCGGATCGGAGCCGTGAACACGGTGGTAGTTCGAGGTGATTCGCGGCTATACGGATACAATACAGATTACGTCGGCGTCTTGCGCGCGCTTGAGCGGCATGTGCAATTGGCGGGCAGCCGCGTTCTGATTTTGGGCGCAGGAGGAGCCGCACGAGCCGCGGTCTTCGCGCTTGCCGAAGCTGGAGCAGTGGTTAGCATTACGGCGAGGCGAGAAGCGCGCGCCAGTTCGCTGGCCCTAGTTGCAGGTGGGGAAGCGATTGCGCGACGTCGATTGAAGAAAGAATTCTTTGACGCGATCATCAATGCCACGCCTGTGGGCATGCAATCAGGCGACGACGCGCCGCTTCGTGCCGACGAGCTGAATTGCCGCGTGGTGATGGACATGATTTACCGCCCAATCGATACGCCGCTCCTGAAACTGGCGCGGCGGCGCGGCATAGAAACGGTTTCCGGATTGGAAATGTTTCTGGCGCAGGGAATTGCCCAGTGGGAAATCTGGATGGGCGAACGCGCACCCGCGGAAATTATGCGGCGAGTCGTGTTGGCCGCCTTGCGACGCGAACACAACTAGAAAAATGCTTTTGATCGGAAAATGATTCAGCCTGACTTCAAAACATTTTGCCGGCTGGCAAAGCAGGGAAACCTGGTGCCCGTGTATGAGTCCGTGCACGCGGATCTGCTCACTCCCGTCTCTGCTTATCTGCGGCTGTCACGTGACGCCCGCTATGCCTGCTTGCTCGAAAGTATTGAGGGCGGCGAAAAAATCGCCCGCTATACATTCATGGGGGCGAATCCGGCTGAAGTATTTCGCTTCCGCAAGGGCGCGTGCATCGTTGAGTCCGCGGGCCGCGTGCAATTGGAATATGCCAAGCCTATGGAGTTTCTGCGCAGGCTCACCGCCCGCTACCAGCCCGCGCGTGTGCCGGGACTTCCGCCGCTGGTGGGCGGAGCTATCGGCTACTTCGCCTATGACATGGTGCGGCAGTTCGAGCGCATTCCGGACACGGGCCGAGATGACCTGGGGCTGGACGATTCCGTGATGATGTTTTTCCTTGGACTGGTGGTGTTTGACCACGTGCAGCATCGCATGTGGATCGTGCGCAACGTGTACACGGGCGGGCCCGGAGGCCTCCGCGCAAAATACAACGCGGCTGTCCGGGAGATTGGCGCGCAGCGGCGCGTGCTCAATAAACCGGTTGATATTGAAAATCCGCGCCGCCGCAAGCGCGACAAGAAAAAGCAGCCGCGATTCAAAGCAAATATGTCCAAGGCCAAATACCTGGCCGGAGTTCACAAGGCGAAGGGATACATCCGGGCGGGAGATATTTTTCAGGTGGTGCTCAGCCAGCGATTTGACGCGCCGATCCAAATTGATCCGTTCGAGGTATACCGGTCGCTGCGTGTGGTGAACCCTTCGCCCTACATGTACTACCTCAAGCTTGGGGATGTGGCCGTGGCGGGTGCGTCGCCCGAAATGTTAGTGCGAGTGCGTGGGCGCGACGCATATTACCGTCCGATTGCAGGGACACATCCTCGC
The DNA here is from genome assembly GCA_035308165.1 of Candidatus Acidiferrales bacterium. Lineage (GTDB taxonomy): Bacteria > Acidobacteriota > Terriglobia > Acidiferrales > UBA7541 > DASTCZ01. The sequence continues at coordinate 170,906 of DATGHC010000067.1, read as the reverse complement.
GGGCGCGATGATAAGGAAGACCTGAAACTCGACGCACAAATGCTTGCCGATCCCAAAGAGCGCGCCGAGCACATCATGCTGGTGGACCTGGGCCGCAACGATCTCGGGCGTGTTTCGGAATATGGCTCCGTGCAGGTGGAGAAATTGATGTTCATCGAGCGCTACTCGCACGTATCTCATCTGGTGTCGAGTCTTCACAGCACGCTTCGCGCGGGTGTGGATTGCTTTGACGCGCTCGCGTCCTGTTTTCCAGCGGGGACACTTTCCGGCGCGCCGAAGGTCAGAGCGATGGAAATTATTGATGAAATGGAACCCACCCGGCGCGGGATTTACGGCGGGTCGATTTTGTATCTCGATTTTGCAGGCAATTTGGATTCGTGCATCGCGATTCGCACGCTAGTGGTAAAGGACGGAATCGCGCATATTCAGGCTGGCGGTGGATTGGTGGCCGATTCGGTTCCCGAGAAGGAGTACCAAGAGTCGCTCAACAAGGCGAAGGCCATGTTTCGCGCGATTGAATTGGCGCATGGTGTGGAAGAGTAGCGGTCGAGGTGACAAGGTAAGCGTCTGTAGTTAGTATTTGACCGTGGAGTTTCCGCGAAAATGATTCTTCTGCTGGACAACTACGATTCCTTTACTTACAACCTGGCGCAGTATTTGGGCGAACTGGGATGCGAGTTGGAGGTTCGGCGCAACGATAAAATCACGCTCGATGAAGTTGCCCGGCGAAAGCCGGAGCGCATCGTGATTTCGCCCGGGCCGTGCACGCCGCGGGAAGCCGGGATCTGCATCGAGCTTATTCGACGCTTTGCCGGGGAAATTCCCATTCTCGGTGTTTGCCTGGGGCATCAGGCGATCGGAGAAGCATTTGGCGGGCGAGTGGTGCGTGCCAAATCGATTCTCCATGGCAAGACGAGCGAAGTGTTTCACGATGGCAAAACGATTTTCCGCGGTCTGGCAAAGCCCTTTACGGCCACGCGTTATCATTCGCTCATCGTCGAGCGAAAGTCGCTTCCTCGCACGCTGGAAATTTCAGCCGAAACTGCGGATGGCACGATCATGGGATTACGCCACCGCGAACTGCTGATCGAAGGCGTGCAATTCCATCCCGAATCCGTGCTGACAGGCCCGGGAAAAGACCTCCTGCGGAATTTTCTTTCCCTGAATTGAGAAGGGCTCTCCCGAATCACCATTTCAAGTCGGCGAGAATGGCCCCGTAAATTTCCATACCGCGCCAAAAATATCCGATACGCAGATTTTCGTTGGGGCTGTGCTGGTTGTCGTCGTAATTGACGATGGGTACGTTGATCACCGGGAGTCCGAGATTCTCAAAGATATACATTGGAGAGCTGCCGCCCACGATGGGCATTTTCACCAAGCCACCACCAACGGCCGAGTCAACCACTTCCATCAATGATTTAGACACCGGCAAATCCATGGAGGTGAGTGAAGCGGGGTAGCTTCCGCGGGTCATCTCAACGCGCGCCAACTTTGCGTGCGTGCGGCGCTCCTCCACCGTCGGTTCGTTTGCCGTCACAAAGTATCCCTGTGCACGGATGTGGGCCAACAGCCGGGCAAATTGAGTTTCCGGAGTAATGTTTTTCACCAGCCGCATATCCACCGTGGCCACGGCGCGCTCTGGGATTACGGTGCGGGATTGTGCGCCAACGTCCTCGCTGCGCAGTCCATCAATGTTCAGCGAAGGTTGCGTCAGCAGCTCGACGAGCTTCTTCTCATCACCGTCAGGATGGTTGATGGCCAGATCGTGTTCGAGGTCTGCTTCGTTGGCGGGCATTTCCTGCAATGCTTTCAGCGCGGTCGGGCCGAGCGGTTCTATCCCATCATAAAAATTGGCGATGCGCACGCGGCCATCCTCCTCTTTCATCGAGGCCAGCAATTGCGCCAAGCGCATCGCGGGATTCGGCGCCCAGTTGCCATAATGCCCGCTGTGCAACGAATGCAGCGGGCCATACACAGTAATCTGCGCGCTGACAATCCCTCGGTTCCCGAACAGCACCTGCATCCGGCCCGACTGATGCACGGGGCCGTCGCCATTAATCAACAAGTCGCCGCCAAGCAAATCGCGATGGGCCATCAGAGTTTGCTCCAGATGTGGAGAGCCACCTTCCTCTTCGCCATCGAAGACAACTTTCACGTTAACGCCCAGCGGGATCTTTCGCGCTTTCAATGCGTCGATGGACGAGAGCAGCGCGACGATGGGTGATTTGTCATCTCCGGAGGAGCGCGCGTAAAGCCTCCAGTCGTCCCGGTATCGCTCGCCAGCGCCAGGGAAGGGGATGAGCTTGCCTCCTGATTCAAATGGGGCGTCACGCAGCGCGGGTTCGTAGGGCTTGGTGCCCGTCCACGTAGAGGGGTCGACCGACTGGCCGTCGTAGTGCATGTAGAAAATCACCGTGCGCTTCGCGCCGGGTGTTGATAGCTCGCCGAAGACAACGGGGCCGCGCCCTTCGATTGGCAGTAATTGCGTCTCGAACCCACGGGCATGCAACATCTCCACCAGCTTGGTCGCATTGCGCTGAATGTTTGGTGTGTCCGAAGCAAAATTTGGAATGGAGAGCAGCGCGCGCAGCTCTTCCATCACGCGAGATTCATTTGACTCGCGCCACGCTCGGATTTCACGTGCGGTATGCGCAGCGTTCTCCTCCGGCGCTGAATTTGACATCCGTGCGTTCACCGGATACGCTATCGAAACAATCAGCTGGAGCAAAATGCCTATGGCTATCACAATGACCCCCCGTAAGTAGGTCCGGAAGGACCTCCCGTTTCACACACCGTCCGTTTTGGATGGTACCCGTTTCAAAGCGAACATTATAGATTTCCCTGGCCGCGGATTGGCGGCTTTCCCCAAGTATCTGCAGGCCCCGTGCGGGGGCCAGGAATCGAGCTATGACCGATTTTGCGTTGCAGGTTGAAAATCTTGTGAAGGTTTACGCTCCACGGGGATTCTTTCGCCGGGGCGAAAGTGTGCGCGCCGTGGATGGGATGTCTTTCACTGTCGCGCGCGGAAGTATTTTCGGATTGCTGGGACCAAACGGAGCGGGCAAGACGACCACACTGAAAATGTTGACGACACTGGTGCGTCCCACGGGTGGCCATGCACAAGTAATGGGATTTGACGTTTCCACGCATCCCCTCGACGTGCGCCGGAACATTTGTGTGGTGTTGCAGGAAACAGCGGTGGATCTTTTCCTCAGCGTGCGCGCCAACCTGCTCACTTTCGCGCAGTTCCACAGCCTCGACCGGCGAACCGCGCGGGTCCGCGCCAGCGAAGCCATGGAACGCTTTGGCCTGACCGACCAGGCGGATCGCAAAGTGCAAGATCTGAGCGGCGGCTACAAGCGCCGGGTGCAGGTGGCCAAGGCTTTCATGACCCCAACTCCAGTTTTGTTTCTGGACGAGTTTTCTACCGGGATGGACCCGCTGTTGAAACGCGAAGTGATGGAGGCATTCCGCGAAGAGGCGCGCCGCGGGCGGACGATTGTGCTCACGACGCAAATCCTGAGCGAGGCGGAAGAGCTGTGCGACGACATCCTGATCATGAATCATGGGCGGCAAGTGGCTCGCGGAGATGTTCCCACGCTGAAAATGCTCTCCGCGGGAGTGTACGAAGTGGCGATGACATTCGATCGCGTTCCCGATGGAATTGAGGCGGAACTCGCATATTTGCGGCCGATAAGGCAGAAAATTACCGCCAACACGCTGGAGGTCGCAGTGAAGGCAGATGAGGCCGATGTGCTTGAATGGGCGTCAAAACTTTCGCGCCGCGGCCATTTGTTGCATGTGGAGCTTTCCGGCGCGAGCCTGGAAGACATTTTCATCGAACTCACGAAGAAGGGAGCCTAGTCCATGCGAGCCATTCTCGCCGTCCTGAACCGCGAAGCGCGCATCCGCGCGACCAACTTCACGTTTATTCTGTGGGACCTGTGCTACCCGCTGTTTTACATCCTAGTGTTCGGCGTTGGCGTGAATTATGGATTGGGTGGGCCGGTCTCCATGCCCGGAGCCGATTACAATTCGTTCTTTCTGGCCGGCGCGCTGGGCATGGCCAGTTTTGGAATCGCGTCGAACACTTCCTGGTCGTTCTTTCTGGACCGCGACAACGGAATTTTCTACGAAATGCTTACCTACCCGCTCAGCCGCTCGCAGTATCTGGTGGGCAAAAGCCTGTTCAATCTTTTCATCGCAGTGGTGCAGGCGTTGATCGCCATTTCGTTGGGCCACGTTCTCCTGGGAGTGCAGTTGCGTCCAAACTTGTTTCCGTTGCTCGCGACCGGAGTGGTTGCGGGCGCCGCGGGATGGTTTTTCTTTTATTCGGTATTCGCACTGAAGATCCGGCGCAACGATGTCTTCAACAGCGTCACATCCATATTTTATTTCGTATTCCTCTTCGCCAGCTCGATGTTTTATCCCCTGGCGCCCTTGCCGCGCTGGTTCCGCGCCATCGCTCTGGCTAATCCAGTTACCTGGGAGGTGGATTTCCTGCGGTACGCCTCGATCGGAATGGGCGAGCCGCGCCAAGTGACATTGGAAGCAGCGTGCTTCGCGATATTTTCCATCGCCGCGTTTTTCTACGCGGTCCATTGCCTCCGAAACCAGGAATAAAAAAGACGGGCGCACAGGTGGCGCCCGCCTTGGGTTCCCAAAGGATTTGTTTGGCCTTTACTTGGAAGCGAGCCAATCGTCCATCGCCGTCTTGTTGCCATTCTTGGCCATCACTTCAATCGCTACAGGTTGCACGATAAAGGTGATCTCTTCCAGCTTGGACTTGCCATTGCCTGGAAGTTGCCGGATCGAGGAGATGATCGCGTTGGTCAGGTGCATGGTCTTGTAAATTTCGGGCGCGCCAGCGGGCCCCGGGTGCACGAATTCGATATCCACCGAGCGAAGAACTTCGTTGCTGCTCAACGCCTTGGCGAACATCGGCGAGGCCGCTCCGATCTCCTTTACAATCGTTATGGAGCTGTGCACCCGACGGCCAACAGGCGCCGCGGTTGCCTGATCCCCGGTCTTCGCGGCGGCATCTTGAGACGCGGTGGCCTGATACTTGAATTGCGCAGCAGCAATTTGGCCTGTGCCCCCTGTTGACCCTTCGCCTTTGAATTGCCCCTGCTGGGTGCCGGTGACCTTCAGGAAAAAGTCAACCTGCGCGGCATTGGTAATGTGGGCTGCAGCGAATACGCAGAGCACTACTGCAATCACAATGATTCCAGTCAATTTGCGTGAATTCATTTATACCCTCCGGAAAGTACGCTCTTTGGATGCGGGCTTGACCGCTTCGCAATATTTTAACGATTTTTGAGCCAGGCCAAGCGTCGCAATTTGAGCCTGTGGCGTATCAGAGACTGGCCCTGGAATTGAGGATGTGCATCACTTTGCGAAATTGGTTCGCGGAAGGAATCGGAGCTTCCCCGCGATCAGCGGTTAGTGAATTCGATGAGAGCGAGAAGTTTCTCGAGTGCCGCGCGTGAGTCGATGGATTTGTTGGCGAGCTGCGCGCCTTCGCGGAAGCCAGCCGCGCGTCCGGCGGCAACGATGGCAGCGGCGGCGTTGGCGACAACAATGTCGCGACGCGGGCCGCGTTCACCCTGCAGAATGGCCCGCAGAATGGCGGCATTTTGTGCCGGGTCGCCCCCGGCGAGCTCCTCTAATGGAGCGCGCTCGAGGCCAAAATCCTCCGGCGTGATGTGAAGCATGTTGACAATGGGCGGCCCAGCTTCCTGGCCACGGACCTGGGCGACAAGAGTACCGCCACTGAGCGAGATTTCACCCAGCCCGTCGTCGCCGTGAACGACAAATGCGTGATGGGAGCCGAGCTCGGCCAGAGCGCGCGCCATAGGCTCAACCCATTTTGCGGCAAACACTCCCAGAACCTGCGCGCCTGCTCCCGCCGGATTGGTGAGCGGGCCCAATAAATTAAAAATGGTGTGCCCGCCAAGGCGGCGGCGTGCGGGAATGGCGAAACGCGCAGCGCTGTGTGCCGCGGGGGCGTAGAGGAAGCCGATGCCGATTTGATCGATGGCGTCGCCCGCTCGATCGGGAGCCAAATCCACGCGCACGCCGAGAGCCTCCAACACGTCGGCCGAGCCACTGCGCGAAGTGTATGAGCGGTTGCCATGCTTCGCCACGCGGACACCCGCGCCCGCGGCGACGAACGCCGCCGCGGTGGAAATATTGAACGTGCCGCGGGAAGCGCCACCCGTTCCACAAGTATCGACCAATTCGCTCGCGGGAATTCGCTGCTCGTCGAAAGCTTTCTTCGCGTGGCGGCGCATTACAGTGGCGAAGCCCACCAATTCATCAACCGACTCGCCCTTATCCCGCAACGCGGAAAGCAATTGAACGATCTGCTCGTCGGTGAGGTGGCCGGTCAGCAATTCCTCCATCACCGATTCTGATTCGCTGCGCGTGAGGTGCTTTCCAGCCTCGATCGTAGCCAGATGCGATTCCAGTTTCATAGTGTGCCCGCCGTTTTCCGGCGAGGGCGGGCCACCAATTCGCCGCCGCAATTCGGGCATTCGTGTGTGAAATCCTCCGTGCATTGGCGGCAAAAGGTGCATTCATGCGAGCAGATAAACGCCTCACCGTTGGGCGCCAGTGGGCGTTCGCAATGCATGCATCGAACCTTCATTTCCAGCGCCAAAGAGGGGCCTCCTTGCTGCACGGCAGTGTTCCAAGTAAACTCAAATACTTTGCGAGCGTGAAGATTTTAGCATTGATAGGAGCGTGATGAAGATTCACGAATATCAGGCCAAAGCAATCCTGGCGAAATTCGGAGTGCCGGTGCCGCGCGGCATTGTTGTGTTCAAGGCGGAGGAAGCGCGCGCCGCGGCGGAGAAGCTGGGCACAAGAGTGGTCGTAGTGAAGGCGCAAATCCATGCGGGGGGACGGGGCAAAGCGGGCGGCGTGAAGCTGGCCAAGTCGCCGGAGGAGGCGGCCAGGCTTGCGAAGGATATGCTCGGAATGAATCTGGTCACTCCTCAAACCGGTCCAGGCGGAAAAATCGTCAAGCGGTTGTTGATTGAAGAAGGGCTGGACATCAAGCGCGAACTTTATCTGGGCGTGGTAATAGATCGCGCTGTCGCGGCGCCGGTGTTGATGGTCAGCGCGGCCGGCGGGATGGAAATTGAAGAGGTCGCGCACAAGGACCCCGCTGCAATTTTGCGCGAGACCATCAGTCCCATCGCCGGCTTGCAGCCTTACCAGGCACGCAAGCTCGCGTTCGGATTGGGGCTGAGCGGTGATTCGGTTGCCGCGGCATTCCCATTTTTCAAGGCGCTCTATCGGGCCATGATGGAAACCGACGCCTCGTTAGCTGAAATTAATCCGCTCATCGTGACCGGCGATGGAAAACTGGTGGCGCTCGACGCGAAGATGACCTTCGATGACAGTGCGCTCTATCGCCATCCGGAGCTGAAGGAATTACGCGACTTGGATGAAGAGGATCCACTGGAAGTGGAGGCCTCAAAATTCAATCTGAATTACATCAAGCTCGATGGCACCGTTGGCTGCATGGTCAACGGTGCGGGATTGGCCATGGCAACCATGGATATCATCAAACTGGCCGGTGGATCCCCCGCCAATTTTCTGGACGTCGGGGGAGGAGCGAGCGCCGAGCAGGTGAAGAATGCATTCCGCATCCTGATCAGCGATGCTGAAGTAAGAGGCGTGTTCATCAATATTTTTGGTGGAATCTTGCGATGCGACGTGCTGGCGACCGGCGTTGTGGCGGCCGCACGGGAACTGGGAATCACGGTGCCCATTGTTGTGCGGATGGAGGGCACCAACGTCGAGCTGGGAAAGAAGATTTTGAGCGAATCAAAACTGAACTTCACTATTGCTAATGGAATGAAGGACGGCGCGGAGAAAATTGTTGCTCTCGCGAGAGGTGCGCGATGAGCATTCTTGTAAATGAAAAAACGCGTCTGATTGTGCAGGGCCTCACCGGGCGAGAAGGCAGCTTCCACGCCGAGCAGATGCTCGAGTACGGCACGAAAGTGGTGGGCGGCGTTACACCAGGCAAGGGCGGGACGAAACACATGGGCCTGCCCGTTTTTAACACGGTCGCGGATGCAGTGAAAGCGACGGGAGCGAATGCCTCGGTGATTTTCGTGCCGCCTCCATTTGCCGCGGATGCAATTCTGGAAGGGGCCGATTCCAAGTTGCCGCTGGTGGTTTGCATCACCGAAGGGATTCCGGTGCTCGACATGGTGCGCGTGTGGGCGGTGCTGCGCGGCGGCGGGACGCGTCTGATTGGACCCAACTGCCCGGGGATCATTTCGCCTGGCAAATGCAAGATTGGAATCATGCCCGGGCGCATTCACAAGCAAGGGCGCGTTGGATTGGTGAGCCGCAGCGGCACCTTGACCTACGAAGCTGTGGACCAATTGACCCGGCTGGGCATCGGGCAATCCACTTGCATTGGGATTGGTGGTGACCCAATCATCGGTACGAATTTTTTGGATGCGATTCGCTTGTTCAATGACGACCCCGAAACCGATGCCATAGTGATGATTGGCGAAATTGGCGGCAGCGCCGAAGAAAAGGCCGCGGAATTTATTCGTGCGCATGTGAAAAAGCCGGTGGTGGGTTTCATCGCCGGGCAAACCGCTCCCCCGGGACGCCGCATGGGGCACGCCGGAGCGATCATCAGCGGCGGGCAGGGCACCGCGAAGGAAAAGTACGCGGCGATGCAGGCGGCGGGAATTCACACGGTGCAGAGCCCGGCAGAAATTGGGCACACGTTGGCAAAAACTCTTGGCGGCAAGTCGCGCGGAAGAAAAGTGGCGAAGCCGGCGAAGAAAAACGCCAAACGCAAACCAAAACCACGAAAGAAAAAGTAGCAACGAGTTCCATTTGCATTCAAACCAGGAGGGAATTGTGGCTGTTGAACGAACACTAGCAATCATCAAGCCCGACGCGGTGAAGAGCGGGAAGCAAGGGGAGATCCTGTCGCGTATTCACAAAGCGGGGTTCTCAATTGTGGCCATTAAATCGGTTCGGCTCAGCAAATCGGAAGCGGAGGGTTTTTACGCGGTTCACAAAGCACGTCCATTTTTTGGCGAGCTTACCGAGTTCATGAGCTCCGGCAAGGCAATCGTGATCGTTCTTGAAGCGCAGGGCGCCATTTCCAAATGGCGCGAAACGATGGGCGCTACCGACCCCGCCAAGGCCGTGCCGGGCACGATTCGCCGCGATCTGGGCACCAGCATTCAGTTCAATTGCACCCACGGGTCGGACGCTCCGGAAACAGCCGCATTTGAGATTGGCTATTTTTTCTCCGGCCACGAGTTACTCTAAGCGTTTTTGATTCTCACGGACATGGACCCGGTGCGCGAAATCGGGCGGACGCTTCTGCTGCTTGGTGGCATACTGCTCGTTGTAGGCGCGCTTCTCTTCTACGGTGGCAGATTGCCATTTCGCTTGGGCCGATTGCCCGGCGATATCGCCTGGCAAGGTAAGCACGGGGCGGTTTATTTTCCTATCGTGACCTGCATTGTTTTGAGCGTTATTCTTTCCGCGGTATTCTGGCTGGTCTCGCATTTCCGCCGTTGAAGAAAGGCGCCGAGGAAAATCGCGTGTCGCAGCTTCAATTCAATTTAATCCCCGAACGCAAAGTCTGGACGGTCAGCGAGCTGACGGCACGCATCCGCGAATTGCTCACCACGGCGTTCACGGGTGTTTGGGTGGAAGGCGAAATCTCGAATTACCGCGAAGCGCAATCCGGACACCTCTATTTCACTTTGAAGGACGCGGCGGCACAGGTGCGTTGCGTTTGCTTCCGCAATGTGGCCACGCGCCTGAAGTTCCGTCCGGAGGACGGATTAAAGGTGCGAGTGCGCGGTTCTATCAGCGTTTACGAAACACGCGGCGAGTATCAGATCTACGTCGAGAACGTCGAGCCGGTCGGACTGGGCGCGTTGCAACTGGCCTTCGAGCAACTTAAGAAAAAACTGGAAGCGGAAGGGCTTTTCGATCCCGTGCGGAAGAAGCCGCTGCCGATGCTGCCGATGCGCATCGGCGTCATCACATCTCCGCGCGCGGCGGCGCTGCGCGACATCTTGCGCATCCTCCGCCGCAGGTTCCCCAACGTGCGGGTGATGATTTATCCCGTGCGCGTGCAGGGGGAAGGCGCCGCCGATGATATCGCTGGAGCGTTCCAGTTTTTCAGCGCGCGCAATGCCGCCGACGTTTTGATACTGGCGCGCGGCGGCGGATCGCTAGAAGATTTGTGGGCGTTCAACGAGGAGAAAGTCGCCCGCGCCATCGCCGCGTCAAACATCCCGGTCGTTTCCGCGGTGGGCCACGAAACGGATTTCACGATCGCGGACTTTGTCGCTGACGTTCGCGCATCCACTCCATCGGCCGCCGCGGAAATGGTGTTGCAACCGCGCGAAGCGTTCGACCGCCACATTCAACAATTGCTGGCCAGCATGGCCGAACACGCGCGGTTTTTCATCCTGGATAAGCGCCACCGGCTGCAAGAGTTGATGGCGAATCGCGCCTTTCGGCGGCCGGAAGATCTGGTCCGCGAATATCGTCAGCGCACGGACGAGCTTTCCCTGCGATTGGGCGACGCGCTCCGTGAAAAACTCGAACTTTTACGCACTCGATTCATCGAAGCGCGCGCGCGCGTGGTGGCATTCGATTTACGCGCCCGGCTGGCGGCCATGCGTTTGCGTGCGGAGCACAATGCCGGCAACCTCCGTCAGCGGATGGATCGCTTTCTGGTGGCCAAGCGGCAGAGATATGAGCGGCTGGTGCTGCAACTCGAGGAGCGCAGCCCGTTGCGGGTGCTTGACCGGGGCTACGCGATTGTGTACGACGCCGCGGGGAAAGTGGTGCGCAATGCCGAGCAGGTCGCGGCCGGAGATGCGATTGCGGTGCGTCTGGCACGCGGGCGACTGGTGGCCGAAGTAAAGCGCCGCGAGCCTGCAACGTAATTTCATCACGAAATTCTCCTGGGCAAGAGCAATTGACAGTTAATCCACAAAAAAGACCTCACCACAGAGGACACAGAGGTTACGCGGAGAATTTTGGAGAAGCTCGCTATTCTTCAACGTCGTCGGTGACACGGAGAACCGCCAGAAACGCTTCCTGAGGAATATCCACGCGCCCCACTCGCTTCATGCGTTTCTTGCCTTCCTTTTGTTTCTCCAATAGTTTTCGTTTGCGAGTAATGTCACCGCCATAGCACTTCGCCAGAACGTTTTTGCGCATGGCCGCCACCGTTTCGCGCGCAATCACCCGGCTGCCGATGGCCGCCTGGATGGGGACTTCAAACATCTGCCGCGGAATCAGCTTCCGGAGACGCCGCACCAATTCGCGCCCTCGCTCAAATGATTGGTCGCGGTGGCACACCATCGTCAGCGCATCCACCGGCTCGCCGCCCACCAGCACATCGAGCTTGACCAGATCCGCTTCCTGGTAATCCGCGAGCTGGTAATCCAGCGAAGCATAGCCGCGCGACACGCTCTTCAAACGGTCGTAAAAATCGAGCACGATTTCATTCAGCGGAAGGTCATAAGTCACCATCACGCGTGTAGGCGAGAGGTACTCAAAGTTTTTTTGTACTCCGCGCTTGTCTTCGCAGAGCTGCAGAATCGCGCCGACGGACTCCTCCGAGGTGATGATCATGGCGCGGATAACCGGTTCTTCAATTTTGTCGATGATATTGGGCGAAGGAAATTTCGTGGGATTGTCCACTTCCAGGGTTTGCCCGCTGTCCTTGGTGGTGATGCGATAGCGCACCGATGGCGCGGTGGTGATCAGGTTCAGCCCAAACTCGCGTTCCAGCCTCTCCTGAACGATTTCCATGTGGAGCAAGCCCAGGAATCCGCAGCGGTAACCGAATCCCAACGCAGCGGAATTCTCCGGCTCGTAAAAGAATGCTGCGTCGTTCAATTGCAATTTGCCCAAGGCATCTCGCAATGGTTCGTAATCGTCGGCCAGCACGGGAAAAAGCCCGGCAAAAACCATGGGCTTGATGGCCTCAAATCCTGGCAGGGGAGCGGCGGGGCGATCCACTTCGACGATGGTGTCACCAACGCGCGCGTCGGCAACCTGCTTGATGTTGGCAACCACGAAACCGACGTCGCCGGCCGCCAACTCGTCCAGCACGACCGGCTTGGGCGTGAGCGCGCCGAGCGATTCCACCTCGTGTACCTCGTCACTGAAGCACAGCTTCACTCGCATGCTACGCGTCATGCGTCCTTCCATCACGCGGACCAGGACAACCGCGCCACGGTAGGCGTCAAACCATGAATCGAAAATCAGCGCGCGCAGGGGAGAGTCGGACGAACCCACAGGCGACGGGACGCGTGCAACGATGGCTTCAAGAACCTCGTCAACACCCTGTCCGCTCTTGGCGCTGATCAGCAGCGCGTCTTTCGCGGGAATGGCCAGCACATTTTCAATTTGTTCGCGGACCACTTCCGGCTGCGCGGCGGGCAGATCAATTTTGTTAATCACGGGAATGATGGTCAGGTTGTGATGCGCGGCAAGAAAAGTGTTGGCGACGGTTTGCGCCTCAACCCCTTGGCTTGCGTCCACCACCAACAGCGCTCCTTCGCAGGCGGAAAGGGCGCGCGAAACTTCGTATGAAAAATCCACGTGCCCCGGCGTATCAATCAGGTTGATTCGATATGTGTTTCCGTCCCTGGCTTTGTAGTGCAGACGAATACTCTTCGCTTTGATGGTGATCCCGCGCTCGCGCTCCAGGTCCATGGAGTCCAGCACTTGCTCGGTCATTTCACGCTGTGAAAGCGCGCCGGTGAGTTCGAGCAAACGGTCGGCCAGCGTGGATTTGCCGTGGTCAATGTGCGCGATGATGCAGAAATTTCGTATGAATCTGGGATCCATTCGCTCGCTCTGTTGCGGGATGCCCGCAGGAAGGGCTTTCGGGCGCTCCAGAATGTTTTAGTCTGCCATATTTCGTGAGGATGGGCCAACGCGCGGGTATCGTGCGTGAGAGTGGGGGCTCAAGACGAGCCAGCGGTGCGGAATGCAAGCGAAGTTTCCAGCCCGTCAGCAGATCCGACACAAGGCTTTTCACTCCTAATGGCGGCGTTCAGGGTGGCGTTATACACTGGAGGAGACCAGCTCCCGCCGTGCAACGCCCAGTCGTGATCCGGCGGCCTCGCAGGGACGAGAGAACGACCGACATATGGCCTCTGAAGTCGAAAAACTCCTTGACCGCGCCAAGCGCGCCGTCGAGAAAAACAAGCCGGACGACGCCATCGCCGCGTATCAGTCCGTTCTCCAGGCCGCTCCCTCCAACATTGAAGCCATGCAATCGCTGGGCGATCTTTTCACGCACCAGAACAAAACCACGCAGGCGGCTATCTATTACGGAATGCTATTTGACCGGCTGACTGAGCCGCGCGAAGAGCCGAAGGCCGTGGCGCTCTACACGCGGTTTCTGCGTGCATCCGAGCAGCCACCGGAACGCCGCGCGCACTACGCATTGCTGTTGCAGAGGCAAAACAAAACAGTCGAGGCTATTGAGCACTATTCGCTGGCCTCGGAACATTTTCTCTCGCGCGGGAAGGAAGACGAAGCGCTGAAGTGCATCGAGCAAATCGCTGAACTCGATCCGGGGAATGCCGAGCGCCAGGTGGCCGTCGCGAAATTGGCGGAAAAGCGCGGCAGGGGGCAATTGGCGGCGAGGGGTTACGTGCGAGCCGGGCAGCTGGCACTCGCCAAGGGTGAAACGGATGTAGCCCTGGAATATCTGGCCAACGCCAATCGGGCCGTTCCGGAAGACCGCGATGCAGCCATGATTTATGGTCAGGCGCTGCTGATGGCCGGGGACTCTCCGCAGGCAATTGCCGTGCTCGAGCCATTTTCGCAAAAAGCGACGACTCCAGCGTTCCTCAAGACTTTTGGAGAGGCTCTCTTGCGCGGCGGACAGCTCGACCGCGCCTACGGCGTGCTCACCGAATTCTACAGGCCCCTCGGCGGCGATCACGCCCTTCTTTTCACGCTTGCGGAATGCTACGCGGCGGCCGGTGACGATGCGAAAGCGGTGGAAGTACTTACCGCCGTGCGCAAGCGCTATCGCGATTCCAGCAACGAGAATGCGTTTGCTGCGAGACTCGACAAGCTGGCGGAGGGTTTTCCGCGCTCTACCGCTCTCATCGAATTCTGGGCCCAGGTTTACAGCGGCCTGAACCGCGAGGCGCGCTATTTCGAGGTATTGGTTCATCTCTTCGACGTTTACCTTGAAAATGACAATATGAAGGGTGCCTGCGATGTTCTGGATCGCATGGTGGACATTGATCCATACGATTTTCGCAATCAGCAACGCCTGGATTTGCTGAAAGGGCGGGCGGACCAAGACTATCTGGGGCGCGTTGCTTCTCGACTTGGCGTCACCATGCCGCAATCGGGCGCGGAAGTCCTGGGCGGGGAAGGCGCACCGGTGGAGTATTCGGCGGGGGATGCGCCCGGCGGATCCGCGGCGCTCGATGATTTGCTGGTCCAGGCGGAAATATTCCTTCAATATGCGCTGCAACCAAAAGCCGTGGAACGGCTGGAGAAAATTGCCGAGTTATTTCCCGCGGAAATGGAACGGAACGAGCGGTATCAGGGGCTTTGCGAACTTGCCGGATGGTGGCCCGAGGGAATGGTGCGCCGGCCCGTTGCGGAGCATGACTCGGCCCCAGCACCAACTACTGCGGTGGAAACTCCTCCCCAACCGGCCGCCGTCACACAGACTGGCGTGTACACGGTCGAAACGATGCGTGACCTGGCCAAGATCTCCGAGATTGGACAGAGCATCTACCGCCAGCCCACTCCGCGCGCGATGCTGACTCTGACTGTGAACGAAATCGGCAAGCATTTGCGGGCCACGCGATGCCTGGCGGTGGTGGGCGAGCCGGGCCAACCGCCCCAACTTGCGGCTGAGTTTTGTACACCGGGGGCCACTGCGGCTTCGCCAGGGCAAGTGATGCGCATGATGGCGCAGATGGAGCGCGCCTCGCCGGACGCCATGGGCGGGCTGCCCATGGACGCGGCTGCGGCGCCGGTGTTGCGCGAAGTGGGTTTGGTCACCGCGCTGGCGGTGGCCCTGCTGGACAAGGAAACGCAAGCGCCCTCGGGATTCATCGTGGCCGGGCATGGCGAAGCGCACAAGTGGAAGCCAAACGAGACATATTTTCTGCAAACGGTAGGCGACCAAATGCTACTGGGCGTGAGCCACACACGGTTGCGCTCATTGGTGCAGACGTTGAATGTCGCGGACCAGAAGACAGGTCTGCTCGCCCGCAGCGCCTACGCCGACCGCCTGATTGGGGAAGCGCATCGCGCTAAATCGCATGACGCTTCGCTTTCCGTGGCCATCATGGAAATTGACGGAGGTCCGGAACTTATCCGGCAGCAGGGCGAAACGCTGGTGGACAAGTATCTCGAACAAGTTGCGCGAGCGGTGACGCCCCTCGTCCGGCCCACGGACTTGTCCGTAAAATACACGGCCTGGTCGCTGGCGTTTATCTTGCCGGATACGACTTTGGCCGGAGCGCTCGGGCTGATCGAAAAAATGCGTCAAGCCGTGGCCAGCGCTCGAAACGGCGGGGCCAGTGCGGACCCGCATGTCCGGATGACGGTGAGCGCGGGTGTGGTTGAGGCGATTGCCAGAGTGGATTACGATAGCGAGGACATCGTCACCGACCTGATCAACCGCGCCGAGTCCAGTCTGGATGAAGCACGCAATCGGGGCGGCGATTCTGTAGTGTCGCTGACGAGTCCCAGGACGTAATCGTCGAGATGGACGTAGTTGCAGTGATTAACGTTTTGTTCGAAAGTTTCCAAATACTCCAAAACTGAAACGCGGAAGGAACGGGACAGGCATGTTTCCCACCGATGTAGTCATCCTGGCAGGAGCGCGCACGCCCATGGCGCGTTACACCGGGGCATTCAAGGATATCAAGGCAAATGAATTGGGAGCGATCGCTGCACGGGAAGCAATTAAGCGTTCGGGAACGGATCCCGCGGAATTTGATCACGCGATTTTCGGGAATGTGATGCAGACGAGTTCCGATGCTCTTTATGGGGCGCGCCACGTGGCACTCCACGCCGGACTGAAAGTGGAAACGCCCGCGGTCACGGTAAATCGTCTGTGCGGATCGGGCATTGAATCTATTTCGCAGGCCGCTCAGCGTATTCTGTTGGGTGAAGCAACGCTGGTGCTCGCCGGCGGCATGGAGAACATGACGCAAGCTCCGCATGTGATTCGCGGCGCGCGCACCGGATTTCGTCTGGGAGAAGGCAAGCTCGAAGATTCGCTGATGAGCGGTTTAACCGACACCTATTGCGGCTGCAATATGGCCGAGACTGCGGACAACGTTGCGGCGGAACATGGCGTGACGCGCCAGGCTTCTGATGAATATGCACTGCGCAGCCAGCAGGCTGCGGAAGCCGCAGTCCGCGCGGGGCGCATGAAGGAGGAGATAGTTTCCGTGGAAGTGAAGGCCGGTCGCAAGACAGAACTGTTCAGCGAGGATGATCACCGGCGGCCGGAAACCACTCTCGAAGGGCTTGCGAAACTTGCGCCTTCGTTTCGCAAGGACGGAATCGTCACCGCGGGAAATGCCAGTGGGATAGTGGATGGAGCGGCGGCAGTGGTGGTGACTTCCGCAAAAACGGCCCGAGACCGCGGCTGGAAACCGCTGGGGCGAATTATTTCCTGGGCTACGGTTGGAGTTGAGCCGCGGCTGATGGGCATCGGCCCTGTGCCAGCGACGCAAAAGGCCCTCAACGCTGCGGGAATGAAGCTCTCACAAATTGATCGGGTCGAGGTCAACGAAGCCTTCGCGCCGCAATATCTCGCGGTGGAAAAGGCGCTCGGGCTCGACCGCAACAAGACAAACGTAAATGGGGGCGCGATTGCACTGGGCCATCCTCTGGGCGCAACGGGTACCCGGCTGGTATTAACCGTGCTGCTTGAATTGCGCCGCCAAAACTTGAAGTATGGGCTGGCCACGGCGTGCATAGGCGGGGGGCAGGGTATCGCGATGATCGTTGAGGCGCTGCGGTCATAATATTCCTGTTAATTTTGTTGCCTTACCGCTGCCAGCAAGAGAACGTTTGTAGTGGCTTACACTTGCATAGCACTAGATTCTTGGTGCCCAGTTTTCGTACGCTTGCAGGCACAAGTGTATTTATAATTTAGTTGACGCTTGAGGTATGGATCGCATATACTTTATTTGGAGTACTACCGCGTCCGCTCCTCCTCGTTTTAACTTCTCCATTTCTAAGCTAGACTGTTTCGCGCATTCGCTGGCCGCTTGGCTGAACTTGTTTTCGCGTACAATCTTGATGGGGGAATCAGGACGATGATTGAGAAAGTTGGTGTTGTCGGCTGCGGGCTTATGGGCTCCGGCATCGCGCAGGTGGCCGCACAGGCGGGCTGTAATGTCGTAGTGCGTGAAGTCTCGCCGGAGCTGGTCGAGAAAGGTTTGAAGAGCATCGAAAAGAACCTGGCCCGACTGGTGGAAAAGGGGACAATCACAACCGGGGATCGCGACGCCGTGCGAGGACGATTACGAGGCACCATCAAGCTCGAAGACTTCGCGGACCGCGACATCATCATCGAAGCCATCATCGAACAATTGCCCATCAAGCGCGAACTGTACGTCGCGCTCGACAAGATCTGCCCGCCGGCAACAATTTTTGCCAGCAACACCTCGTCCCTATCAATCACCGAAATGGCAGCCTACACCAAGCGTCCCGGACGTTTCTTCGGCATGCACTTTTTCAACCCCGTTCCGGTGATGAAACTCGTCGAGGTGATCCGGACCATTGCGTCGGATGCCAAGGTGTATGAGGGGCTGGTGTCGTTCGCCAAGCGCCTGGGAAAAACACCTGTACTCACATCGGATCGCGGCGGATTCATCGTGAATCGCCTGCTGGTGCCATATCTGCTTGACGCGATTCGCGCTCTCGAGGAGGGCGTGGGCAGCATCGTGGACATAGATAACTCCATGAAACTCGGTTGCGGCCATCCCATGGGTCCGCTGACACTGCTCGATTTCGTCGGCCTGGACACAACCTATTACATCGCACAAATCATGTTTGACGAGTTCCGCGAAAAGCGCTTCGCTCCACCGCCGCTTTTGAAGCGCATGGTGCTTGCGGGATGGAACGGCCGCAAGGCGGGTCGCGGGTTTTACGATTATGCCGATCCGCAAAATCCCAAGCCGCTGGAATTGACCTGATTTGAATTCAACGGAGAAAAAGTGAGTATGAACTACGAAAACCTGCTCTACGAAGTCCGCGATTCCATCGCCTTCATCACCTTCAACCGCCCGAAAGTCTTGAACGCGCTCAATCGCCAAACGATGCAGGAACTGTTGATAGCGCTTGGTTCCGCGAAACTCGACTCGACTGTGCGCGTTGTAATCCTGACTGGCGCGGGCGAAAAAGCGTTCATCGCCGGCGCGGACATCAACGAGCTGGCCCAACGCACGCCGGTGGACGGCAAGGAATTTTCAATATTCGGACAGGGCGTCCTGCGCATTCTGGAAACCATGGGCAAGCCCAGCATCGCGGTCATCAACGGATTCGCTCTCGGCGGCGGATGCGAACTGGCGCTGGCGTGCTCGATGCGGATTGCGAGCAAGACTGCCAAACTGGGCCAGCCGGAAGTGAAGCTCGGAATTCTTCCCGGATACGGGGGATCGCAGCGCCTTGCGCGCCTGTGCGGGAAAGGCGTAGCCCATGAGCTGGTGCTCTCAGGAGAGATGATAACCGCGGAAGAGGCCATGCGCATCGGCCTGGTAAATCACGTGTATGAGCCGGCGGAGCTGATGCCTGCCGCGGAAGCGATCGCCAAGAAAATCGCCTCCAATGCTCCGCTGGCCGTGCAGTACGCCATGGAAGCGATCGAGCACGGAATGGAAATGCCGCAAGAGGAAGGTCTGTTCCTTGAGGCCACACTGTTCGGACTTTCCTGTGCGACCGAAGACATGCGCGAGGGCACGAAGGCATTTCTGGAAAAGCGCCCCGCGCACTTCAAAGGAAAGTAAGGGATCCACGCGCTGATGGCCAAGAATCTCGATCCCAAACTGGCAAGCGGCGCTTTGCGCGCCGATGGCCTGCGCTTTGGAATCGTCGTAAGCCGGTTTAACCAATTTATTACGGAGAGATTATTGCGAAGCGCGCTTGATGCGTTGGAATCGGCGGGCGCCTCGGAAAAACAAATTGAAGTAGTGCAAGTGCCGGGATCATTTGAAATTCCACTCGCCTCAAAGAAACTTGCCGAAAGCGGCAAGGTGCAGGCCGTGATTGCGATCGGTTGTGTGCTGCGAGGGGAAACATCACACTACGATCTTATTTGCACGGAAGTGGCCCGGGGCATTCAACTGGCCCAACTGGACACCGGGGTCCCCATCATTTTCTGCGTGCTCACGTGCGATACCCTCGAGCAAGCCATCGAGCGGGCAGAGCTGAAGGGCGGCAACAAGGGCCACGAAGCGGGCCTGGCGGCGATTGAAATGGCAACTCTTTCTCGCAAACTGTTTTCTGCTGCGAAGAAATCCGCAAATCACAAATCACGCGGCCGGCGCGGCTGATATGGCCGTTCGCCGCAAGTCGCGCGAATTCGCTTTCCAAATGCTGTTCCAGTGGGAGATGCGCCGCGAATCTCCCGCGGTCATTGAAAAGGGATTCTGGCGCGGGGTGAAAGCAGCTGCTTCCACGCGGGAATTCGCCAATCAATTGCTGGAGGGCGCGGTCGTGCGCGCCGGCGAAATCGACAAATTGGTCGAGCGCCACGCCAAGGGTTGGACCCTGGAGCGCATGGCCGCCATGGACCGCGCCATCCTGCGCCTCGCGGTGGGCGAACTCCGCTCCACGGGCACGCCTCCCAAGGTTGTGATTAATGAAGCAGTGGAACTGGCCAAAAAGTTTTCCTCCGAAGACTCTGCCGCATTTATAAACGGAATTTTGGACGCCATCCTCAAGGAAAGTGAAGCTGCCGCGCGTTGATGTTTTCATTGGCTGGAACATTGGTACCTTCGTACTAGTCTTTTGTTGTCCGATTCGCGCAACTATGATGCAACCAAAGTGTTTTTCCTCCTGACGGAAAAAACGGTTGCCGGGCCGGACGCAACTTTTGGATAAACCCCGTGTTTGATTATCCAGAAGCGAGTGCCCAGCTCAAACCAGAACGCTTAATAATTCAAAAGGAGTGAGTCCAATGAATGCTTCCAAGATGATTAGCAAATCCTTGTCTTTTTCGGCGCTCGCGGCGCTTGGTGCCTTCGGCGCTTTTGCTCAGAATCCTCCCGCGACTACGGGCACCGCTCAGAATCCGCCGGCTTCCACGACTCTGACGCCGGCGCAACAACAGGACATCGCCAAGGATAAGCAAGACATCCGCAACGATAAGGCTGACATCAAGGCCGATGAAACCACGATCGCCAACGACAAGACCGCCGTCGCCAACGATCACGCACAGGTTGAGGCCGCGAAGTCCCAACTTGCCGCGGACGAAAAAACCTATGGCCCAAATAGCCCTCAGGTGAAACAGGACAAAGCCAATCTGAAGGCCTTCCGCCAAACCCAGAAGACCGATGAAAAATCTCTGGACAAGGCTCAAAAGGATGTCCGCCATGATGCGCGGGACATTCGCCATGACCGTCGCGATATCCGGCACGATCGCGCGGGCAAGTAATTTAACAATCCAATCGATCCCGCAATTCTGCTAACCAATGAAAAGGCCGGCCCACCGAGGCCGGCCTTTTCATTCTAATTGGGGTTACATCTACGCTTCGAGCGAGCCTTCCACCACGACCACTGCCGACCCGCTCACGCGCGGCACCAATTTGCCCCGGCGCTCATCCACCATCACCTCAATATGGCTGGGCCGGTCCATCTCAATTCCCTGTGCGATGCTGAGCGTTTCTCCAACACGCAATTTTCCGTGTCGGACCAGATAGGCGCCCAGTGATCCTGCGGCAGAACCGGTCGCCGGATCTTCCGCGACGGGCCAGGGCAACATACCGCGCGAGAAAACCTTGCCGCGCGCACCAATCACAAAACAGTAGGCCATCGTGTCCTCTCCGCCCAGCGCGGCATATAGCGCGCGTGGGTCGGGCCGAATCTTTCCCAACGACTTACGACTCACTAGAGGCACCATCAGATTGAAAATTCCCGTGGAAACGGATTCAAGAGGGAGCGCGGCGGACAATTCGCGAGGAGAAAGTCCCAGCGCGCGCATCAAAGCGGGCTTGGAGATGCGCGCGGTCTTGAATACAGCGGGCTTCTGCAACATGGTGACCAGCGACGGACGCCCGTCGTGGAATGATATTTCCACGGGCAACAGTCCCGCGCCGGTCTGCTGAATGATATGGACCGGGCCCTCCTGCGCAGGCACCACCCCCAACTGTGCCAGCAAGAACCAGGTGCCGATCACCGGATGGCCGGCAAGGCGCAGCTCCGTTTGCGTGGTGAATATGCGCAGCCGGGCCAGCGCCTGCGAATTTGTGGGCTTCTGGACGAAAACCGTTTCGCTCAAGTTCATTTCCCGCGCGACGTCCTGCATGCGCTGCACGGAAAGCCCGTCGCCATCGGTGACCACCGCAAGTGGATTTCCCGCGAACTTTGTTCCCGTAAAAACATCGAGTGTGTAGATTCGCCGATTCACAATTCTGCTCCGATCCTTTGGATGGTCCGACAGTCACCAGCTTCGATACATCGAGTACCGGCTAGAGATTCTGCACGAATGTGGAGGTTTCGTCGAGGATGCGCCGCGTGGTGCCGGGCCGCGACGTTTCCGCATAGATGCGCAGCATGGCCTCCGTTCCTGAGGCGCGCACCAGCAGCCAGCCGACGTCGCCTAGATAGATCTTGATGCCGTCCATGTCCTCGCGTTTCGTGATTTCCCAATCCAACCAGCGCTTGACCTTTTTTGCGTTGGAAAAATACTCGACCGCGCGTTCCTTTTGTCCGGGTTTCAAGTCCAGGTCCACGCGGCCATAGTTGAACTCGCCGAATTCATTTTGCAGCTGGCGCACCAGTTCGCCCAGGCCCCTGCCGTGCCAGGCCATAAGCTCCACCAGCAGCAGCGCGGTTACGGTGGCATCACGCTCCGGCAAATAAAGGCTCGTGCCGATGCCCCCGGACTCCTCGCCGCCCAGGAGAATGTCGCGTTCCAGCATCAGCTCGCAAATGTATTTAAAGCCGATGGGGGTTTCATGCACTTTTCGGTTGTACTTTGCGGCGATCTTGTCCACCATTTTTGTAGTGGAGAATGTTTTGGCCACCTCGCCCGGAATCTGCCGCGTACCTGCCAGATGCCACAGCAGCAGGGAAAAAATCTGATGAGGGGTCACAAATTTTCCGTCTCGGTCCACCGCACCGATGCGGTCGCCATCGCCGTCCGCCGCGAGGCCAGCGTCATATCCACCGTCGCATACCGCCCGTTGGAGTGCGGCAATGTGCGGCTCGATGGGCTCGGGATTCACCCCCCCAAAAAGCGGATCGCGGGTCCCGCGAATTTCATCGCAGGCCACTCCATGCCGCGCAAGGACTTCTTTGAGCAAGCCGCACGCTGAACCGTGCATGGGATCGACAACCAACTTAAGGGGATGGCTCTTCACCCGTTCCCAATCCACAAGTTTTTCGATGGTGTCGACATATGTTGAGCGAAATGAAAGCGGGTGGATCAGATCGCCACGCGGCGGAAGTGGAGGAACACCATCGCGAAGCACCTTCGCCAGTTCATTTTCAATTTGCGCCACGATGCCCGGAAGCGCTGAGCTGCCATAGCTGGCCTTGTACTTCATACCATTCCAGCGATACGGGTTGTGGCTGGCGGTGATCATGATCCCACCAGCAGCGCCGCGTTGCTTCACCAGCAGAGAAACTGCCGGCGTGGGACACGGAGTTTCGGTGATCCAAACCGGCGTGCCGGTCATTGCCACAGTTTCGGCGGCGATGCGTGCAAATTGCTCGGAGCCGAATCGGTTGTCGTATCCGATGATCACGCCGCTGCCGGGGCGCTCAGCGCGCACCACGTATCGCGCGATGGCGCAGGCCACTTGGCGCACATTCGCATAGGTGAAATCCTCGGCAATTACGCCGCGCCAGCCGTCTGTCCCGAATTTGATCTTTTCTGCCGCTTTCTTTTTCGTCATGGAATACGGTGAGTACTTTTTTGACGAATGTCCACCATCCGTATAGATAGTCCCCGCTTCACGCGTTCATCCAATCTGGATTGTCATTGCACTTTGTCCTGAGCTACGCGTTCACAGCAAATCCCGGCGCTTTTCCGCTTCCAGCCATTTCACGATCTTCCCCACGTCTTGCGCGCGTTCACGTGGACAAATCAGAAGTGCGTCCTCTGTTTCCACAACGATGAGATTGTCCACTCCAACCGTGGCGATGAATTTGCGCGGGCTCCAGAGAAAATTGCCATTTGCGTCGAGAGTGTAATGTGCACCCGCGGCAACATTCGCGGCATTTCGTGCACCGCTCTTTTGCCGTTCACCGCGTGACGCCGCGGCGAGCAACTCGTACACCGCTTCCCACGAACCGATATCGCTCCATCCGATTTCCGCGGGAACCATCTGCACAGTCGGTTCCCCCGGCAGGCGCGTGGCCGGCTCAAGGATGGCATAATCCACGGAAACATTTTCAAGCCGCGGATAAATCACTGCCAGCGTTCGCAAGTAGCGCGGTGTGCCGATGGTCGCAGAAAGTTCTTCAAGCGCAGCAAATGTCTTGGGCAGAAAACGCCGCAGATTTTCGAGAAAGGTTGACACGCGCCAGAAGAACATTCCCGCATTCCAGAAATAGCGGCCCGAGGCGACGTAGCGGCGAGCCAAGGCGAGCGGTGGTTTTTCCTTGAAGCGCCGCACAAAAAGGATTTGCGCGGCTGCGGCAAGTTTGCCCGCGTTCCTGAGCCTCGCATTTCGGATGCACTCGATGTAGCCGAAGCCAGTATCCGGGCGCGTGGGAGGAATGCCTAGTACGACCATTTGTCCCGCGCTCGATGCCGCCTGAAGTGCCGCGCTCACGAGCGATCGGTATTTCGGTGCGCGCGCGATGTACTGATCGGCGGGCAGCACCGCCATGACGGCATCTTGGTGGGCTACTCCGCGCGCGGTCCCCTGCGCGTGTCGGATATGAATCGCGGCCAGACCGATCGCCGCGGCGGTATTGCGTCCGATTGGTTCCGAAAGTATTTGCGTCCGCGGGACTCGCGGCAATTGCTTGCGCACCTGTGCAGCCTGTTCCTCGTTGGTCACAACGAAAAATTGATGCGGTGCGAACAAAGGAGAGAGGCGTCCAGCCGTCTGCTGCAACATGGTGCTGTCGCCGATAATGTTCAGCAATTGCTTTGGCGAGCGCAGGCGGCTGCGCGGCCAGAAACGCGTGCCTCGTCCTCCGGCCAGAATCACTGCGTATGCCGGAAGTTTCTCAGTGCGCGAATTGTTGGAGCGATGGTTCATGCCCCCAACCCTGCCCAAGTGGGACAACAGACCTGCAACTGATCCATTCTCACCGCTGCACGACCGCTTCAATTTGTTCGGCTGCAATTCCACAGGCCGCGAGCTGCGCGGCATAGCGCGAGAGATCAGGCACGTATGAGTGCAGCATGGTTGTCGGCTCGGCTGGCTCGATCCGCCAATTGGTCTGTGCGGCGGGCACAAACCAGGCTTGTCCGGCCGCAAAATCTGATTTTCCCGCGCCACCCTCGCCAGCCGTAGGCCAAGAAATTTTCCCGCGCCCGGCAATCACCATCCAAAGTCCAAAGTGTTCCGGTTCAGTGCGCAAATCGATTGGCGCGGTAAATTCCCATTTCTCCAGGGCGAAATACTTGCAGGCAACGAAGTGAATGATCTCTCCGCCATGCGCCTCGGCGCACGCTGGACGAACTTTTCTTCCTCGTTGCTCGCCAAAATTCATCACCGCCATAGCCTTCTCCACGTGTAGCTCGCGGGTGGTGCCGTCTGGATTTCTGCGGCCGTAATCGTATACGCGATAGGTGAGGTCGGAGTTCTCCTGAATCTCGCACAGCACCAACCCCGGGCCAATCGTGTGCGCCGTTCCCGCGGGGACGAAGATCGCATCACCCGCGGATACAGGGACGCGGTTCAAGCAATCCTCGACGGTGCCATCCTCAATTGCCCTCCGAAAGTTTTCAGGAGTGATTCCTGATTTCAAACCCACGAAAATGTCGGCGCCGGGTTGAGCGGCTACCGCGTACCAGATTTCCGTTTTGCCCTTGCAGCCCGAAGCCGCTTCGTGTTCGCGTGCGTATTCATCGCTCGGATGCACCTGCACGGAAAGCTTCTGGGCGGGGAACAGGAATTTTACGAGCAGTGGAAAAGCAGCGGTCGTGTCCATCCGCGTGCCCGCCCAGGAGGCGGGCATTTCGCGCCAGGCTTCGCCAAGAGCGAGGCCCGCGAATGGGCCGTCCGCGAACTTGCACGTATTTCCGGTGAGCCACACTTCACCAATGGGGAGATCGCTGGCGCTGGATTTCTGTAATTTCGGAGCGTCCGGAAAAAGTGGAGTGAGCGAAGCCGACCCCCAGATGCGCGGCATGAAGATGGGTTCGATGCGCGCGGGACGAGGCGCGGGTTGCGCGTGGAAGTCGCGCGTCACGACGCGGCCGCGGCCCCCGCAAAAAACTTCGCCATGCGGCGCAGTCCTTCATCAATGCGTTCCATGCTGGTCGCGTAAGAAATGCGCACATAGCCGGGCGCGCCGAACGCATCGCCGGCTACCAGCGCCACATGCGCTGTCTCCAACATTTGTTTGGCAAGCGCGGGCGTGTCACCAGCGGCACCGTTGCGCCCCAGCAGTTTTGAAACGTCCGGGAACATGTAGAATGCGCCCTGCGGAGCGGCGCAGGAAATCCCCGGAATCGCGCGCAGCCCGGCCAGAATATGCGCGCGGCGTTTGGTGTATTCCGCGAGCATCGCCACGACGGTGTCCATCGGGCTGGTGAGCGCCATCAGCGCCGCTTTCTGCGTTATCGAACTGGGATTGGATGTGGATTGGCTGGCCAGCCGTGTCATCGCATCGATTACAGGCTTGGGCGCCAGCGCAAACCCGGCGCGCCAGCCGGTCATGGCAAAAGTCTTGGAGAGCGATCCGGCAACGATCACGTGCGGCGTCGCGCTTGCGCTCTTCGCGATGGAAAATGGTTTGCCGCCGTCGTAAATAAAGTGTGAGTAGCACTCATCCGCCAGCAGCCAGATGTCGCGCCGCCGGCAAAGTTCCATGATTCGCTCGTATTCGCCGTTGGGAATCACCGCGCCCGAAGGATTGCTCGGCGAATTCATAATAATCATCTTGGTGCGCGGCCCGATAGTTTGCTCGACCGCCGCGGCACGCAGCGCGAATCCATCTTCCACGTTCGTTTGCAGGAAAACTGGCACGCCGCCCGCGTATTTCACCATGTCGGGATAACTCACCCAGTAAGGAACCGGGACGAGGACTTCGTCGCCCGACTCGATCAGCGCGTTGAGGGCATTGAACAACGCGTGCTTGCCGCCCGCGGTGAACATGGATTCGCCTGATTCATACTTCGATCCGAATTGCGCGCCGTGCCATTTGGCGATCGCTTCGCGCAGCGGCAGGATCCCGCCCGAGGCCGTGTACTTGGTGAAATTTTGCTCCAGCGCCTGAACCGCCGCGCGCTTGATATGGTCAGGCGTGGGAAAGTCCGGCTCGCCAGGCCCGAAGTCCACCACGTCAATTCCGCGCGCCTTGTATTCGGCGGCGGCCATGAGCACCGCCAAAGTGGGCGAAGAGGCAATTCTGTTCACGCGTTCCGCGAATTTAATCGTCAAGTTCGGGATCTCCAGTAAGGCCGCACATTCAAACTACTTTCGCGCGTAATCGCTGCTCCACCACCGGGGGCACGAGTCCCTTGATGTCTCCGCCCAGGTGCGCGATTTCCCGCACCAGTCGTGAGCTCAAATAGCTGTATTTCTCCGCGGGCATCATGAAGACAGTTTCAATGTTGGACTCGAGCCTGCGGTTCATCAACGCCATTTGCAATTCATACTCATAGTCGCTGAAGGCGCGGATTCCGCGAAGGATTACCTGTGCGTTTCGCTTGCGCGCGTAGTCCACCAGCAGTCCGTCGAAAACGTCTACTTCAACGTTGGCCCACTGACGCGTCACTTCGCGAAGCATGTCCACTCGCTCTTGAGTGGGGAACAGCGGCTCCTTATCCAGGTTGCGCAGGACGGCCACCACCAGCCGGTCGAAGATTTTAGTGCCGCGCTCGATAAGATCCAGGTGGCCGTTGGTCACCGGGTCAAATGAGCCGGGGTAGATTGCCAGTGAAGTTTTCATCTTGTGCAAGCCGTCCGCTGCGCCATTCTACCTTATCGCCCCGCGCGCAAAAGAAGGAATTGTTGCGTGGAGTGAAGCCCTGACCTGAATAACCCTATCCCGGTCGGCGACCCGCTTGACCCGTTCAATCGCTGAATTTGCGCGTTCGATGCGGTGTCTTTGACATATCAGACCGAATGAGTCGTAATTGCATGGCGCTCCAAGATGCATGGTTATCAGTGGAAACACGCCGAAATTCAATGCCGGAGTGACTTGACTCCGTACTTCTCCCGGCGTAGTATGGAAATACGACCAAACTAGTCGTATATGACTTGGTCGAGAATACCATGCTGAAGCTATCCAAGAAGGCGGATTACGGGTTGATCGCTGTAAAGCATCTGGCCACCCATGGTTTGGACAGTGCGCAGAGCGCGTCGGAAATCGCTGAAGTATATGGGATTTCCTCCACGCTGATGGCCAAGGTTCTGCAGAAGCTGGCGCGCGAGAAGCTGGTAACGGCGCAGCACGGCTCGGCGGGAGGCTATCGCCTGGCTCGACACCCGAAGGACATTACAGCGCTGGACGTGATCAGCGCGGTGGATGGTCCGGTTTTCATAACCTCCTGCGTTACGACGCATGGGAATTGCTATCAGTCACCGACCTGCACCGTGCGCGAGCCGTTGCGACGCGTAAACGAAAGCATTATGCAAGTGCTGAGCACGGTCACGATTTCACAGATGAGCGAGGATCCGGATCAGCCCGCGCTGGTCCAAATGCAAAGTTAGGACAGTTAATTCGGGGGACCGCGTTACCGGAACGAGTTCAAGTTTAATACTGAGGAGAGTCAGAATGGCCGTCAAGACACCGATTTACATGGATAATCACGCGACCACCCCGGTGGACCCGCGCGTGTTGGAAGCAATGCTGCCATTTTTTAATGAAAACTTCGGCAACTCGGCCAGCCGCAACCACGCGTTTGGCTGGACGGCCGAGGAAGCCGTTGAGAATGCCCGCGGACAGATCGCCCGCCTGGTGAATGCCTCGCCGAAGGAGATTATTTTCACCAGCGGCGCTACCGAGTCCAACAACCTGGCGATCAAGGGCGCGGCGGAAATGTACCGGGAGAAGGGTAATCACATCATCACGCAGGTTACCGAGCACAAGGCGGTGCTGGACACCTGCAAGCGCCTAGAGAAGTACGGCTATGAGGTCACTTATTTGCCCGTGGGCAAGGATGGCCGCGTCGATCCTGAAGATGTGCGCAAGGCCATCACGCCAAAGACGATTCTGATTTCCATTATGTACGCCAACAACGAAATCGGCGTGGTGCAACCCATTGCTGAAATCGGGAAAATCGCCAAGGAAAAGGGTGTCCTGTTTCATGTGGACGGCGTACAGGCCATCGGCAAGATTCCCGTGGACGTGCAGGCCGACAATATTGATTTGTTAAGCATGACCGCGCACAAGATTTACGGCCCGAAGGGCGTCGGTGCGCTTTATGTGCGGCGGCGCAATCCACGCGTGCAGCTTTCGGCGATTTTGGATGGCGGAGGACACGAGCGGGGGATGCGCTCGGGCACTCTGAACGTGCCTGGAATCGTGGGCTTCGGCAAGGCCTGTGAAATATGTCAAAACGAAATGGCGACTGAATCGGCCCGATTAATAGCGCTGCGCGAACGGTTGCGCAAGGGCCTGGAATCGAAACTCGATGAAATTTATATCAACGGCTCGATGGAGCACCACCTGCCGAACAACCTGAACATGAGCTTCGCGTTCGTGGAAGGCGAATCGTTGCTGATGGGCATCAACGATATCGCGGTGTCCAGCGGATCGGCTTGCACTTCGGCCACTCTGGAGCCCAGTTATGTGTTGAAGGCGCTGGGAGTCGGCGAGGATCTGGCGCATACCTCCATCCGGTTTGGATTGGGACGATTTAATACGGAAGAAGAAGTGGATTACGTCGTGAACCGAATGTACGAAGTGGTGAGCCGGCTGCGCGAGCTCTCACCGCTTTACGAAATGGCAAAAGAAGGAGTGGACATCAGCAAGATGCAGTGGGGGACCGCTGCTTCCGGGCACTGAAGCGTCGTCACTGAATTGCGGCGAAGATTGGCAAAACGCATCTAATTAAGAGAGAGGCAAAACAAAATGGCTTATTCGGACAAAGTGATTGACCACTACAACAATCCGCGCAACGTCGGCAGCCTTCCCAAGGAGGACCCGAACGTGGGCACCGGATTGGTCGGCGCGCCCGAATGCGGCGACGTGATGAAGCTGCAGATGAAGATCAATCCCGCGACGCACATCATCGAAGAGGCGAAGTTCAAAACCTTCGGGTGCGGCTCGGCGATTGCTTCCAGTTCGCTGGCCACCGAGTGGGTGAAGGGCAAGACGGTGGAAGAGGCCCTTGCCATCAAGAACACGGAAATCGTGAAGGAGCTAAGCCTGCCTCCGGTGAAAATCCACTGCTCGGTGCTGGCCGAAGACGCGATTAAAGCCGCCATCGGCGACTGGAAGAAAAAGCGCGGCGATTCCCCCGAAGCCAAGTAATCGGCTTCGCGCAGGAATGGTTGCGTAGGGACCACCTTTGGGTGGTCGCGACTTTGTTTTTAATTTGGATCAGGGACATTTTTATGGAAACAGCAATTCATGTAACCGAAAAAGCGGCGGAGAAAATTCGCCAGCTATTGACCAAGGAAGGCGTGCCGGAAGCGACGGGGGGACTGCGCGTCGGCGTGCAGGGAGGCGGCTGCTCGGGCCTGACGTATGCAATGCGTCTCGATACCCAGGCGCGCGACCGCGACAAAGTGTTTGAGGAGCATGGCGCACGCGTTTTTGTGGACCCCAAGAGCTTCCTTTTTCTCGCCAACACCACCCTGGATTATCAGGAGACGCTGATTCGTCAGGGATTCGTCTTCGAGAATCCGCAGTCCACGCGGAGTTGTGGCTGCGGGAGTTCGTTTACGGCCTAATTAATTCGGGGTAGTGAAGTTGGTCTCGCCAGTATTGGGGAAATCCGTTTGCGATTTGGGGACTTCGTCCGTAAATGACCGCATCAAGCACCATGAGCAAAGCATCCGCCGCCTGCTGGAGTTGCGGCGCGGCTACTTCGGGCGCGCACTTCTGCGCAAAGTGCGGGAAGATTCAGCCCTTGCCGAAGGGCACGGACTATTTCGCGTTTTTTGGCCTGCCGCAAAAACTGCGCGTTGATTCAGCGGACCTCGAGAAACGATTCCATTCGCTGAGTTGGAAGCTGCATCCGGATAATTTTGTACGCACCAGTGAAAATGAGCGCGAGCTTTCTCTGGCGCGGTCTTCGGAACTAAATGACGCCTTTCGCGCGCTCTCGACACCTCTGGGCCGCGTGGAATATCTGTTGGCGCATAACAGAATGCGCAAGGAAGGCCAGAAAAAACAGCAGGCGCCTCCCGAGTTGCTGGAAGAAGTGTTTGAGTTGAACGAATCGCTGGACGAGCTGCGCGAGGCGCGGCAAGCCGGTGGTGATGCGGCTTCAACAGCGAAGGTTCGCATGAAGCTTCAAGCCGCGGAAAAGAATTTCACTGAAAGGCTGGAAGAAGTCGACGCACAGCTCGATTCCATTTCCGCCGAATGGGACGCGGTGATTGACGCGGACAACAATGAAGCGACCCGGAAAGCATTGATGGATCGAATGAACGAAATATTGAACAGGCGCTCTTATATCCGCAATCTTGTGAATAAAGTTGCCGCAGAGCTTGCGGCCTAAATCTTGACGGAGCTTTGGAAAAGTATGGGACGGACTGTTGGCATCGATCTTGGGACGACCTATAGCCTTGTCGCCTATGTGGACAAGGAGACGAAGCAGCCGAAGTGTATCCCCGGCCCTTATGGTTCCGCGTTGTGTCCTTCTGTTGTGAGCCTGGATGCCGATGGCTCCATCATCGTCGGGGAACCAGCCCGGCGCCGTTTGCTGACCCAGCCCGAGCGGACCATCTACAGCGTGAAGCGCCTGATGGGCCGCGGCCCCGCCGACGTCGCCGGTGAACTCAAGATTTTTCCATTCCGCATTGACCCCGGAAGCGAGAGCGTCATCCGCGTGCGATTGGGCGATCGCGTGTTTACCCCGCCGGAAATCTCCGCATTTATTTTGCGCGAACTGAAAAGCTGGGCCGAACAATATTTTGGCGAAACGGTGGATAAGGCTGTGATTACCGTCCCTGCCTATTTCAACGATGCGCAGCGTCAGGCCACCAAGGATGCCGGGCGTCTCGCGGGCCTTGAAGTACTGCGCTTGGTGAATGAACCCACCGCCGCTGCGCTGGCGTACGGATTACACGAAGCGCAACGCGGGCTGGTGGCCGTCTATGATTTTGGCGGCGGCACATTTGATATTTCCGTCCTGAAATTAATCTCCACAGATCAAGGCGACATTTACCAGGTGCTTTCCACCAGCGGCGACACCCACCTGGGCGGCGACGATATTGATAACGAGTTGCAGCGCGTCGCCCGTGAGGAAATGCGCGCGCAATTTGGCGTGGACCTCTCCGCCGACCCGTCCGCAGTGCAGGAATTGCGCAAGGCGCTCATTGCCGCGAAGCATGAGCTGTCCCAGGCGAAGGAAATCACGATTCGTTTTCCGCTGAGCGACGGGCGGATCTACACGCGAATAATGAAGCGCCAAGAATTTGAGCGGCTCATTGCGCCGGTCGTCGAGCGCACCATGGGGCCCGTGAAACAGGCGCTTGCGGACGCGCACATGGCGCCGAATCGTATGGAAGAAGTTGTGCTGGTCGGCGGTTCGACGCGTGTTCCTCTGGTGCGCCAGGTCGTTGAAGAATATTTCGGCCGCAAACCGCATGCCGAATTGAATCCCGACGAAGTGGTGGCCTTGGGTGCCGCGGTGCAAGCCAATATTTTGGAGACCGGTGTCGCGGGAATGTTGCTGCTCGATGTGACCCCGCTCTCGTTGGGTATTGAAACGATGGGCGGCGTGGTTGCCAAAATTATTCCGCGCAACTCCACGATTCCCGCCAGCGCGCAGGAAATGTTCACTACCGGCGTGGACAAGCAAACAGGGATTGATATCCACGTGCTGCAGGGCGAGCGCGAATTGGCCAAGGATTGCCGTTCACTGGCGCGATTTCAATTGAAAGTTCCGCCCGGGCCCGCGGGCCTCGCGCGAGTCGAGGTGAAGTTCTTGATTGACGCCAGTGGGATTTTGCAAGTGGCCGCGCGCGATCTGCGCAGTGGACTGCAGAACGCCATCGAAGTGCAGCCCAGCTACGGACTCGGTGACACGGAAATCGAGAAGATGCTCGAAGAATCCATTGAGTACGCCGAGCAAGATTTTGCGGAGCGGCAGCGGATCGAAGCGGTCACCGAGGCGGAAACGATCTTGCGCGCCACGGAAAAAACGCTGGCGCATCCGGAGGTGGAAATTGACACGACCGAACGCCGCGCGATTGAAGCTGCAAAGGCCGCGCTCCAGGAGGCCATAGCAGGCCGCGATTACAAGCTTATCCGCGCTCGGGTTGACGAGCTGAACTCGGTCACCACTCCGCTGGCCGAGCGCATCATGAATCACGCGTTGGCCACGGCGCTCGAGGGCAAGAATCTCGACAACGAATAAGGAAGGGAAGGAATCCATCATGGGCGGACAGAATCCATACATCGAGCAGGCGAAATATGTGCTGCCTGCAAAGAAATACAAGATTACCTTCGTGCGCGAAGGAAAAACCATTGAAGTGGATCCGGAGAAACTTCCCTACGGTCACGACGGATTGCCGGGAAGCATACTGGATATTTCGCAGGGGGCGCGCATGGGACTCGATCACGCCTGCGGAGGAGTGTGCGCCTGCTCAACTTGCCATGTAATCGTCCACGAAGGGCTCGAGTCATGCAACGAAGCAACCGACGCTGAACTGGATCAGCTTGATGACGCTCCGGGATTGACGGTGAAGTCGCGGCTGGGTTGCCAATGCGTGCCCGATGGAACGGTGGATCTGGTTGTCGAGATTCCCGAATGGAATAAGAACTTCGCAAAGGAAGCGGAACACTAGAATGTCTCAACCACTGGATTGGGATCAGGCAGAAGATATTGCCATCGCGCTTGTGGACAAATTCCCTGATACGGACCCGTTGACGGTCCGCTTCACGGACCTTCACAAGT
The DNA here is from genome assembly GCA_035308165.1 of Candidatus Acidiferrales bacterium. Classification (GTDB taxonomy): domain Bacteria; phylum Acidobacteriota; class Terriglobia; order Acidiferrales; family UBA7541; genus DASTCZ01. The sequence continues at coordinate 137,443 of DATGHC010000067.1, read as the reverse complement.
GGGTGACTGAACTGGACGGGTTTAGCGGCGACGCGAAGGCGGCGAACGAAGGCAAGCTTGAAGCTATCCAGATGGCCTGGCTGGAAGAGCGCAACGACCGGGCACAGGGTTAGGGCGCGCCGCAGATTGAGCAAGTGAAACTATTGCTGAACATTTTCTGATTGTTCTACACCGAGTGAGAGTCCGCCGCGCCTTGCCAACGCGACATCTTTCTTCTACTCTAACTGAGCGTTTGTTTTCGTCGAGTGGCCCCGTGGTGCAACGGTTAGCACGCGGCCCTTTCAAGGCCGAAATACGGGTTCGATTCCCGTCGGGGCTACCAGAAACGCGAATCGCTAAGCAGGCCAGCGCGAAGGCGTTCTTCCAGAATAAATACCGGAAAATAATTACTGCCGCTCTTGTTCCGCGAAGGTGACCTGCACCAAATTGAAACTTGCCTTGGACACGAGAAGGCAATCCCGTAAATCCCCGATGGTCGCTGCAGAGCCCCCTAGATGCCACCTTTACTCCCCAAGGTCTTGAGTAACAAATAATCTTTCCATTCAGGGAAAAAGCAACGCAGTTGTATTCATGCAGTTAGACATTTTCATGTGTGGCCTTCCGTGTGCACTCAATAGACCGTGAAGATTTATGGTTCGTCGGCTCTTCGGTAGAGGGATATGAACCTAAGTGGAACATTCGCGATCCCAAACCATTTGTGATGGATGCAATTCCAAATGCGAAGCGTGAATCGAGAACGCGAACTTGTCGAGAGGATGTCAAGGTAGCTGACAGTTGGAAGTTAAATCCTTCACCGCCAAGCAAGCAAAAGACTCATTACCACCGGGGCGAGCCGAATTCGGCTTTTCGCTCCTTGAGGTTGCCATCGTCCTCTTGATGACCATTGTCATTGTTGCTTTCGCGCTGCCGAATTATGTAGCGATCCAAAAGTTTATGAGGATTTCAGGAGATAGCCGCAGCATCGCCAGCTTGATGGAGGAAGCCAAGCTAATAGCGGCCGCCAATTTTACGCATGCTCGCGTACGCGCGGATTTAATCTCCAACACTTACCACCTGGAGATTTGGAACAAGTCCGGTGGTGCCGGGGGCGCTGGATGTTGGCAAACAAATGCAGACGTTGCCAATGCCTGCACCGTGGCAGGAACCAGTCCTGTTTTTTACCTCTCGTCTGGAGTCTCTTTCAGTTTCGGAGCAATCAACGCAGCTCCCGCAAACACGCAACTCACAATTGGCCAGGCGCCAATCTGCTACACGGGGGCGGCCGGTCAGGCGGGCAACAGCACAACAATCGCAAATACGGCCTGCATCGAATTCAATTCACGAGGTATCCCTTCGGATCCAACTTCAGGGGGCAAGCCGGATGCGAATGGAGCCTTCTACTTGTCGGACGCAAGTTCGGTCTACGGGGTGACGCTTTTGTCCTCCGGAGAGATCCAGAGTTGGTACGCCTCCAACAATCTGAGTTTCACCTGGCAGGTGCGCTAAAGGCAAATTATGAAATGCAAGAGACGAACTCCGTCTACCTCGATTCATGGTCTCCAGGCCGGAGTGACACTGATAGAAACCATGATGGCAGTTGCCATAATCCTCATTTGCGCGGCCGGGGTAGTGGGCCTGGCATCGGTGGCGATCAGCACCACGGAGAATCAGGGACACTTGATGGCGCGCACGGCTGAGTACGCTCAAGACAAAATGGAACAGCTTCTGGCGCTGGCTTACTGTGATGCCACGACGGACACCACTCAAGTTCCCTCCCAACCCTCGGGAGGGACCGGCCTGGCTGGCTGCCCCCTTCCACTCACGAGCCCGGCAACAGGAACTGGAATCGGAGGGAGCTCCGATCCAACCAATCCCGTGGCTGGATACGCCGACTATCTTGATAGCAGCGGAAGGCTTGTGCCCAGTGTTGGAGGAGCAGCACCGGCGGCGTGGTTCTACATTCGCGTTTGGAAATTATCGGCGGGACCCAACGGCGTGACCCAGATGAAACAGATTACGGTCACGACCCAAGTATTTCAGCAAGTTGGTGCGGGAGGGACCATCCCGCAAACAACCGTAGTGGCCGTAAAGGGATATCCGTTCTGAGAGAGCTATATGCTTAAGCAAGGATTTGTTCCACAAGAAGAGGGATTGTCGCTGCTGGAAATGATGGCCAGCACTGCGATTCTCTTGATCGTAATCGCGATCATCATGGCCGCAATGATGCAGTTGATGACCGTGCAGGGATCGATCGCAAACAGAACCGGAATGCACAGAAGTGTACGGAGTGCCACGGAATTGTTGCAGCAGGAAATCGGCCAGGCCGGAAGGATTTCATTGCCGGGCGCGGTGACTCTAACGGCAGGAATCCCATCGGGCACGCAGACCGCATTGGTCAGTTCTTCGACGGGAATGTTTGCCGGCATGTATCTGGATGTGGATACGGGGGCGAATTTTGAAACCGTCCAGGCGACAGCCATCGGAACAAATACAGTCACCGCCCAATTCACCTTTGCTCACGCCACCACTACGCAAATAATTGTATCGGGTTCATTCGGGACAGGAATTGTGCCGCCTGCCGCCGCGCCCACCAATTACACAAATGGTTCGACCGGATCGATATTGAAGTTATATGGGGACATTAACCGCGACGGAAAGATTCTATACGTGGAGTACACTTGCGTACCAGGCACTCCTTCGGCACCCGGTTTTCTCTATCGCAATGAAATCTCGTTCACATCGGCCTCCAAACCTGCGGTCACCGCAGGAATGGTCCTGCTAAGTAACCTATTGCCGAATCCGGATGGTTCCGCCTGTTTCGCATATCAAACCGACTCGGGCAAGTCAGGAAACACTTATGTTGTCGACGTCGCAGTGACCTTGACAGTGCAAACCCAGGTGCAAGACCCCCAGACGCATCAACTCCAGCAGGAAACAAAGGCCTTGTTGAACGTTTCCCCACGGAACGTGTTTGAAGCCTGGGAATTGGACAATGCTTCTTCGCTCCTGCGCATCCAGCCGATGCCTGCGAGCGTCACCTTATTATTGCCGTAACCGAATGAAAGGGAAAATGATTATGAACAAGCGAGGAAACGAAAAGGGAGTCGCCCTCATATTCGCAGTCATATTTGTATTGATTCTTTCTGTCATGGGAGTCTCCATCATGTTTCTCTCCCAGTCGGAAACCTGGTCCAGCCTGAACTATCGCATGATGACTCAGGCTCGCTATGGCGCTGAAGCTGGTCTCAACACTGCCGCAAACTACATTGTGAATAACTACACCGCCCCAACAACCGTGGGGACTGATCCACTCAGCAATTATGATATGACGAAGTCGCCGGTACAATTTGGCGGCAATCCCGTCGTCTTATCCACCACACAGAGCCTGTCGAATTACCCGGTTGCCGCGATCGAGACTGCTTTCCAGACCGCCGCGCAAGGAAGCCTGACGGATGGGAGAACTACGGTGAGCTACACGGCCTCGGCTACCCTAATCGCGATGAGTCAAGTGACTACCGCAGGCGGCCTCGTAACAGTTCAGACCTGGAGCATCACCGCAGACGGGAGCATCGGCGGAACCGGTAACGCCCTTGAAGAAGTTACGGGAATCATTGAGCGGCAGGTGACCTTCGGGGCGGTACCCGCTCCCAGCTACGGACTCTTTGCGACCGGCAATCAGTGTGGTTCGCTCACGTTATCAGGCGGCATCGCAATTGATAGTTATGATTCCAAACACGCAAATCTCAATAGCAAAGGGGTCGTAATACCGGACGGGTATGGCGGTAACATCGGTTCCAATGGGAACCTGAACGAGAGCGGTGGCGCCGTTGTAGATGGCACCATGTCAACTCCGCGAACAGGAGTTGGTAATTGCGCCAGTGGCGGCGTGGACGCTTGGTCGGATAGTGGACATGCCACAGTTTCAGGTTGCACTGCAGCGCCCCCCGCAGCATGCGTTACAGGCGGACTGGTAAATTTGCCGCAGGCCGTCGTTGACACCACGCCCGCTCTGCCGAGCCCGCTACCTCCAACGACCACCATTCAGATAACGAAGAACAGCACCTGCAGTTCCCTGGGTCTGAGCGTCACAATATGCAGCGGAGTAGCGGGAAACTTAGTTTTTGCACCAGGTACGTACGGCAACATCGCTCTTTCGGGAGGAGCGCAGGTGACTCTCTCTCCCGGTGGATCGTTTTCGATAAACAGTATCAGTATCGTGGGGAATTCCACGCTCTCCACGGGCGTCAATAATGCAACTCCTGTCATTGTCAACATCGCCGGGCAAGGTCAGGCGAATCCGCTCAGTTTTGCCGGGGGAGGCGTCACGAACGTCAATTCAATCGGCGTCCCGAGCCCGGTCAATCTGCAATTCCTTTACGCGGGAACGCAACAACTGAACCTCGCCGGTGGAAGCCAGACCGCAGCAACCGTTTATGCCCCCAATGCTCCGATCAGCCTCGCCGGAGGATCCAACTGGTATGGAAGCCTGGTTGGTTCGACGATTAATGATTCAGGAGGTGTAAACATCTACTACGACCGCCAGCTTGCGGGCTCTTCTTCATCAAATCCAATAGCAACAGTGGGTAACTTCATGATGGATTCATTCAGTTGGTCCAGATTCTGACGAATGCCGAAAAATAGGATCGATTCTTAAGTCGCTCCTGTTCGATGGCTGGACAGGACAGTGAGACCACAACCCCGTGATTTTCAATGTCCGGCAAACAGAGATTTGTTTCCCAGCTAATCCCCAAATGTAGTTAGATTTCTTTTCATTTTATCGAATACTAAGGGCTTCGGTATCTGCATGACTTGGCGTCCCGATTCGTCACCTTTCTACCCAGGAACAAGGCTCCATCTATCTGGATGCTTTTGTACATCTAAATAAGTTCTTTATTGTCAGTCGCTTAGGTGCTGTCCCGTCTGGCCCCCTATGTGCACTTCCATAGGCCGAGACTTAAGGATTTTGCTGTAACTTCCCAAAGTAAATCAGGGCGAGGAACCAGATCAGTGCGAAAAGAATACAGGCAAACCATGCAAGTGACGGGAAAAAACCGTTCAAGTCAGCGTCCGCATGACAGCCGAAATGCGCGGCTAACAGGCGCAGGTTTTTCTTTGCTGGAAACCGCGCTCACTTTGGCCTTGGTCACCATCATGGTCGCCTTCGCCATGCCGGCGATGTTCAGCACGGCGGACATTTTTCGTCTGAGCGCTGCGTCAGACGCGGCGACTTGGGCGATTCAGACCACACGATACCAGGCCATTATGAAGGGCTATCCATTCCAGCTTACATTCAATTCGACCAACAATACCTATCAAGTCGCGAGCGAGCCGCCCGGGACCAATTCATTTGCAAACGTGGGATCCGCAATCCCGTTGACTTCTTCGGCGGTAACAATAAACCCGGGGACAGTGCTGCAATTCAAGGGCAATGGCACCGTCGCAGCGACGGCGGGGAATGTCCAAACATTTACGATCAGCTTCAAGGGAAGGACCAAAACCATTACGGTGTCCAACTATGGATCGATCACAGTTCAGTAGGTCTAAAACCGGCGGCTTTACCCTCACAGAGGTGCTCGTAGCACTATTTGTCCTTGCCGTTGGTCTCGCGTCCGTTGCCGCACTCCTGGCGTCAACCGTTTCGGGGACAGCCACGACCGAATACATGACCAAGGCAGCGGCGCTGGCCACCGAGAAACTGGAAGACTTGAACCGATTCCCGGCGGGAGATCCCAACGTGGCGGTCACCGTTGGCAACACGGCGGGAAGCATCACGGCGGATACTTCTGCTACCGTCACCTCCAACGCGACGACGGAAAACGTGGACTATTTTGACGAGATTTTTTTCTCGCCAACCTCCGGGTCAGTATCGGAAACCGTTAGCGGTTTGGACGTCAATGGGAATCCCCAATATACGACGACCGCGCAGCAACCCAACGGGACCATTAGCGTGACTCAAACCGGTTCGCGAGCCAGTCTGGTGAACGGAGCCATTTATTTCAAGCGGCGGTGGGTTATCGAGGCTAATCAGCCGATCAACGGACTGCGGCGGATCACCGTGTATGTGTTCCTTGAGAATGCGTCCGTTGCGCCGGGGGTCAATTTCCAAATGAGCGTGGTGCGTCCATGACGAGGCTGATGATGCAAAAAAATCGAAACAACGGGCAGTCAAAAGGTTTCACCCTGTTGGAATTTGCGGTGTCCATGTCGATCTTTTCAATTGTCATGGCCGCGGTTTTCACCCTGTTCCGAAAGAACGACCCCTTGTTCAGCCAGCAGCAGACCATGGTTGGTCTGAACCTGGCTTTACAGGGAGCCGTGACGCAAATGGAATTGGACGGCGTGAATGCCGGAACCGGCTATTATCCTGGCACCAACATTCCCAACTGGCCCATTGGCATCACCATCCAGAATTCCGTGCCTGTCACCGGAAGCTGTGGGGATAACGCTACATTTACCTACGCGGCCACTTGCTTTGATACTTTAAATTTTATCACCGTAGATCCAAACACCGCCCCCCAACATCTGGGCGCACTCAACGGGACAATCAGTACGACCGCTTCCCCGATGGCTCTCTACACCCCGGGATTAACCGCGGGACAATTGACCACTCTCGCGGGGCTTTACCATTCGGGTGACGAGTTGATGTTGTTGGCGGTTGACGGATCGTTGATGACCACCATCAAACTCACAGCCAACGGAACTGTGTCTGGCGGGGCGGTCTCGCTTGCCTTCACGACGACGAATGCCGACGGTACTAACACGGTAGCCAACGATTACCTGGGGATTACCTCCAGTACCGACTCGGCAAGTAACAACGGGCATACACAACTCGGGACGGTATTTGGCAATTCGGATTGGATACTGAGGCTGCAACCGATCACTTACTCCGTGAATACCGCGAACACCGCGGACCCACAGCTGATGCGGACGCAAGCGGGGGTTACCACTCTGGTTGCCGACCAGGTGATTGGATTCCGGATTGGCGCAGCGCTTTACAACGACACGCACAATACGGATTCGATTACCTCCAATCTTCCGGCGAATTGCAGCTCTACGTCCGACACGTCTACATCCACGGGCGGCTACGGCACGTACAACTACAATGCCTGCTCCTATGGTGCTTCCGCCGGCGGGACCTATGACTTCTCCATTATCCGTTCCATCCGCGTGTCTATCATCGGACGAACAAATCCAAGCGCCAACAACAGCGCGATCACATTCAAGAATACTTTCGATTCAGGTCCGTACCAGATTCAAGGATTGGCGATCGTAATCAACCCCCGCAATCTCAGCATGGCGGATTGAGGTAATCCATGAAAACGACAAACGACATGACCAGAATAGAAAAGATGCAAATGGCGGACAGGTCAACGCGCGGCGTTGCTTTGATCTACACCATGCTAATCCTGACTTTGCTGACAGTCCTCTCTTTGGGCATGGTGATCGCACTAAGCTCGCAGACATTCATCGGCGGCTACTACCGGAATTTCCGCGGCGCCTTTTACGCCGCCGATTCGGGCATCAACATTGCGCGGCAGGCCATGGTGAACCAGGCCCTATCTTTGGTGCCCGCCACGATCACCATCGGTAGCCAACCACTTCCGGCGGGATCGGATGCGACGGTGCAAACCTACGTCAACACCACCTATAACTCATGGGGATCCATAGCCGCCGGGCAAGCTGCGAATTCTTGGCCGGGCCAATTCGAGCTGAATTCCAGCGTCCCTGCGACGTTTTCGTTCGCCAATTGCCATCTGAGCTATTCACCAGTCGGCGCACCGCCCGCAGGAGGCCCTTATACCTGTACGGCACTGCCACCTGCCGCTTCAACTTGCTCTACAGTGGCCGGGATCTTGACGAACTGTTACACCATTAATAATTTCCAGTACACATATAACTATTCGGTGGACGTTTATGGGCAGGTGAAGGGAAACGAACAAAGCGAGCTCGCGGACAACGGAAACATCCAGATAACCGTAAATATCAGCCCACCCACGGGCACTACTACCAATCAAAGTTTTGCTGCTTGGGGTATGTTCATCAATACATACGCGATTTGTGATGGGTCCACTCTGGTTCCAGGGACAATCTCAGGGCCTGTCTTCACCAACGGCGCTTGGAACTTTGGGACCGCCGGTAAGTACATTTTCACGGACGCCGTCGGCAGCGCCAATGCGGACGCGGGATATCAATTCGGCGGTGGATGCAACCAAATCGCAGGGCCCTCTGACTCCAGCGGCGGGGTAACCATTGCCCCAACATTTCAGAATGGATTTAATTTGGGTCAGCCTCCCGTTCCACTTCCAACTGATTCGTATAGTCAGAAGTGGGCAGCCATTGATGGCAAGGGAGTGGGCGAACATGGCGTTGTTCCACCGGCTACTCCGCCGGCTCCGACCGACGCGGATATGTTCGCCAATAATATGACAACCGCAGCGGGATCAGTCTGGCCCCTCGCAGGAGGCATAGCCAGCGGAGTATATATGCCCTATGTGGCGGGAGGCGTAGGAACTTGCCCGGGTCCCGCAACGAAACATTGTATTACCGGCGGCGGCGTCTACGTGAAGGGGAACGCCACAGTAACCATGTCAGCGGTGATCCCAAACTCCGGCCCATACAATGGGGACAAACAACAGGTATTCACGATCGTCCAGGGCGGCACGACCTCGACGGTTACCGTTGACCTGACTGCCAACACCACCATATTCACGACCGGCGGAAACACAGTGACCATGACTGGGGTACCACAAAACTTGAACGCCAATCCACCAACAGAGGCGGCAATGGTTTTTGTGGACGGTTCCATCACCTCGCTCGCGGGAAGCGGGGCTGCTTCCGTCCAGGACGGATCCGCAGTCACCGTCACCGCGGCCAGCGACGTTACAATCACTGGCAACATCACGTATAAGACTGAGCCAGTAACCACCACGCAAAATCAGATCGTTGCAGGAACAACTCCCGCCTGTTGCAATGGGACACCCGCGGACACCCTGATTCCTTATACAACTCCTGACAACTCGGTCCTCGGGATCTTTACAGCCGGCGGCAACATTAATATGAACGTGGCGGGCGGCAGTAACCTTGAAATCGATGCTTCCGTCGCGACAATCGTTGCTGGTGGATCAGGTGGTCTCCAGAATACGGGCGGTGCCATAAACACGCTTAACATCGTTGGCGGCCGCATCCAGAACGACATCAAGAACATCAACACCACGACCCGAAACGTCTTCTTTGATCGGCGGTTTGCGAACGGAAACTTTGCTCCTCCGTGGTTTCCTTCAACCGCTGTTACGACTGTGCCCGCTGGCGTCGAGGCTTCGACCGCCTCCAATCCAGTGGTCACGCGTGTTCAGTGGGTTTGCAAGTCGTGCAACTAGAAGTGGGTTGACTGGCTTAGTTGACCAGGGGCATGTGCAGTCCTCAATAAGGAGCGCCGCCGGTTTTGTGCAACCGGCGGCGTCTTCATTTTCAGTTTACCCGGGCGGACGGATTCGAGCCGTGAAGCTGGTGGAGACAGTGGGGACCGTGCAAGAGAATGCCTGAGGCCAGTTGGAGTCAGTCAGCGAGTTTCGGCATATATTCACCAAATTCCCTGCGACATCCGAAGAATCTTCCGGGCCTGTGAACGGCTCCACATAAATTTGATAACTCTGCGAAGGCCCGACCAAAAGGCGCTGAAGCGCGTAAGAGCCGTCAAATACAAGTGGGCCAGCGCCCCTGCACGACCAGCCGGCCTGTACGGACGCCACTACCGCGCCCGTGGCGTTATCCACAGCCACAACCTGGGCCGCGAAGATTCCGGTCACGCCGGATTGACCCGCGAGCGAAAGTGAATTTACGGGCACGATGCGCCCGCTGATGAGGCCAGTATGGACCGCGTCGGTCAAATCGGGATAGAGCACGCGCAGACCGGCGCGATCGTCATCCGCAAGCGGAGCGTCAGGCGACTGAGCGGACGGACGCGGGGCCAGGAATGCTCCCGGCGGCGGGGCGATTGGGAACATGGCCGCGCTCCAAACGCCGGAATGCTCGAAGCCAAAGAAGTGGCCAAGTTCGTGGGTCAAAATCGATTCCAAGTCGAAGGCCTGTGGATTTGCACCCAGCGCTGGGGGAGTCGCGAATACTCCGCCGTTTCCCGTGGGGTTGATCAGTATATCCGCATCCACAATTTCACCCACGAAAGTAGATGCCGGATGATTTGGCACCGGCTGATCACCAATAAAATCAGCGGTGGTGACTCGCGTGAAAGAAAGCACGCCCGTTGTGAATGCGGGATCGTTCTGATTGAGGCAAACAGTGTTCAGTCCGTCAGCGGAATTGCACGGCGCGGAGTCTGCAATTCGTTGCAAGGGCGCGAGTGACGCTGGAGCAAGCGTTGTGCCCGCCACACCAGTCCACACGGTGAAGGATTCTGAAATAGCGGACTCAACTTCATTCACCTGACCGGCTGGAGTCTGGTCGAGGGTGAGAATAGTCACGGGGCTTCCGCCGAGCGAGGTGCTCCAACGACGGTTGATGCCCCCGGTAAGATTCGTGTTCCAATGGTCGGGTTGGGGACAGGCGGTGCCGCCCGATTGCACCGCGGGCAGGCGCATATCGGCAACCGTGTAGCCGAAAGAATACGCGCGCGCGCCGGGGGTGGCGCCGGTGTAGATGGCCAGCAGCATGCAGATTGTGGACGAGGCCAATTTCTTTAGTGAAACGCTCCTCGGAATTCGGTCGTTATTCATCGTTGCCCCTCCAGCCTTTCAGGAACCGGTGCGCCAAGTGCCGCGGAAAGTCTTTCTCGAAATTCACTTAAAGAAATATTGCGGATACCGGCGGTCGCAAATTGCCGCGTGCGTGCGTCAAACACAGCCAAGTGGCTGCTGTCCTGCGTGAGTTGTGCTTCTCCGGTCGTATCACGGTGGACGCGAAAAGTTCCTTGCTCCCAACCGGTGATGCTGTAGTCGCTCGCAGAATTATGCTCGACGAACAGGACCAATTCTTCGCCGGGAACGAAGTGGGGCACACCATCCACTTTCGTTTCCAGATGCCCTACCCGGCCTCCGGCCAATCGAATGCGCAGTCTTTGCAACGGGGATCCCTTGAAAATTTCGACCACCGCGAGATCGTCGAATGTCCAGATGGAACCGGACTCCCAGCGTGCTTCGGAATTGATGCAGCGCGCGCGCACGATGACCTCTGCGGAATGCGCCAGCGCAATCAAGTCCATCCGCACCAGAGTCGTGCCGATTGCCGCGCCGGAAAGCAACGTGGCGGACATCACCGCAACGAAAAAAATCTTGAAGTAACGGTTCGGCGAATTCATTTCACCTCCAAGGAGCCTGATGCGACAGCTTTGTCTTTGTTGGAGTTTTCCACTAGCAGGGACCGCAGCCCGGGCACGGCGGTGCTGGGGATGGAAATCTTCAAATCTACAATTCCAAGACCCAGCGGCTGCGCGCCGACTATGGTTAGGTCGGGGGGCGCCGGGCCAGTGATGGTGTAAGCGAATGCGGGGTCGAGGCCGCTCACCGAGAAAATGCAGATGTCCATGATTGCTGTTCCATTGGCCGGGCGTATGAGGGCAATCGGGCTCGCGCCCAAAGTGCAGGCATTGCTGCTCACCGAAAAAAGACCCATCGCCGCGACGGTTAACGTGATGTTGGGCTGCGGGGCCAAGGAACCGAGAGTGGACGCATCGACGACAGCTATGTCTTTTCCATTCGCGATGGGACTTGCAGTGGTCAGCGCGATGACATCTGGAATCGTCGTTTCCTGGGCCACGACGAAGATCACCGCGTTGGAGGAAGTTGAGTCGGGATTAAGAATTTGGATGCTCAGGTTCCCGGGGACGGCAAGATCTGCCGCGGAGAGTGTGGTTGTGCAATCGCCACGAGTGTCGCAAGAGGTGAGCCGCGGCGCGCCGGCAACCTGGATCACGGAGCCAGGGCCGGGAGCGGAGGTCACGAAATTTCCGCCCTGCACTCGAAGGGTGAAGCCTCCGGCAGCGCCCGCGAAAATGCTGGCGGGCAGCAAGCGAGTAATGATGGAGTTTGTTGCAATGGTGATGCTGGATGCCCCTGTCTGAGAGGTGTCTTCTGAGCTGGTGGCCACGATGTTTATCGCGTTTGGCAATGGCGTGGAGACCGGCGCCGTGAACACACCTGTTGACGTAATGCTGCCGCATGGCAAGCCGGTGCCGGCACAACCCGCGCCATTAATATTCCAGGTCACGCTCTGATTGTCGGTGCCCAGGACGGTGGCCACGAATGCCTGATTGGCATCTGGCGAGATGGTAGCGCCGGGAGGCGAGACGCTTAGCGCAATGTGCGCGAGAACAGTGATCTGGGCGCTTGCGGATTGCGATGCGTCGGCTTGGCTGGTGACCAAGAGCGTGACGGGATTGGGCGAGGGAGTGGCCCCGGGCGCCAAGTATTCCACGCTGCCCGCAGGAGCCGAGCTTACCTGCTGGCATGGGTTGGATGCCAGGACACAGATTTGTCCAACAGTTGTATTTCCGCCCGGGATTCCATTGATCAGCCACGTGACGTTCGTATTGGGAGTCCCTGAGATTGAGGCCGTGAACATCTGGCGGTGGTTGACCGCGCGAGTCGAACTCAATGGTGTAAGTGCAAGAGACACAGTGCTGGAAATCGTCACGCTGGCGCTGCCTGTGGCGCTGGGGTTCGCGGAGCTGGTCGCGTGGACGGTGACCGTGGGCGGCGTTGGCAATGATGCGGGGGCAGTGTAAGTGGTTGAAGTTGATCCTGCTGAATTTACGATCGTGCCGACAGTTGAGTTTCCTCCGAGGACGCCATTCACGTCCCACGCCACGCTTGTGTTGGAGGCGCCCGTGACTTGCGCGGTGAAATTTTGTGTTGCGCCCAGCGCCAGTGTCGCCGTTGATGGTGAGACCACAACGCTCACCTGCGGGATGATTGCCACGGTGACGGACGCTGCTTTCGATGGGTCCGCTGCGGGCGTAGCAATGACCGTGACTGAGCCTGGCGATGGGACCACGACGGGAGCCTGGTAAACGGCCGTGAAACCGCTCGCAGAAATTGTGCCGCATGCAGCACCCGAACAGTTCGCACTGGAAAGGCTCCAGGAAATTGCGGCGCTTGGATTAGATCCGGGGACAGCGGTCAGAGTGGCCACATAGGTGGCTGTTGCGCCTGCATTCAAAGACGCCGGACCGTTGACAGTGAAAGTAAAGCGACTCGTTATAGTGATGGAAGCGGTCGAGGTCTTCGACGGGTCCGCAACACTCCGCACGGACAGGGTGATGAGTGCGGGTGAAGGCAGCACTTGCGGCGCCAGGTAATTGCCATTCGCGTCCACCGTGCCGCAGGCTACGCCGCTGCAGCCCGCGCCTGCGAGAGACCAAATCACGGCTGTATTGGGAGCGCCGGAGCCGGAGACGTGCGCGGTGAAGATTTGACCGGCCCCCAACTCCACATTTGCCACCGCCGGCGAAACAGTGATGGCTACATCGCTGGTAACCGTCACAGTGGCGCTGGCGCTTTTGGTGGGATCGGCCTGGCTGACGGCCTGGATGGTGACCGATGCCGGCTGCGGCAAATTCTGCGGGGCGGTGTAAAGACCACCGCCGGAAATCATTCCCTCTACCGAATTTCCGCCCGGAGTGCTATTGACGCTCCAACTCACGGCCGTATTCGCGGTGTTCGTGATTGTGGCTGTGAACTGCTGCGTGGCTCCTAGCGGGAGAGATGCGCCGTTGGGCGTGACTGAAACTGTGATGGGTGCCGGGGGCGGTGGGGGCGGCGGTGGGCCCCCCGCAACCCCCGCGCACCCCATGATGCCGGGTGCAAACGACATCGCCCAGAGCAAAGGCCGGCGAATCTTTGATGATTCAATTTTGCGGACATCAGATTTGTTCCCCACAACTCTGCTCAAAGCAAGGTTGTGGCCAAAGATTTGTGAGTCGATAAGACGGAAAGGAACTTCTGATTCAAGTTCCCAAAATCTAATTTGGGTCAGGCAAGTCTAACAATCAAAAAAGTTTGGGGGCCCCCCCCCAACTCCGGACGAAATAGATGCACACTGAAAAGTGGTTTTGAGTTTCGAGGAACATGGAGGCTGAATTTCAAAACGGGAGTGTTCGGCGGCGGTACAGTTCCAAATCGACGCACGGCGTCTGCAGATCCCTATACGAGGACGGACGCATCCAATATGACGTCAAACGCCGAGCAGCGGCATCCCGAAGAATCAAATGATGTCGAGCAGGCGTTTCATTGACTTCCCATGGTGCGCAGCGAATAATTGATTCGTGGCTCGCCCCGAAGTTGCGCACCGGATCAAAAGCCATTCGGCGGAAACAGGCGCCGTTTACCAATACGCCTTCGTCGAAGTGCGCAAGGCACGTCGCGGGCTCACACTGGGTACGGATTATGTGTACATCGTGTCTGTGGACCGTCATGAAAATTTTCCACTCAGTGTTTTCGTGAAGCAATCATCTGTGGACAAGTGGGCCAAGCGGCAGGGCCGGAAGCTGAGCGGTACGGAAGAGTATGCAGTCGCGAAAATGCGCCTATTTCAAGCCTTTGACGAGGTTGAGGGTTTGGCGACGTTGCGGCCAGACCTGGTTGTGGATGATTCCAACCTGGAAGCCCTCTTAGAAAAGCTCGACCTCTAGTAATTAGCCAATACCCCTATGTCTCCGCCACGTAGACTCGACTGGCCCACTGAACCAACCCCCATTGAACCAACTGTGGAGACGCGGCGTCTAGCCACTGGGACCGCAATGCAGGCACTGGAAGCCACATTACCGGGGAGCCGAGTGCAGGGCAAGAGCGATACCAGTGAGGCTACCCGCACGGCTGATGTTGCTCGCGAATTTGAGGAGCAGTTGGCCGATGGCGCCGCGCTCGCCTTTCGCCTGGCCTTGAGTGTATTGCGCAACCGCGCCGATGCTGAAGACGTCGCCCAGGAAGCTTTGCTTCGCGCTTACCGCGGCTACAGCAAATTGCGGGAGCGGGGCGCATTCCGGGGCTGGCTCTGCCGCATCGCCTGGCGGTTGGCGCTCGACAAGCAACGCGGCGCGCGTCGCCGCGAAAAGCGCGAACAGGCGGAAGTGACGGAAATGTTGGATGCGCCGCAGCGCAGCGTGGAGCAGATTGCGGCGACGAGCGAATTCGAGGGGCACCTGGGACGCGCGATGGACGAATTGCCCGAGAAGTTGCGGCAGGCGCTCGTACTCGCGGCGATCGAGGGTTACAGCACGCGGGAAGTGGCAAACCTTCTAGACTTGCCCGAAGGCACCGTGAAGTCGCGGGTACATCTGGCTAGAAAGCAGTTGGCGGAGAAATTGCAATGGCTTGCGAAAGATTTGAAAAAGCGCTGATCGAAGAGGCAATCGCGCCCGGTGGCGACGTTAAACTTGCGTCCCATCTGGCAAATTGCGCCGACTGCCGAAAGGAACTCGCCCTTCAACGCGAGCTTCAGGAGCGGATCACCGCGGGCGTTGGTGCTCTCGTCGCGGAGGGTCCCTCACCGGTGTTGCTCGCTCGTGTGCGCCACCAGATTGCCGCCGAGGGCGCGGCTCGCGCCTTTCCATGGTTGCAATGGGCAACCGCCGGCCTTGCTATCGCCGCATGCGCTCTGCTCTGGTACGCGTTCCGTCCGCAAGCGCAGGTCCGCACGCCTCAAGTGCAATCCGTGAACGCCCCAGGTCAAATTCAACCTTCGACGCAACAAGTTCCGGTTCTGGCCGCTCCGGCTGGCAAGCAGCCGAATAGGGTCGAGCATCGTCTCGCCGTTTCCCACCGGCCAAAAAACGAGATTTCTGCTGTGACGGTGGCGAAAAACATCCCGGCGCGGAATCCTGAGGTCATCGTCCCTCCGGGTCAGCGCGAAGCCGTTCTGCGCCTTGTCAACGCGCTTCAGAGCGGGCGTGTGGATGCCGCCTCGTTGCTGAAGCCCGTGCAGTCAGGTGAATTTGCACTGCTGAAAATCGCACCGATTGAAGTGAAGCCGCTGGTCGCTGAGGAAAGCAAACAAGATCCAGGTAAGCAAGAGAACCACTAACTCTTTTATTCAAGCGGAAATTCAGTCCCCCCTGCCCGGCAGGGGGATTACTTGAACACGGAGGATAACCATGAAGCTCGCTCGAAATCGCATACTCGCAACCGTTGGACTCATCGCACTCGCCGGCATGCTGGCTCCATTGCGCGCGCAGGACAAGCAGGCGCCCCCAGCTGAGCAAAAGAAGATTACGCCCATGAAAATCACCGTGGTCGTTACTGAACTCGATGGGACGAAAAAAATATCGAGTCTGCCGTACACTTTTTACGTCAATTCTGACGACTCGGGTGGGAGAAGTACTTCGCAGGTTCGCGTCGGACTTCGAGTGCCCGTCGCAACCGGTGCCGTGACGCCCGGTCAGCCTTCACAGTTTCAGTATATGGATATCGGGACGAATATTGATTGCTCGGCAAATTCCGCAAGTGAAGGTCGGTTCAGGTTGGCCCTTTCTATCGAAAGGTCGTACCTCAGTGCCAACGACGGCACCAAGGGGCTGCCGGGTGAAGGGGTGATGGTCAGTAGTGGCAATCCAATTATCCAACACCTCTCTTCGGCCTACAACCTATTGATTCACGATGGACAAACCATCGAAGCTACTTCGACAACGGACCCTGTTACCGGAAGGGTCCTCCAAATATCAGTTTCTGCCACCGTCGTGAAATAGACGTCTGAATTGATATTGTTCCGTACGCATGATCGGGGCGCGGCTTTCCGAGCCGCGCCCCAACTGTTTACCCTCTACACCCGTTCGCTGATTACACGCTTCAGGGCAGCGCCAAGTTCCGGATCTTGAAATGTGTATCCAAGTGACTGCATCTTGTCCGGTAATACTCGCTGGCTCGATAGCAGCAGCGCATCCGCCATTTCCCCCAGCAGGAGCCGCAGCGCAAACGCCGGGGCGGGGAACATGGCGGGACGATGCAGCGCGCGCGCCGCGGCCCTGATGAAATCGGCATTACGCACGGGATTCGGCGAGACCGCATTCATCGCTCCCCCGGCGCTTTTTTTTTCGAGCGCAAACTGGATCATCCCGGTCACATCGGCAAGCGTAATCCACGACATCCATTGCCGGCCTGAGCCGATTCTCCCGCCCGCAAACATTTTGATCGGCAGCAACATCCGCGGCAGCGCGCCCCCGCGTATGCTCAACACAATCCCGAATCGCAGGATGGCCACGCGCGCGCCGAACTCTCCCGCGCGAAGCGCCTCACGTTCCCAATCTCGGCAACTCTGCGCCAAAAAATCGCTGCCCGGGCCGCTGTGGTCCGTCAGCTTTTCATCGCCTCGATCGCCGTAGTATCCAATAGCCGACGCACACACAAAAACTTTAGGCTTCGCCGAAAGAGTTGCCAGCGAGGCAACCAGTTGCCGCGTCGCATCCACCCTGCTGCTGCGCAGCAAGGCCTTGCGGCTCGCATTCCAGCGCCCCTCGCCAATGGAAGCGCCTGCCAGGTGAACCACGGCGTCCGCTCCCTCTCCCGCCCGCGCATCAAAATGATTACCCGCGGGGTCCCAACGAACATCGGTTTCCTTATGCTCGACGCGGCTTTGCGGTCGGAGCAGTCGCGAAACGGTGTGCCCATTTTCCGCGATCAATCTCGAAACGGCCGAGCCGATCATCCCCGATGTGCCTGAAATCAGGACGCGCATGAAGCTTCATCTCCCACTCGACTACTCGGAATCTCCCTTGCTGGTTGAATTCAGGCTATGCCGCGCGCACAACCGCGTCAAGGGTTTGCAGCGACTTTCTAGGTTTGCAATTCATTTGTGATGTCAATTTGTGACGACGCCATCAGCATTTTCAAAATGATTGGAATCGCCGCCGCAGGAGGCTTTCGTTACCCACAGAGGAATTGCCAAGTTCTAACGCGCAGAGCTAGAATCCGTCGACCGCCATGGGAATCCATCCCATTCATTGGTTACTAATTCTGGCCATAATCGTCTTGCTTTTTGGCGGCGGGGTGCTTCGTGGGAATGGTCCAAACGGAGGCCCAACTCACCCGCTTCCCGTCAATGATTCTCAAAAGCCAAAGTCAAAGAAAAAGTAGAAATACATATAGAGGCATTGAGTCGCATCTCCCATTCCGCCCCGTCGCTGGTCAATCACAGTGCGCAAGGATAAAATGCCGCCATGCGTGTGCGGGTACTCTTCTTCGGGCGGTTGAAAGAAATCGTGGGTTTGGCGGAAGACACCGCCGAGTTAGGTGATGGCGCGCGCGTGGAAGATCTTTTTTCGCGATATGGCCGCAAGTTTCCGGAGTTGGCGCGATTCCGTCCGTCGGTGGCTGCCGCGGTAAATCAGGAGTACACGGATTGGAGCGCGGCGCTCGCCTCGGATGATGAGGTCGCTTTCTTGCCTCCGGTGAGCGGGGGCGAAGGACCCGCCGCTGAGGTGGCAGCGCCCCGGGACGTCTGCGAAATTGTGCGCGCGCCCATCACCGCCGACATCGCCGAACAGGTGAAGGCTCCCGCCGACGGCGCCGTAGTCGTCTTCGAGGGAATCGTCAGAAATAATTCGCGCGGCAAGAAGACACTTTTCCTCGTATACGAAGCCTATGAGCAAATGGCGTTGACAAAAATGCGCGAGATTTGTGGAGAAATCCACCGACTACATTCGATCGACCGAATCCTGATGCTTCACCGCCTTGGACGGCTTGAAATTGGGGAGACTAGCATTTTGATTGCAGTGAGTTCCGCGCATCGCGCCGCGGCGTTCGACGCCTGCAGGTTCGCCATCGACACTTTTAAGCGCACCGTGCCCATATGGAAGCAGGAACATTTCAGCGATGGCGCCGTGTGGGCGGATGGCGAGGGGATGCCCGCGAAAACCTTTTCGCGCTCTGGTGAATCCAACTCTTAGATGAGAAAAACACCCCCAGCCTTTCAAATATTGCTAATCGTCACCCTTATTGCCCCCTTAACCATATTTCCGCTTGGGATTTCTGCCGTGCCCACGGGCGCGCAGCAGGAACCCATCCGCGTTTCGGTGGAACTGGTCAATATACTTGCCAGCGTGGTGGACTCGCACAACCAACCGATCACCGGTCTGACCAAAGATTCCTTCCAGGTTTTTGATGACGGCGTCGCGCAGAAGATCGCCATATTTGAGTCGGAAACGCATCTTCCTCTCGATCTGGCGCTGATGATTGACGCCAGCGGAAGCACGCGGCTCGATTCCTCGCAGCAGGTCCAGGCGGCATCCGAATTCATCAGGAAGGTGGTCCGGCCGGGAGATTCGCTGGCGGTGTTTTCATTCGACGACGATGTGCACGTGCTTGCGGATTTTTCTTCCGATGTGCCGCATCTGCAGCACGCCGTCCACGCCGTTAAGAAGGGCGGAGGGACGGCCCTGTACGATGCCATTTATCTGGGCGCTCAGACACTCTCCAAACGAAAGACGGATCGCCGGCGCGTAATCGTGCTGGTCACCGACGCGGGGGAATCCACCAGTAAGGCCTCCTATGAAACGGCGCGCAATCAAGCCGTGCGCAGCGGAGCGATGCTCTACACTGTGGTGCTACGGCCGGTGAAAACAGAAAGCGGGCGCAACACCGCCGGAGAACACGCCCTGGAGACCATCACCGAAACAACCGGCGGCGCGATGTATTTTCCCAACGGCTCGTCGGAGTTGGATGGAATTTTTTCGCTGATCGACCGGGAGCTCCGCACCCAATACCGCATTGGCTACTATCCCGAAGTCAAGGCCAGCGGGAATGCGCTTCGCAGGATTGATTTGCATGTGCAGGGCGATTTCAAAATGCGATACCGGCAGGCGTACATTCCTCCGGACGAAAAACCTTAACCCATGGTCAGAATTTCGCGCGGCGCGAATGGCTGCGCTACCTCCGCTCTGTTACGATGAATGCGATGCATTCCTACTTGGAAGTTGCCGTTGAAGCGGCGCGCGAAGCCGGTGAAATCCTTGTCACCGAACTCGCGCGGCCGGTGAAAATTGATTACAAGGGCGATGTGGACATTGTCACGCAGGCCGATGGCCGCTCCGAGCGGGCCATCATGAGCCGCCTGCGCACCTATTTTCCGAAGCATGCGATTGTGGCCGAAGAAAGCGGCCGGCATTCGGCCAGCGCCGCGGAAGCCTCGGGCGCGCAGCACACCTGGTACATCGATCCGCTGGACGGCACCACGAATTTCGCGCATGGATTTCCCTGGTTTTGCGTTTCCATCGGCTTGGCGGAAGGCGCGCCAGGGAAGGAAGAACTTCTCGTCGGCGTCGTTTATCAACCTGTGTCGCAGGAGCTCTTCACCGCCGTCCGCGGTGAGGGCGCTTATTTGAACAACAAGCGCATCCAGGTTTCCACCAACGAAAAACTGGCGACAAGTCTCCTCGGCACCGGATTTCCCGCGCACAAGCGCGCGCAAAATCCCAATATCAATTACTACTGGAATTTCACTTTGCGCTCGCACGGAGTCCGCCGCGCCGGTTCTGCAGCGCTCGATCTGGCCTCCGTCGCCTCTGGCCGATTCGACGGCTTCTGGGAATTCGGCCTCAATCCTTGGGATACCGCCGCCGGTACATTGCTAGTGCGCGAAGCGGGAGGCACTGTCACCGATTTCGCCGGCCAGCAATATCAACTCGGTGCTCGCGAATGCGTCGCCTCAAATTCTCTAATCCACTCCGAGATCCTCAAAGTTGCCGCCGAAGTCCAGCAATCTCCGCCTTCGGTATCGGTTCCCCAAACTTCTAACTGAACTCGCACCTGCGACCTCCACGCCGATTTTGGCAGCACGTCAGTTTCCGTATGATCCTTTGCACGCGTGTACATATTGAATCCCCAGGCATCGAATTCAGTACCGTGGCGCGAATCCTCAGCCCCAAAAAGTTCATGCTTTGAATCAAGAACAACTGAATCTTAGTTCCAGCCGCTAGCATCCCATTTTCGTACAGGTCGGATGGAGATACTTGGCGGTTGCTCCAATTCGTCCTTGTGAAACGACTATGCGAGTTTTCATTGTTCACGCGCATCACGAACCCGCGAGCTTCAATAGCGCGATGACCCATGCGGCAACTACTGCACTGATTGGAGCCGGTCATGAAGTTGTGGTTTCCGATTTGTATGGTATGGGCTTTAATCCCGTGTCGGGCCGGCACAATTTTACAACCTTCAAAGACGCGAGTTATCTGCGTCAGCAGCAGGAGGAGATTTTCGCAACCGAGAACGGCGGCTTTGCACAAGACATTGCGGCGGAAATGGAAAAACTGTTCTGGTGCGATGCCCTGATTTTTCAGTTCCCACTGTGGTGGTTCGGATTACCGGCGATCCTCAAAGGCTGGGTGGACCGCGTATTTGCCATGCGCCGGATTTACGGCGGAGGTGTTTACTATGATCGCGGTGTGTTTCGCGGCAAGCGGGCGATGTGTTCGGTCACTACAGGCGGCCGGGCCCCAATGTTTTCCGAATACGGATTGAATGGTCCCATGTCCATGATCCTCTTTCCGATCCACCATGGGATTCTGTACTTTACCGGTTTCTCAGTGCTGGAGCCGTTTCTGGTGCACGCCCCTGCTCGTCTCAGCCTGGAAGAGCGCGCGGCTCAGTTGGTCCGCTATGAGCAGAGAGTTCTGGCACTGGAGACACTGCCCGCGATTTCCTTCCCCAGGCTTGACGAGTATGACGGCAACGGGATCTTGAAACCCACGTTGAGCTCGCTTACTTGAGTTAAGAAATCCCGTGCCAAGCATGGGGGTGCGTTGACGCCCTTTAGTGCCAGTGCTAGCCTCGTCGCGCATGCGCGTTGTTGACCTGATTCGCCGGAAGCGCGACGCCGGGGAGCTCACTCCCGAAGAAATAAAATTCCTCATCGAAGGCTACACTCACAACACTATTCCCGATTATCAAATGGCGGCCTGGCTTATGGCCGCATGGATTCGCGGACTCACTCCCGCCGAGCTCGCCGCGCTCACCGACGCCATGCTCCATTCCGGAAAAGTTCTTGACTGGAGCGATTTGCCCGGCCGCAAAGTGGACAAACACTCCACCGGCGGCGTGGGCGACAAAACTTCACTGGTCATCGCTCCCATAGTGGCCGCGGGTGGTTTGCGAGTGCCGATGATCAGCGGCCGCGGCCTCGGCCACACCGGCGGCACCCTCGATAAGCTCGAGTCCATCGCTGGATTCAACGTCAATCTCTCCCTCGCCGAATTTCGCCGTGTTCTGGCCAAATGCGGCTGCGCCCTGATCGGCCAAACGGAAGAAATCGCGCCCGCCGACAAAAAGATCTACGCGTTGCGCGACGTCACCGCCACCGTGGACAATCCATTTCTGATTTGCGCCTCCATCATGAGTAAGAAACTCGCCGAAGGAATTGACGCACTGGTGCTCGACGTAAAAACCGGCTCCGGCGCATTCATGAAGAGAATCGAAGACGCCGAATATCTTGCCGGACTGATGGTTGAAACGGGGAAGCGCATGGGCAAAAAAATGGTGGCGCTCATCACCGATATGGATCAGCCGCTGGGACGCACCGCGGGCAACGCCATGGAAATTGCTGAATGTGTGGAAGCTCTTCAAGGAAAAGGACCTGCTGATTTGCGCGAACTGTCCATTGAGCTTTCCGCTTGGATGTTTTTCCTCGGCGAGCGTACCGCAAGCGTGGCGGATGGGCGGAAGTTGGCCGAGGAAATGATTGCATCCGGCCGCGCCCGTGATAAATTCCGCGAGATCATCCGCGAGCAGGGCGGGGATGAGCGAATCGTGGACGATCCGCAACGCCTGCCCCAGGCGCGCTCAAAATTGGACGTAACCAGCCAAACGGCGGGTCTTGTAGCTGGGATTGACTGCGAACGGCTGGGCGTTGCCTGCGGCGTTCTCGGCGGCGGCCGTGAAAAAAAGGAAGACACCATCGATCCCGCCGTCGGCCTGGAATTCCACCGCCGGCTGGGCGATCGCGTGGAGCGTAGCGCGACATTGGCCACATTGCATTACAACTCGGGTGCGCGCCTGGCCGAAGCGCGGCAACTGGTGGAATCAAGCTATCGGATCGGGCATGCGGCGCCGCCGCCCCGCCCGCTGGTGCACAAAGTGATTGGCGGCTAAGCCCGCCGCAGTTCGGCAACCAGAAATCGGAGGCAACGGATGGGGCGACTCACTGGAATCCTGGGCCTGGCAACCATGCTGGGTCTCGCCTACCTGATGTCGTCGAATCGCCGCGCCATCAAGGTAAAAACAATTTTGTGGGGACTGAGCCTGCAGGTATTGTTTGCGTTCTTCGCGCTGAAGTTCACACTCGGCGAGCATATTCTCAGCGTGGCGGGCGATGGCGTGAAGAAGCTGCTGAGCTACGCTTTCGTCGGATCGGAATTCGTTTTTGGGCCGCTCGGCGCGGAGAAATCGTCCGTGGGATTTATCTTCGCCTTTCAAGTGCTCCCTACGATTATTTTCATCGCCGCATTCTTTGCGCTTCTCTATTACCTCCGCGTGATGCAATTCATCATTCGGATCGCCGCATGGGTGATGCAGCGAGTCATGGGCGCGAGCGGCGCGGAATCGCTCAACGTTGCCGCCAGCATCTTCATGGGTCAGACTGAAGCGCCGCTAACCATCCGGCCATTTCTGCCCGACCTGACGCGCTCTGAATTGATGACCGTGATGACCAGCGGCATGGCTCACGTCTCCGGCGGAATTATGGCCGCATATATTGCCTTCGGCGTGGAGGCCAAGCATCTTCTCGCCGCGGTCATCATGACGGCGCCCGGAACTTTGCTGATTGCGAAAATGATGGTGCCGGAAACGGAAGTGGCGCTCACAGCAGGTAAAGTTACTTTGCCGGAAAATGCCGAGCACAAGGGCGACAATTTCCTCTCGGCTATCGCGCGCGGAACCACCGACGGCTTATGGCTGGCCATCAATGTTGCGGCGATGCTGATTTCCTTTCTTGCTCTCATTGCGCTCACCAATGGTTTGCTCGGCGGCGTGCATAACTGGCTTGCCCCGCATGGAATGGCCTGGTTCCCGTCGTCGCTGCAGCAAATCTTCGGATGGATATTCGCGCCCGTGGCCTGGGTAATCGGCGTTCCATGGCACGACTGCGTAGCTATCGGAGATTTGCTCGGTATCCGCATGGTGCTGAATGAACTGGTGGCGTTTTCATTCCTTGGCCCCATGAAAGCGGCGCTTGACCCGCGGTCGTTCACCATCGCAACATTTGCGCTATGCGGCTTCGCAAATTTCAGCTCCATCGGAATGCAAATTGGCGGGATCGGCGCGCTGGCTCCCAATAAACGCGGAGAGCTCGCCAAGCTCGGCCTGCGCGCCATGCTTGCGGGCACCATGGCCAACCTGATGTCCGCCTGTATCGTTGGGATGTTCTTGTGAGTCCAACAGGCACACGCTCGGCGCGCTCAAGTCCGGATTTCGTCCGAGCGGCGGTTGCCGCGAAAAGCATCCTCTCGAAGACCAAACTCCGCCCGCACATCGGCGTCGTGCTCGGAAG
This sequence comes from Candidatus Acidiferrales bacterium, assembly GCA_035308165.1. Classification (GTDB taxonomy): domain Bacteria; phylum Acidobacteriota; class Terriglobia; order Acidiferrales; family UBA7541; genus DASTCZ01. Next base: position 112,984 of record DATGHC010000067.1, on the reverse strand, counting down.
TGGATTGGGGAGCTTCGGCGATGATCTAGCAGGTGCTACGCGCATTGAATACGCGCGCATCCCGTCATTTCCACGCTCAACAGCGGTTGGTCACGCCGGGAAGCTGGTCATTGGCAAATTGCCGGGGAACTCCGGCGATATATCCGTCGCCGCCATGCAGGGGCGGGTGCATTTCTACGAAGGCTATTCCCTCCGCGAAGTAATTTTCCCTATGCGCGTATTCGCGCGTATGGGAATCCGCTCCGTCATTCTCACCAACGCCGCCGGCGGCATCAACCGCAGCTACAAACAGGGCGCGCTGGTCGTGCTGCGCGACCACATCAATTTGCAAGGCTCCAACCCTTTGATCGGGCTCAACGACGAAAGGTTCGGCCCGCGATTTCCAGACATGACCCATGCCTACGCCAAGGCCTTTCGAGGATTCGCGCTCCAAGAGGGCCGCAGATTGGGAGTCCCCATTCACGAAGGAGTTTACGCCGCGCTTTCCGGCCCGAGCTATGAGACGCCCGCGGAAATTCGATACCTCGCAACTATTGGCGCCGATTTAGTGGGAATGTCCACAGTCCCCGAAGTGATCGCCGCGCGGCACATGGGAATGCAGGTCCTGGGCATTTCCTGCGTGACCAACATGGCCGCGGGCATCATCGACAAGCCGCTCAATCACCAGGAGGTGTTGGAGACGGGCGAGCGCGTGAAAGATCAATTTGTCGCTTTGCTGCGGGCGGTAATCCCGCTCATCGCCGCGGAGTCCGGCAAATCAGAGGCCAACACATGACCACAGCTGGCAACAGGGAAGTCTTGCTCGCTGCGGCGCGAAGCGGACGGGAAAACGCGGTTGCGCCCTTCTCGAAGTTTCGGGTGGGCGCCGCGGTACGCGCGAAGTCCGGCCGCATCTATTCCGGTTGCAATGTGGAAAACGCCAGCTATGGCCTGACCATGTGCGCCGAAAGAGTGGCCATCTTCAAGGCTCTCTCCGAAGGCGAGCGAGGTTTCGACGCCATCGCAGTCGTCACCGACACCGACAAGCTCACGCCGCCCTGTGGCGCGTGCCGCCAGATTATTTGGGAGTTTTGTGGAGACGCCGAAGTAATTCTCGGCAATCTCAAGGGGAATATGGAATTGCATCGCATGTCAACCCTCCTGCCCCGGCCATTCGACGCTTCTAACTTATAATGAAACGGCGCATCTTCCGGCGATTGCCATCTCCTGCGGACCTTCAGTCTTTTTTATCCGTGCGCTGCCGGAAAAGTTTTGTGGCTGTGGTGCGCAGCGTTTCCGGAACATTCTTGTTCGACATCAAGCTGCGCAGTTCCGGCACATGAATCATCGGGAGCAAGCGCAAGGAAACGTCGAGCGGCGTTTTGGGGTTGAATGCCAGGGCGCGCACAATCGCGTAGTTTTTGCGGTAGTTCCTGGCATTGGCAATGATGCGCAAAACATCCTCGCTCAAGCTGGAGATCCCCGCAAAGCCTTCCACTTCACGTTCGGATAACTTGGGAGATTGCATCACGGCGCGTTGAACGACCTTGCAGGAATCTCGAATGAGCGCCATGCGTTCCTCGCGGCCCCCCTTGATAGCCAATTGCATCCGCTCAACCACTCGCATGCGCGAAAGCCGCTGGAGAAGCGACTGTTTCTTCTCTTGATCCCCCTCAATCTCTTTGAGGACTTCGGCCAATGCCGCTGAGTCAGGCGCTCCCTGACCCATCTCATCCAGCATTTGCCGTTGATCCGGAGCAATCGCCGGCGAAGAACGGAGAATTTCCGCCAACTCAGGACGCGTACTCATTAAATCGAGATCATTGGCCAGTGCGCGGGCTTCTTCTTCCGGCAGACGAAGCGCCACCGTTGCCAGCACAGGAAGGGGGGCGCCCTGGTGCCTAACCAGAGCGCCCGCTATCTCTGGTTTGTCGATCAGATTGTTTCCGCAATACTCAAAAAGTTGCGGTGCCGCGTCAGATCGAGCCAGAGCAGCGGTGAAGGCGGTTAAAGGCAGGGATAGCAGCGAATTGGCAGACCTCTCCGCGATACGTTTATCAGGATCGGCGGAAAGGATGGCCAGCAATTCCGCCCGGTCTTCTAGCGCGAGCGGCGCCGCTCCGGTGCAAACGGCGAGCTTGCGCTCGATAGGAGCGCGGCCTGTGCGGAACATTTCCCGGAGTTGATCGGTCTCGGAACTGATGAGTGCCTCCGATGAATTCGCCTAGATTCCGGGCCACAACAACCGCAAACCTGAGTCGGGCAGATCCAACGATGTGGTGACGTGAGACACATTCCTGTGTGCAAGGTGCCGGCGCCAGCCATACCAGGCCCCGAACGCCACCGCGCCAATCACTACTAGGACAATCACCCAGGTGAACCAGTGACCGCCTGATTCCGGGATCGCCGAAGCACGGACGACGCTGGAAGATGGAGACGGCTGGTCGCCCGTCGCCAAAGTGTACTCGGCCAATAGGTTTTCGTCGTTAAGACCAAGGTGATGCGCTACGGCGCGGACAAAGCCACGGTTGAACACCCCGCCCGGGAGCTGGTCCCATCTCTCATTCTCAAGCGCTTCGAGAAAACGCAGCCCAATGCGGGTAGCGGTCGTGATTTCGTCCAACGAAATGCCACGCATTTCGCGCTCACGCCTGAGTCGCTCGCCAAACCCGGCCTTGATTACTTCCTTTTTCTCTGTTGGCATTTCGTTGATGCGCTGAAGCCCAATTCGCGTGGAGAGTAACCCGCGCAACGTCAGAGATTCAATATAGGCGGCGCTCCCAAGAGTGTCAATCCGCGCGAAATATTTTGCGTAAGTGCAAGTCCCAAAATGGGAAAGCGCAGATCCTTCGCAAAGTATGGCATGTGGTCACACTCAATCGAACAGCCGATTGCGCAGGACTATTATCAGTGATAAGAAATATGATGGCCCCTCCGCGAGAGACGGTTCGCGGCCCCGCAATTCAGCTCCGGGTCCGGAAAATAGAGTGTCCGACACAAGCAACTTTGAAGGCGTTGAACGCCGCCGCAATCCTGGCACAACACGCACCGGACGCCCATCCGGCGAAGTAATCGTATTCCATGAACTCGGCAAGGCGCTCACAAGCTCTTTGGAGCTTGAGCAAGTCCTGCGCACCATCATGGAAAAAATCGACGAGTTTTTAAGGCCAGACACCTGGTCCATGCTTCTGGTGGACGAAGCCAAACAGGAGCTTTACTTCGAGCTGGCCATCGGCAAGGGAGCGCAGGCGCTGAAAGAAGTGCGCATCAAGATGGGGCAGGGCATTGCCGGATGGGTGGCCCAGAACAATCAGGCGGTGATCGTCCCCGACGTGAGCCGGGACACAAGATTCTTCTCCCAGCTGGACAAGAAAACGAACACGGAAACTCAATCCATCGTAGCTGTGCCCGTGCGTTTCCGCGACCGATGTCTGGGAGTCATTGAGCTGGTGAACTGCGTAGGCCCGGAAGGGTTTGATGACCGCAGCCTGGCCTTGCTCGAAGCGCTTTCGGACTTTGCGGCCATCGCCATTGAGAACGCGCGGCACGTTAAACGCATTCACGAACTCACCATCACCGACGACTGCACGAATCTGTATAACGCCCGCCATCTGCATTTCATCCTTGAAACCGAGATCTACCGTTCGCAGCGCTATGGGTATGAGTTCTCGCTCATTTTTATCGACCTGGACTTCTTCAAAAAAGTGAACGATACACACGGTCACCTGATGGGTTCCAAGCTGCTTGCGGAAATCGGGCAAATGCTCAAGTTCAATTGCCGGTTGATTGATTTCGCATTCCGCTATGGCGGCGATGAGTTTGTAATCCTCCTTCCGCAGACCTCAAAGGATAGTGCGTGTACGGTCGCACGCCGTCTGCATAAACTCATCCGTGAAACAGTTTGGCTGCAAAGCGATGGGCTGAACGTAAACATCACCCCCAGCGTCGGAGTGGCATCGTACCCCTCGGACTCGCGCACTAAGGATCAGCTCCTGCAACTGGCCGATGAGGCCATGTACAACGTGAAGAACAGCACGCGAGACGGAGTTTGTTCCGCCGGTCTGGGGCGATTGGTCTCTCCCTGATCGTCCAGTTGTATCCTGGGACTCCCCGTCTGTCCGGTTTTCCACAGTTATTCCCACTTTCACTCGCGCACCTTCCTTGATTCACTGTGAGGCCCATGCTAGGCTCATCCCGCGCGTGCGGCCAGCGTGGCCGACGGCGCAATTATTTTCCGGGTGGCCGGAAGCAGCGGACGTCACGCGAGCGAGGAACGCATGTCCTACGAGGCGTTGGGAATGATTGAGACCAAAGGGCTGGTGGCAAGCATCGAAGCTGCCGACGCCATGGTCAAGGCGGCCAACGTCGTGCTGATTGGAAAGGAATATATCGGCGCGGGATTCGTGACAGTGATGGTGCGCGGCGACGTTGGCGCGGTGAAGGCGGCCACCGATGCCGGTGCGGCTGCGGCCCGCCGCGTGGGTGAGTTGGTGGCGGTCCATGTGATCCCACGCCCGCACGAGCACGTGGAAAAGATTCTTCCCGGCGGCGGGGGACAAGCAGCGAAGAAGTAAGCCTGCCGAGAGACAAATAAATTCGTAGGGGCGCTGCTAGCTGCGCCCCTTTTTTGATTTTTGGCGAGGAACCCTACAGTGCAATTGCGAGATCGCGACCTCGTCTCCATTCAGGAAGCCCGCGAAATGGCGGCGATAGCCGCCGCCGCGCAGCAGAAATACACCCAATTCTCCCAGGAAAAAGTCGATGCGATTGTGGAAGCGGTCGCCAAGGTGGCTGTATCGGCGGCGGAAACTCTGGCGCGCGCCGCTGTTGAGGAAACCGGTTATGGCAACGTCCCCGACAAGATTTTGAAGAATCGTGTTGCGGCCGTGGATGTGCTTCGGGCAATTCGAGAGATGCGAACCGTCGGCGTGGTGCACGAGGACAAAGAGAAGAAAATTCTGGAAGTGGCCGTGCCCGTGGGCGTTGTCTGCGCGATTATTCCATGCACCAATCCCACGTCCACGGCGATCTATAAGACGCTAATCGCTCTCAAGTCTCGCAATGCGATTGTCATGAGTCCCCATCCTTCCGCTACGCGTTGCATCTGCCAAACTGCCAAGCTCCTGGCCCGCGCGGCGTCGTCCGCAGGCGCTCCGGATGGACTTGTGACTTGCCTGGAGCGCACCACGCTGGCGGGCACGCAGGAATTGATGCGAGCACCTGAAGTTGGATTGATCCTGGCCACAGGTGGCACGGGACTGGTGCGCGCGGCGTACAGCTCGGGCAAGCCCTCGTATGGTGTCGGTCCCGGCAATGTCCCTGCCTTCATCGAACACACCGCGAACGTGAGTAAAGCGGTGGCCGATATCTTCGCTGGAAAAACATTTGATTACGGAACGTTGTGCTCTTCCGAACAGGCCATGGTCGTCGAGGAATCGGTGAAGGAAACTGCCCTCCAGGAATGCCGCAAGCAGGGGGGATATTTTTTGAACGAGGATGAGATGCGCCGCATCGGCGAGTTGATTTTTCCTGGCGGCTTTCACGCGCCCAGCCCAAAGGTTGTGGGCCGGCCCGCGCCGCACATCGCTGAACTTGCAGGCATTGCCGTGCCCACGGAAGCGCGCGTCCTGATTGCGCGGCTGGATGCCGTCGGCCGCCAGGTCCCTCTTTCGGCTGAGAAACTTTGCCCGGTGCTGGCATTTTACTCCGTTGCAAATCTTGCCGCGGGCATCGCCCTGTGCACACAGTTGTTGCGTTTTGGAGGAATGGGACACACGGCGTCGATTCACACACAGGATGCGAGCGCCGCGAGGGAATTTGGCGAGACCGTGCCCGCCTTTCGCGTGTGCGTAAATACCGCGTCAACACACGGTTCCGTTGGCTACTCAACCAACCTGTTTCCCGCGATGACGCTTGGATGCGGGGCGCAGGGGGGAAACATCACGTCCGACAATATAGGACCCAAGCACCTTATGAACCTCCGGCGGGTGGCGTGGGAGTCGCGCGCGGTCGAGCACCGCACCATTCCTGCCGCGCGGCGCATGGACTCACTCGCAGACGCCGCAGGCCATGAAGACGTGACCCCCTCAACAGCCGCGGGCCATGGAAACGTGACGCCGGCCACAGCCGCAGGTGATGCGAGCGCGGGGGCTTCAACCGGATCCGCCAGAGCTGCGGCGGGCAATGCCGCAGCGCCGGACCGGGCCGCGATTGCCCGTGCCGTGGAGCACGTGATGGCGCACCTCGGAATCCCTCGCGGACCGGCTTCGGGGACAACCGGAGTCGCGGGAAAGCCTTACACATCGAGCAAGTCTGTCGCGTCCACGACAACCGCGGGCACTGGGGCTGCAGCGACGCATATTTCCACTTTTGTAAGCGAAGGCGACGTCCGGCTGGCCGTGACCCGAGGCGAGAAAATCTACATCGGCCCCAAAACGATCCTGACGCCCTCTGCGCGTGATGTTGCGGGAGCTGACGAAGTTCTGGTCAAGACGGATATTGTGCCCGCAGGTTCGGCCTCCACGTCCTCCTCTGAATAGACCTGCCGGGTTTGCCTCTCCACGCCGTTGCAATTGTTCTAGAATGGATAAGGGGGCATGGCATTCGAGCCGGTTATGCGCACCACTCAAGCCAATCGCTACGCTCGCTGGGCGGCCATGATCGCTGGGGTGATGGTATTGGGAATGGTTGTGGTTTACATTCGCCACTCATTTCAAGCCCGTGACGCCCAAAAGAATTCGCCTCCCACGGTCCCGGCGGAGGTTGAGAAGAGCTCGCAAACATTTACGTATTCCAGCGGCGATAAGGATAAGACGCTGTTCACGGTCCGGGCTTCAACCGTCACCGTCTACAAGGACACCAATCGCACCTTGCTCGAGGATGTTTGGATAACCATTTTCGGCCGCAAAGGCGATCGCTCCGATAATATTCATACACACTCCTGCGAGTACCTGGCCGACCCGGACCGTTTCTTTTGCGCCGGTGCTGTTCAATTGGACCTGGAAAGCGCCGAGGAATCTCGCCGTGTCTCGGCTGCACCGTCTGGAAGCGCCGTGAAAGCCCGCGTGGTGCATGCCACCACAAAGGGTGTGACATTTGACAAGGACTCGGGTGAGGCGACCACCGATCAGCCGATAGAATTCACTTTTCCGGGCGGCGATGGAAAAGCCACAGGTGTGACCTACCGCTCCGACAGCGGGATCATGATTTTGCGCAAGAACGTGGAAATGAATCTCACGCCTGCCGCGCCGAGCAACACGCTGAAAGACCCCGCGGCTGCGGCCATGGCGGCATCTCCCGTGAAATTGACGGGCTCCAGGGTGGAATTTCGCCGAGAATCGCGGGTGATGTTTTTGGACGGCCCGGTTGTGGCCACACAGGATATTCATCCGAACCAGGGCGCGCAAGTGGCCACCACGGCCGCGGCAACACCCGCGGACCCATACAAGCGTGAATTGCGGGCAGCGCAACTCAGCGTCGATCTCGACAAGGACTTCCATGCCAGTCGCGTGACGGCTCTAGGAGATTCTAACGGCCGCCCGCAAATGCGCTCGGCCGACGCAAAGGGAAGCGGGTCTGTTACCGCGGATCAATTCATCGCGGATCTGGCGCCGGAAGGATGGATTAAGAAATTGTCGGCAGTTGGAAATGTGGTAGGGGACGACAAGACTTCCACGGACACGAACCATTTTACCGCCGCACGCGTGGATTTGGATATGGTTCCCAAGTTCAATCAGCCGAAGACGTTCAACGCCAATGGCGGAGTCAAAATTGATTCCACCAGCGGCAGCCACACGCGCACGATAGAAACCGCGGCAATGGTAATGGACTTCGTTCCTGCCCCACCGAAGCAACCGGGCACGCGGCCTGCTTACAGGCCTGGAAGCGCGCGCACGTTGGCGCCGGCGACGATGATTTCGCACGAACAAATTCCCGGACAGGCAAACTCTCAACAACGCGTCCTCCGAATTAAAGGTGAGAGGATCGAAACAGATTTCAGTGACCGCAGTCATCTGAGGCACATGGAGGCTCACGGGGGCGCGGAGGTGGAACAAGATTTGCCAGGCAAGCTGCCACAGACTTCCACTTCACAGGACTTGGCCGCGGAATTTGATACGCAAGGGCAGTGGACCACACTGGATCAAAGCGGCAATGTCCGCTTGCATTACGCCGATCGTTCCGGGCAGGCCGCTAAGGCGCACATGGATCGCGCGAGCGAGTTGGCCACTCTTACTGGATCAGCAGAGGCCGCCGATGCAGCGACGCGGACCAAGGCCGACTCCATTACCTTCAATCAGCGCACCGATGAAATGCGCGCTGACGGCAATGTTCTGACCACCTATCGAAAACCAACCGGGACAAAAACAGATGCTAACTCCGGCGGCGGAATGGGAATGTCACCCAGTCTTGGACCTGATCCTGCCAATATTATTGCGGAGCATTTGGTAGGCAATTCGGCCACCGGACACGCCGTGTATTCGGGGCACGCGCGACTATGGCAGGGCGATTCGATCATGGAGGCCGACGAGATCGAGCTGAATCGCCCGACGAACCAACTGGATGCTCGCGGAAATGTGCGTGCAGTATTCGTCCAGGTGCCATCGGCTGCTGGAACAAACCCGCTATTTCAAAGTCCGAAGTCTGGGACGGGCAAAGGGTCATCCGGAGCGCAGGTTGTGCCAACCGACGCGTCCGGGGCACCACCTAAACCTGATGTGTGGCGGATCCGATCTGGTTCGCTCACGTACTTCGATGAAAAATCGATGGTGCATTTGGACAAGGGGTTTACTGCCGAATCGCAGAAGGGGTCTATCGGCGGGCAGGCCTGCGATCTATTCTTTACTTCGATGAAATCTCCAGCACAATCATTGCCAAACTCCCAATCAACTGGATTGGGGGCCGCAAAACGGCTGGACCATGCGGTGGCGACGGGCAATGTTATCGTGAAGCAAAATGACCGTCGGGGCACCGCTGAGCGGGCAGATTACGATGCTGTCGCTGGTAAATTCATCCTTTCTGGTGGAAATCCAACACTTTACGACGATGCTGGAAACTCGACCAAGGGCCGTCAATTGACCTTGTTTCTAGCGGATGATACGATTCTTGTAGAGTCGGATGAAGGTTCGCGCACCGTCACGCGATACCGGGTCAAGAAATGAAGCCCAATGCTGAGATTCCAGGCCACCGAGATCAACAAGACCTATCGAGGCCGTAAGGTAGTCAATGACGTCAGCCTGGAAATCCAGCAGGGTGAAGTAGTTGGCCTTTTAGGGCCAAATGGCGCGGGAAAAACGACCACTTTTTACATCATGGTTGGTCTGGCCCGGCCCGATTCCGGCCAGGTCCTGCTAGATGGCGACGACATAACGGACCTCCCCATGTATCTCCGGGCCCGCAGCGGCATCAGCTATCTTCCTCAGGAGCCATCGGTATTCAGGCAGTTGACGGTCGAAGAAAACTTGCGCGCGGTGCTGGAAACGCTTTCGCTTACGAATGAACAGGAGCGGGACCGCCTGGAAGAGCTTTTGGCGCAAATGGGCCTAGAGACAGTCCGCTACAATCGGGCCTATAATTTATCGGGTGGCGAGCGCCGCAGATTGGAGATTGCCCGTTCGCTGGTGCTCGAGCCGGCATTTATCCTGCTCGATGAGCCATTCTCCGGTATTGACCCGCTGACCGTGGTGGAGCTGCAAAGGCTGATTGGAGATTTGAGCGCCAGCGGCATCGGTGTGCTGGTCACAGACCACAATGTTCCGGCTACCCTTTCGGTGACAAATAGGGCGTATATTATCAGCAGCGGGAAGATTTTTCGGTCGGGCACGCCCCAAGAGCTTAGCGAGGACGCGGAAGTCCGGCGCGTCTATCTGGGCGAGCGATTCCGGTTGCACTGATTATTTAGGATTTGATTAGGAGAACGCGGACACAACGCGAAGTTCGGCCATGAGCTGGCTCCAGCCAAAACTGCATCTCAAGGTTTCGCAGAAGCAGATTCTGACGCCGGGCCTTGTTCAAATGGTGAGCGTGCTGGCGCTGAACCGGCTGGAACTGCGCGAAATGTTGAACACGGAATTGGTGGCCAATCCCGTTCTGGAAGAAGTCACCGAAGAAACCCCCATCAGTGAAGACTACAGCACCGAAACATTCCTGAAGGCTGAAACGGAAAAATTGCCGGAAACCGAAGCAGCGAACCCATTTGATGAGTTCGATGTGTCCGCGCTCTACCAGTATCTGGATTCCGGAACGAATGACGGATCCAACCGCGAGAGGGAAGTGATTGAGCGGCCCTCCTTTGAAAAATTCCTGTCGTCCCCGGAAGGGCTGACCGACCATCTCGAATGGCAATTGCACGGGATCGTTTGCAGCGAGACGGTCCGCGAAATCGCGGAAACTATCATTGGGAATCTGGACGAGGATGGCTATCTGACGGCCTCGCTCGAGGAAGTGGCATTGAACGGCGGCTATACCATGGACGACGTGGAAGAGGCGCTGGCCGTGGTGCAGGAATTCGATCCGTTGGGGGTTGGCGCGCGCAATTTGCGCGAGTGCCTGCTGATCCAGCTCAAGGTCCTCGATCCGCAAAACATGCTGGCGCAGCAACTGGTCTCCGAGTGTCTGCCCAAGAAAACGCTGGCCGCCGGAAGCGTGAATCCGAAGGTTGCCGAAGCGCAGCCCAGCACCGCGATTATCGCCGAGGGTAATCCGGCTGGGGCGAAGCAGGCGACGCCGGAATCGGAAGGATTGAATTCAGAGCACATAGAGGAGACCGAAGAAAAACTGGCGGTGGACCTCGCGGTATCCGCAGTATCTTCAAATGGCAGCGCACCGCCGGTGCTTGCGGAGCCGGCCGCGCTGGTCGAACCCGATTCACCGCTCTGGAAGCTGCTACAAAGCAATCAACTCAAGGAGATTGCCCGCGCGCTCAACCGTCCGTATGAACTTGTGAAGCGCGCGATGGACGTGATCCGCAAGCTCGACCCGCGCCCCGGGTTGCGTTACAACAAGACGCAGCCGCGGCTGGTTGAGCCGGACGTTTATTTCCGCAAGGTGGACGACGATTGGCAGGTTTTCCTCAACGAGGACGATTTGCCCCAGTTGCGGCTGAGCCCCGTGTATCGCCGATTGCTCGCGCGCGACGCCGCAGACCGCGACGTTCGGAATTACGTGAAAGAGCGGTTCACGGCGGCCATCCAACTCTTGAAGAATATTGAGCAGCGCAAGCACACCATCCTTCGCGTGTGCCAGTCCGTGATTCGCCGGCAGGGAGAATTCCTTGATTTTGGCCCCGATCACTTGAAGCCCATGATGATCAAGGAAGTCGCCGAGGAAGTCGGCGTGCATCCCTCCACAGTAAGCCGCGCCGTAGCCAGCAAATATGCGCACACGCCGCAAGGAGTCATCGAGTTGCGTTCGTTCTTCTCTGAGTCGGTGAACGGCCCCGAGGGCGGCAACATGTCGCTTTCTTCATTGAAACGTCTGGTGAAGAAAATGATCGAGGAAGAAGACTCGTCGAAGCCGCTCACCGATGACGCCATCGCGAAGAAACTCAGCGAAGCCGGCATTCAAGTCACTCGCCGCACGGTCGCGAAATACCGCGAAGTTCTCCGAATTCCCAGCACGCACCAGCGCCGGGTCAAGGCATAGGCGCGCCCGTCGGTGAAGCGCAAGACCAGCCGCGAAAACCGCCAACTGGTGATTCTCACCGGGCTGAGCGGGTCGGGAAAGAGCACCGTCCTCAAAACGTTTGAAGACCTGGGCTTCTACTGCGTTGACAACCTTCCCGTTGAACTGATTCCCATTTTCAGTGAGATGCATTTCGCCGGAGCCAGTGAAATTTCGCGCGCCGCCCTTTTGGTGGACGCGCGCGAGGGAAGTCAGCTCTTGAAGCTTCCTGAAACTATTCGCCAGCTTCACCGCGAGGGATACCCCGCCGAGCTGGTGTTCATCGAGGCCAGCGAGGAATCCCTGCTGCGGCGATTCAGCGAAACTCGCCGCCCGCACCCGCTCGGTCATGATCGCCCGGTGCGTGAGGGACTGCGGCGGGAGCGCCAGATGATGGCGCCGATCCAGAAGCTTGCGGACGTTGTAATTGATACCACCAAGTTCAACGTTCACGAGCTGCGCCAATTCATCACCGATCGTTTCCAGACGCGCGGCCAGCGCCCGCTTCTGGTTTCGCTGGTCAGTTTCGGATATCGCTATGGCGTGCCCGCCGACGCCGATCTGGTTTTCGATGTGCGCTTCCTTCCCAACCCGCACTTTGTCGCGCGGCTGCGTCCATTTTCCGGCAAGGATCCGCGAGTGGCGCGCTATATCAAATCCTTCCCGCAAACGGACGAATTCTTGAAGCGCATAACGGATCTTTTGGTTTATCTGATCCCGCACTACATTCAGGAAGGGAAGAGCTATCTCACAATCGCGATAGGCTGCACGGGCGGGCGGCACCGTTCCGTGATGCTGGCCGAAGCGGTCAGGAAGGCGTTGGCGCGCCACGGCTATCATGCAAAAGTTACGCACCGCGATTTGAACCGGCATCTAAGCTGATTGATAATTTGGCGCGGCCGCAAAGGCCGTATGGTTTCTCCAGGGGAGGATGAAGCCCGCGCGGGGCGCGATTCCGTGATGATTCCAGTCGAGTTTCGGCGATTGTTCGGGACCGTGCGCCTCTATCGCGCGTGGCTGGCCGTTGGCGCGCTGTTCCTGCTGCTTTCCGGCGCGGGCAACGCATTGATTGCGCTGATGTTCCGGCCAATTCTGGACCGCGTCCTCGTTCCGCACAGCCCCGATTCCGCCGCGCCGACCCCCTTGGTCACGCTGCCCTGGAACAATCTCACCATCTACCTGAATTCATTCTTTCCGCACAGTATTCACAATCCCGGCGCTGTTTTTGGAATCGCGCTTCTGGCAATCTTTCTTTTCAAGGGGCTGACGGAATTTGTGGGCACGATGATTATTCAATATATCGGGCTCTCGGCCATCACGGATTTGCGAAACAACGTTTACGCCAAACTCATCCGCCAGCCTATCGGATTCTTCCAGCACCATCCTATCGGGCGTCTGATGTCTGCCACGATAAGCGACGTCGAGCGAGTTCGCGTAGCCATGTCCGAATATCTTGCGGATTTCTTTCTTCAGGGGTTCAGCCTGATGGCCTACACCGCAGTGCTGTTTATCCTGCAATGGAAGATGGCACTTGGAGCCCTGATTGTTTTGCCTGTGGTTCTTCTACCCCTCTCTAAACTGGGACGCCTTATCCGGAAATCCGTTGAGAAGAGTCAGAATCGGCTCGGTGAACTGAACCAGATGATCCAGGAGGGGGTGGCTGGCAATCGGGTGGTGAAGGCCTTCGGCATGGAAGGCTTCGAGGTTGGGAAATTCCGTGAGACTGCCCGCCGGCTCCTTCGCGAAAACATGCGCTGGATTACTGCCTATAATCTCAATGGCGTATTGATGGATATTCTTGCCGGATGCGTAATCGCGGCCTCAGTTATTTTGGCGCGTGACAGAATCAATCACGGTGTAATGACGACGGGTATCTTTGCAAGCTTTGTGGGTGCGCTGTTGCTTGCCTACACGCCCCTCAAACGCATCGGTGTTTTCTACCAGCAACTGGAGCAGGCGCGCGGCGCCACGATTCAGGTCTTCGATTTCCTCGCGCTGGAAGAAGAACAATCCGAGCAGCCCGGCGCCAAGTCTCTTCCGCCGTTCACACGCGACATTGAGCTCAACAATGTCAGTTTTGCTTACAACCCGGATGCGCCCGTCCTGCGGAATGTGAATCTCACCGCGCGCGCCGGCGAAGTGGTGGCCATCGTTGGTTGCAGCGGCGCGGGAAAAACCACGCTCGTCAATCTTTTGCCGCGATTCCACTCTCCGGTTTCTGGCGCAGTCCGTTTTGACGGCCACGACATCGCCGGCGTAACCCTTCGTTCGCTGCGCGAGCAGATAGCCATCGTCACTCAGGAAACGATCCTGTTTAACGACACGGTCTGGAATAATATTTGTTATGGTCGGCCAGGATTGCCGAAGGAGCGCGTGGTGGCCGCGGCGCAAGCCGCACTTGCCCATGATTTTATCGAAGAAATGCCCGATGGATACCAGACCAGGATTGGCGACCGCGGCCAGAGGCTGAGCGGAGGGCAGCGCCAACGATTGGCCATCGCGCGGGCGATCTTGAAGGATTCGCCAATTTTGATACTCGACGAAGCGACATCCGAACTGGATTCGGAATCGGAGATGCTGGTGCAGAAGGCGATAGCGAACCTAATGGTAGGGCGCACGGTGTTTGTGATTGCCCACCGGCTTTCCACGATACGGCGAGCGGACAAAATAGCGGTGTTGGATGAGGGTACAATCCGCGAGATGGGCAAGCACCACGAATTGCTGGCGCGCGGAGGCATCTACGCGCGGCTGTACGAAATGCAATTCGCAGACGCGGAAGCGCCGATGCAGCCATCGGTACCTGTGGTTCCATCTGCGCAAAGGGGAGCGGCGCAACCATGAGTGAACCCGCCCCACGCGCACAAAGCGCGGCACGCCCGATGGGCTTCAAATCCATGACCGGTTTCGCCGAAGCGCGACTGGAGCGAGATGGCTGGTCGATGCGCGCGAGCCTGCGCAGCGTGAATCACCGCTTCCTGGATATTCATCTGCGCCTGCCGGAGGGATTGGAATCGCTGGAGACGGAGATTCGGCGAGTACTGCGCGACCGATTGCACCGCGGGCATGTGGATGTCAATCTGCGAGTGGATCCGGTAGGCACTTCAGCGGTGCAGATCAACCGTGAGTTGGCGGAGGCATATTTGCAATCGGCCGATAACCTGCGGCAGCAATTTGGATTGCAAGGCGAGCCGGACTTGATTGCGCTGATGCGCTTGCCCGGAGTGGTGGCCGCGCCGGGAACTCCCGCGGGGGGGATGACCGAGGAGAGCTCGGCAAAACTTGCGGCGATGGCGGCGGAATGCGTGACGCAGGCCGTAGCGCGGCTTGAAGAGATGCAGTTTGTCGAGGGGCGGGCGCTCGCCGAGGTGATGCGGCGGCATCTGGCGCGAGTTGACGAGAACGCCGCGAAAATTGTGGAGCTTGCCGAGCGGTCGCGCCCGGCTTACGCCAGGAGATTGGAGACGCGGTTGCGCGATTTGCTGGGTGAAGGTGCGATGGACCCGGCGCGTCTGGCGCAGGAAGCGGCGATGCTGTCCGAACGCAGCGACGTCAGCGAGGAGCTGGCGCGACTGGCCAGCCACGTGGAACAATTTGGCAAATTGCTTGGAGGCACCGGAGAGATGGGCAAGAAGCTCGACTTTCTGCTGCAAGAAATGCAGCGCGAGGCCAACACGCTGCTCTCGAAAACCCCCGGCGTTGAAGAAGAAGGATTGCAAATTACCAGTCTGGCGCTGGAAATTAAGTCCGAGATTGAAAAGCTGCGCGAGCAGGGACAAAACATTGAGTGACACGGCACGAATAGCGGTTGCCGGAAAGAAATCGGGTGAAGGGCGCGTGAAGGCGCCTGGCGCGCAGCCAATCGTCTTTGTGATCTCGGGCCCTTCAGGCTCGGGGAAATCCACGCTGGTGCAGAAGCTGCTCGACCTTCCGGGCACGATGTTTTCCATTTCATGCACCACGCGGAAGCCCAGGCCAACGGAGAACCCCGGAAAGTGGTATGATTTTGTTTCCGAAGCCGAGTTCGACCGACTGGTGCGCGAAAACGCCTTTTTGGAGTACGCGCAGGTGTTCGGGCGCCACCGCTACGGCACGCCGCGGAAATGGCTGGATTTGGCGCAGGAGCGCGGTCTCGACCTGGTGCTGGAAATTGACGTCCAGGGCGCGGCCAGTATTCGCAAGCAGGTACCCGGCGCAGTCACAATATTTATAGTGCCGCCATCACGTGAAGAGTTGGAGCGGCGCATTCGTTCGCGTGGTCAGGATTCCGAGGACGAGATTGCGCGGCGGCTCCAGCAAGCCCGCAAGGAAATGGAAAGTTTTGCGGACTACGATTTTATTGTGGTAAACGACGACCTCGAACGTGCGGGTCGCGAGGTCCACGCCATCGGACTTGGGACGCGTTGCCGGAGCAGCCGGGCGCGGCCAGTCGTTGAGCGAATTCTGAAAACCTTTGGAGGTTAAAACTTTGATGACGGTTCAAAATCGTCCGCCGGAGAGCAAATTTGCCTATGTGGTGGTCGCCGCTCGCCGCGCCCGCCAGTTGATGATGGGTGCCGCTCCTCTGATTGCCAATCCGCGTTCTCCCAAGCAGACCCGCATCGCGATGGAAGAACTCCAGAACTCGGTTCTCGAATTTGATTTGCCAGTCCTCGCGGAAGGCCCTTCGGAAGAAGAGCTGAAGCGCCGCAAGGGCTAGCATCCGGCGCCGGAGCGATCCATGCGCGTGGCCTTAGGAGTGACGGGAGGGGTGGCGGCCTACAAGGCCGCGGAACTGGTGCGCCGCCTGCAGCAGGAGGGCCTCGAGGTCGAGGTCGTCATGACGCAGCATGCGCAGGAATTCGTCGCGCCTCTCACGTTCGCCGCGCTCACCGGTCGCAAGGTCATCACCGACATGTTTTCCTCGGAGGGCGCCGCGCCCGCCAACGTGGAAAGCGCCATCGAGCATATCGCCGTCGCCCAGCGCATTGACGCGCTGGTGATTGCGCCCGCCACGGCCAACAGCATCGCCAAACTCGCGCAGGGAATTTCCGACGATTTTCTTTCCACTCTGGCGCTGGCCACCACCGCTCCGGTGATTGTGGCTCCGGCAATGAACGTCAACATGTGGGAGCACGCCGCGACTCAGGCGAACCTGCAAACGCTTCGCGCGCGCGGCGTTCACATTGTTTCTCCTGACGAAGGCTATCTGGCCTGCGGAATGGTTGGCGCGGGGCGATTGGCGGGGGTGGAGGCCATCGCGCTGGCGGTGACTGACGCGCTGGGCATCAAGCACGATCTGGCAACCGAAACTGTTCTCGTCACCGCCGGGCCCACTTGCGAAGACGTGGATCCTGTTCGCTTTCTCACCAATCGCTCCTCCGGCAAAATGGGTTATGCGATTGCTGATGCGGCCCGTCGCCGCGGCGCTCGCGTGATACTCGTAAGTGGGCCGGTGGCGCTTCACCCTCCCGATGGAACTGAATTTGTTCCCGTGCGCACTGCCACGGAGATGCATCGCGCCGTGCGCGAACACTTGAGTGAAACTACCGCCGTGATAATGGCCGCTGCTGTTGCCGATTTCCGCCCCACCGCGCCGCAAACAACGAAAATCAAACGCGGCACCGGCCGCATGACGCTCGAACTCGAAGCTACTCCTGACATCCTGGCGGATGTCGTGCGCGAATCCTCCCGCGAGAAGAATCGCCGCCTTGTGATTGGCTTCGCCGCCGAGACCAATGACGTTTCCTCTGGCGCCCGCAAGAAACTTTCCGAAAAAGGCGCGGATTTGATCGTGGCCAATGACGTCACCGAACCCGGCGCCGGATTTGACGGCGATACCAATGTCGTCACGCTGTTTTTCCGCGATGCCCCCGAAGCCCGTCTCCCCAAAATGAGCAAGTTCGATGTCGCCATGCGCGTCCTCGATGAGCTTGTCCGCCTCCGCTCAGCGATCTCGACGCCCGCTCCGGTGCGCCGTTAACGCGATGGCCTCCGGCGCCGCGGCCGCACGCAAGCTGCAACTCACCGACTGGCTGCAATATTTTGACGATCTTCACATCCGCGGTTTTTATCTCGACCGCGACAATCGGCAAGGGCGCGCGGCTGCGCCCGCGTCAGCGCAAGTGAATCCCGTGCCACAGCTCGAAGAAGGGAATCTCGCATCGGAAAGCCCGGTCGCAACTTCCCAAATGCCAAAAACAAAAACTCCTCTACCGGTTTCTCGCGCAGCGTTTTCCGCTCCAGCCGCCAAAGTAAATGTCATGCCCGTCGCGCACGGACCATCCCTGTTTGAAGCCTTCGAGCGTGTGCCCAACGATACTCTGGAGCGCATCCGTGAAGACATTGGTGACTGCACGCGCTGCCGTCTGTGCGAGCGCCGCAACAAAATCGTCTTTGGCACCGGCAACGCCAAAGCCGAGCTGATGTTTGTCGGCGAAGGCCCCGGCCACGACGAAGATATTCAGGGCCTGCCTTTCGTTGGGCGCGCGGGAAAACTTTTGACGGACATGATCGTCGCCATGGGATTGACACGCGACGCAGTTTACATAGCCAACGTGGTGAAGTGCCGCCCACCTGAAAACCGCGTGCCCGAACGCGACGAAGTTGCCACCTGCGCGCCGTTCCTTCTGCGCCAGATTGAAGTGATCCGACCCAAAGTAATCGTCTGCCTAGGCAATGTCGCGGCGCAGAATTTGCTGGGCACCAACAAATCCATCTCCAGCTTCCGCGGACAGTGGTTCGATTTTCGCGGATCGAAATTGCTGGCTACCTATCATCCCGCTTATTTGCTGCGCAATCCCGCCGCCAAGGGAGATGTCTGGACCGATCTGAAGAAAGTTTTGGTGGAGCTGGGGCTGCCCATTCCCAGGTCCTCGCCGAAGCGTTGACTGAATTTCCGCTGGCCTGCCTGATAGACTAGTTTCTCCAAATGCCACGCTACTGCGAAGTCTCGCTCAACGTGCCGCTGCGCACCACCTTCACCTACGCCGTGCCCATATCGCTGGCCGGACTGGTCGAGCCGGGTTGTCGCGTCGCCGTGCCGTTTCGCAATCGCGTGATGTTCGGCGTGGTGTTGGATGTAACGGATCGCGCGCCCGCCTTCGCGAAAGACGAATCCACGACCGGCAAAATCAGAATCAAGGAAATTGCTCATGTCCTGGACCCGCAGCCGGCACTGAACGCGAAGCTGATCGAGCTGGGCAGGTGGGTCGGCTCGTACTACCTTGCGCCGCCCGGAGACGTTTTTCGAGCGATGTTGCCGCCGCTCACCGAGCTGCGCGCCGAGCGCATCCTGCGCCTCACCGCCGCGGGCCGAGAGCGTCTCGCCGAACTTTCCTCGATGCAGAACCGCAGTGAAATGGAAGTTACCGAGCACGCCTTGCTCGAGCTGATCGAGGTGGAGGGCGAGCCGCTCGCCATGCGCCGCTTGAAAAAATTGCCGGGCGGGGAAGCGGCCGCCGCACGGTTGCTGCGCCGCGGGCAACTTGAGGCTGAGGAAATCGCGCGCTCGCGCAAGACGCGGACGCAAAGGATCATCGCCTGGAATCCGGCTGCACCATCCACATCCCCTGCCACTTCGCCAAGCGATACGCCAGCTAGGAAATCCCCCCGCGCAGCCACTGCCGAGGAACGCGTGCGCCACATTCTGGAAGAAGAGACCGGCCCGCTGCCGCTCAAGTTGTTGCTCGAACGCGCCGGTATTTCGCGCGCGCTTGTCGAACGGCTGACTCAGCAGGGCAAACTTACTTCATGGGAAGAGGCTGCAACCAGCGAGGACGATTTCTTCGATGCGGATTACACTGCGCCCGCGAATGTCCTGAATCCTGAACAGGAGCATGCAGTCGGCGAAATCACCGCGTGGCTCGATCGGGGACAATTTGCCGTTGGCCTGCTTCATGGCGTGACGGGCAGCGGCAAGACGGAGGTCTATCTGCGCGGCGTGAGGGAAGCGCTCCGTCGCGGCCGCACCGCGATTGTGCTAGTGCCGGAAATTGCTCTCACTCTCTGGGCCGGACGAGTTTTCCGCGCGTGGTTTGGCGATCAGGTGGCGGTGCTGCACAGCGCGCTGCCTGACGCCGAGCGTTCGCGCGAATGGTGGCGCGTGCGCCGCAGCGAAGCGAAGGTCGTGGTGGGCACGCGTTCCGCTGTGTTCGCACCCGTCTCCAATCTCGGCCTGATCATCGTGGACGAGGAGCACGAAGCCAGTTACAAACAGGAGGATTCCCCGCGCTATCACGGTCGCGACACCGCCATCATGCGCGCGAAGCTCGAAGGCGCAACGGTGCTTCTCGGCTCGGCCACGCCCTCGCTTGAAAGTTATCAGCACGCGCGCGCCGGAAAATATTCGCTGCTGCGCATGGAGTCGCGCGTGGCAGGCCGCGAACTCGCCCGGGTCGAGGTTGTAGACATGCGCCAGGATTTCAAGAAAACGCAACGCCCGTCGGCCATCTCTTCCCGCTTGCGCGAAGGAATCACGGACCGCCTCGCGGCCGGCGCGCAAACATTGGTGCTCATCAATCGCCGCGGCTATTCGTTTCTGGCCATGTGCCGCAGCTGCGGTGCGACGGTGCTATGCCAGAACTGCAGCATCTCGCTCACTTTCCACAAGAAACGCCAGCTCATGATTTGCCACTACTGCGGCTTCACGCGGTCCGTCGCGAAGACCTGCCCGAAGTGCAGCTCGGAATACATGTATTTCGTGGGAGAAGGAGCGGAACGCCTGGAAGAATCGCTGCGCGATTTATTTCCTCAGGCGCGCATCGGACGGCTGGACCGCGACACGGTCCGCACCAAGCGCGAATATCAGAAAATTCTTGGCGCGTTCGCCTCGGGCAAGCTGGATATTCTGGTCGGTACGCAAATGATCGCCAAGGGCCACGATTTCCAGCGCGTTACGCTCGTCGGCGTCGTCTCCGCCGATTTGCGTCTAGGGATGCCGGATTTCCGTGCCTCCGAGCGCACGTTTCAGTTGTTGACGCAGGTTGCTGGCCGGGCCGGGCGCGGCGAACAGCCCGGAGAGGTTTTGGTCGAAAGTTTTTATCCCGAGCATTTCGCCATTCAAGATGCCGCGCGGCAGGATTTCGAGGGGTTTTTCGAGCGTGAAGTGCGTTTCCGCCGCCTGATGCATTACCCGCCGTTCGCGGCGCTCGCCAATGTGCTGATTCGCGACCGCAAAGTGGAAAATGCCATTCGCTGGTCGCGCCAGCTGGCGGAATATTTTGCGCCGCTAGAAAAAAGTGAAGTCCGCGCGCTCGGTCCCGCCGCCGCGCCCCTGGCCCGCTTGAAGGGGGAGCACCGCTTCCAATTCCTGCTGAAAGCGCAGCGGCGCGCGACGCTGCACGAGGCTCTCGCTGGCGTCCTCGATTTCTGCACGAAAAAAGAAATTCCCGACAGCGCCATCATCCTCGACGTGGATCCCCTCAGTCTATTTTGAACGCGCAACAACGACCGCAATTCCTCGCGGCCGAACCCCCAGGCTCCCGCCTTGGGGGGGGCCATCGCGGTCACGCCGTCGCCCCCCGGCGATTGCGCCAGAACAAATACGCCGGAAGCCCCAGCAACAAAATCCCCACGCCAAGCGAGGAATCCTTCCAATCCGAAACAATCGTGTTAATCACCAATGCCGCCGAAGCCAGCACGAACAGTGCCGGTGTCCAGGGATATCCCGGCACGCGATAGGGCAGCGTTGCCGCTGATCCGCGCCGCCGGAACACAAACAGGCTTGCTCCCGCGAGTCCGTAAAAAATCCAGGCGACGAAAACAACGTAGGTGAACAATTGCTGAAACTTTCCATTCCACGCCAGCACAGAAGACCAAACTCCTGTGGCCACAATCGCCACGGCGGGCGTGTGGAATCGCGGATGCACCTCGGCAAGCTTGCGGAAAAATAATCCGTCCTTGGCCATGGCATAAAAAACGCGCGGCACGGTGAGAAATGTGCTGTTTGTGGCGCTGAACACGGAAATAAGAATCATCACGGCTACAAGTTTCGCGGCCTTCGCGCCAACCACCGCGGAAACAGATGCCGCCGCAATCGTATCCGAAGCCGCGGCATTAATGGGCCCAAGTGCTGCAAGATACCCGCACACCGGAATCAGATATACAACGATGAGCGTGAGCACCCCCGCCAGTGATGCACGCGGAAAATCGCGCTGCGCATCAATCATCTCTCCGGCGCAATAGCTGCCCCATTGCCAGCCCTCGTACGCCCACATCGCGCCGACCATCGCCAATCCGAATCCCGCCGCAATCTCGCCGTTGAAATGCGCGGGCCACAGCGCATCGCGGCTTGCCGAGTAGCCATGTCCCAGCGCAAGCAGAACCGCGCTCATCACCAAAATTCCTGTCACCTTTAGAACCGTCGTCCAATTCTGCAAATCGGCGCTCTTGCGCGTGCCCAGCACATTCACAATCGTGATCACAGCGATCATCGCCACGCTGACGATTTTTTCTCCCAGCGGAGTGATCGGTACAATTTCCCGCAGGTACGTGCTGAATGCCACGGCCAGTGTCGCGTTGGTTCCGCTGGCGATTACCAGGAATAATCCCCAGCCGTACAAAAATGCGGGCAGCGCGCCGAAAGCGTCGCGGATGTAAACGTAAAGCCCGCCAGACACGGGATTCATGGCCGCCAATTCTCCGTAGGTCAGCGCGCCCAGAAGAGAAAGCGCGCCTCCGGCTATCCAGACCAGCAGCGCGAGCCCAACCGAGCCGTGCACCTGTCGCAAGATCGATCCGGCCACAAGAAATATTCCCGAGCCGATGACCGATCCGACCATCAGCGAATAGATGTCGCGCAGGCGAAGCGTTTTGAGGAGCGTGGCCATGTCCGCGCGCATGATACTCCCGATGCCCACTCTCTTTCTGCCTTTCGGAAATTGCGTTGCTTGTTTTGAATCGAGGATCAGTCCACAACAGCGACGCTTTGGTTGTTATCACTACACCAGGTCTCAGCGCAGAATCAGCGGCACAGGCATGAAACAGAGGACGAAAATCGCCAGAGCCACCGCGGCCCAAACGCGACGTTTGGCGTCCAACGGTTCCCAGCGGTCCAGTAGAGGAGGATGGCGGAATCCGATGGCCAGTAGCACCGCGGCCCACAGAATCCAGCCCAGCCAGAAAAATGCCAGCGGGATCAATGCGATGGCCACAATCAGCGTCGCGCGCTTGTGAAATCCACTGGCCAGGGAATAGAGAATGTGCCCGCCGTCCAATTGTCCCGCGGGCAAGAGATTGAGCGAGGTGACAAAGAGGCCGACCCACGCGGCTCGCCCTACAGGATTCAACAGCAGGTCTCCCGCGGCCACGCCTGGCCGCAGTAGCGACATCAGCAACTTCATCGCTAACGGCACGCCAAATGTGAATTGAACGTCGGAGTCCATGCCGGGCACGATTCTTGATTGAAGGATTGCAAGAGCCAGCGCAGGGACGGCGAACACAAATCCAACCACCGGCCCGGAAATACCCACGTCAAACAAAGCTTTGCGATTGACAATCGCGGAACGGATGCGAATGAACGCGCCCAGCGTGCCGAACAGCGTGGGCGCGGGAATGAAATAGGGAAAGCTCGCGGACATGCGGTAATAGCGGCAGGCGAAAAAATGCCCCAACTCGTGGGCCAGCAGGATCCCCATTAGAGTGACCGCGAAGGGAAGACCGCTAAGGAGAGTGTGCGGATTGCGCAGCGCCAGAAAATAAACATGAAAGAAATCGTCAAAGGCAGGCATGCGGTTCTGTGCGTACGCGGAGGAGAACTCCACGCCGGCGGCGAGAGTCGAAACAATAGTGACCGCGAAAAGCGTCAGGGCGATGACCAGCGAACGCGTGCGCCGGTCGGGCGGCCTGTAAATCGGGCGCGGGATGACCACGCGCGGCCGCGACTCCATCGGCAGCAGATCAACGGGGACGCGCCCATTTCCGTTTCCATCGCTCATGCGCAACTAAGTTTATCGTGTTTCCGCCCGCCGCGCTGACAGGCACGCCCGCGGCCCCTGACATAATTCTTCGTGCAACCTGTGTGTCCTCTGTGCCTCTGTGGTGAGGGTGTTTGCCTTTGTCGGAAAACCACGTTCAAAAGTCTTACCACAGAGGCACAGAGGGGGCGCGGAGAGACCTGCCAAGGAGAAGCTCTTGTTCAGAAAGAATTATGGTCAGCGGGAATACTGGTAAATTCTATTATAGCGACTGCAATTCCTTGCCGGGCTTGAAGCGCACC
Organism: Candidatus Acidiferrales bacterium; assembly: GCA_035308165.1. Classification (GTDB taxonomy): domain Bacteria; phylum Acidobacteriota; class Terriglobia; order Acidiferrales; family UBA7541; genus DASTCZ01. The sequence goes on along the minus strand of DATGHC010000067.1, from coordinate 89,154 downwards.
GCTTTTCCGGGCGGGATGTTCACTTCTTCGCCCGTGCGCGGGTTTCTGCCAATGCCGGTCTTTCGCGGCTTGACGTTGAAGACCCCGAAGCGCCGAAGCTCGATGCGTTCACCGCGTCCCATGGCGTTTTTGAGCGCCAGAAATACGGTCTCCACGGCCTCCTCGGCCTTGGAGCGGCTGATGCCTGCTTTGGCCACCACTGCATTTACGATATCGAGCTTGATCACACTGCCCTCCGGGTTCAATTGGCGCCTAATGCTATGCAGCGCGTTGCGGGTTGTCAAGCGAGCCGCGGCGTACTACCATGCGTTTCCTTTTATGGACACTTACTTAAGAAACCGGAGAGCACGATGAGCGTTAAGCCCGACAAATGGATTCGCCGCATGGCGCTGGAACACAAAATGATCGAGCCGTACGAGGATCGGCAGATCCGCGAGGGGGTGATTAGTTACGGCGTCAGCTCCTATGGATATGACATTCGCGTGGCGGACGAATTCCGCATCTTCACCAACGTCAATTCGACCATCGTGGATCCCAAGCACTTCGATTCGCGGTCGTTCGTCGAGTTCCGTGGGGATGTCTGCATCATTCCGCCGAATTCATTCGCCTTGGGGCGCTCGGTGGAATATTTCCGCATCCCGCGCAACGTGTTGACGATTTGCGTGGGGAAATCCACCTATGCACGATGCGGGATTATCGTGAACGTGACTCCATTTGAGCCGGAGTGGGAGGGCTTCGTGACGCTGGAGATCAGCAACACCACACCGCTGCCCGCGCGGATTTACGCGAACGAGGGCCTGTGCCAGGTGATTTTTTTTGAGAGCGACGAAAACTGCGAAGTTTCCTACAAGGATAAAAAGGGAAAGTATCAGGCGCAGCAGGGAATTGTCCTGCCCCGGCTCTAGCTGCAAACTCTAGCTGGTTTCGCGCGTGGTCTCGGCATTTCTCGCCACGGGGTAGCCTTGCTCGCGCCAGCCGTCTAGGCCGCCCGTAAGCGGGCGAATTTTCTGGACGCCCTTTCGGCGCAGCAACAATGCCATCCGCGCGCTGGAAACTTCGTTGGGGCAATTGCAGTAGAGAACCACTTCGTGCGCCTTGGCCAATTCGTCGCTGACTTCTTCCAAATCGGCGGCGTCCAGATGTACAGCGCCGGGGATCATGGCCGGCTCGGCCTCGAAATCGAGCGAGCCACGCAGGTCCACGATCACCACTTCCTCACCGGCATCGAGCATCCCCTTCAATTCTTTTGCTGTGATACGGTCAATCCGCAATTGGCGGATGAAACGCTGCCGCCGGTAGTATTTCCAGCTGAGCCAGGTCACCAAAGCGACGAGCAAAAGCGTGACCACCGAAATCCCAAACCGCGCCGCAGTGGCTGCAATGTCTTCGAGTTGGTCCCTAAATGCATAGCCCAACGCGAAAAAAGTCGAGATGTAGATGATCGCGCCCGCCGAATCAAACAGCAGGAAGCGCCTGAACTTCATCCGGAAGATTCCCGCCAGAGGCTGCGCAGCGGTGTTCAGCCCGGGAACGAACTTGGATATCAGCAGGGATTTCGCGCCGCTGCGGGCAAAAACATTTTCCGTGCGGCGCACGCAAGAGTCAGGTTCGAGCGAGATCTTGCAAAGGAATTGCAGGATGCGAATACCCTTGTGGCGGCCGAGTTGATACCAAATCACGTCTGCGGTGATCGCCGCCACGATGGGAAAGGCTAGTGCCGGCGCGGCCCGCAAATCGTGAGTGCCAACCAACGCTCCTGCGGTAAGCAATATGGGGATCGAGGGGATCGGCAAACCCATCTGTTCGGCAAACACCCAGCCAAACAGGAGCGCGTAGCCGTAGTGGATCAGGAATTGGATATGGATCGACATGTTTGTAGAAAGCTGGCTTATTTATGCGATGTATCCACCGCTGTTTCTCCCGGACCATATTGCGTGAAGAACAGCAGCCCTCCCATGATCGCGACGTTTTTCATGAAGTGAGCCATCTGATCCTGTTGCATTGCCGCGGGCGCGGCCCAGAAATTGTGGATCATAATCGTCACTGGCACGAGATAAAGAAACTGCAGCCAGGCGGCCAGCCGCGCGTGCCAGCCTATCAGGATTGCCAGGCCGCCGCCAATCTCGATCAGAATGGCAACCACTGCCGCCAGAGTGGGCAAGGGAATATGCAGCCCCGCGAGCGACTGCACAGTAGCCGAAAAATGCGCGGCCTTGAAATATCCCGATGAAAGGAAGATCGCGCTGATGAGAACGCGTGCGATTGGATCGGTAATTTTGTTCATGGATACCCTCCTGTTGTATGTGATTTGATGCGGCAGCGGTTCGCTCTGGTTCGTCTCCCTGGCGCTCCTAAACGCTTCGCTTGACCCAACCATCCCCTACGGCTTTTGCAGCGGGCGCAGCAAGACTTCGCTCATAAAGCTCGTCGGACCCTGCGTCAGCATACCGGCAACGACGTGGGCCACGTCGCTCGGTTGTAGCAGCTTGCTTACGTCGCGGCCGGTGTGCGGCGAAAACTCCGTGGCCACCGAGCCGGGGCACACCGCGCTTACCCTGATGCTATACCCACGCAGATCTTCAGCCATGCAGGCCGTCAGACCCATCAGCCCCCACTTGGACGCGCAATAAACACTGCCGCCCGCAAAAGTATTCTTCCCAGCCAGCGAAGAAATGTTGATGATTTGACCCCCGCGCCGCTCGATCATTTGCGAAGCCACGGCACGGCTCATCAGGAAAACGCCTTTCAGGTTTGTGTTGTGAATGGCGTCCCATTCGGCTTCGCTGAACTCGTGAAACGGTTTGAAGGTTCCCAGGCCGGCGTTGTTTATCAGGATGTTCACGGGCCCCATCGCCTGGCGGGTCTTTTCAATCAGCCGGGTGATATCGGAAGCCCTGGTAACATCCGCCACCGTCGCGAACACGTCGACGGCCTTGGCCGCACACCGCTTACGCAAACCCACAGCGACGGCCTCCAGCGCCGTACCATTGCGGGCGCAAAGGGCCAGCCTGGCTCCCATATCCGCGAGGCGTTCCGCAATCGCCAACCCAATTCCACGGCTTGCTCCCGTAATCAGAGCGACCTGACCCGCCAATTACTTCCCTGTTTCCATTTCAGCCTCTCCCTGTGAATTTTCATGGAACCCGAACATCATCCGCGGTGTCATAATGTGCCGTGGGCGCGCTAAGGGTGTAACATAGTCGTGCACACAGGTCCGACGCAGACGGGCGCCGGGCGACGTTTCCTGCAAAAGTGCCATCTTAGCAAAGTAGAGGATGCAGGAGGCTTGCCCCAATTTGGGAAACGCGCTTGCGCGTCCCCAAGGGATTCCCTATAATCCACGCGTTTACTTTGGACAGGTCTTCATATTAGAGCGGCGAGTGGAGAGGGTGTATCACCGCCATGGAATTGAGCCCAGGAGGCAATAGAAAGATGACTCCCATCGGGAAAGCTGCACGAAGAATTCTAATGGGTGCCGCGCTATTGGCTGGCGCTGCGAGTTTTGCGCGAACTGCCATGGCGCAGGGTACGGTGACGCAAGGGCCCGGCTACACACTCGACGAGTATAACGATTACATCAAGGCGCATTCGCAAACTGTTCCCGAGCAGAAAATTAAGATGCTTGACGATTTCGTGGCGAAATGGCCGAAGTCAACACTGATGCCGTATATCGAGCAAGACTACTACGCCACTTATTACCAGTTGAAGGATTACACCAAAACTGTTGATGCCATCGATAAACTGCTGGCATTTGGCGACAAGATCGCCTTGCAGGATCAGTTTGGAGCCCGGGTGTACCGCGCACAGGCCTTCCTGGCCGGATATCCTAAGGAGCTGAATTCGCCTGCGCAGCTGAATGCCGCGCGCGATTCAGCCAAGCAATGCTTGAAAGACCTGGATGCCGTACCAAAGCCCGACAAAGTATCGGATGACGATTTCGCCAAGCAAAAGAAGAACGTTACCGGGATCCTGACGCAGGTGATGGCCACTGCCAGCACCGGGCTGCATGATGTGACCGGAACGGTCGCAGCCTACAAGGCCATGCTGGCGCTGGATCCAAATGACGCAGCGACCTTTTCACGGCTGGGGATTGCTTACCTCTCCATGACTCCACCGCAGACGATGGATGGTTTGTGGGCGCTGGCGCGGTCTATCAGTTTGAAAGTGCAAAACGAAGCGCAGGTCAGAACTTACTTGCGTGGACAGGTACTGAAATACCAGGGCGGGTTGGTGCAGTGCGATAATTTGTTGGATGACGAAGTAAACCAAATTGTTGCGCTGGCGGCCGGCTCAGCGGACCGCCCAGCTTCCTTCACGCTGATTAGCGGAGACGACATCACCAAGGCGCAGACCGACACGACCAACTTCATTCCCTACCTGCGCGAGGGCGGCGACCACGGCAAGCTCATGTGGCTGGCCACTTGCGGATTGGACTATCCTGAAATTGTCACCAAGCTAATTGCGCTGGACGCTCCTGAAGGCGGAGATATGGTGTTGCATACGTTTACGGGCACGACTCCGGATGAGACGAAGGATGGCACCGTAGCCGATATGGAAGTGAAGCTGGATGGCAGCCAACCCGAGGCGAAACGCCTGGTGGTCAATGATGAGTTGCGTTTCGGCGCCACGCTGAAAGGCTACGACCAGAATCCATTCATGCTCCATTGGGAAAAGGGCAAGATAAATCCAGAGGATATTCCGGCTGAAACAGGGAAGAAACCGGCTCCCAAGAAGAAGGGCGGCGCGAAATAAGTAATTTCAGCGGTTCAAGCGAAATTGAAAACGGCTCTGGCGCAAGCCAGAGCCGTTTTGATTTCCTGGGAACTTGGAATCGCGTCACCCGCGGCGGCGGCGCGGGCGATTCGCGAGCTTGTAGACCTCAATTTTTCTGCTGAGCGTGTTGCGATGAATTCCCAACGCGCGCGCGGCGCGTGACTGATTTCCACGCACATGATCCAATACCCGCTTGATGAACTTCTTCTCAAACTCGTTCACAGCCTCGGGAAAAAGGATTCCGTCGTCCACCATTCTGCCCACAAGATTTTCAAGTTGATCTTTCATCATGTACGCACGCTCCGCATGAGATTCAATGTCGTCCCTGTGATCGTCCCATGGCCGATGGAGTGCTCTTCGTTAAATAATAGCCAGTTAGCTGAGCCGGCTCCGATAATTGATTCATGGGCGGCCATGTTACGGCCGCATCGCTCAGGGTAATTCGTGGCCTGTCAGTCGTTGATAGGCTTCCCGGTACTTGGCCCGCGTTTGCGTGACCACCTCCGGGGGCAATACCGGCCCCGGCGGCTGCTTGTTCCAGCCGATCTGTTCCAAATAGTCGCGGACGTACTGCTTATCAAAGGATGGCTGTGATTTGCCCGGCTGGTATCCCGCGGCGGGCCAGAAGCGCGAGGAATCCGGAGTGAGAGCTTCGTCAATCCAGATTAGCTCTTTGCCGATGAGGCCGAACTCAAATTTGGTGTCGGCCAGCAGGATGCCACGCGGCGTAGAGTAAGCTACTGCGCGCTTGTAGATCTCGAGGCTCACATCGCGCAACCGCTCGGCCAGAGGCATTCCTATCACCGCCGCGGCTTGCTCGATGGAAATATTTTCGTCATGGCCGGTAGTTGCCTTGGTGGACGGAGTGAAAATGGGCTCGGGCAACTGGTCTGATTCGCGCATACCTTTTGGCAACGCGACTCCGCATACACTTCCCGTTTTCTGGTAATCCTTCCAACCCGATCCGGCCAGGTATCCGCGCACCACGCATTCAATCGGGATGGGCTCGGTCCTGCGGCAGAGCATGGCGCGGCCCTCGAGAATGGCTTGGTGCGGGGCGAGATCTCCGGTGAAATCCGTCGCGGTGATCACGTGATTGGGAATCACGTCGCGCAGCAGGTTGAACCAGAACATGGAAAGCTGCGTCAGCACGCGCCCCTTGTCAGGGATGGGAGTGGGCAGCACCACGTCAAAAGCGGAGAGGCGGTCCGTGGCAACGATCAGCAGCGAATCGCCCACGTCATACAGGTCGCGCACTTTGCCCCGGTTGCGGAGGCGGGCGCCTTCTAAATTTGTTTCCCAAACGACTGGATTCATGATAGGCGAAGCCAAAGTAGTTTTTCTCCGACTTGAGAGGCGGACATTCTAGCGCAGCGACACTGTAAGTCAACGATGAAGAGTGCGAGTACCTGTGCATGAATGTGCAAAACTTTTTTGCGTAACAGTACTGCTTGGAAGCTACGGACCAAGGCATTCCACGGCCGAAAAAACTGCGCGAACGAGAATCGCCGTCATCCTGATCGGACGCCTTCAGGATGTCGGCGATGACCAAATTGGCGGAGGTTACTTACGCGGCGTTGGATGCGGCCGCGGCACGTGGCGTGCCTCCGCCAGCGACGTTGTTGCCGGCGGCGCCTTCATTCCAACGCACCGAAACGAGTTTGCTGACGCCCGGTTCCTGCATGGTCACTCCATACAGCACGGGCGCCATTTCCATGGTGCGGCGGTTGTGAGTGACAACTATGAATTGCGTCTGCGCGCCCATGGCCGCAACCATGTCCGCGAAGCGGCCCACGTTGGCTTCGTCGAGCGGCGCGTCCACCTCGTCCAAGATACAGAACGGGCTGGGCTGGTAGCGGAATATGGCGATGAGCAACGCCAGGGCGGTGAGCGCTTTTTCGCCGCCGGATAAAAGCATCACATTTTGCAAACGCTTGCCGGGAGGTTGCGCGACAACATCGATGCCCGCATCCCCGCTGCTGTCCACTTCCGTCAAGCGCATTTCGCCCGTGCCGCCGCCAAACAACGCGCGGAAGGCTTCCGCGAAATTGGCGTTGATCGCGGTGAAGGCCTCTTCAAATTTCTGCCGCGAAACTTCGTCGAGTTCAGTGATCGCGGATTGCGTGTCGGCGATGGATTGCAACAGGTCGTCGCGCTCGCGGGTGAGGAAGGCGAAGCGCTGGTCGCACTCGTTATATTCCTCGAGCGCCATCATGTTCACCGGGCCCATGGATTCAATGCGCTCCTTCATCTCCTTGTAATTTGCATCGGCGGTGGCCAGCTCTTCGCCCGTGAGCAGCGCGGGGAACTCGGCCATCATGTCTTCGGGCTGAGCGTTCAGCTCCGCCATGCAGGTTTCGCGCAGATGATCGCGGTCGGAGTCGTTGCGGGCGCGATCGATTTCCATCCGGCCGCGCTCCTCCCGCAGATCGGCAAGTTTCTGGCGGGCGGTGCGCAGGGTATCGTCCAATTGCACGGTACGCGTGCGCGACTGCTCCCACTCGGTTTCCAATTCGAGCTTGCGCGCTTCCATGCGTTTCTTTTCTTCGTGGAGCGATGCCGCGCGGCGCGCGTAATCCGCGCTTTCGCCGTCGAGCAACGCGCGCTCAGAAGCCAGCGCCACTCGTTGTGCGCGCAACTCGCCGACGCGCGCCTCGGCGGCAAGCCGCTCTTCCTCCAATCGCGAGGCCAGAGTTTCGGCGCTGGCCAGCCGTTCGGAAAGGGCGGCTAGTTCTTCGCGCTTGGCGGCCACGGTCTGCTGATGAGTTTCGGCTAGGCCTCTCAGATCGACAAGTTTTTCGCCCGCGATGCGCAGCTCTTCCTCATCGGATGTGCGCGAACGGGAAGCCTCTTCGCGCTGCATCTGAGCGGTTGCCGCGCGGCTCTCCGCTGAGGCCACTTCGCGGCGCAGTCTCTCAATTTCGTTCTGGCAGTCGCGCAGCTCGATGCCCATTTTCACCAGGTCGGCGCGTGCTTGATCCCGTTGGTGCGTCGCGCCCACCAGGGATTTCTCCGCTTCCATATGGCTGGCGGAGATTTGCATCAGGGATGCTTCGCGCTCGGCAAGCTCGGATTGAATGCCTTCCATCGCCGATTGCGCTTCGGTAAGTTCGCGTTCGCGTTGTGTTGATTCGGCTTCCAGGGCACGCAATTCACGCTTCATTCCCAGCGGGCCGGCTTCGGTGGCGCGTCCGCCGCTGACCATGCGTCCCTGATAGGTGGTGCCGTCGGGCGTGACAAAGCAGTAGGCCGGATAATCACGGGCCATTTTTTCCGCGGCGCTGGAGGTTTCCACCAGGTAGGCAGACTTCAGCCGCGGCAGAAACTGTTTCGCCGCGTGGCCCAGCGGATCGCGGAATTCAACGAGCTTGTCGAGCCGCGACACGATGCAGTCCGCGGTAGGGAAGGGAATCACGTTGTCTTCGGGGAGCAAAGTCAGCTTGTTGAGCGAATCAACAAAGAATGTGGCGCGGCCGCCCAGCTCTTCTCGGAGCATGGAGATGCCGGTGCGGGCATGATCGAACGTTTCGACCACGACATACTCAAGTTCATCGCGCAGGAAATTCTCAATGGCCGCTTCGTGCGATTCGGAGACCTCGGCGTAATCAGCCAACAGGCCGACGGCGCGGAAATCGCGATGGCCTTTGCGATTGCCGCCTTCGGCGCCAGAAGCGGATGCTGATTCCGAGTTTGCGGCAAACAGTTTCTTCACCGCCTCGGCGGTATAGGCGCGGTCATTCAACACCTGCTCGAGCGTTGCGCGCCGGGCGCGCACAGACGAGGCGGCGTCGCGCGCTGCATCGCACCGCGCTTCCATCTCGTGGCGGTCGGTGCGCAGCGTGGCGATGCGGGCTTGCGCGGCCGCCACTTCACCCTTGATGCGCTGCAAGCGCTCGACCACTCCCTGAAATTGAATTTCAGCGGATTGATCGCGTTCGCGGTGGTGCAGCGATTCCTCCAGCAATTGCTGCTCGACGACGCGCTGGCGGCCCATCGCTTCCACGTGATGTTGCAGCGCTGCTTCCGCCTGCGCGAATTCGGTCTGGAGCCGTTCGAGCTGTCCGGTCCATTCGCTGGAGGAGTGGCGCAGAAATTCGATGCGCTCTTCCGTTTGTGAAGCGAGGAGCGCGAGTTGCATGCCCTGTTCGGCAAGTTCCTCCACGTGTGCTTCCAGCGCGCGCGCGTCGTCCTTCAAAACGTTCACGGTTGCGGTGTGGGCGCCTGCCTTTGCGGCAATGGCAACGGATTGCTCGTCGGCGGCGGAGATTTGTCCATCGAGCTGTGCGGTGCGCGTGTCCAGCTCCGTGTTGCGCTGACGATTGAAGGCGATGTGATTTTCCGCGCGATCGAGTTCCAGGGTAGTCTGTCCAAGCAGATTTTGATTCTGACGCAACTCGCCGTCGAGTTCGTAGGTGCGCGTGCTCAAGCGTTCTTGCTCTGCGTCGAGCGCGGCCAGCGATTGCGTCTGCTCGGTTTCCGCAGCTGAGGTATCGCGCAGCAAGGTAGAGAGCCGCTCGGCCTCGGTATCGAGTTCGCGCGCTTTGCTGGCCATCACCTGGCGCAACAAGCCGCGCATTTGGTCGCGGATTTCGGCGTAGCGGCGCGCCTTGCTGGCCTGGCGCTTCAAAGAGGCAAGTTGCTTCTCGACTTCGACCACAATGTCGTTCACGCGGGCAAGATTGAGCTTTGAAGATTCCAGTTTTGCTTCGGCCAGGCGCTTCTTGGTTTTGTATTTGGTGATGCCCGCGGCTTCTTCGATGATGGCTCGGCGATCCGATGCCCGGCTAGAGAGAATTTGGCCGATGCGCCCCTGCTCGATGATGGCGTAACTGTCCGGGCCCAGGCCCACACCCATAAAGAGTTCCTGCACGTCGCGCAATCGCGCCACTCGTCCGTTGATCAGGTATTCGCTTTGTCCGCTGCGGTAGAGCCTGCGTCCTATAACGACTTGCCCGGGCTTCACATTCATGGCCGGCTTGGCCACGCGCTTTTTCTTGGCGAGGAATGGCTGGCCCGGCTCTGGTTCTGCTTCCAGCTCTGTCGCTTCGCCCTCCGAAAGGGAGGGGGACCCGGTTGTCGCTGCCGCGGAGGAAGTATCCAATCCGTCTTGACCAGGAAATTCGGCAGCCATTTCATCAACAAGCTCAGGAGCGAGAATCGGTCCGCCGGATGTCGATTGTTCATGGCCGGGGGCGTCGCCCCCTTCCACTGCGGGATCGGCCTGTGGGGCGCTCGGTACGTCGGCCTGGTCATCCTTCTCTTCAAAAATAAATCTGCCGGCTTCGGCCAGTTCGGGGTCTTCCAGGTGAATGATCACTTCGGCCATGCCCAGCGGAGGGCGCTTCAGTGTGCCGTTGAAAATGCAGTCGGACATGCGCTCGGCGCGGAGGCTCTTGTGGCTCTGCTCACCCAGCACCCAGGAGATGGCGTCCACGATATTGGACTTGCCGCAGCCGTTTGGCCCTACGATGCAGGTGAGCCCGGTGCCGCTGAAGGCCACCTGGGTGCGTTCAAAGAACGACTTGAACCCCACAATTTCGACTTTCCTCAGTTTAAGCAAGGTAACCCTTTCCGTTTCCGCGACCTACGCGATACCGGACATGCCGCAATGCGGAATGAATCGGCGCATAGAGATGCGCGGTCCTTTGCCTCGACTGGAGGGAAAATTTCGACAAAAACTGTGGAGGGTCGAATAGCAGGGCCCATCCGCCTGGCGCTACTTTGGCGGTACGGGATAAAAATTTAGCATAGGCAGCGCGGGACAGCAAGGAAGATTCGCATTTATTTCGCGTGGGTAATGGGGCGTGGATTGAAGGTTGGACCACTACCGTCTACTCGGTCACCCTTTGCTGGCGGAAAAGCTTGTGCCCCGCCAGGCCCCACACAGAGCCCGCGCAGCGATTGACGCGGACAGCTGCGGACTCCTCGATGACGGGACGCGATTCTATCGGCTCAATGATCTTGTTTAGGTTTTCCCGCTTCTTCAATCGCCTTTTTCAGTTCAGGGTGTTCGTTCAAGACCTCGATCATGGATTGGCGTCCGATTTCCTCTCCCAACTTGCTTCCAGCCGCGTTTGCCTCGCCCGTCAATTTGGGAAGGACTGTGAGCGTCTTCTTCCCCAGGGGCGTTGCATAAAAAGCGACAAGACCTTTGATTTCTTCGTCGGAGAAATACTTGTCATAGAGCGGGACGCCTATTTCCATAAGTTCATGCGGGTCTAATTTAGAGCGGAATTTTTCGATGAAGAGGTCAATCAGTTTGTCGCGGTAATCTCCAGGTGGCAGCATACTGCTCAACATCGGCTTCATGTTTTTCGCCAATTCCTCCAATACCTGGGCCGCGAGTTGATCTCCGCCCATGACTTCCTGCAAATGGCGGATGTCCGCCTCTTTAGTTGGGTCAATTTTCTCTTGCTCTCCTTGGACACCGGCGGCTTTCAGAAACCGCCCCTGACCCTGTTGTTGCACCTTTCCATCGTGGCGAGGTTCCTTTTTTGCTTGGATGGAAATCGGCGCGAATAGGACCAAGCAGGCGAGAGCGGCGATAACTTTCATGAAAGCCTCCAAGAGAACAAGATGGTGATACTACTCCGTTCTACTGAGCGCTGACAATACTCGAATCGGCAATTACCTTGAATTTGTAATTGAGTGCAACTCAATCCACCAGCGGCGGAGGACAACGAAGACCCAGGCGAGTTCAACCAAGCCGAACGGCCACGCTCCTTGGAGGAATCCGTAGACGGAGGCCATGCCGCACGTCACCGCAAACGCCAAAATGAACCAGTGGCTGCGCTTCTCGAGCGCGTAAAAGATAAGCATGGCGATCACCGAGAAAAGGCCGAACATCGTAAGTGGGGACATGTGGATGATAGCGGCCATGTCGCGGTTCGCGGTGACGCGGGCGCGCGGGAGGATTCTAGCATTGGGAGAGGGCTGAATGGGTGGTAACGCGGGGCGATGGAAGAAGGAAGAGGAGATGAGGAGTATGAAAGCATAGGCAGATGCAAAGGGGAAAGCTCTTACCGCAGAGACACAAGGGTTGCACGGAGAATGCTTAAGGGAGGGGCGAGGGGGCGTGGTGGGTCCGCCACGAAAATCAGAGCACAGATATTTGCACTTACAGACGGAATGCCTTGCCTGACTTAAACGATGGAGTAGTTTGCGGGCCTGCGGCGCGTCGGCTAGAATGACGCGTCTGTCAATTGCGGGCGCCGACCGATGCCAGCGGAAATTCAACTTCACAACACGATGAGCGGGCGGAAGGAAGCGTTGTCCACGCTGAAGCCAGGTGTAGTGAACATCTACACCTGCGGGCCGACGGTGTACGACTACGCGCACATCGGGAATTTCCGCACATTTATTTTTCAGGATTTGCTGAGGCGGTTTTTGCGGACGCGCGGGTACAAGGTGAATCAGGTGATGAACTTGACCGACGTGGACGACCGCATCATCGCCCATGCCGCCGCCGCGGGGAAAAGCATCCGCGACTACACCGAGCCTTACATCAAGGCGTTTTCCGAGGACTGCCACACGCTGGGGATGGAGACTCCGGAGAAACTGGTGCGCGCCACCGACCACATCGAAGACATGGTGGCAGAGATCGAGCTGCTGCAAAAAAAGGGATACACGTACATCAGCGAGGGATCGATCTATTATCGCATCGCGAAATTTCCCGCGTACGGGAAGCTCAGCAAGATAGACGTGAGCGGAATGCAGACCGGCGTCCGCGTGGACGTGGACCAGTACGAAAAAGAGGACGTGCGCGATTTCGCGTTGTGGAAGGCGCCGAAACCGGGCGAACATTTTTGGGAGACGCGCATCGGAAAGGGGCGGCCCGGCTGGCACATTGAATGCTCAGCGATGGCCATGAAATATCTGGGCGAAACGCTGGATATTCACAGCGGCGGCGTGGACCTGGCGTTTCCGCATCACGAAAACGAAATCGCCGAGTCTGAAGCGGCCACAGGAAAACCGTTCGTTAAATATTGGCTGCACGCGGAACATCTTCTGGTGGATGGGCAGAAGATGTCGAAATCGTTGGGCAATTTTTATACACTGCGCGATTTGTTTGCAAAAGGAACCAAGCCGTCGTCATTGCGCTTGCTGCTGGCATCGGTGCCCTACCGCCGTCAGCTCAATTTCACGATGGAAAGTTTGCAGCAGGCGGCCAGTTCGGTGGAACGGCTGCGGAATTTTATGGAGCGTCTGCGGGCCGAAAAACTTCTTCACGGGGAAACGCCGGAATTTGTGGAGCGTGTCCGCAAAGCCAAAGAAGATTTTGACGCCGGGATGGCGGACGACTTGAACACGGCGCAGGCGCTGGCAGCTATGTTTGATCTGGTGCGCGACGCGAATATCGCCATGGATCGGGGTGAATTGCGCGCGGACGATGGCGTTAGCCTGCAGGAGGCGATGGAGTCATTCGATGAGATTTTTGCGGTGCTTAAGGATGAAGATGCGGCGCGGCTGCACGCGATTGGATTCGGACAGAAGGCTGAAGAGATCAGCGAAGCCGAGATCGAAGAGTTGATTGCCAAGCGATTGGCGGCCAGAAAGAAAAAGAATTTCGCCGAGTCGGACCGCATCCGCGATGAGCTGGCGGGGCGCGGTGTCGTTTTGGAGGACACGCGTGACGGGATGAGGTGGAAGCGGCGGTAGATTTGGCGTAAAGTGTATTTGACATGATTGCAGAGCCCACACAAGTTCTGTTCCACTCACGACCTTCTCAGGAACGCCCCAACCTGTTTGGAGCGGCGTAAGCCCGCTCCCCTTTCGCGTGCGGACATTCCTGCGCGCCCTTTCCTCCTGAAACTCAACAAGATTCCAGCCGCATGATTTGCTTTTCACGCGCACTCAGTTTCCGAGGAGAAAACGATGCCGACAGAAACAGTAGCGAAGCTGCCTCACCTTGTGACGGCGTTGCCCGGACCGCACGCCAAAAAAATTCTGGAGTTGGACGAAGAATTTATTTCGCCGTCGTACACGCGCGGCTATCCGCTGGTGGCCAAGTATGGACGCGGCGCGACGATTGAAGACGTGGACGGCAACGTGTTCCTCGATTTCGCGGCGGGGATCGCGGTGGTGGCCACGGGCCACTGCCATCCCGAAGTTGTAGCCGCGATACAAAAGCAAGCCGCGGAGCTGATCCATATCTCGGGCACGGACTTTTACATTCCGAACATGGTGGAACTGGCAAGGAAGCTTGCGTCGATTGCTCCTGGTGCGGAGCCGAAGAAAGTCTACTTCGGCAATTCCGGTGCGGAAGCCATTGAATGCGCGATGAAGCTGGCGCGCTATCACACCCAGCGCGAAAAATTTATCGCCTTTTATGGATGCTTCCACGGACGGACCATGGGCGCGCTGTCGCTCACCGCATCAAAGGCCGTGCAGCGCAAAAAATTCGGTTCGCTCATTCCCGGAGTGTTCCACGCGCCCTATCCGGACCCCTATCGCGGGATCACCTCCGCGGATTGCATTTCGTTCATCGAGAACGAATTGTTCAAGCGGCTGGTGGATCCAAGCGACGTGGCCGGGATTTTCGTGGAACCCATTCAGGGGGAAGGTGGATACATCGCCGCGCCCTCGGAATTCCTGCGGGCCCTGCGGCATATCACTCAAAAGCACGGCATCCTGCTGGTCGCGGATGAAGTGCAATGTGGAATGGGCCGCAGCGGAAAATGGTGGGCCTGCGAACATGCGGAAATCGAGCCCGACATGATTTGCGTGGCAAAAGGCATCGCCAGCGGAATGCCGCTTTCTGCGGTGATTGCGCCTGCCAGCGTGATGGATTGGAAACCGGGTGCGCACGCCTCAACATTTGGGGGAAACCCGGTATGTATCGCGGCTGCGCTGGCCACGATTAAATTGATCGAAGGCGGTTACATGAAGAACGCCGCGCGCATGGGCGAATTCCTGTTAAAGCGCATGGCGGATTGGCCGGAAAAGCACAAACTTGTCGGCGACGTGCGCGGGCGCGGGCTGATGATTGGCGTGGAACTGGTGCTGGACAAGAAGACTCGCGAGCGCGCGCACGATTTGCGGGACCGCGTGGTGGACCTGGCGTTTACGAAGGGAGTCCTGCTGCTGGGAGCCGGTGAAAATACGGTGCGGATTGCTCCCCCGCTGCTGATTGACGAGGAGCAGGCGGAGTTCGCGGCGAAGGTGCTGGAGGAGTGCATTGTGCTGGTGGAGAAGAAGATATGAGAGCGGGGAGAAGAAAAGGGAAATCTAAAATGTGAAATTTGAAACGCACAAAGAAAAGAATAAGAGGAGTGCAAAGTCAAAATCCGCACCCTTACAGACCAAAGGGTGCGGCACCCGTGTTGAAGGAGTGCATTACTCAGCTGGAAGAGGGGAAATGAACGTGCGAAGTTCCGTGCGCACAACCCCAAGATTCTCCTTGTGATTCGCGAAAAAATCGACGTACTCATCATGGCTGAAGAAGGCGTTGACGTAGTCCGCCTGCGTCAGGACATAGCCGCCCCAACCATTCAGCATCGCTAGTTGCAGAAATGAGGCAAGATCCTCGGTTTCGTAATCAAGGAAAAAATGGCCAGGCGCTTCATGAAGCAGCCTACGGTCTCCGTAGGTTTCGCGCAATTTGTAATACAGATGCCAGTTTTCGCTGCTGGGCCAGACGCCCCACTCCGTGATCCAGAGCAGCGCTGGCTGTCGATACGTCATCGTCGAAGCAATCGTGTGAGCTAAATAGTAGATGCCATGGGGTTCACGCGGATAGTTGATGCGCTCGCTATGCGGATCGGGGACGCCGTCAGGCTTCTGCCGATTTCGCTCGCGCAGCCACTCCTCGCATTCCTGTTGAGCGTAAGAACGCATATACGTCACGATTATAATGCAACTCCTGATAATCTTGGAGCCGACCGTCGGGGGGAATGACGAATTTGAAATTTGGAAGTGCAAATAAGATGAAGATGTAGAATTGGGGCGTCATGCCGATAGTTGCGCGAGCGGTGTTTGGGATTGTGAATTGGAGGGCTCGACGCGGGCTGGCCGAGGATGCCCCCGTGGATTCCGCCAAACACGCGGCGCTGCGGACCGGTGTGCGCGGGGAAACGTATGCCTACTGGTATTTGCGCAGATGTGGATATGTGATTGTATCGCGGAATTTCACCGTGCCGGGTGTGAAAGGCGAAATTGACCTGGCGGGATATGACGGCAAAGTGCTGGCATTTGTCGAAGTGAAAACGCGCTCGATGGATTCAGAGAAGGGAGACGGGTTGTCGCTCCCTGAAGATGCCATTACCCCCAGCAAGAAGCGGGCGCTGGCGCGAATGGCGCGTGTATTCATGGCCGAATGGAGAATTCCGAATGCGCCCTGCCGGTTCGATGTGCTGGCCATCGAGTCGCGGGCGGGGCAGAAACCGGTCCTTCGGTTGCACAAGGATTGCTTCGGGATTTCAGGACGCTGATTCATTGGAGACGGTGTTCATCCCCTCGCGTTGCGCGGAACTTAATCCCCGAATACAATAGTTGTTGGACCACAAAGACCATCAATATTTTCCGAATCAGGATTTGAGACGGGGGAGGATTGCTTGCCTGAGCTGCGGAAAGACCCAATCACCAATCGCTGGGTGATCATTTCGACCGACCGCGCCAAGCGGCCCACGGATTTTGTGCGGGAGAGCGTGGAGATCCGCGGGAAGGGATTTTGCCCCTTCTGCTATGGGAATGAAGGGAAGACCCCCCCGGAGCTGCTGGCCTACGGGCGCAATGGCAGCGGAGCGAACTCACCTGGCTGGACCGTGCGCGTGGTGCCGAACAAATTTCCCGCGCTTGGAATTGAAGGCGAGCTGGACCGCGCCGGCGACGGATTGTTCGATCGCATGAACGGGGTTGGCGCGCACGAAGTAATTATTGAGACGCCCGATCACAATGCCACCTTGGCGAGGCTGAGCGAGGGCGCCATCCAGGGAGTTCTGGAGGCCTTCCGCGACCGGGTGCTGGACCTGAAGAATGACAAGCGCTTCCGGTACATCCTGATCTTCAAGAACCACGGAGAGGCCGCCGGGGCCTCTCTCGAACACACCCACTCGCAACTGATTGCCTTGCCGATTGTGCCCAAGCGCGTGCGCGAAGAAGTGGACAACGCGCGCAAATATTATGAAGACAAGGAGCGCTGCATTTTTTGTGACATGATCCGCCAGGAGCGCGAAGAAGGCGCGCGCGTGATTGTGGAGACGCCTGAATTTATTTGCCTGGCGCCCTACGCGCCGCGGTTTCCATTTGAGATGTGGATCATGCCCAAACAGCACAGCTCCTCCATCGAAAATAATCAAAGCCCCATGTTTGGCGCTCTGGCCAGGGCGCTGAAGGATTCCTTGATGCGGCTGGAGACCGTGCTGGACAATCCCGCGTACAACTTGATGATCCACACGTCCCCCTTGGGCGAAGAATCAAACCCGCACTATCACTGGCACATTGAGGTGATGCCCAAACTGACCAAGGTGGCGGGATTCGAGTGGGGCAGCGGATTTTATATTTGTCCCACGCCGCCGGAGGAATCGGCGCGATTTCTGCGCGAGGCCATGGTGCCGGCGCCGGTATAGGGTTATGTGGCCAGCCTCGCGTTGATGAGGCGGGGGTGTTTGTTGCCATCGCGCAGGAATCCAGCTGGCAACGGAGATTTGTTCGCACTTTGCTTTGGGCTAAGCGATCGCAGTTTTGGCTGCAGCAAGAAACCTCAGGACTTCACGACGTCCTGACCTACACAAACCATCCCCTGAATGTCTCAACAATGAGTTAGTAGCGCCAACTGGTGACATCCGCGCCGGACGGAGCCGTGCGCAGCATTTGTTCCTCCGCCGCTTTCAGGACGCGCTGCGTAAAGGTCAGTCCGCCTTCGCGCGTGGTGGAACCCGGAGGGCCAGTGTAGCAATGCGGCTGGTCCACGCCGTAATCGAAATCCGCGGCATAGTGGGGATTCGCTGTTGACTCGAGTGCGCGCTGCATGAGATGCACGGCGTGATCCAGGTAGTAGGTGTCGGCGGTTCCCACCATCACGTGGAGTTTGCCAACGAGCTTCGGGCCCAGCGTGGGCCAATCGCGCTGCAGGATGGCGGTCAGGTCGTAGTGCTGCCTCCAGTATTCCGCGACGGACTTATCAATGATCCCGGTGGTTTGGTTGAAGATTTCCGCGGGATAGCCGTCGGGGCCGACGGGGCTGAAGACGGCCTGCCAGATGTCCCACTGCTCGCCGGAGCGGCCATGCGTGCCGAGAACTAATTCCCACTGATTTGAGCCTTCGGTGGTGGCTTCAACAATACCGTTGGCGGCGCGCATTTCGGGTTGATTGATGCGGCCGAACGGGCCGATAGTCCAGAAGGCGTTGTTGTCATCATAAATATTCACGGACTGATAGCCGTGAAAATCCACCGGGTCGGGACATGCGCCCCAGGCCCCGTTGTAATCATCGGGATAGAAAACTTGCGTGGCCAGCGTTTCCCAGCCACCCGTTGAGCCGCCGTAAAGCGCCCGCGCCCAGCCCTGCCCGATGCCTCGAAATTGTTTTTCAATGTAGGGAATCAGCTCGTGGTTGATGGCCTCGCCATAAGGGCCCACGTTGGCGGAATCCACGGCGTAGGAATCATCATAGTAAGGATTGGCGTGTTGGATAATCAGCAGCAACATTCGCGGGAGTTTGCCGGTGGTCCAATCCTGATAGAACTGGTATTGAGTTTGCGCGCGCTGCAGCGGAGGGCCCTGTAAGTCGGAAGTGGGGGGTGTGGTGCGGAATCCCCCGAAATCGCGCTGGAAATGACCCTGATTCACCAGCAGCGGATAGTGCGCGATTGGATGCGTCGCCCATCCCTCAGGAATCACGACGATGGCGCCGAGAAACATCGGGCGGCCATAGAACTTTGTGAGCGCCTGGCTTTGCATGCGGATGTGCTTTACCCAATCGGTGTCCGGCGGCTGAGCGATTGGCGGGATCGTTTCGGTTAGGCGGATTTTTACAGACGCGGGCACTGCCGGATCAAAGTGAATTTTTTCCGGCTTGCTGAAAAAATTGCCGGGCTTGGAGTTCCAGTGCTGGCCTTCGCCTTCATCCATGGGCAGCTTGACCGTGTGGCCGTTGGCTAGATGAAACGTGGTGTATTTGTTAAAAACGGCCTGAATGAAATAGTCTCCGGCGGGAATATCTTTAAAGCTGCGCGCGGGATAGCCTAGTGTGTTGCCAAAGATAGTCGCTGGTTGGTTCGGGTTGAGACCTTCCACATCTACGGCGAAAAGCTGCTGAGACCGGGCTTCCTGCTCGCTGATTTGGAAGCGGGGCTCGCCACTGGCGGCGGTAGAAATCGCGACGTAAACCCGGCCATCGAGCGGAGTGGAGCTAAGCTCGGGGCCGAAAGATACTTGAAATCGCGCATTTGTATCCCCGCTGGCGCTTTGGCCCGCGCTCGGGAAAGTCGCGGAGCAGGCGAGCATCAACGCTAGACACGCGAGCGCGTATCTCGTGAAAAGACGAATGGTCCCGCGCGATCCGCGCTGCGTTTGTACAGTAATGTGAAGCATGGAAATGTTCCTCCGCGCCAAGTTCGTTTGGAAAT
The DNA here is from genome assembly GCA_035308165.1 of Candidatus Acidiferrales bacterium. Taxonomy (GTDB): domain Bacteria; phylum Acidobacteriota; class Terriglobia; order Acidiferrales; family UBA7541; genus DASTCZ01. The sequence continues at coordinate 69,814 of DATGHC010000067.1, read as the reverse complement.
CTTCAAGAGGCGCAATTGTATCTGAGTAGCGGGAAGATGTCTGCGATGAGGTTTTCGTAGCCAGCCCGGATTCGTAGCGGGATAGCTTGCATAGCGCACGCCAATGGCACGAACCCGAAGGTTTGAGTTTGGCGGCTTAACATCGAGATCGACATGATTCAAAACCACTGTCAATGGCCCCAGCCCAACAACGCGGCCCGGGCTACATGGTCAAAGGCGTTGACGCTTCGCAGGTTGGACGGATTCCGCTATACTTTTGATGGCAGGACGCGGTAGCTTTTTGCGTCACCAGCAAGCCGGGGCGCGGTGCCCAAGTGGTCTAAGGGAGAGGTCTGCAAAACCTCCATTCGTGGGTTCAAATCCCACCCGCGCCTCCAGTTTTCCCATCCGTAAAACTGTCCTCTGGAAGTCCGCTGAGGCCACCGAACCAGGACCTCTTCCAAACGTCCTGTAGGTTTCTACCTTGTGATTCCGGTGCAGTTGGACGAAATGCTTTAGGCTCTCCTTTTCCATCGTCATCTTGCCTCCATTCGCTTCTCTCCTTGACATCTTAGGAGAGTGTGCGATAGTCTCCTAATGAACTTAGGAGGACGCGTGACCGTCCAAGCTCAAATCCTACCCGGCACTCTCGACCTGCTTATTTTGAAAGCAGTTTCTCTGGGACCCTCGCACGGCTACGGAATCCTTCTGCGCATCGAGCAGATTTCCGGCAAGGCGCTGCTGATCGAGCAGGGCGCCCTTTATCCCGCGCTCTTTCGACTCGTGCGCCAGGGATTGCTGAAAGCCAACTGGGGAACGTCCGACAACAATCGCCGTGCAAAGTTTTACGACCTGACCGCGGCGGGGCAAAAGCGTTTGCGCAAGGAGGAAGAAAGCTGGAACCGGCTTGTTTCAGCCATTGGCACCGCCCTCGGCGCACGGCCGGAGGAAATATGAAACTGTTAGCCTCTATTCGTTCCTTGATGTCTGCAATTTTTCATCACCCACGGGCCGAAAGTGATTTGGACGAAGAGCTTCGCGCTCACGTTCACTATCGCGCGGATGATCTCGAGCGGTCGGGAATCACGCGCAAAGAAGCCGAACGCAAAGCCCAAATTGACTTTGGCGGCCACGAAAAATACAAAGAGGAAGCGCGCGAGGAGCAAAGATCGTATTTCTTAGAAGCACTGATGCAGGATTTGCGCTTCGGACTTCGCGTGCTGCGGAAGTCGCCGAGCTTCACGGCGATGGCAATACTGACGCTGGCGCTGGGTATCGGCGCGAACACGGCGATTTTCACACTGGCAAACACCATGATTTTTCAACATCTGCCGGTGCGGGCCAGCAATCGGCTGGTGGTCATCTGGATCAACAATATGGAGCACAGTTGGAGCCGGATTGGGCCATCAGGGCAGGACTACCTGGATTGGAAAGCTCGAACCAAATCGTTCGAGGATCTTTTTCTTTTCGAGCACGGCACGGGGACAGTGACGGGACAGGGCGAGCCGGAACAGGTCGCGGGCCTGCGCGTGACCACGAATTTCGGCGACTTCTTTGGAATCAAGCCGTTCTTGGGCCGGACATTCCTGTTGGAAGAAGCGGTGGCGAAAAATAATCTGATCATTCTGTCGTATCACTACTGGCAGGGAAAATTTGGCTCGAACCTGTCGATAGTCGGTCGGGGAATAACGCTCAATGGCGAGCAGTACACCATCATTGGAGTCTTGCCGCCGGAGGTGAGCACGGTTTTCCCGGGGGATGTAGTGGTCCCATTCGACAATGCCTGGGTGGAACGCGCGGACTCCGATCTGGGCGTGTTCGGGCGGCTGAAGAAGGGAGTCACGGTCGCGCAAGCGTCGTCGGAGATGAAAGTGGTCATGCAAGGCATCGCGCTTGAGCGGCCATCGCGCAAGGGATATGGCACGGTGATGGTGCCGCTGGAATCGGCGCGCGTGGAGTACATCCGCCCGGCCCTGCTGGTTCTGCTGGGTGCCGTGGGGTTTGTGCTGCTTATCGCCTGCGCCAATGTGGCGAACTTGATGCTGGCGCGCTCCGTTGCGCGGCAAAAGGAATTCGCGCTGCGCGTGGCGCTGGGAGCGGGACGCGGGCGAATGGCGCGTCAATTTCTGGCGGAAAGCACGCTGCTGGCATTGCTGGGCGGCGGCGCGGGATTGCTGCTGGCGTGGTGGTCGACATTTTTGCTGATGAAGTATTTGCCTTCGCGGATTCCTGTTCCGAACGCGGCGGACACGATCCTCCTTCCAACAGTTCATCTGGATGGGACCGTGCTGGTTTTCACCCTGGTCATTTCATTGGTGACGGGAATTGTTTTCGGGCTGTTGCCGATTTTTCAGACTCTGCGATGCGACGTTTACGAAACGCTGAAGGAGGGCGGGAAGGGAGCGCTGTCGAGTCCGAGGGGAAACCGGGCCCGGTCCGCGCTGCTGATTGCCGAGGGGGCGCTGGCATTCATTCTGGTTATTGGCGCGGGGCTGATGATCAAAAGTTTCTCGCATCTGCTGTCGCAGAGCCCGGGATTCAAGCCGGACCATCTGCTGACACTCAGGATCAAACTGCCGGATGACGCCAAGGACTCGCCCTACAAGGACCCAAAACAACAAATTGCCACTTTTCAGAGATTCCTGACCAAGATCCAGGCTGTGCCCGGAGTTGGGTCCGCCGCGTTCGCTGAAATTGTTCCTCTTACGCAGGATGACATGGACATGGGTTTCTTCGTCATCAAAGAGCAGCCACCCTTGCCGCCGGGCGAGCACTTGTCTTCGGATTTCAGGGACATCAGCCCGGATTATTTTCGGACTATGGGAATCCCATTGATTCAGGGGCGGACTTTCACGGATTACGACAATTTGGACAAAGCGCGGGTGGTGATTATTGATGAATCGCTTGCCCGGCACTTTTTCGCCAATCAAAATCCGATTGGGAAGCATCTGCAGATTCCGGATGCGCGCCAGCCCGAACGTGAAATTGTCGGAATTGTCGGAGGCGTTCGCGATACAGGATTTGACCAGCAGCCCCGGCCGACAATCTATCTTCCTTCGCAGCAGGATTCGGACCAGTCGATGAGCCTGGTAGTGCGCACTAATTTGCCGCCCACAGCCATCCTGCCGGCCATCAAGAAAGCAATATGGCAGGTGGACAGCAATCTGCCTGTGTTTAACGTCAGGCCGATGGACGAAGTTATTTTGCAAATCACTTCGGCGCAACGCATCGCTTTCCTGGCGCTGGACGTGATGGCCATTCTGGCGTTGGTGTTGGCGGCAATCGGAATTTACGGTGTGACTTCCTATGCGGTCGGCCAACGAACGCGCGAAATGGGAATCCGGATGGCACTGGGAGCGCAACCAGGCGACGTTGTCCGGGCCGTTGTGGGGCAAGGGCTGAAGCCGATGTTGTGGGGCCTGGCGATCGGTTTGATAGCGGCGGTGGGGTTGACACGGTTGATGTCCAGCTTGCTGTTTGGCGTGACGGCCACCGATCCGCTGACATTTGGCGGAGTTGCCCTCCTGCTCGGGGTGGTGGCTTTGGTCGCTTGCTATATCCCCGCGCGGCGCGCGATGCAAGTGGATCCCATGGTGGCGCTGCGTCACGAATAGTCGGTTCGCGGTTCATCCGCACATAATAGTAACGACCCGCATTACCATCCCGCCCGAACCTTGTGAGGCCCTAGTTGCCGCCCGCCGATTTCCAGCGAATCCCATTTGACTGAGTTGTGTAACGTATGTTACACAATATATGTGCGCATGATACAGTGATTCAATCCAGACCAACCCGTAAGGTTTCCAGGCGCCCAGCGATCTCTTCGCCGGGACGGGGCGGGTGGCTGCTGCTCATTTACCAGTTGCCCGCAAATCCTTCCAATGCACGCGTGGGAACCTGGCGGCGCTTGCAGGATTTAGGAGCGGTGGCACTGAAAAACTCCGTTTACGTTTTGCCGAACAACCCGCAGGCGCGGGAAGACTTTGAGTGGATCAAGACTGAAATCGCCGGCAAGAAGGGGCGTGCCAGCGTATTGATCGCAGGCACGTTAGATACCGCGACGGAACAAGAAATTATCGCGGCCTTCCGGGGCGCGCGCCAAACGGACTACGAAAGTGTGAAGCGGGAGGCGGAAAAACTCCTGAAGAAATTAAGGAGCGCCCCGGGGATTTCACCTGTCCGCCAGCGCGCCGGGCGTGTGACACGGGCCTTGCGTGAACGGTGGGGGGAAATTCGGTCCATCGATTTCTATCAAGCGCCCGGCGGAAGTGAATCCGCCGCGATTCTGGATGCCTTGGACCTGCGTCTGGCCAGAAAGCATTCAACACCAACGAATATTTCAGAAGTGAAGGAGCTCCTTATGCCGGAAAAATTTCATTCGAGAACTTGGGTTACACGGCCTCGTCCGGGAATTGACCGTATGGCTTCCGCATGGCTGATCCGCAGCTTCATAGATCCCAAGGCAAAATTCGTATTCGCGGATAAGCCGGAAGAGATTCCGGCGGCGGTCCCATTTGACATGTATGGGGTGCAATTCAGCCATCAGGGAAACCAGTGCACGTTTGAGACGCTCGGGCGGTTATTCAACATTCATGGAGCTGCCATCGAGCGCCTGGCGCAAATTGTGCATAATCTGGACTTGAAGGACGAGTTGTACCAGGTTCCAGAAGAGGCGGTGGTGGGGAGGTTGGTGGAGGGATTGCGTCAGCTGCATGCGGACGACGGTATACTGCTGGAAAAGGGAATGGAGATGTTTGAAGCGTTGTACCGCTCCTTCGAGAAGACTCCGCAGGGCGCGGCGAAAAAGAGCAGGAAGGCGCGGAAGGGAAGCGCCTCCTATCTGGGGTTAGCATGATGAAAACGGACAGACGGGATTTTCTGTGCAAAGCAGCAAGCGTCGGAGTGGGAGTGATCGCGCAACCGTTGGCGCGCGTGGCCCGGTCGAACTCGCGCGAGCCACTATTCCACACAGGTCAGTCGGAATATGCGGAGATCCCAGTGGCCAGTGCTACCCCATTCGATCCGGCCACAATTCGAGCTCAATTCCCGGTGCTAGCGCAAGAAGTGAACGGCCACGACCTCGTATTTCTAGATAGTGCTGCCACGGTGCAGAGGCCGCTGGCGGTGATCCAGGCCATCTCGAATTACTACCTGAAAGACAACGCCAATCCCTCCACAACTACGCACACACTGGCGAGAAGGAGCGCGGAGATTTACGCGGAGGCACGTCGAACGGTTGCACGGTTTGTAAATGCCAGGGCTCCCGAAGAAATTGTCTGGACCCACGGAACCACGGAAGCAATCAACCTGGCGGCGGCTTCCTGGGGCGGCGCAAACATTCATGCCGGAGATGAAATCATCCTGACCATCGCGGAGCATTACTCCAATCTCGTTCCCTGGCAACTGCTGGCGCAACGCACCGGCGCGCGCTTGCGATTTGTGGATGTCACCGATGACGGCCACTTGAAGCTCGACCATTTGAAGAGTCTTCTTTCCCGGCGCACCAAGCTGGTGGCCTTCACTCACGTTTCAAACGTGACCGGCCTCATCTTTCCCGTGCGCGAGATTTGCGAGCTTGCGCACGGCGCCGGAGCGCTGGCCTTCGTGGATGCCGCGCAGTCGGCCCCTCATCTGCCCATCAACGTCCAGGAGTTGGGATGCGATTTTTTCGCATTCTCAGGACATAAAATTATGGGGCCCATGGGAACAGGAATGTTATGGGCGCGACGCGAGCTTCTGGACGCCATGCCGCCGTATCAATCCGGAAGCATCATGGTGCACAGCGTGGATGTGAATTCGGTTCCGACGCGTTTTGCCGAGGCAGGATTGAAGTTCAGCGCCGGCACCCCAAACGTGGCGGGCGCCGTCGGACTTGCCGCCGCAATCAAATTCCTCGATTCATTAGGCCGGGAAGAGCAAAGGAAGCACGACCAACAACTGACCGCGCATTCATTGAACCGTCTGCGGGAAGTGAAAGGGCTGAAAATTCTTGGGACGACCACGCCGGACGAAAGGATTTCCGTTTTTTCTTTTGCCATGGAGAACCACAGGGCTTCCGATGTTTTGAGCGCCCTCGACGCGGAAGGGATTGCAGTGCGCGGCGGAGATCTCGCGGCGCTCCCGCTGCTGAAGCGGTTCGGTGTGGAGGAAGCTGTGCGTGCCTCGCTCTACGTCTATACAACAGTCGAGGAAGTTGATCTGCTCGCGGACGCGCTTCAGAGAATCTCCCGCGCGTCTTGAAATGGAACCGCCCTTTTAAATTCAGAACCCTCACCGGACCGGGTGACGCAGAATGGTCCGCAGTTTCGCGGGAGCGACGCGGCGGGGATCACTCAAATAGATTTCGTGGTGCAGGCCGTGAAACTTCAATCCCTGTTGCTGAGCGAAGGCGTACATGCGCTCGATGGTAGGGCGCTCCTTATCGTACGGCCCCAAGTGCAGGACTTGAACGCAATTTCCTTCATGCAGCACTTCGAGTTTTATTCCCGCGACTTGCTTGGGCTTGCCCTTAGCAAGAAGTTTTTCAATGGAGGCAGCAACCTCTTTTTCTTTGATGAATTCGGGCACAAGGATCATCAGTTTCCAATTCCATTTTGATGGCGGCTCATCCAGGAAGCTTCGCGTGGGACCGTCCACCCACCAGCGGCCCTCCAGTTTGGAAACTGTATAGTCGCGCCCCGCAAATTTGCGCGCCATTTTCACGGTGAACGCCACGTTGTAAAGAGCTCCAATAGCGGATTGGAATGCCGCGCCGCCCGGCTCGCCGCGGCCGGTCACAACCAGATAGTTGGCGGGCTTGATGTCCACCAGCGTGGGAGTTTTCGGCGTTACATAGTCAGCGGCGTGCTCTTTGTAGATGTCGAACTTTTTCGTTGAGGTCACCGTGCGACTCCTTCCTTCGCGCTCGTAAGCTCAAGCCCTATGTGCCTCGAATACAACCAAATCTAGCCCAATCATCTGCGGCCCGCTTGATAATTCTAGCTGAATCTCTACGATAGCTGGTCGCGGACTCCTCAGGGCATTCCAGGTCGTACTCAGCGAGGCAACGCTTTCCCGTGAATCTTCATCGCATAGACTTCACGCCGAACGCGCTGATTCTGATAGTGTTCCATGCTCCTTTGGGGTTTTCGGGGTGGTGTTCAGCAAAGGTAAGCGCAGCCGTATCGCTGTGGGTTGTGGGGGGCGTCCGGCGCATTGAGCAGAGTGTCAGGAAGTGCCTTGTCTGCTAGAATGGGAACCTCTTCGGCACGCCACACGCTGGACCGGCCCGTCAGGGGTCTCAAAGGTGCGCTGTCTGGATTGATTTGCGCAAAGGCCGGAGCTTTGCCGGGAGAATTCCCGCGGAGTCATACATGATCAATGTAAGAAGCCTTGCCGTGCTAGGACTGTGTTTGCTGGCAGCGTGCATTGGATTGGCAGCTTCGGGGCCGCAGCCTGTCAGCGGACATGAAGTGTCCGGAACTTATGCGATTGAGAAAAGCAGCGAGGCGGGATCGGACGCGCAAGTTACGATGCATATTCAATTGACGAACAGCGAAGACTCATCTCTACAGAGTGTGGACGTGGCATTGCGCAGCTTGCTTTCCGGCACGACGCAGGTGATTCCCGCGTCTTTCTCGATTCCGGCACAGGGCAATGCGGATTTCACGGCGACGATTACCATTCCCCAGGCAGAATTGAAACAGTGGCAAGGGGGCGCGCGACCTGTACTCATACTGAAGCTGCAATCATCGGACGGATCCCAATTCACGCGTTCCATCGCTCTATTGCGCGCCGTTCGGGAGGCCCAGTGAACATGCGCAGGCTACTCATCGCAATTTGCATGGCACTGGCTATCGCGCCCATCGCCGTTCAAGCCCAGAAAAACATCGCCACGGTTGCCGGTGGCGGGCCGAACAATCTTTCCGCGCTGAAATCCAGCATCGGAGTTCCGGTGGGCCTCGGGCTGGACTCCAAGGGAAACCTCTACGTTGTGGATACGCACTCCAACCGCGTTTACATTGTATCGAGCGGCATCGTCACAGTCTTCGCGGGTACCGGCGGCCAGGGATTATCGGGTGATACCGGCCTGGCAACCGCCGCGCAGTTGTCGCTTCCCACTGGCCTTTTTGTCGATGCAAATAACAATGTCTTCATCGCGGACAGCGGCAACAATGTCATCCGGAAAGTGGCTGCAACCACAAATATCATTACCACGGTGGCAGGAAATGGAACCCCGGGTTTCACTGGGGACAACGGCTCGCCCACCTCGGCTCAATTGAATAATCCGACGGGCGTATTTGTGGATGCTGCCAATGACATCTTTATCGCCGATAGCGGCAATAACGCCATACGTGAAGTGGTGGCGGGGACTTCACCGGTGATTCAGACGATCGCCGGGAGCGCCGTGGGAACCGCGGGATTCTCGGGGGATGGCGGACCTGCCACCAGCGCGACTCTTCGCAATCCGCAGGACGTGGCCCTCGACGGGAACAACAATATTTTCATCGCCGACCACGATAACAACGCCATCCGTGAAGTACTTGCAAGCGACAAGACGATTCACACCTATGCTGGATCTCCAACCGGGGTGCCCGGAGTGACGGGTGAAGGCGGGCTTGCCACCGCGGCGCTTCTGCACAGCCCATCCGAAGTATTCGCCGATGCAAACAATAATTTGTTCATCGCGGATACAGGGAACAGCATCATCCGTGAGGTTACGGTGGTGGATAAGAAAATTCATGCCGTTGCCGGGAACGGGACCTCTGGATTCGGCGGAGACGGTGGAACCGCCACGCTGGCGCAGCTATCCTTTCCGCGCGGCCTGTTCGTGGATTCTTCTGAGAACATCTATATTTCGGATACGGGCAACAGCTTCGTCCGCCTCGTGACGGCCCTTGATGGTCGCATTCATCAAGACGTGGGAAATGGCACGCTGAGTTTCAGCGGCGACTCTTTCGCGGCCACCAGTGCCTCTCTCAGCTCGCCAAACGGGGTGGCGGTTAACGGCGTCGGTGATATTTTTATTGCGGATACAAATAACAATGTTATCCGCCGGGTGCTCAATTCCACAGGAATCATCCAAACGGTCGCCGGTATAGGAACTGCGGGTATTGGCGGCAATAACGGCCTGGCGACCAGTGCGCTGCTGAATGGGCCATCGGGTGTATTTGTGGACGGCTTGGGCAATTTCTTCATTGCCGACACGAATAACAACGAGGTTCGTGAAGTCCTGGCTGCTACAGGAAATATCAAGACTGTCGCAGGGAATGGAACTGCGGGATTCAGCGGGGACACCGGTTTTGCCGTGAATGCGCAATTATCTGGACCCACCGGAGTTGTTGTGGATGGCTCCGGCAACATCTTCATCGCTGACCGGGGAAACAACGTCATTCGTGAAGTGACCGCCGCAGACAATCTGATTCACACGGTCGCGGGGAATCATACTGCGGGCTTCAGCGGCGATAATGGACCTGCCACCTCAGCGCAGCTTTCCGCTCCCGCCGATGTCGCTGTGGACGCATTTGGAGATATCTTCATCGCCGACACCGGAAACAACGTGGTCCGCGAAGTTCTCGCAACGGCGCCCAACGCCGGAAATATTGTTGCTTTCGCCGGAAATCATACTGGTTCGCCCGGCTTCAGTGGCGATAACGGCCCTCCGACGGCCGCTCTCATGAATGGTCCCGCGGGAGTTGTGCTGGATCCTTCCGGCGACGTTTTCATCGCGGATACCAAAAATCAGGTGGTCCGCGAAGTCCTTTTTGGCGGGAACATTCAGACCGTGGCGGGCAATCACACCGCAGGCTTCAGCGGAGATGGAGCGGCTGCGACCAGCGCCATGCTCCAGTCGCCCTCAGGGCTCGCTGTCGACACGCTTGGCGGGTTGGAGATCGCTGACACGGGGAACAGCCGAATTCGCGATGTGGCCGGACTCGTCCAGGTCCCCGCAGTCACTCTTTCCGCGGCAACGCTCACATTCAACAGCCAGGTCATTGGAAGCGTCAGCGCCGCGATGTCCGTCACGGTTACAAATTCGGGCGCTGCCCCCATGTCGGTTGGAAACGTGGGCATCACCGATTCGGTCACGGGCGCCATCACAACCAACTTCACTCAAACTAATAACTGCGCTGTAAGGCTGGTGCCGGGTGCGAACTGCACGGTCAACGTGAAGTTCGCGCCACCCTCGGGTGGCCCTTTCACAGCCAACCTCAATATTTCAGACAGCGCCCCCGGCAGCCCGCAAGTAGTGACGTTGACGGGTACAGGCGTTTCGGCGGTCGTTCTCGCGCCAATCGGGCTTTCTTTTCCGCTTCAAATTAACGGAACTTCCGGCACACCCCAATCAATCACTTTGACGAACAATCAGGCAGTCCCTGTGAATTTCATCGGCAGTCCGGCTGTTACCATAACCAATCAGAGTCCAACGGGTAGCTTTTCACAGCAGAACACTTGCGGAGTCACCGTAGCGGCTGGAGGAACGTGCACCATTACGGTGACGTTTACGCCTCAAGCAACCGGAGCGAATTCCGCCACCCTCGTGATCACGGACGATGCACCGGGGGGTTCTCAAAGCGCCACCTTATTTGGTTTGGGCACCGGCGCCACGGCTATGCTCTCACCCACCTCGCTGACTTTCCCAACTCAGATTGACACCACCACCAGCGCCGTACAGACCGTAACGCTCACCAATGGCGGCAAAGAGACGTTGAATATTACGAGCATCATTTTCACGGGCCCCAATAACGGCGACTTCATCCGACAGGCGACTACCTGTGCCTCAACCGTTTTGCCAGGCGCGAATTGCACAATCAGCGTAACCTTCACGCCGACGGCCGGAGGGGCCAGGTCCGCCAGTCTTACCATCAACGACAGTGCCGGTGACAGCCCGCAGAATGTAACGCTTTCTGGCACCGGACTTGATTTTCAAATTGTGGTTCCCGCGGGCGGAAATTCCACTGCCACGGTGCCAGCAGGTACGACGGCGAATTACAACCTCCAGCTCTCAGCAGTGGGGGGTGCTGCAACCACCGATTCAATTGAGGTCACGATGTCTTGTAGCGGTGCGCCCACAGGGGCAACCTGCACATTCCCCTCCGCGCCAATTTCTGTCACTCCGGCCACGTCCGCGAACTTCAATGTAACAGTCTCGACCACAGCTGCGCCGAAGTCCTTCTTGCCACCGGGAAGCTTTGGACCGCGCGGAATAGAATTCTTCGTCGCAGGCTTGGCACTGGCATTGCTGGCGACCTTGACTTGGATGCTCAGGGTACGGTCCGCGCCCGAGTCGTTCCGGCGCAGGGTGTACACTTGCGTTGCCTCCATGGCGTTCGTTGCTCTGCTCGGAATATCGGGGGGCGTGATGGCTGGATGCAATAGCAATGTGGCTGCAGGAACGACCGGTGGCGGCCCGGGAACAACGCCGGCCGGTACATACAACATCACTGTTACGGGAAAGTCCAGCAGCGATGCACACAGTTTTGTTGTTACTATGACCGTGCAGTAGGCTGTTCTGATTGTGCGTGGGCCCTTTTGCGGTCCGGCCCCCGCTGCAACCTTCCGGACTCCGTGCTCGTCTAATATATTGGAGGAGTGGTGTCAAAGTTGGTCTGCTTCTTCAAGAAGTCTGGGGTTTCGTCCATTAGTTTGCGATGATTTACTCCATGAGCCGCCACACTCGCGCTTTGCTCTCGTTCTGTCTCGCCCTCGGCTTGTGTTTTCTTTCCGGCATCAATCACTCAACCTTCGCGGCGTCCATCCCGCATGGAACCGTTGACCTTGTCGCTGAGAATTCCTGGATTGCGCCGGGATACGGCTCGACGGTCGGACTGCATTTCAAGATGGAGCCGGGCTGGCACATTTATTGGGTGAATCCCGGGGATTCGGGCGAGCCGCCGAAGATCACCTGGCAATTGCCTCAGGGGCTGGTCGCGGGGGAGATGCAATGGCCGGCTCCGCACAAGATGGGAGCATCCACGATCGTAAACTATGTTTATGATGGTGACGTGGTGCTGCTGATTCCTGTGAACGCCGCAGCCAGTATCGCCCCCACAAGTCAGGCCAAGCTTGGCGCCATGGTCAGATTTCTCATATGTAGCGACCAGATGTGCGTCCCCGGCAAGGCCCAACTTTCCTTGGAGCTGCCTGTGAGAGCGCGGCCGCCGGCTCTGGACAGCTCTGTGGAGTCAATGTTCACCGCGGCCCGCGCGAAGTTGCCGCAGTCGGCTCCCGCGAGTTGGAAATTCAGTGCCCGAGAAACAAGGGATTCATTTGTGGTGGATGTCGCTGCAGGCCACGCCATCGCGCAGGCTTATTTTTATCCGCTCGTGGAATCACAGATTGATAATGCCGCCCCGCAGGGGTTTGAGGCCACAACCTTGGGTGCCAGGCTCTCACTTCACAAATCCGATCAATTGGTGAATCATATATCTCGCCTGAAGGGTGTGCTCGAGTTGGGGCACGGCGAAGCTTACTTGGTGGATGCTCCCGTCGCCGCAGCCACCCGCAAGCCCTAAAATAGTGGAAAACGATGTGAAGAATTTGGCGAAATCGCCAAGAAAGAGTGTTTCTCAATTTCAATTGGAGGTGAGGTCATGAGGCGGTCCGCATTTGCATTGATAGCCGGTGCTCTGATTTTGTTGGTTGCGCCCCTTCTGATTTCGGCGCCGAAGATCGGCGAGCCCGCGCCAGATTTCTCGGCTGCGGCCAGCAATGGCAAGACTTACCATCTGACGGACTTGCGGGGCAAGTTCGTGGTCCTGGAGTGGCACAACAACGGTTGCCCGTACACCCGCAAGCACTACGAAAGCGGCAACATGCAACGGTTGCAGAAGGAGTGGACTGCCAAGGGAGTGGAGTGGTTCACGGTGATTTCCTCCGCGCCGGGGACGCAGGGTTACGTCACTGCGGTTCAGGAGAACGCGTACCTGGCGAAAATGGGCGCCGCGCCCACTGCTGCGCTTCTCGACCCGTCTGGGGACCTTGGCCACTTGTACGACGCCAAGACCACTCCGCACATGATCATCATCAATCCGCAGGGCGTCGTCATCTATGACGGCGCGATAGACGATCATCCAACTTCCGATGCCGGCGATATCCCGAACTCCAAGAATTACGTTCAAGCCGCGCTCGCCGATGCCATGGCTGGCAGGCCAGTGACAACCGCAGTCTCTCGGCCCTACGGTTGCTCGGTAAAGTACGCGGGCGCGTCGCACTAAAGCGGTTGCATTTCCATTGCTGAAGTAAGAAATGAAAATTGCATACCGCCGGCGAGCACGGGAAAATCTTTCCGCCTCCTAACTCGGCGCGAAGTTGCATTGGCGCCCTACCATAGAGCACAAGACCCCGTGGTGGATGACACCGCTGTTATCGAAGTGATCCATCCATCTTGGATTTCAGCTCCAAGAGCGGGTCCGGAGTGATCCTTAGAGTTTCCCCAGCAAGAAGCACAATTCAAGTTTGTTCCCGTATGATACAGCGTCGCAATCTTGAAACTGAATTGCGCCCCAGGCCTCCAGCGCTTCCCTAACGAACGGATATAGTGTTGATTTCAGTGGGTAAATTGTCACTCTTCCAGGCGCAATGGGCAGCAGCGTGCCCAATCCCTCTCTGATCGACTGACGCTCAACTGTTAATGAGTATCCGGACGAACATGCCGGCGTTCGCAATCTGAAAAATAGAGAGTGGGTGCAGGAGCTTGTCGTTTGCACGGTGGATTTCAACGCTCGAAGTCCTGCCCGTTTCGGGCCTCATGCAAGAGTGCCACCCCCCACTTTGACCGGAGGGGGAGATCCCCATGGATCCAGTTAGAACATCTCTGCTGAAGTGGATACGCTTCTTTGGCCCGGTCCTTCTGACCGCCGCACTCGCGGGAGGCGCGCGCCCTCAAGCCCCAGTTCAAGATACTTCTCACCCTCCTGCCACCACCGCCAAAGACTTGGGACAAATGAGTATCGAGGATTTGATGAGTTTGCAGGTTACCTCCGGCGCGAAGAAAGGCGAGCCGGTCCAGCGAACTGCCGCGGCCATTTTTGTAATCACCTCAGAGGATATTCGCCGCTCCGGAGCGACCACTCTCCCCGATGTGCTCCGCTTGGCCCCGGGCCTGGACGTCGCCCAAATTAACGGAAGCACTTGGGCCGTAAGTTCTCGCGGATTTAATGATGAATTTTCTAACCAGATGCTTGTCCTGGTGGATGGCCGCACCGCCTATTCGCCCTTGTATTCAGGTGTGTTCTGGGAAGCGTTGGACATGTTGCTTGCGGACATTGACCGGATCGAAGTGATTCGCGGCCCGGGAGCGGCACTTTGGGGAACCAACGCTGTGAATGGCGTGATCAACATTATCACCAAGAAAGCGGAGCAGACTCAAGGCGGGTTGCTGACGGCGGGAGTTGGAAATGTGGAAGGTGGCTATGGCGCCGCCCAGTATGGAGGAAAAATCGGAAGCTTGGGGTTCTACCGTTTCTTCACCAAGGGATTCGCGAAATCAAGTTATCCGGGCGCCCCAGGTGAGGGACCCCAAGATGGTTGGGATTTGGAGCACGCTGGGGCTCGCGTGGATTTGAATCTGAACACGCGAGACTCCCTGACCATGCAGGGAGACATTTATCAAAGTGCAGCACAGGGAACAACCAGCTACACCACATCCCTTAACCCATTAGTTTCAGGTTTGGTCCCTGGGATTCGCAATGAGGCTGGTGGAAACTTGCTCGCAGAATGGCACCGCACGCTCACTCCAACCTCTCAATTCAGTCTGTCGGCATATATCGACGACACCAATACAAGGTCTTCAATCATAGGCTTGGACGTATCCACGGCTGATGTCCAGTTCCAGCACGAGTTTGCACTGGGAACCCGCAATGACATCGTGTGGGGCCTGGATTATAGATTGATTAGGATCCGAACAGAGGGAACCGTTGCCGCATCATTTTCTCCTGCCGACACGTTTGAAAATCTAGGGAGTGGATTCATTCAGGATGAGATCGAAATTGTGCCCACTCGTTTGCGTTTGACCTTGGGCGCGCGTGTTCAGCAGGATTACTCCACAGGATTTGAATTTCAGCCGGATGTCCGATTGCTCTGGAACCCGAATAAACAGAACGCGATTTGGCTGGCGGCTTCCCGTGCTTATCGTGGACTTACGCCCGCGGACACCAGTGTGCAAGCCCGTATAGGCGCAATTTCAAGCGGCTCCGGGCTGCCGGTCGTTACGGAAGCGCTGGGGAATCCCAACATGACGGCCATCGCGGACATCGCATTTCAGGCGGGCTATCGCACTGCTATCACCAAGACGATTTCGGTGGATTTCACTTCCTTCCTCAATCACTACACCCATTTGCGTGGTCAAGACCTGGGCACCCCAATTTTGGAAACCGGTTCGGGCGCTCCTTTTCTGTTATTGCCCTCGACGTTTAATAACAAGGTCAGCGGAGAAACCCATGGGTTTGAGATGTCTTTCACCTGGAAGCCCATCTTGTCTTGGAAGCTCACCGCCGCTTACACCTTGCTGGATGGCGAGTTTCGCGACAGCTCGATCGGACCGCCCCCCAATCCAAGGGCCCCCATCAATCAAAGCCCAGGACAACAGTTCAACATACGTTCGGCTTGGAATTTGCCTCGTCACTTCGAGCTTGATACTTCGCTTTATCGCGTCGCGCAAGTTTCTACGCTGGTTTTTGTCCCGGGGTATTTCCGCGTCGATGCCCGACTGGGATGGAATTGGGGAGAGCACACCGAGTTCAGCGTCGTCGGCCAGAATCTGCTGACTCCCCAGCACTTTGAATTCGACAATCCCAATGATTTGGTGCAGGCGGCCGCCGTCCGTCGAAGCTTTTACGGAAAATTTACTTGGAAATTTAATTTGAATCCGACGAAATGATTTGCTGCTCGCACAATCGAATTTCAGCGCCAGGGACCCTTCGGCGTCTCTCCCCGGCTCTTTCTTGGCGCCTCTGGACGCTTCTCATGGCGCTCATGCTCCTGACAATCCTTCCCGCGGTTGCATCCGATGGCGACCAGGCCCCTACCGAGGCCGAGATCAGAGCCGCGTTTGTTTTTAATTTCGCTAAGTTCACTGAGTGGCCTGCAGACGTGTTCGCGGATGGGGATTCTCCCCTTACCGTCGGCTTTTTGGGGGCGGACGATGCTCGGACAGCCTTCGCCCTCCTGTCCGCAGGAAAAATGATCAACGGCCGCAAAATCGTTGTCCTTGAATTGGACTCGGTGCCGAACACGCACCAATACCAGATTCTGTTTTTCAGGAAATTCAAGGGAGATACGGGTTTGGGCGCATTGGGAGTGCCCAAGGACGCCCGGACCCTGACCATCGGCGAGTCCGAAAATTTTCTCGCACGCGGAGGAATGATCCGTTTGTTTGTGGACGATAACCGCATGAGATTTGACGTAAATGTCGGGGCCTCCACGCGCTCACAATTACGCTTGAGCAGCAAACTGCTTGCACTGGCGCGTATAGTTGTAAACCTTCCACAGCCGGTCGGTGATTGATATGAAATCGATTCGCCAAATGTCCATCACCGAAAAGATTCGCACGGTCACCGTGCTGACCACCAGCGTGGCGCTGGTCTTGGCGGGACTGGTCATGCTGGGCGTCGAAGTATATTCATTTTATGGTTCGCGAGTTCAGGAACTCAGAACCCTGAGCGATGTCATCGGAGCCAACAGCAGCGCCGCGGTTGTTTTTCACGACTCTGCTTCGGCCGCGGAAATCCTCCACGGTTTATCTGGTAAGCAGAATATCACCGGGGCCTGCGTCTACGGCACCGATGGCAAAGTTCTTGCCGTTTACTCACGAAACGGGGCCCCCGCATTTTTTCCGCCGGTGATGGAGGCCGAAGGGTACCGTTACGCCCAGGGGCGAATTCGCCTCTTTCACACCATCCATTACAACGGCGAAATCATAGGCACTCTCTATTTGGAGTCCGACATCAAGGAGCTTTACTCGCGCCTGGAAGAATACGCCGCTATACTGCTCATCGTCCTCATCGCCGCCTTGGTTTCCGCCTCTTTGATTTCCTCCCGTTTTCAGGAGGGGATTACACAGCCTATCCGGAATCTGGCCTGGACTGCCAAAGTAATCGGTGCGGATAGAAACTATGCGCTTCGGGCGGCCAAGGAATCTGACGACGAGATCGGACATTTGGTGGACGGTTTCAACCAGATGTTGGCGCAAATCGAGATCCGTGATGCCGCGCTCCAAAAGGCCCATGACGATCTCGATCACCGCGTTCAACAACGGACCGCCGAACTGCAAAAAGAAGTCGTCGAGCGACGGCAGGCGGAATCGCGACTGGCCGAGCGCACGGCCTATTTGAACGCCCTGGTGGACACCACACCCCTCGGCATCGTGGTCAACAATTCCGTCCATGAAATCACCATGTGCAACCCTGCCTTCGAGCGTCTCTTCGGCTATTTGGAGGCCGAGATTTTAGGCCGCGATCTCGACTGCCTAATCTGCGACGAGCAAGCGATGGAGGAGGCAAGATCCCTCACCACCAGGGGGCTCAACGGGGAATCAATTCATGAAACCGCAAGAAGGCGTTGCAAGGACGGGGCCATCAAAGACGTCGAAATTTTCGTCGTTCCACTTCTCATCAATGGACTGGTGGAAGGATCATTCTGCATCTATGCGGATGTCACTGAACGCCTCAAGGCGCAAGAGGCACTTCAAGTCAGCGAAGCACGCAGAATCGCATATCAAGAGGCTTCGCTAGACGGAATCATGACCGTTGATGCCCAGGGCCTTTTCACCGGATTCAATCCGGCAATGGAAAAAATGATCGGGTTCCGCCGCGAGCAAGTACTTGGCAAATCCTTCATCGAATTGATCATTCCCGAGCGAATCCGGTCTGCGGTCCAGAGCGACATGGAGAATTATCGTTCGACCGGGAAATCGGATTTTGTTGGGAAGCACGCCGAAATTATGATGTTGCATTCCGATGGCACTGAAATCCCCGCGGATATATCGGTAACCGCGATTCACATTAACGCAACCACTTCTTTCACCACCACCGCCCGCAACATTTCAGACCGGAAAGCATCCGAAGAGAGGCAGCTAATCCATAACGGGGTGTCTCAGATTCTCGCCGATTCACCTTCCCAAGGGGAAGCGGCCCTACGGATTCTGAAGCATTTTTGCCAGGGCCTCGGCTGGGAGGTAGGCCTGTTCTGGGAAGTGGAGGAGTCCACGCCCCAGCTGCATTTGACTCAATCGTTTCACGTTTCAGACCCGCTGTATGCGGAGTTTGTGCGTGAGGCCGGCGCCTTCTCGATCCTGTCAGGCGCGGGTCTCCTCGGCAAGGTTTGGAATTCAGGTACCACCAATTGGATTCGGGACTTGCGCCAAAATGACAATCTCCTCGAGGAGGCCCGCGCTCTGGGGGCGGGTTTGCATTCCACGCTAGCCTTTCCGATTGCCTCTGAGGACCAGGTGAATGGCGTGATCCAACTGTTTAAGCGCGATCCGATCAAGCCAGATGCCGCTCTGCTGGCGGTCTTCAAGTCCCTTGGCAGTCAAATCGGCCAATTCGTCATGCGCAAGCGCATCGAAGCGGAACTGCTTCGCGCCAAGGAGATGGCCGAAGCCGCCAACCGCGCTAAGAGCGAATTCCTGGCCAACATGAGTCACGAAATCCGCACGCCCATGAACGGCATACTCGGCATGGCGGAACTGGCCCTCGACACCAAGCTCGATCCCGAGCAGCGCGAATATCTGCAAATGGTGAAATCCTCGGCAGATAGTCTGCTCCGCGTCATTAATGACATCCTGGACTTTTCAAAAATCGAAGCCGGCAAGCTCGATCTGGAATCCGCGCCATTTGCGCTTCGCCTTGCCATGCGCGACACCATCAAGACCTTGGCCAATCGCGCCCACAAACAGGGAATCGAGCTCTTGGTGGACATTGCCCCTGAAGTTCCCGAGCATGTGATGGGTGATTCAACGCGTCTGCGTCAGGTCCTTGTCAACCTGGTCGGCAATGCCATTAAGTTTACCGAGCACGGCGAAGTAGGCGTGGATGTCACGGTTGAAGAATCCCAGCCTGATGTAGCCAAGCTCCAATTTGCCGTGTGGGACACCGGAATCGGAATTCCTTCTGAAAAACTGAAAACTATTTTCGAGCCTTTCATCCAGGCCGATGGCTCCACCACTCGCCGTTATGGCGGAACGGGCCTGGGGCTAAGCATTTCCATGCGGCTGGTTGAATTGATGGGCGGCCGCTTTTGGGTGCGCAGCGAACTTGGGAAGGGAAGCACATTCTACTTCACTGCATGCTTTGGCCTTGGAAAGGCCGTGGAAGGGAACGCGCCTCTCGACCTGGAAAACGTGAAGGGCATCCACGTTTTGGTGGTGGATGACAACGACACCAACCGCAGGATTCTCTCTCACATGCTCACCAATTGGCGGATGACTCCGGAAACTGCGGATGGCGGGTCGGTTGCGCTGTCCATGCTGGAGGCAGCACTTGAAAATCATCATCCTTACCCTCTGGTTCTGCTGGACGCGCAGATGCCCGGCATGGATGGCTTCGCTGTGGCCAAGGAGATTCGCACGCGGCCCGGCCTGGCGGGCTCGACCATCATGATGCTGACGTCAAATTTGGCGCCAGGCGACATGAAACGATGCCGGGAGCTCGGCGTCGCCGCCACTTTGGTGAAGCCCATGAACCAATCCGATTTGCTGGATGCGATTTTGAACTCCTTGGCTCACACTCCCCCAACGGCAAAGTTGGCCATTGTCGATCAATCCGGCGTCGTTCCACTCCGCGGGCAACCGTCCAGGCGATTCTTGTTAGCTGAAGACAACAAAGTAAATCAGCAGCTGGCCGTCCGCTTGTTGGAGAAGCAGGGACACACGGTAGTCGTCGCGAACAATGGCCGCGAGGCCGTGGAGCGCTTGGCGAAAGACGTCTTCAAGGGTTTTGACGCCGTGCTGATGGATGTGCAAATGCCGGAGATGGATGGTCTTGAGGCGACTGCTGAAATTCGGTTGCGCGAGGCGGGAACCAATCATCATATCCCCATCATCGCCATGACCGCGCACGCCATGGTTGGCGACCGTGAGCGCTGCCTGGAATCCGGAATGGATGGTTATGTTTCAAAACCCATATCATTAAAGGAACTTATGAAAGAAATTAACCGGGTTGCACCACTTTCACGTAATCAAGAACCTTCCTTTGACAAGATGGAGCTTCGGGAACGCCTCCAGGGAAATGATGAACTCATTGCCGATCTTGTTCGGCTGTTTTTGGATGATACGCCAAACCAACTCCAGGAAATCCGCGCGGCCTTGGAGGCCGGCGCTGCCGCACGCCTTGAAAATGCCGCCCATTCTCTGAAAGGCAGCGCCGCCAGTTTGGGTGCGAAGGCGCTGGCCACCATGGCCAGGAAACTCGAAGTGCGCGGTGGCCGCGGCGAAATGGACGGGGCCAAACTGGACTTCGCCGACCTCATCGGGGAATGGGAGAAGTTGAGGCCGGAACTCGTGGCCGTTTGCCAGGAGGTGACCCATTGAAAATTCTTGTCGCCGATGACAATGCCATTGCCCGCTTGCTCCTCGAGCGGCTTCTGCCTCAATGGGGGCACGAGGTTGTGGTTGCATGCGACGGCAAACACGCCTGGGAATTGCTTCAGGGCGATGATGCGCCACGGTTGGCCGTGCTTGATTGGATGATGCCTGGAATGTCTGGTCCGGAGGTTTGCAACAAAATGCGCAAGCGCGTAGGGCGCCCCTACGCATACCTTCTCCTGGTGACCTCCCGTGAGGAAAAACAGGATGTCGTCAGCGGGCTCCAAGCGGGTGCCGACGACTACCTGACCAAACCGTTCTACCCGCAAGAATTGAATGCCAGGCTCCGCGTGGGTGTGCGCATCCTGGAGCTTGAGGACAAACTGGTGGCCGCTCATGAGGTTGCACAATTCCGGGCCACTCACGATGAGCTTACTCGATTGTCGAACCGCGCGTCCATCGTGGATACTTTGCGGCGGGAGCTGGCACGTTCCCAACGCGACGGTGGATCATGTGGTGTCCTGTTGGGCGATCTCGATCACTTCAAGGCCGTCAACGATACGCTCGGCCATGGGGCGGGGGATTCCGTGTTATGCGAGGCGGCGGCCCGCCTGGCGGCTGGAGTTCGTCCTTATGACTCCGTCGGACGATATGGCGGCGAGGAGTTTTTGGTCGTGCTCCCAGGGTGCGACACACCCAACCTGCTGGCCTGCGCCGAGCATCTTCTGCAAGCGTTTCGCGGGAGCCAATTCGTCACGTCGGAAGGCACACTCTCCGTCACCATCAGCTTGGGCGCCGCCACAAGCACCGGTGCGTCCGGAATGACCGCTGATGCTCTCGTTCGCGCGGCGGACAAGGCCCTCTATCAGGCCAAGGGGAATGGACGCAACCGGGTCGAAATGGCCCAGCAGGGCGTCAACACCCAACTCCAAGTCGCGCAGCCGGTTACGCCGTAACCCTCGTCATGAGTCTTAATGAGCTGCCTTAGCGGCCTGCTCGCGCATTTGCGCCAACCGCTTCCGGTGGTATTCGGCCATTCCCGGCGCGACCCGGTTCCAGTGTTGTTCCAGGCGTCCGGCCGCCGCTTCCAGATGTTTGAACGCTATGGGATTGCCGAACATTGCCCGCAGTCCCGGCAGGATCGGCCGGATCTTTTCGTACACAAACCAGAATTCGCCGTTGCTCTCAAAAAACATTTCGTCGTCAATCAGCCCTCGATTCACGAAGCCGCAGGCCATTTCCCAGTAGCCGATTACCATTCGCATTTGTGCGTTTTGGCTGCTGTTCGGAGGATATTTCTGCAATAGTTCCTCGGGTGAGTTGGCTTGGAAATCCGCCATGTACCACGAACGCGCCTCGCGCAATTTCGCCTCACGGCGCAAATCATAAAGCTTCAAAAGCAGGTCTGCTTGTTCATGACTCACTTGGCCCATTTGAGTTCTCCTTTTCTGATTTTTCCGAATAACGCACCTCGACTTGTTGTACGCCGCTGGTGCGAATTCCTTCCTTTTCAAATTGTGCGCTGATCCGTCGCCGCAGTTCGCGCGCCACGTCGTCCTGACGGTTTGGCGCCGTGCGGACCTGCACCAGAAGCTTTGCGCCGCTGGGCCCCAAAGAGTCCACTCCCAGCACGCGAGGACCATCCACAAGCGCCGCGGACCAAGCCGCATCAGCCCGAAACGCCGCGGCGGCACGATCCAGAGCGGCGAGAGGAGGATTCAACGGAGCATCGGGCGCGACCGTGATGCCCAGGAAAACCTGCGCCCAATCCCGGCTCAAATTGGCCACCTGTTGAATCTGCCCGTTGGGCATCGTAATGATCGCCCCTTGCGGATCCCGCAGAACCGTTCGCCGAAGCGTAATGTGTTCCACGCGCCCCAAGACCTCCCCAATTCGCACTGTATCGCCCACCACGAATTGATCTTCAAATACGATGAAGAAGCCGTTGATGACATCGTGCACCAGGCTCTGCGCGCCGATTCCCAGCGCCAGGCTGGCCAATCCCGCTGCGGCGGCAACCGGCCTGATGTCGAAATGCAATTCCGACAGAGTCATCAGAATTGCCACCAGAACAATCAGACCCATCCCGCCGCTATAAAGTATTCCCGCGAACGTTTGAGTTTGTTGCTCGCGCATTCGCTCGGCGCGCCCCGTTGATTCCGCCCCGGCTTTTTGCACCAGCCTCTTTGTGAATGATTTCAGCAGCCGGATTACAAGAATTGCCAGCAGCAGCGTGCCGGCTATGCGTAACCCCGGCGCTCCAAATTCTGTCCATCGGGAGAGGAGATTGGTCATACAATAAGGACGTTATAGGCGGGATAAGTCTATAGCATCCGGCCAGACGCCGCCACCCAAGCACTAACGGACACGGCGGGCCGGTTGGGGGTGGGTATGATTTCAGAGAATTCACGCAGGAGTTTTCTTAGAATTATTCCCGGGAGTGCGTTGGCCCTTCTCGCCGCACGATTTGTGACGGCCGACGGAGTTCCCAGTCAAAACCCGCCGCCTTCCAATAAACCAGTCCCCATGCACGGGCCGGGAATCGGGAGCGGGATGGGAAGCCGCGATATTACCTCCGGCAATGGGAATCCAGGGGCCAATGGCACCGGACCTGGAATGGGGTCGGGCCAATCTCAAACCGGAGATGGCATGCCGCCCTCGCCCTCGAACAAGCCCAATGATGGCAAGACCAATCCACTCGCAGTACCTCGAATGTCTCTCACCGAAGCTCAGAAGGATATGCGTCAGAACGTCGCCCAGCTGGCCAAGATGGCCGAAGATTTGAAACTGGAAGTGGAGAAAACCGATTCCACAAAAGTGCTCTCTCTTGATCTGGTTCACAAATCCGAGGACATTGAAAAGCTCGCCAAACACATAGCCTCGCTCGCCAAAGGCTGAAGCTGGAATTCGGCCCCTGGGCCCGCATCCACCAGTTGAAACCCGCGCGCGCGGCTGCGCGTCTCTACAGGAGAAGGAATTTACCCGGACACAGGGGACGGCTTTGCCGTGATTCCCGGGTACATGGTTGCCATCTTTTTCCACATTTCAGGAGGTTCACGTGAACAAGCGCATCGCGCTGGTTTTGTCGTTGCTTCTCTCGTTTGCTGCATCCGCGGGCTGGTCGAAAACAATTCATATCCCGCGCACGCCGGACTACCACAACGGCAAAATTGTTTTTGGCTACCTCGGCAGCATTTGGGTGGTGAACGAGGACGGCTCAAATCCGCGCCGGCTGACCGTGAATGCTTCACATGATGAGTTCCCGCGTTTTTCACCGGACGGCAAGTGGATCGCTTTTTCCTCCGACCGCTACGGCAATAACGATGTCTTTGTAATCCCTTCGGAAGGCGGCGAAGCCAGGCAGCTTACGTTTAATTCATCACCGGACACCGTCGTGGGCTGGTCGCGCGATTCCAAGTATGTCATTTTCACGTCGCCGCGCGGCAGCGGATTCCCCGGGCAAGCGAATCTATTTCAGGTTTCCATCGACGGAGGGCTGGAACAGACCATGCCCACCGATGCCGGTTACTGGGGCAGCTACTCTGCCGACGGATCGAAATTTGCTTTCAACCGGCACGTGCCCATCTGGTGGCGCAAGCACTATCGCGGCAGCGGCGCGACCGACCTTTGGGTGATGGACGTCAAGGCCAGGACCTACAAGCGCATCCTGGACACGGATGTGGACGACCAGATGAAGCCCTACAATTCCTGGCCGCAATACGCACCCGATGGAACGATCTATTTTGTCTCTGACCGGAATGTAATGGCCAAGGCCGGCGATCCCAAGGTTTGGAAATCCACCTACAATCTTTACAAAATTTCTGACAACGGCGGCACGCCTACGCAGGTGACGCACTTCACCGACGGCTCGCTGTTTTTCCCTTCGATTTCCTCCGATGGCAAGGTAATTGTTTTCGAGGAAAATTTCGGTTTGTGGAAACTCGATGTCGCCAGTGGGCGCGCTAGTGAAGTGAAAGTCGATATTTCCGCCGACGACAAATCCAACAACTTCCGCGTCCTGACCATCAACGGAGAAACAGACAGCTACGACCTTTCTCCTTCCACGTTGCGCGCAGTGATTTCCACCCACGGTGAGGTTTTTACCGTTGCCACCGACCGGGGCGATGTCACGCGCGTGACCAACTCCTACTTCCGCGAAACAGATCCGCGCTGGTCGCTCGACGGCAAATGGATCGCCTATGTGAGCGATCAAACTGGCCGGCCCGAGGTCTGGGTCGCCACCGCGGATGGCGCTGGAGCAAAGCAACTCTCCGACGCAGACTCCGAAAAACTCACCATAAACTGGATGCCTGACTCCAAGTCCTTCCTGTACACCACCTCAGACCACAAACTCAATCTGGTTAACACCGAATCGGGTCAGATGCGCACGCTGGCAACCAATGATTCCAGCGGCATGTCAGGCGTGACCGTATCTCCGGATGGAATGTGGATCGCATACTCCAAGGCGGATCACGAACTGCGTCAGCATGTTTATTTCGTCGCGGCAGCCGGCGGGGAAGAGCACCGCATGCCCGATGAACTTCAATTCAGTAGCTATGATCCGCGCTTCACGCCGGATGGCAAGAAACTGATCTTTCTGGGCGGATATGTGCAGGGCGGATCCGCAACCCTCCGCACCAATGTTGCCGCCATTTACAGCTTGTCGCTTGCGCAAGAGGATGCAGACACCATGTCGCGCGACGTTGACACCGAAGATCAGGCCCGCGCCATGGTCGCCGCCGGTCGCGGTGGAAGGGGTGGAGGAGCCGGCGCTCCCGCAGCTCCACCCGAAACCAAGATTGATTTCAACGGCATGGACCGGCGCATCACTCAAGTCACCCATTTGACGGACAACATCATGACCGTCGTGCCCTCTCCCGACAGCCGCAGCTACGCCTTCGTGGCCTCCGTGGATGTGGAAGGGCGCTCGTCCCCCACGCTTTACGTTATTCAGGCTGATGGCTCGGCATTGCGGCGCTTGTCCCAATCCGCGCCGCCAGCGGAGGATGAAAATGCTCCACCGGCAGCGGCAGGCGCAGGTGCCGGGGGAATTTCAAGCCTTCAATTCTCGCGCGACGGCGCCACACTTTATTTTCTGGAGCGAAATGGAATTTGGTCCGTTCGCGCTGCCGCAGCCACGGGTGGCGCAGGCGCCGCAGCAGGCGGAGGAGGCGCAACTGCGGGAGCCGCTGCCGGTGGAAGTGAATCATCCACCGCGCGCCGGCGCGTAAACTTCACCGTCCGCGTCGAAGTTGACGAAAAGGCCGAGCGCAAGCAAATCTTTGAAGAGGCCTGGCGCACCATGAAGTACCGCTTCTACGACGGAAAGATGAACGGCGTGGATTGGGACCACTACAAACAGGTCTACGAGGCTCTGCTGCCGGATGTCGGTGACCGTCAGGAGCTGCAAAACGTGACCTTGCAAATGATTGGTGAGCTGAACGCATCGCACACCGGCATGAGCGGCGGCGGCGATCCGAACCGCGACGCATTGCAAACGCGGTATCCCGGATTTGAGATCGTTCCGGATTCCTCGGGCTTCTACAAAGTGACCACCATTTACAAGGGGGGGCCGGCCGACCACGATTTCATCAAGATTGCCTCCGGCAACTTCATCATTGCTGTAAATGGAGCGATGCTCCATTCTGGCGACAATTATTGGAAGTATTACAACATGGCCTCAGGCCGCAAGTTTGAGTTCCTGGTGAACTCTCGCCCGTCAGCCGATGGTGCCTGGACCGTGCGTATCACGCCCGTCAGTGCCATGGCCAACACCACTCTGCAATATGAAAAGTGGGTGGCTGACCGGACCGCCCTGGTCGATAAAATGACCAACGGCGAAATCGGCTACCTGCACATTCGCGCCATGAATGCCCCCTCGCTTGCGAAGTTTGAGCGCGATCTTTCCGACAACCATTTCAAGAAAGCGCTGATCATTGACCAGCGCTTCAATGGCGGCGGTGGAATTGATCAGGAGCTGCTCGAAATCCTTGAACAGCACCAGTATCAATTCACCCGCGGCCGCGATTCGACCTATGTCACTCGGCCGCAACGCGCATTCTTCGGGCCCATTGTGGTCATGGAGAATGAACGTTCCTTCAGCGACGCCGAGGTTTTCCCGGACGGTATTCGCCGCCTGGGGCTTGGCAAGACGGTCGGCACAAACAGCAACAGCTCGGTGATTGGCACCGGCGCATACCGGTTGATTGACGGCGAAATGGTGCGCACCCCGGGCACCGGCCTGTGGGACATCGAGGGCTACAACCTCGAGAACTACGGCGTCCCTGCCGATGTTTGGGTGGATAATACTCCGCCCGACGATCTTGCCGGACGCGACGCACAGCTTGATAAGGCCGTTGAAACTCTCAAGCAGGAGTTGCAGAAGAATCCACCGAAGAATATTCCCGGCAGGCAGTAATATCGGCCCAGCTCAGCGCGGCGGCCCCGCAGGCCAGTTCGTCACGGCATGCGGGGCCGTTGCTTTTCGCCCGGCAGCGATTTCCGCCTTTGCGGCCACATTGGCCGTTGACGGGAATTGCCCCATCCAGCAAAGTCCACTCTGATGGAAATGTTCCAGCGGCTTGTCGAGCACGACCACGAGCAAGTCATCGCCTTCAACAATAACGCCTCGGGGCTCCGCGGCTTTCTTGCCATTCACGATACAACGTTAGGCTCCGCGTTTGGCGGCGTCCGTATCTGGCGCTATGAAAACGACGCTGCCGCTCTCACCGATGCACTCCGGCTATCTCGCGCCATGACTTACAAAGCCTCGCTCGCGGAGCTGCCCTGCGGCGGCGGCAAAACCGTTATCTTGCTGCACGATGGCCTGCGCCGTCAGGAAGCCTTCGCGGATTTCGGATGTATGGTGGAAAGCCTGTCAGGCCGCTATTTTTGCGCGCGCGATGTCGGCATCGCTGACGCGGATCTTGCCGCCATCGCATCCACCACGCGGTTCGTCGCACTCGAACCGTCTCCGGATTTGGGCGATGTCAGCGAGCATACGGCCATCGGAGTTTGGCATGGCATGCGCGCGTGCCTCGAGTTCGCTGGGATCTCCGGCAAAATACGCGTGGCCATTCAGGGTGTCGGGAGCGTCGGTCTTTTGCTCGCGCGGATTCTCCGCCGGGAAGGGTTCGACCTGATTCTCGCGGACATTGACCCCGCGCGCGTTGCCAGAGTCGCCGGTGAATTGGGAGCGCAAGTCGTCCGCGCGGATGAGATTCTTTCCGCAAATTGCGATGTGCTTGCGCCCTGTGCGCTCGGCGGAGTCATTTCCCTCAATACGGTTCCCGGGATCCAAGCGCGAATTGTCTGCGGCTCCGCCAACAACATCCTCGCTGGCCCGGATGCGGGAGCAGCGATGGCTCATCGAGGCATCATTTACGCGCCGGACTATCTGGTGAACGCGGGTGGTCTAATTCGTGGCGCGGAGTATTTCATGTTGGGGCGCTCTGAAAGCATGACCAGTATCGCGAAGATTTACGACCGCACCCGGCGGGTTCTCGATCTTGCCCGCGATCGCGGCATATCACCTGCGGCGGTTGCGGATGATCTCGCCGAATCCCGCCTCAAACGCCCAAAGCGATTCAGTAATTTGACCTGGCGCGGCAATCCAAAGCAGAATTAATGGCGTCCCTCTCGTTGGCCTGACGCATCAATCCGCGCTACAATCCTTGCGTTGCTTCCCGCGTATTCACCTGCGGTGCAAATTGCGCGCCCGTAGCTCAGATGGATAGAGCGTGTGCCTCCGAAGCACAAGGTCGCTGGTTCGACTCCAGTCGGGCGCGCCACTAATTAGTGGATCCAGCCACCTTTTCCGGAATTGCAAGTCCGGGATAATTCGCAGCACGGTTCTCACTTGTTTTCGCAATTCTGGTCGCAAGTCTTCTGTAGTAGACTCTTTCTCGCTTCTCAGAATCGGCAGTGGGTTGCATCAAAATCTTCGGGACGCGATTTAGGCGCTCAATCTTCCTTGGATGGCAATCAAATGAAAGGCAACCTGCAGCTCCGCTTTCTTCTCAGCATTCCAGTAGTCATGCTCGCAATCATTGCCACCTTGATGTCCCCTGCGCACGGAGCCGGCCCTCCTCGAGTCCCGTCCCGCCATTTTGAATTCACATACCAGGTGACCGTTCCTCCGCAACCTTCCGGTAGTGGGTCTCTTCGGGTATGGATTCCTTTGCCGCCGGACGATGCCTTTCAGAAGATCTCCGGTCTGAAAATAATTAGCTCGGTATCACACACCGAGGCCAGCGAATCTGAATATGGCGACCGATCGGCTTACTTTGCCCCATCCGCCCAACAGGCCGCCAGAGGCTTCACGGTCGAATTGCGCTTTGTCGCCACAAGACTCGAGCACAGAGTTTCTTTCGTAAGCACATCGGCCTTGTCTACAGAAACACTCTCGCCCGAAATGCGCGAGCGTTACCTTCAACCCGACACTCTTATTCCGCTCAATGACACAATCGCGAAGCTTTCACAGGAGCAGACACAGGGCATCACCGACCCGCTCGCAAGAGCACGTAAACTTTATGACTACGTCCTCGCCACCATGAAGTATGACAAGTCCGGCACCGGCTGGGGACATGGCGACGCCATGTGGGCCTGCACCGCCAAGCGCGGCAATTGCACTGACTTCCACTCGCTTTTCATCGGCATGGCCCGCGTGGCCGGAATTCCTGCTCGTTTTGAAATTGGTTTTCCCCTGCCGGAGGACAAGACTTCGAGCGACATTCCCGGCTATCACTGCTGGGCGGAATTCTATCTCGATGGTATCGGATGGGTTCCGATTGATGCCTCCGAAGGATGGAAGCACCCCGACAAGCGCGACTATTTCTTTGGCGCGCACTGTTTCAACCGGGTGCAATTCTCAACCGGGCGTGACATCAAATTGTCACCAGCGCAGACCGGCGATCGCCTGAATTATTTCGTCTATCCCTATGCCGAGGTGGGCGGTAAACCTTATGAGGATCTCAAGACGCATTTCGCATTCAAGGACATTC
This sequence comes from Candidatus Acidiferrales bacterium, assembly GCA_035308165.1. Lineage (GTDB taxonomy): Bacteria > Acidobacteriota > Terriglobia > Acidiferrales > UBA7541 > DASTCZ01. Next base: position 40,333 of record DATGHC010000067.1, on the reverse strand, counting down.
CTTCAAGTCAGACAGCGCTGAATCAGTCGGGGAATTGATTGAGAAGCACTCACCGGGTTTTAATACAGATCTGAATGTGCCATCGGGGCACCAATTTCGTGCCCCGAAATCCGGCGGCTGCAAACAACTGTCACTGGTGCGGCACGACGCCCAACTGCGCAAACGTGATCATGTGGTCCCCCGGATCTTTATATCCGATTTCCTTCGAGCCGTAGAATGTAGTCCGCACAGGCATGGAAATATCAACGCCCTTCATCGCCGCGATCACCTCGTCAAGATTGTCCACCTCGACGTACAAGAACGTGGGCCCCTTCCGCGCCAATTGCGCATGGGCCGGGACGTCCTTTTCGACGCTGGCATAGCTCTGGTACATCAATTCCACGTCGCCCTTTTTGAGGATAACGAACGCCAGCTTATTGCCGTCGGGTACCTCGACAGTCTTCTCAAAGCCCAGGCGGTCGACCCAGAATCTCATGCAGGGTTCCACATCTTGCACAAACAGCACCGCGGTTGCTTTCTTTACGGACATGGTCTTCTCCTTTTCCTGATTTTCCCGTTGGGCGTGCAGCGGGGTAAAGATTAATGCGGCGAGCGACAGTGCGACAATTGAGATGCGCATGTTGATTTTTCTCCTTGCCAAATGAGCTAGTCTCATTTAGACTAGTGCAGAATAAAGGAGGCTAATTTCCCTGTCAAGGAGATTCTTATGAAAAAAGTGCAACGTCGTTTGCAAGACCTGGCATCCATTGGCCCCGCCATGTTGCGGGATTTCGAGTTGCTGGGCATCCGCACCATTCCCCAGCTTGCACGTCAGGATCCCAGGAAACTTTACGATAAACTCTGCCGTGTCCTGAAGCAGCATGTCGACGTCTGCTGCCTGGACACCTTCTCCGCCGCTGTGGCGCAGGCCAAGAATCCCAGGCTTCCCGCGGAGCAATGCAACTGGTGGTATTGGAGCCGCAAGCGAAAGGAACGCGATGCGCGCTAGGAAGGAAGCCCCTCTCACCACGCCGGATCTGGTGTTACTCAGTCTTCTTGCGGAGCGCGCCATGCACGGCTACGAGGCCAACCTCGAGCTGGAGCGAAGGCAGGTGCGCGATTGGGCGGGAATTTCCCGCCCCCAGGTTTATTATTCGCTCGAGAAGCTCTCTCAACTTGGATTGATTCACACCACCGGAAGCGATGAGCCTGCCGCCGGGCCCGAGCGCCGCGTGTTCGCCACAACCGCCAAGGGTCGCACGGCTCTCGCGGATGCCCTCGAGCGGGAAGACTGGACAACGGGCCGCGATCTTCCTGCGTTCGGCACCTGGCTGGCGCTTTCCTGGCAGGCGCGTCCGGGCGTGTTAAGAAAACAGTTGGCGCGCCGCCGTGAATTTCTGGAAACGGAGCTGGCCCGGGAAGAGGCAACTCTGCAGGGCGTCTTCAAGGAAGTGGGCCACCGCTATCACGAAGCATTCTGGCTGGTCTCGTTTACGATCCATCAAATGAAATTGGAATTGCGCTGGCTCCGCAAGCTTTCACGTGAAATCCATCGCCGTGCCTCCGCGCGAAACCCACAGCACACAACCAAGCCCGCGCTAAAGGAATAACAGGTCCCTCCGGCTGCGCATTTCGACCGTTGTACGGGAACCTCTGCTTATAAAATCTTTATGGACTCCTTATGACGCCCTAATGACTTTGGGCGTACGTTTTCACCTCCGGGGAAACAAGTGTCTCCGCGGGATGATTCTTGGCGGGGCGTGCATATCCAGCTCTAATCCGGCAGTCGGCGTTCTTGTTTAACTACGAACTGCCCATTTTGAGGGGAGAATTTCCATGACGAAAATCCACAGGAGATTAATTGCCGCGGTTGCCGCTTGTTTGCTCGGACTGCTGGCCTGGCAATCTCCAAGCTATTCTCAGAGCAATCAGACCCCCAGCAACTCCCAGCCGCCGGTGGTCCACGATGACAAAACGCCCCCGGTCCCGCCCGCCGGAGCCACCACCAAGGACGACAACACTTCCAAGACCGCAGCCAAACCCTCCAATGCCGAAATCCTTGCCGAGCTCGAACAGATGCGCGCGCGCATTCAGGAACTGGAAGCGCGCCTAAAGGAACAGAGCGGGGATGCCCCAACTCCAGGTCCGGCAGGATCGTCTGCATCGGCAGCTGATGTGGCCCCCATCTCTCAACCCCCGGCTTCCGGCGTTGTGCCGGTGACCTCAGGCGCAATTTCGACGAGCAAGTCTCTGGTGGTTCAAGCCGACCCCACCAAGCCCGCCCGAACCGAACCCTTCGCCTTCGCCGATTTTACCTGGCTGAATGGCAGTAGCAGAACTTCAGAATCGCCTTTGGACACAAAGTTTTTCACCCCGGAATTCCGGGCGGACGTGAGCTACATCGAAGATTTTAATCATCCCTCGGACCACACTCTTGTCGGGTCCTCCGAGAGCGGAAGAACCGGCGAGGTGCAACTTCAGCAGTTGGGCGTCGGCGGAGATTTCCACGTCGGAAATGTCCGCGGGCGCTTGATGACACAATTCGGGATGTATTCGACGATGACGCCGAGGAATGATGGCAGCACGGGAGTCGGCCAATGGAATTTGGCCGATGCGTATCGCTATATCTCTGAGGCTTACGGTGGGTATCACTTCAACGTGCTCCACGGCGTCAATGTGGATGCCGGCATCTTCATGTCTTATATCGGATTGTTCAGCTACTACAATTTTGACAATTGGGCCTACCAGCCGTCCTACGTTTCCTCCAACACGCCTTGGTTTTTTGAAGGCGTCCGCGTTCAAATTTTCCCAACCGACAAGTTGAAGTTCGAGCCTTGGTTTATCAACGGTTGGCAGTCGTACGGAAAATTTAACCACTATCCCGGGGCCGGAGGACAGATTGAGTGGAGACCCAATGGCTGGCTGAGACTCATTTTCAATAATTATGGTCTCGGGACGGACACGCTGGGGATCCCCGCCCGCTCCAGGATCCACGCAGATTACAGCGTGGAGGTGAAATATTACGACCAGAAGGACAACTTCCTGGACAAGATGGCATTCACTTTAACCGGCGACGCTGGATGCGAATATGGCGGCGGTGTGAGCTGTTTCGGAACCAGGAAGGGAGGCGGGTGTATTCCAGTTGCCGGCAACACCAATTGCCCCAAGCAAAGCTTTTTGGGATTCATGGCCTACCACCGCTTCTGGTTTGAAAGGGACAAATTTGGCCTGACCATTGGCGGCGGCATGATTAACAATCCGGGGCGTTACCTGGTTCTCGTCCCGCCCATCAATGGAGCCACAGCAATCACTGGAACACCGTACTTCACGGGAAACCCCGGCGATAAGTTTAAGGCCTGGGATGCGTCCGCGACCTTTGATTACATGCCCGCGCAATTCATTACTTTCCGGTGGGAGTACGACTACCGCCATGCCAACGTTCCTTATTTCGCCGGATCGGGAGGCGTGACTCCCGTGGGAGGGAACACTGGCACCCCCGGAGTGCCGGTTCCCGGGTTTACTCCCGACCTGCGCAAGGATGAGAGCCGGATCAACTTGGCGCTGCTTGTGAAATTCTAAAGATTTGTAGAGGGATCGCAGGCACTCTCCACTGCGCCTGCGATTTCCTCCGCGCATTTGGGAAAGGCTCGGGTGAGGTAAGTAGATCAATGCTCGACACAATCTTTGTAATCGCAACTGTGGCTTTTTTTACGCTTTCGGTCATCTATGTCCGCGGGTGTGAGCGGTTGAAGTAGGGAGTCCTCGAAGATGCTTGGGAACATCATTGTTCTCGCCATATGCGTGCTGTTGTTGGGTTATTTGGTGGCGGCCATGCTTTGGCCGGAGAAATTCTGATCGTGACTGCCAATGGCTGGTTTCAGATCGGACTCTTTCTGTTGGTGGTTCTGGTGATCACCAAGCCCCTCGGCGCTTACATGGCGCAAGTGTTCTCCAGCGAAAAGACTTTCCTCGATCCCGTCTTTCGCCCCATTGAAAGGATCCTTTACCGCCTCACTGGAGTGGACGAAACCCGGGAGATGCGCTGGACGGAATATACCGTTGCCATGTTGCTTTTCAGCGTCGTTTCCATGCTTCTTCTTTTCTTCATTGAGCGGCTGCAGTATTGGCTGCCTTGGAATCCTCAACGTTTGGCAGGCGTACAGCCGGACGTTGCCTTCAATACCGCCGCGTCTTTCACCACCAACACCAATTGGCAGTCCTATGTTCCCGAGACCACCATGAGTTACTTCACTCAGATGGCTGGTCTGGCCTACCACAATTTCACCTCGGCCGCCGTCGGAATTGTGTTGGCGATCGCCGTCATCCGCGGTATTGCCCGCCGGGAAAAAGATACGCTGGGCAATTTCTGGGTGGATTTTACGCGGTGCATTTTGTGGGTTTTGCTTCCGGTTTGTCTGGTTGGTTCGCTGGTGCTGGTTTCTCAGGGAGTGGTCCAAAATTTCAAACCTTATGACCAGGCGCATCTTCTCAACCCGCAGACCGTGCAGCAAACCGCCTCGGATGGAAAGACGGCTACCGTCACGGTCACCGATCAGGTGATTGCTCAGGGGCCCGTCGCATCGCAGGAAATCATCAAGGAATTTGGAACTAATGGCGGCGGTTTTTTTAATGGCAACAGCGCGCATCCTTACGAAAATCCAACTCCGCTCACCGATTTCATGGAGATGGTCCTGATCTTTTCCATCCCTGCAGGTTTAACGTTCACGCTCGGCCGGATGACCGGTTCGCAGAGGCATGGATGGGCGGTGTGGGCCGCCATGGCATCGCTTTTTGTCGTGGCCGTGATTTGTGTCTACGCCGCGGAATCGCAAGGAAATGCTCTGTTCAAAGGGGTGGACCAATCTGCCAGTGCTGTTCAGCCAGGCGGAAACATGGAGGGCAAGGAGGTTCGTTTCGGCGTTGCCAATTCCGCTCTCTTTGCCACGGTTACAACCGACACCAGTTGCGGCGCCGTCAATTCCCAACACGACTCGTTCACTCCGATCGGCGGCATGATTCCCCTCATTAACCTGATGTTGGGTGAGGTGGTCTTCGGCGGAGTCGGCTCAGGTCTCTACGGCATGGTGGTGATGATCATCTTGTCCGTATTCATCGCCGGCCTCATGGTCGGTCGCACTCCGGAATATCTCGGCAAGAAAATCGAGGCCTACGACGTGAAGATGGCCATGCTTTCGGTGCTCGTTTTCTCGCTCATCATTTTGGTATTCACGGCCATCGGCGTCGTCACGCCCTATGGCAAGGCGGGTATATCGAACCCCGGCCCGCACGGGCTGTCGCAGATTCTGTACGCTTACACCTCCTCGGCGGCGAATAACGGGTCGGCATTCGGCGGCGGCAATTGGAACTCCCTCTGGTACAACGTTTCCACCGCGGTCGTCATGCTTCTGGGCCGGTTCTTCATGCTGATCCCCGTGTTGGCCATTGCCGGCAATCTTGCCCGCAAAAAAATTGTTCCGGAATCCGCCGGCACATTTCCGGTAACGACCCCTCTTTTTGCGGGTTTGCTGGTTTCCGTAATTCTGATTGTAAGCGCGCTGACATTTTTCCCGGCGCTCAGCTTGGGGCCGATTCTTGAGCACCTGCTAATGCACGCTGGAAGGACTTTCTGAGGCCATCATGACCAAGCGTGCGGGTGAAAGTAAGAAATCGCTTTGGACCTCCAATATTGTCGCCGGCGCAATGAAAGATTGCCTCATCAAGTTGAATCCGCGCACGCTGATGAAGAATCCCGTGATGTTTGTCGTGGAAGTCGGCTCGGTGGTCACCTCCGTGGATTTGATCTACGGCCTCGCCACCCACGCCCGCGGATTCAGCTTTGCATTGCAAATCACCCTATGGCTCTGGTTCACAGTCTTGTTCGCAAACTTCGCCGAGGCCATGGCGGAAGGCCGCGGAAAAGCACAGGCCGATACCCTGCGCAGGGCGCGTGCCGAAACGGTTGCGCAGAGGCTAATGCCGGATGGCAAGACCGAAGAAGTCACTGGGTCAAAGCTCAGAGCCGGGGATATCGTCAAGGTCGTTGCCGGTGATTTCATTCCCGGCGATGGCGAAGTCATTGAAGGCGTCGCATCGGTGGATGAATCCGCAATTACGGGTGAATCGGCTCCCGTAATACGCGAATCGGGTGGCGACCGCTCCGCGGTCACTGGCGGCACGCGCGTACTCTCCGACGAAATCAAAGTCCGCATTACCTCCAACCCGGGCGAGACTTTTCTCGATCGAATGATCAAACTGGTCGAGGGTGCGGAACGCCAGAAAACGCCAAACGAAATCGCGCTCAACATCCTGCTTGCCGGGCTCACTATTATTTTTCTCCTGGCCGTTGTCACTCTTCAGCCCATGGCCATTTATTCCGGAGCCCCTCAGACGCTATTCGTCCTCATCGCTCTGCTGGTTTGCTTGATTCCAACCACCATTGGAGGCCTGCTCTCGGCCATTGGAATTGCCGGCATGGATCGCGTCGTTCAGCGCAATGTTCTGGCCATGTCCGGACGCGCGGTTGAAGCCGCCGGTGATGTGGACACACTCCTCCTGGACAAGACCGGCACCATCACGCTCGGCAACCGCAGGGCAACGGAGTTCATCACCGCTCCCGGCGTCACCGACATGGAGATGGCGGACGCGGCGCAATTGGCCTCCCTCGCCGATGAAACGCCGGAGGGCCGCTCCGTGGTCGTTCTCGCCAAGGAAAAATACTCCCTGCGCGGACGCGACATCGCCATGCATTCCGCGACATTCATTCCTTTCTCGGCTCACACTCGGATGTCTGGCGTGAGTCTCGATGACCGCGAGATTCGCAAGGGTGCGCCCAGCGCCATCGAAAAGTATGTCACCGAGGCGGGTGGCACCGTTCCTCCCGAGGTTCAGGACAGTGTCCGGCGGATATCGAATGCCGGTGGAACTCCGCTCTTAGTCGCGGAAAATCGCAAAGTCCTGGGCACTATATTCCTGAAGGACATCGTCAAAGGCGGCATGCGCGAGCGCTTTGATCAGTTGCGCGCCATGGGGATTCGCACCGTGATGATTACCGGCGACAATCCGCTCACCGCCGCTGCGATTGCACAGGAGGCCGGAGTTGACGATTTTCTCGCCGAGGCCAAGCCCGAGGACAAACTCGCCTTGATTCGCAGCGAACAAGCCAAAGGAAAGCTTGTCGCCATGACCGGCGATGGCACCAATGACGCCCCGGCCCTGGCTCAGGCCGATGTCGGAGTGGCCATGAACGCTGGTACGCAGGCCGCCAAGGAAGCGGGCAACATGGTGGACCTCGACTCCAATCCCACCAAGCTCATTGAAATCGTCGAAATCGGCAAACAATTGCTGATTACTCGCGGCGCTCTCACCACTTTTTCAGTCGCGAACGACGTCGCCAAGTACTTCGCCATTATTCCCGCCATGTTTGCGGGAGCTTTTCCCCAGCTGAACGTCCTGAATATCATGCATCTGAAGACGTCTGAATCGGCGGTCCTTTCCGCAGTTATTTTCAATGCGCTGATTATTATCGCCTTGGTTCCTCTGGCTTTGCGCGGAGTAAAGTATCGTCCGCTGGGCGCGGAAGCCCTGCTGCAACGCAATTTGTTCATCTACGGACTTGGCGGCATCATCGCTCCATTTGCCGGTATCAAGTTGATTGACCTGATCATCACTCGAATTGGTTTGGCGTGAGGCAACCGTGAAACGAAATTTCTTCATTTCGATTTGGATGACCCTGGTGACCACAGTCCTTCTTGGCGTGATCTATCCGCTGGTTGTTACGGGTTTGGCCCAACTCTTTTTCCCGGCTCAGGCAAATGGTTCGTTGATTAAGGTCAATGGCCAGGCGGTCGGGTCCCGCCTACTTGGTCAGCCCTTCTCAGCTCCGGGTTATTTCCGCACCAGGCCATCGAGCGCCGGTCCGGCTGGTTACGATTCGACCGCTTCCGGGGGGTCATATCTCGCCCCGACCAATAAGACTCTGATTGACCGCGTTTCAGGGGATGTCCAAAAGCTGCAAGCCGAAAACCCCAATGCTCCAATTCCAGTTGATCTGGTGACCGCGTCGGGTTCAGGTCTGGATCCGGATATCTCACCCGCCGCGGCTGAGTTCCAGATTCCGCGTGTTGCCCGCGAGCGCAAGATCAGCGAGAGCGAAGTGCGTTCACTAGTCCACAATCACACTGAAGATCGCCAATTCGGTTTTCTTGGCGAACCGCGCGTACATGTCCTTGAATTAAATCTTGAACTCGACCAGCGGCATCCACTCCACTGAGCGGCCATTAGAATCAGTGTCGTGCTTTGGATGCGCCGGCCGCAGGAAGTTCGAACCGGTAACCAATCCACGGCTCTGTGCAAATATATCGAGGGTTCTTCGGATCTGGCTCTATCTTTTTCCTCAGCTGGTTGATGAACACCCGCAGGTATTCCGTCTCCTCGCCGTAATCGGGGCCCCACACCGCTTGCAACAAACCGCGGTGCGACAGTGGTTTTCCGGCATTGGCCACCAATTGCCTCAATAACCCAAATTCCTTGGGCGTCAAGCGCACCGCTTGCCCTCGCACCACCACTTTCCGGCGCTCAAAATCTATTTGCAGGTCTGGCGAATTCACCGGCGCCAGGGGATCTGCTGCAGATGCTCTGCGCAAGGCCGCCCGTATGCGTGCCAGCAGTTCCTCAATTCCAAATGGCTTCACCACATAATCGTCCGCCCCCGCATCCAGCGCCTGCACTTTGTCCCGCTCGCCGCTCCTGACTGTGAGCATGATGATCGGCACATCGGAGCGCTCCCTTATCTCACGGCAGGCTTCCAAGCCGCCGATCCCCGGCATATTCACGTCCAGGATCACCAGGTCCGGTTGCTTGCCTCTCAGTTGCTCCAACGCCTCCTCGCCGCTCCGTGCTTCGGTAATCACATATCCTTGGCTGGCAAGCGACGCCCGCATCACCCGCCGAATTTGCGGCTCATCGTCCACCACCAGGATTGTCGCCAAACTCATCTGCGCACCGCCTGTTCGCGGCTCACCGGCAACGTAAAGGAGAAAACCGATCCCTGGCCCAACTGGCTGACCACGCTAATCGTGCCCCCGTGCGCTTCAACAATGGCCTTCGCAATGGGCAATCCCATTCCCGTTCCCTGCACAAGATATCGCTGTTCACGTCCGCGATAAAATTTATCGAATATCAGCCCCAGCTCATATTCCTCTATGCCCGGGCCTCGGTCCGCAACACTGGTCACCACGTTGTCCCCATTGAGTTCCGCCGTGATGGTAATGGGCGTTCCCGCGGTTGAATAATTGCGAGCGTTGGTAATCAACTGAACCAGCACTTGTTTCGTCCTTTCCAAATCCGCGCGCACCGGCGGCAAATTCTCCGCCCCTTGAACAATGACCGGCCGGCCATTCAATAACACTTTCACTTGATGGATCGCAGCTTGAATGATCTCGGCGATCGAGTGCGGTTTCAAATCAAGCTCAAATTCGCCCGCCTCCAATCGCGCCATCTCGGCGGCCTCACCCACCAGATCATTCAGCCGGTTGGCTTCCTCATCAATAATGGTCAGCAATTCCTCGCGGTGTGTTTCATCCGATCTTGAATCGGACAATAAACTCGTGACGGAAGCCTTAATGGACGTCAGTGGTGTTCGGAAATCGTGCGTTATCGAATCCAACAGTGCCGATTTCAAACGCTCGCCTTCTCGCGCCGCTTCCGTCTTTCCCAGCGCCTCAACGGCGCGCGCCCTTTCCACGGCCACAGCAATGAGCGTCCCCACCGCCTCCAGTGATTGTCGCGAGAGAATTCGCCCGGAAATTCCCAGGCTTCCTATCACGCGCACGCCCAACCGGACCGGCACAAAGCACAGACTCTGCTCTTCATCCAGCTGCATTTCTTCCCGCGCTACCACCGCCTGCAGCCGCTCCTTTTCTAATTGTGGAATCAACAGCCCCGACCGGTACACCTTCTGTTTTTCAGACAGAAACAGCGCCGCCGCCCCCACTTCAAACGAATCCACCACCAACCGTGGAATTTCATTCAGCAGTTCGATCGCATTTCCCGCGCTCAAAAGCCTCTGGCTGAACTCGTAGAGCTTCTCGATTTCTCGCCGCCTCCGGTTCGCCTCTTCCGCCTGCCGCTGCGCTCTCGACGAAAGATGGCTCCCGATTAACGCCGTAATAAGAAACGCAATCAGGGCTATCCAGTTTTGAGGGTCGGCAATCGTCAGCTTCAAGATGGGCGGCAGAAAGAAATAGTTATAAGCCAGCATCGCCGCCACGGACATTACCGATGAAACAGCGATGTCCCAGACCGTGGACACTGCTAGAATCGCAAGGATGAAAAGCATGGCCACGGTCGTGTTATTTAGATGGACCACTCGGAAGCAAACGAATGTGATCGCGGCCACTGTGGATAAGGCCACGGCGAACCCGGGAAGACGGCTGGAAAGGAAGCGACGCACCGGTTTATTCTAGCCTAGCTGCTCTATTCCCTATAGGTGAGTTGAAATAAATGCCCAAGACCCCCGACCAATGGCTGGAAGTTGCCTCGCCGCCGAAGAAGACCCGCGGCAATTTGAAGGTTTTCCTCGGTTATGCTCCCGGTGTCGGTAAAACTTTCACCATGTTGAGCGAGGCGATTCGCCGCCACAGCCGCGGCGAAGACGTGGTCGTTGGAGTTGTGGAAACCCACGGCCGCAAAGGTATCCAGGAGTTGGCCTCTCAACTGGAAACCATCCCGCGCAAGAAAATCGAGTACAAGGGCACCCTTTTCGAGGAAATGGATATTGACGCCATCCTCGCGAAAAAACCACAGGTTGTGGTGGTGGACGAATTGGCCCACACCAATATCCCCGGCAGCCGCCATCGAAAACGCTACGAAGATGTGCTCGAAATCCTCGCCGCGGGGATTGATGTGCTCTCCACATTGAACATCCAGCATCTGGAAAGCATCGCCCCAACGGTCGCTGCGATAACTGGAATAAAAGTCCGCGAGACCCTGCCCGACTGGGTTGTGCGCACCGCCGAGGAAGCGGTTATGGTGGACCTGACTCCCGAAGCCTTGCAGAACCGCATGAAGCGCGGCGACGTGTACACCACTGAAAAAGTGGACCAGGCCCTCAAAAATTTCTTTCGCCGCGGAAATTTGATTGCCCTCCGCGAATTGGCTCTGCGCCAGGTCGCTGAGCAGGTGGACAAGTCGCTCGAAACCTACATGGAGCAGAAGGACATTCAGGAAAACTGGGCGGTTCGGGAACGGATCGCCGTCTGCATCAGTTCGCATCCTCGCGCACAGTACCTAATCGCTCGCGCCGCCCGCATGGCCCGCCGCATTGACGCGGAACTCTACGCTGTCCACGTAGATGTCGGCCAGGACCGGGGGCCCGACGACCAGAAAACTCTCGAAGCCAATATTCAATTCGCCGAAAGCTTGGGAGCAACCGTTGCCCGCCTGAAGAGCGATAATGTCGCCGATTCCGTGGCCGCTTTCGTTCACGAAAAGCACATCACTCAGGTGATTTTCGGCAGGTCGGCCGTCGACGGCTGGCGTAAATGGGTTTATATGACCGCCATGAATCGCTTCCTTCGCGAGGCTCCCGCGGTCGACGTCCACATCGTCACGCAAGAGCCCGACTGATCGCTCAGGTCCAGGAGCCGCGCCCTCATGGGTTTTGTCAGCCATCTCTTCTATCCTTGGGGATTCATCCTCCAGATTCTTGCCCTGGTCCATTTTTTCCGCCGCCGCGGCGAATGGTATTGGGTTTGGATCATTTTCATTGGCGGAGCCATCGGAGCAGTGGTTTACATCGTTGCCGAAGTTCTGCCCGACGCGGGCTTGATCCGCGCCATGTTTCAAAGCCATGGCCGCAAGACTCGGATTCAACTCGTGGAATCCATGATTGTGGACAATCCCTCCATCGCAAATCTTGAGGAACTTGGCGAGCTTTATTGGGACGAGAAACAGTACGCCAAGTCTCGCGAAGCTTTTGATCGCGCCATCACCTCCAAAAGCGATTCGCCTCGTACTTTCTACCGCTGTGGCCAGTGCGCCCTGGAGCTTGGCGATCCCGCGGCTGCCATCCCCGACCTGGAAGTTGCATATCGTGGCGACCCCAAGATGGATTTCTATCGCCCCGGAATGTTTCTCGCTCGAGCTTACGCCGCAACCGGCCGAACTCAGGAGGCCGCAACTCTTTTTGAAGAAGTGGTGAAGCACAACATCACGCCGGAGATACTCTACAACTACGCGGTATTCTTGAAGTCCCAGAACCGCCGCGACGAATCGCTCGAGTGGGTGCAACGCCTCTTCGAGAAGAAACGCACTCTGCCTCATTACATGCAGCGAATTGAGCGCCCTTGGTTTGCCAAGGGCAAGGCATTACTCAAGGAGTTGACCGCCGTCAAACCGCCTGCTGAACAAAAATAATCCAGAGCATCGGTTTTCGATTGGCAGCTCGCGGTTTTTGCCGCCCCCTGAGCCCGTGTCCAGGTCAGGTGTTTTAACCCATGAAGAAAAACTATCGAATCTTGGCGATCCGGCCCGTGGTGGGGAAGTGCTCGAACTGCGCAGGGTCATGTCCCGGCACAACTCGATCCGCGGAACCAGCCAGCTCTACCATGCGATTCTGCGCCGCAATATTGGCCTCTGCATCCGAGCGTTCAAACGTCGCCCCGGCCCGATGTTGCTTGATGTTTTCGTACAGATAGCAATTGTCGGAGGCCAGCACAAACGGAGGCTGCCCATCCACGCGCAGGTACTGCGACGCATAGGTGTGCCGCGCGCCGGTGTAGGCGCGAATTCCCGGCAGAATTTCCTTGTCGTCGCCGTCCACCAACCGCACCTGGCCGGCAAGATTTCTTCGCACCAGCTCCTTCACGTCCTCCGGTTCGATGCCTCCATGGCGGCCTCCCGGCTGCCAGGCCGCTCCCGTGTAATACTCGAATTCCGCCTTCTGAATCCAAATCGTCGCCTTGGGAAACAGGTCAATTCCGCCCATATGATCCCAATGCGCGTGGCTTATGATGATGTCGGTCACCGCCGCGGGGTCAACTCCCGCCTCCTGCACCGCCCTTTCCGGCGAAAGAAATTCAGTCACCTTAAGCTGGTCAATATATTTTTGAAGGTGGAATCCGCTATCGAAGAGAATTGTGTGGCCGCCGCCGCGAACCAGCCATACCACCATGGCCAGCTCGATTTTTTGGTCGGCCGGCGCTCCCATGATTAACCCCGAAAGCGGAAACTGCGGCACCTTTGCATATCGAATCGCGTCGATGGTATATGCCGGCGTCGCTGTCTGTGGTCGCGCCGCACGCACTGTCCCGAACTCACAAACGCCGGCTATCAAAACGAGCAAAATTGGAATCGCCTTCTTCATATTTTTCCTCCGCGGCGTGCATCCTATCAGTGTTTGCGGGATGTATTCAGCGCCGCCCCTCGGGCGTCGAGCGGTAAAGAATCACGCGAACTTTTTCCAGCGTGATCAGCCCTCCGCCAATCATTTCATCCAGCCGCGGCAATATCTGCTCGATCCGCTCCGTGAATTCCACCGTCTCCAGCACAATCGGCAGGTCTTGTGATAAGCGCAGAATTTTTTCCGTGTGGTACACGCTGGTTGACCCAAACCCGCCCACGCCCCGCAGCACCGTCACCCCGGAAAACTTCTCGCGCCGCAGCATTTCCACCAGGGCCTCGTACAGCGGCTTCCCATGCCACCTGTCCGATTCACCAATGTGGATGCGCATCAATGTGCGCTCGCCTTCAAATCGCTCATGGGTCACTTTGTCCTCCTAGAGGCCGTCCGCGATGCGCATTCCCAGCACAATCGCCAGCAGTCCCCCGGCCACGCTCAAGCTCGTATAAAGCAACGCTCGCATCCATTCACCGTCTTCCAGCAACCGTACCGTCTCCAGGCCGAATGTCGAAAATGTCGTGAAGGCGCCCAGGAACCCAACACTGATCCCGATTCGCCATTCCGGCGGAATCGACAAATGGTGCAGCCCGTATTGCGTCACTCCGCCCAGCAGCAGGCATCCGATGAGATTTACGACCAGCGTTCCGGTGGGAAAAGATGAGCTTGCACGGTATTGCACAAATCCTTGCAATCCGTAGCGGGCCAGTGTTCCAGCAGCTCCGAAAATAATCAGCAAAGTAATGCGCACGGTCGCTCCATTTTCCGCGAGCCGCGGTGCCCGGAAAAAAAACTCCTGAGCGCCTTGCGGCGGCCAGGAGTCATCAGCCCTTGGGGGCGGTTCAGGCGAACTCCATCGCCTTTCGTTCTTCGCCCAAATCCTACACGCTTAGCGCAGCATCGGCAATCTCAGTTAGATGGGTATTTGATCTTGAATGTGATTTGCACAATGCACTATGGCAAACTTGAATTCCATGCGAGTCCGGCAAATTCGGCGATTTGCTTTCACACTGCTCTGCCTGTGTGTTCCGGCAATGCTGTTTGCGACTGCGACGCCGCATCAAAGCCCGGCCAACACCCCTTCGTCAAGCGCGCCCGCTTTCTATCGAGATGTCCTGCCCATCCTCCAGCAGCATTGCCAGACTTGCCACCGCGCCGGAGGTATTGGCCCCATGCCCCTTGAGACCTTCGACCATGCGCGTCGCAAGGCCTCCGGCATCGCCGACAAAGTCACCTCGCGCGAAATGCCTCCCTGGTTTGCCGACCCTCGTTTCGGCCATTTCTCCAACGACCCCTCGCTCTCCACTCAGGATATCGGCACGGTTCGTGCCTGGGCCGCCGCCGGTGCTCCGGCAGGCGATCCGCGCGATGCACCTCCTGCGTTGCACTGGGCGGGCGGTTGGAATATTCCTCAGCCCGACGTAGTTTTGAAAATGCCCGCCGCCATAAATATCCCTGCTCGAGGCACGGTCGAATACACCTACGAAATTGTTCACACCGGATTCACTGAAGACAAATGGGTGCAGAGTTCGCAGGTGCTCCCCTCCAGCCCGGAACACGTCCATCACGCCGTGGTTTACATCCGTCCACCCGATTCACCTTGGCTTCGCAGCGCGCCCATCGGTGTTCCGTTTTCAGCATCCACCTTGCACGACCCAAAGCTCGTCAATGATTCCCACTGGACCGACAGCGATATGCTCCTTGTCTACGCGCCCGGAAGCTCTCCCGATAATTGGCCCGCCGGCATGGCCAAAATGATTCCCGCTGGTTCCGACCTGGTTTTTCAAATGCATTACACCACCAATGGCAAACCCGCCGCGGATCAAACCAGCGCCGGAATTATTTTCGCCAAACAGTCGCCGCAGCAGCGCGTCATCACCCTCCAGCTGACCAACGATTCCTTTGTCATCCCGCCAGGTGCTGACGATTTCCCCGTCAAAGTCCATGGCACTCTGCCGAATGACGCCACACTCCTCAGTCTCTTCCCGCACATGCATCTGCGTGGAAGGCGTTTCGCCTATAACATCGTTCACCCGGATCACACCAAAGAAACTCTTCTCCTGGTCAACTACGATTTTCACTGGCAACTCAGTTACCGTCTCGCCGAACCTCGGCCTCTCAAGGCCGGAACCAATCTCGAAGCCATCGGCTGGTTCGATAATTCATCCCACAATCCGCACAACCCTGATCCCAGCAAGGCTGTCCGCTGGGGCGATCAAACTTCAGATGAAATGTTGGTCGGATTTTTCGACATTGCGGTCCCCGCTAACATCGACAAATGGCACTTCTTTATCCGCCACCCGGCCCCGCAACAATAATTTCATTTTTCTCTAGGGAAAATCGATTCGGACTTACTGTGGATTCGCCGAATTCGCTTCATTCAACATGTCGAGAATAGAATGTGAAAGTCCGGCCAGTTTCGGCGCTTCCGAATGAGCGGTCACATCGAAAACGATCACTTCATTTCGTCCCTTCTTCAGCCAGGCTCCGGGAAGATAGAGCGTCTGTTGCGGCCCGACATGCCAGAATCGCCCCAGCGCATGCCCGTTCACCCAGACCGCGCCTTTACCATATTTGCGCATATCAAGAAAACTGTCTCCTGTCTGCTCCAATTGGAAGTACCCGCGATAGAATGCCGGGCCATCTGCCACTTTCTTTGAGAATGCAACTTCATGAAGATCGCTCATCGGCAAACAAAACACCTTCCAACCCATCAGAGTGCTGTCGCCAAGACTGACTGACTCTGTGATTCCTTTCCGATCCTCTCGTATTTTCGGCCCAAAATTGATTCGCCCTGAGTTCTCCACCAGGATGTCGAGACTGTGCGCGCCTGCCGTCAATTCCAAATCAATAGAGTCCTCGTTCATCCGCCGGTCAAGCGTTCCCAAAAGTCTTCCGTCCAAATAGATTTGGGCATAATCATGCAGTTCGTGGACGACCAGCTTTCCCGACTTTGGTCCGTCCACCCGCGTGCGATAATTGATGTATCCATAGGACTGCCCAAGCGTCTCCATCGGCAGCGGTGAACGCGTGTCCACGCCGGCTCCCAGGTCGGTCCACAACAAGCTCGACTCACTCAACGCAAATTCAGGAACTTCAATCCGCTGAATGTCCGCCGGAAGAGCAGGGAATTGCCCGCCCTCGCGATGCTTGGCAATCACCTCTCGAAACGCGGAAAATTTTTGCGTCGGCTCGCCGGATTCATCGAGTGCCGCGTTGTAATCGTAACTCGTGGTTTGCGGAGAATAAACGTGATTGAAATTGGCTCCATTCATGAAGCCAAAAGTCGTTCCCCCGTGAAACATGTACAGATTCACCGAATACCCCTGCGCCAACATCCAATCCAACTCCCTGGCTTCGGCTTCAACATTCGTCACGTGATGAGCCTTCCCCCAGGAGTCGAACCAGCCCGCCCAATATTCTTGATTCATTCTCAATCCATCGGGCCGCAGGCGCGCAATCGTCGCGAATCCCCCTTCTGCTCCACCAGCCCCAAAATTGATTGCCGCCGGCAGATTGGGCAGCGATCCAAATGGAACCTGTTCAGGCCCGTCTGCCGTGAACAGCGGCACCTCCCCCAACCCCGCAGCCGCAATCGCAGCTCGAATCTTTTCCATGTACTCCGCATCATTCCCAAATGAGCCGTACTCATTTTCAACTTGCACGCCGATAATCGGTCCGCCACGATTGGCCTGCAGCGGAGCCAGCTCTTGCCCGAGTCGCTTCAAATATTTCTCAGCAGCGCCTATAAATTTGGGGTCAGTACTCCGCAGCACCATGCCGGGATCCGCCAGCAGCCAGGCAGGCAGTCCGCCCAGATCCCACTCGGCGCAAACGTAAGGCCCCGGCCTCAGCAGCACGTAAAGCCCCTCTTCCTGCGCCGTTCGTACAAACGACGCCACATCGAGTTGGCCGCTGAAATCGAATACTCCCGGCCGCGGCTCATGCGCGTTCCAGAAAGTGTAAGTGGAAATTGTATTCAGCCCCATCGCTCGCGCCTTGCGCATTCGGTCGCGCCAGTATTCCCGAGGGATTCGTGCATAGTGCATCTCGCCGGAAATGATTTGCAGTGCCCGTCCATCCACCACAAATTGCGGGCCTTTCACCGCCACCGTATGCGGTGGCGCCAGCGCAGTGAGCATTGAGGAAGCAGTCCCAACGATCACCGCCGTAATCACCGCGAACCTCTTGCGCAAAAGTGTCTGGATAATCATTGTTTTCGACACGCTCAACTCAAACCCAATATAGCCATTTTCGGGATCGAATTAATCTTACTTCCCACCGCATCCAACCACAAAACGCTCGGGACACTTCCATTATCATTGTTTCTCCGCTTTCATTGTCCGAAATCTTCGAGCTTCAGTTCCAATTTTCGTCGCAAGGTGTACAATCCCTTTCTGCCGCCAGTCTTGTTTCGATGCTGGAGGGTTGCGTTGCCGGCGGCAGCATCAAACTTAATGCAATGTTCCGTTTCTGGAAAACTCGGTCTTTCTCGCGGCGTGAATCCCCCGCGCCCGCGTCTCTCGGCCCTCTCGAGGAAAACGTTATGGAAATCCTCTGGGCCCGTGGTGAGAGTAGCGTCCGCGAAGTCATTCAAAAGCTGGAGCGGCCCCTGGCCTATACCACGGTCATGACCACTCTCGACCGTCTATTTAAGAAAGGTCTTTTGACGCGCCACAAATCAGACCGGGCATTTGTGTACTCTCCGCGATTTTCACGAAGCGAATATGATCGTGCCCGCGCCAACAGCCTCGTCGCGGGTTTTCTTTACGGGCCTGGATCCGGGCGAGAGCTCCTGTTGTCCAGTTTCTTGGATGCTGTTGGCCAGCACGACCGGGAATTTTTGGCCGACTTGGAAAAAAAGATTCGCGGCGAGCGCAAAAAACTCCTCCGTCGGAGTCCGCGATGACCCTCCCCTACATCCTGAGGCTGCTTTTGATCAGCTCCGCAATTCTATTTCTGGCCCACGCCATATTTGGTCTTGCTGCACGACTGTTTTCGCCTGCAATCATCCGGTTCTCACGGAAGTTCCGGCCATGTGTCGCAGCGCGTCTCCTGCTTTTCGCTCGACTTGCTCCTTTTGGGCTTGCCTCAATCCTCGTTTTTGGGTTTTGCGTGCCCAGTTATCTTTGGTTCGAGCCCGGCGCCACAACCGAACGCGTCGGATTGGCCTGTATTCTCGCTGGTTGTTTGGGCATATCTCTTTGCTCCCAATCGCTTTTCCGCGCATTCCGCGCCGTCCTCATTACCCGCAAATTCACGCGCTCCTGCCTCAAGAGTGGACGAGAGCTGCTTCTTTCACCGGAATCCTCTTCGGTTTTGGTTGTCGAATCACAGGTGCCCATCCTTGCAATGGCCGGCGTGATTCGGCCGCGCCTTGTCGTGTCGCAGGGCGTGCTCAATTCACTGTCGCACGACCAGTTGGCGGCGGCCGTCCGGCATGAACGGGCTCATCTCACCTCCGCCGACAATCTGAAGCGCCTCTTTGTTACGTTGTCCCCGGAAATTTTTCCATTCGTCCACGCCTTCTCTTCTATCGAACACGCTTGGAAGAAAATATCGGAATGGGCGGCAGACGATTCCGCCGTCGAAAACGATACCCTGCGTTCACTCTCTCTAGCCTCTGCTCTGATTCGCGTGGCGCAGTTGGGCGCTCCTCCACGCCTCTCGCCCTTGTGCACCGCGCTCGTCTCCAGTGACTCAGCCAGCGCGGACTCCGATCTCGCCGATCGCGTGGATCGCCTTTTGCATCCAGCACGGGCAAGTGCCAATCCTGCGAAGCGATGGGCCAATTTCGCCGGCTGCGCAGCCATCACCATGGGCCTGCTTGTAATGATTGCAGCGTCTCGCCCCTCAACGCTCCATTCCGTCTATCAGCTTCTAGAGCGCTTAATCCATTAGTCTCGCGTGCCCGCGCGTGTTCTCAACAATCTGATTTTTCCGCGACACCCATCTACGAGCCATGGTAGTACCTCCGCCCGCGGGGTACTCTCCAATGGTTTCAAGAGGCTCGTCCAAACATAAGTTGCCGGCTCAGGAGCCATACGTGAAGTGTTTCCGAATTTGTATGTGCATCATTTTAGTGCTGGCGATCTCCTCGCTTTCACGCGCCCAGGAATTCCGCGGCAGTCTCATCGGCGAGGTGGAGGACTCCGTTGGCGGACGCATCGCTTCCGCCAAAATAACCATCCGCGCCACCGAATCTTCCTTCGAGCGCCAGGTTACTGCCGACAGCCAGGGCCAGTTCCGCATCAATGATTTACTCCCCGGCGAATATCACCTCATCGTAAATTATCCCGGCTTCGCAGAGGCGCGCTCCGATGTCACCGTAGTCGTCAGCTCCGTCAAAGATATTCTTGTCACTCTCAAGCCAGCTCCCGTGTCCCAGACCGTAAACGTTCAAGCCGAAGCTTCCTCCATCACCACGCAGCAAATTGACGCCTCCAGCACCGTGAATCAAGGCATTGTGACCGTGCACGATCTGGAATCTGTCCCGCTCGCTCACCGCAGCTTCGCCAACATCGCCTTCATGACCCCGGGTACGGAACCCGTCGAGCCTTCAGATCCCACCAAGGCCCGCATCACTGCCGTCTCCTTTGGCGGAAGCTCCGGACTGAATGACGTGCTCTCCGTGGATGGCGCTGACAATTCTGACGACTATATTGGCGGCTTCCTGCAGAATTTCTCACCCGACGCGATCCAGGAATTTGCAGTGCGCACATCGCAGGAAGATGCCGACACTGGCCGCACTGTCGGTGGCTCCGTGGTCATCACCACCAAGCGCGGCAGCAATATCTGGCATGGCGACGCCGCTTTTTACGAACGTGACGCTGCCTTAAATGCCCGCTTCCCGATTGATAATCCCGCGCCGAATCCCAAGCAGCCCTTCTCCAGACAGAATTACGTCGGCACGCTCGGCGGGCCAATCGTCAACGACAAGCTTTGGACCTTCACCTCATTTGAATACGTTCCCGAAACCGCCAGCATCGCCTACAGCAACGCCAGCCTGGCTCAATTCAACGCCCTTGCCACTTTGGCTTCTCAAGGATTGATTCCCGGCGTTAATTCCATTGCGGTTCCAACCAATACCTCGGTCCCGTTCCACGATTTCCTGGGATCCGAAAGATTGGATTGGACCCAATCCAATCGCTCACAATGGTTTCTCCGGGTTTCCGGTGACACTTACATCACTGGCAATGACCTCGTCCAGCAGGGATCGCTTACTTCCACAGGCGCGACTTCACATTCCAATTACCTCAATGCCGTGGTCAGCCAGCAATATACTTTCGGTCCGAATTGGGTGGCCACTTTCACCTTTGGCGCAAGCCTCTTGCATCACACCGAGGTGCGCAATTCAAATTTCGGTTTTGCCCTGGCCTTCCCATTCACTTCAACATCCAGCACGATTTCTGGTCTCGAAACTTTTGGCGACAACCAATTTGTCACCGGAATCACAAATTTTCCTGTCCTGCGCAACCAGGAAAAATATCAATTCCGCTACGACGTCAGCCATTCCTTCGGTCACCATGCCCTGCGGTTCGGCGTGGACTTCATTCACGAACCAGTTCTGAGCGGCGCCTTAACCGCCAACCCGGAAATCCTTACCACCTTAGCCATGAACCCGACAGCCTATCTCGGCAACCCCTCTCAATTTGCCGCGGATTTTGAATGTTCCGGCGCCGGAGGTCTGGCCATCACGCCGGGCACTTCCTGCACAAACACTCCTCTGAGTGACGGCAGCTTTTCACAGAATGTTCAGCGCCTCGGTCTCTACGCCGAGGACTCCTGGAGGGTAACCTCGCACCTCACCCTCAATTATGGATTGCGGTACGACACCACCTTCGGTCTATTTAACGCTTCCGGCCACAGTCAGCTCGCTAACCCCGCAATAGCTTTCTTGCCCCAACTTCCTTTTTCGACTTCCAGCACAACCCCCAACGATGATCACTTGCAATTCGGGCCTCGCCTTGGTCTCGCCTATTCACCCGGCGACTCCGAAAAGACCGTCATTCGCGCTGGTATCGGCCTCTATTACAACGACCTTGCCCAGACCGGTTGGGTCACGGCGCTGCAGGCTGTCAACGGCGGCCCGTCCTCCGGCGTCGCCGCTCTAATCGATCCGAACTACAAAACCCCCTACGCCCTTCACGCAACTGCTGGACTCGAGCACGCCTTCAATTCCAATTGGTTGATCAGCGCAAGTGTCGTCCATGAGGAAGGCGTACATGCCTTCCGCCACTACCAATACAACGTAAATCCCGTTCCCAGTGACCCCAACGTCTCCAACCTTGCCGTATTTCGCACCGACAATCGCTCCCGCTACGACGCCTTGTTGTTGCGTCTCCAGGGCAACGTCACCCACCGTTTCAACCTCGTTCTGAACTACACACTCGCCAGCTCCGACACTTGGGGATGTGTATTGGGCGAGCTGTTTGATTATGTGAACGGTGTTTGTAATCCCCTTAACGCGTTTGCCCCGGGCGACTACGGCCCTTCGGGTGAGGATGTCCGTCATCGCGCCGTCCTCGCCGGAACTTACAATGCTCCCGGCGGATTCGAGCTGACCACGCTCACTCAAGTGGAAAGCGCGCGGCCCTTCACCATCACAACCCCAGTCGGCACGCGCGCCGTCATCAACGGTGTTGAAACCACCCTCGACGAATTCCGCGGCGCTCCCTACTTCCAGGTCGATCTCCGCGTCAGCAGGCCAATCAAACTTCAAGATCGCTGGACAATCTATCCCTTCATCGAGATCTTCAACTTGTTCAATCGCAGCAATCCCGGCGCGAATTACGTCACCAACCTTGCCGCGCTTCCCATACCCGTCAACAATCTCGCCAATGCCACCGCCTTCTGCCTCAACGCTGCCTGCTCGCAGACTCAGGCCATCACCAGCCTCAATCAGCTCCGCTTTCTCGCGGGCGCTCTCGGTGATTTCTTTGGCCCCGGCACCACCGTCGGCGTCCCTTTTGCTGCCCAACTGGGCATCCGCCTCAGCTTCTAATTCTGGGGCGCTCGCCCAACCTTTCTCCAACCTCATATATACTTGCCGCTGCCAAATTCATGCTTCCATTCATCCACATCGGCCCCATCACTCTCGGCACCTACGGCATCTTCGTCGCCATTGGTCTCCTGGTCGGTTTTTTCGTAGTCCAATCCGATCTGCTACGCCGCGGTCTCTCCGCGGATCCAAATGCAATCGTCGGCTTCACCGGCCTGGCGGGTCTTGCCGGTTCTCGTCTCTACCATCTCCTCGAAACCCCGCACGAGTTTTTCGCCAATCCCTGGCCCCTCCTTTTTAGCACCATGGGGTTCGCCTGGTTCGGTGCTGTTATCGGCGGCCTCGTCGCGCTTCTCCTCATCGCCCGTCATTACAAAATGTCCGCGCTCCTGATGCTTGACATCGCCTCTCCCGCCGCTGCCATAGGCTACGGTTTCGGCCGCATCGGCTGCCTCATCTCCGGCGACGGCGACTATGGCACGCCCACATCGCTCCCTTGGGGGATGAGTTTCCCTAACGGTCTGGTGCCCACCACCGACCGCGTCCATCCCACGCCCATTTACGAATTTCTGGCGGCAGTCCTGATTTTCTGGATTCTTTGGAGACTGGGTGCGCGCTGGATGCGCAATCCGCGCGCGGTCGGAAACATCTTTGCGGTCTATCTCTTGCTAAGTGGCGTAGCCCGATTCCTCGTCGAGTTCATCCGCTTGAACCCGCGCTCTTTTTTTGGCATGACCAACGCCCAGACCGCCTCCCTGGCCGGCATTCTTCTTGGCATCATTCTCTTAATGCGGGCTCGCCCAAAGGCAACATAGCAACAAGGCATAAATTTCAACGCACGGAGGTTGCCCATGAAAAAAAGATTATTCCTCGCGCCCTTGGCTCTCCTCACCGCAAGCCTCGTCCTCTCTCAAGCGGCCAAGCAAAACGTGCAACCCGCAGGCCAATCCAACTCCGCGGCCAAGACCGAGGCCCTCCGCTCGATCGACGACTTATCTGCGAATCTCGCCAAACTTGAAGATAGCCATGCCAAAATTCTCGACCTGAACGCGAAAATGTCACAGCTCTTTGAATCCTTACGTCAGAAAGCCGCCGACACCGCCAAGCTGGCCGCCAACGCCAAAAATCTCCCGCCGGACCTGATGCAATCTCTCCAGAATCTTCAGGAATCGCAAATGAGCTTCAACCTTCAATATCTCCAGCTCCAAAACAGCATGCAGAATGAGAATCGCCAATTCACTATGGTCAGCAACATTATGAAGACCAAACACGACACGGTGAAAAATTCCATCTCAAATATCCGCTGATCAACTTCCGCCGCTCCAATCACCCGGAGCTCCACAAATGACCTCTTGACCTTTCCAGCGCATATCGCATACCCTCCGGCTCACAAGTACCCTTCCCGCGCGTGGTCAAGGCATTTTGATGGAGCAAGATCGGTTTTCGATGGAGGTGGATGGATGCAACGGCCCACTGGCGTAACGATTCTCGCAGTCCTCGAATTCCTTGGCGCTGCCTGTCTCCTTTTGATCGGCCTTTTGGCTTTCGCCAGTGGCGCGTTCATCGCTCAACTCTTGGCTAAGGCGCCGGGGATGAGCGCCCTTGCCGGCGGAGCAGTAGCTGCAATAGGCGTAGTCTGTCTGTTCTTCGCGGCCCTCTATGGCGTCACGGGTTACGGACTTTTGGCCCTTCAGAATTGGGGTCGCATAATCACCATGATATTGGTGGCACTTGGCGCCATTTTCGGGCTCCTCGGCCTGGTGACCTCGGTGACCCACATGGCTTCAACCGGCGTGGGGATGATCATCTGGCAACTAGTCTGGCTGGCCATTTACGTTTGGATTTTGATGTACCTGAACAGGCCGGACGTGAAAAAGGCTTTCGGCCAGGCAAGTTGACCTGCGCCAAAATGCAAAGCGGCGGCCCCTCTTTCAAGAGGGACCGCCGCTTCTTTTTCGCGACAACCTATTTCACCGTTCAGTCGGGTCTTTATTTTCTATTCAATTTGATCCGGGAGTAGCGCTCTTCGCCGCCACGGGCTTGCCTTCGGTTGTGTACAATTCCACGGGCCCATATTTCTCCATCACGGATTTGATCTTGGTCCCATCTCCCACAGCCACAATTTGCATCGTCGCCGGATTGATGTATTTCTGCCCCACTCTTTGTACGTCATCAGCCGTCACCGCCATGATCTGCGCAGGATACTTATCCCAGTAATCTTCAGGAAACCCGAAAATCTTCCGTGTGATGGCATAGCTCATGATTGATTGAGGAGACTCCAGTGAAAGCGCGAAGCTCGCAACAATGCTCCGCTTGGCCTCCTCCAGTTCAGTCGTGGGCACTTTTTCGTCGCGGATGCGGTTCAACTCCACAAGGAATTCCGTCATGGCTCCGTCGGTCACGTCGGTCCGCACTTCGCTATTGGCATTCCACGGCCCTGCGTAAGATACAGCCGCAAAACTGCTATAGGCGCCATAGGTATATCCCTTGTTTTCACGCAAATTCATGAAAAGCCGCGCGGCTGCGCTGCCTCCAAGGATGCGGTTGAGTACGTTCATTGCATAGTAGTCTGGGCTTCGTCGATCAATGGCGATGTTTCCCATATACAAATTTGTTTGCACGGAGTTCGGCCGGTCCACCAGGAAAACTTTCCTCGCAGTCGCCGGTGATGGGCTCGCTGGAAAAACCGGTTTCACATCCGTTTTTTGCCACTCATCAAACCATTGCCTGAGTTTGGGCAACAACGCCGCGGTCTGCACATCTCCCGATATGGCTAGAATCGTGTTCTGTGGAAGATAGTGATCGTGATGCCATTGCGCCAGGGCTTCAGGTTTCAGTGCATCCAGTGTCTCCACCGTAGTCGTCATAGTGGCAGCAGGAAAATTGCCATACACGGCTTTGTTGAATCTTTCCAACGCCAAAAAGGCGGCGTTCCCACGTTGAGCTTGCAGGCTTGCTTTTGTCCTTTGTTTCAGGTTGTCGAGCTCGCTCGCTGGAAATGAGGGATGAAGTAGGACGTCCGCGACAATCGGCATCCATTGATCAAAGTTCTCCGACAACCCCGATGCGTTTACTCCCGTGTTCATCGCGCTGAATGTGGCATTCGCGCCGAACGATGCGCCCAGCCGGTCGACATCCTCCGCAATCTGTTTGCTGGTTCTCGTAGCCGTTCCCTCGCGCAGCATTTGTGCCGTGAAACCAGCAAGCCCCGGCGTAGATGATGGTTCGCAAAGTCCTCCCGATCCATTGATTTGGAATTGCACGTTGACCATCGGTAGCCGGTGATCTTCCAGAATCAATACCGTCAGTCCGTTGGGAAGCGTCGTCTCCGATGGCTTCGGCAGCTTTGGTTGCAGGACTTCCTTGGAAATTGGCGCCCGGTTCTTTCTTTCCACCTGGCTCAGCGGCGGCGATTGTGTGCTCTGTCCGCCCCCGCCCATTTGTGCAGATGCGGGAATGGCGATGGCCACCGTCAATGCCGCGGGCAGAAGAACTCGAAGCACGGAACTGAACTTGTCTGATTTAGTTTTCATGGCGGTCTGTCCCTCTCTCACTGATTTCCCGCGGCTGGCGCGGCTGGTTTCGGCACAGTGATGATCACGGTGCGATTGTTGTCGGTCAGATATTTCTGCGCCACCCGCTTCACATCGGCAGGCGTCACTTTGGCGTAGATATCATCCACTTTGTTAATCAGTTCGGGATCATTGAAATTCACCGCGGCTTCGCCAATCGCGAATCCGCGCCCAAGCGTGCCCTGAATTCCTGAGTAATGGTTCACTCGGTCGCGGATAATGGTCTTTTCGAGTTCCGCTTGCGTGACGCCGTCGGTTTTCACCTTCTCGATATCTGCCAGGATCCCTTTCTCAAGCTCTGCGGGATCCTTCCCCGGACGCAGCCCTGCCCCAATACCAAATAACGCTGGCCCGCGATCCTGCCCCGGCCCGCCGCCCACGCCCGTTGCGATCTGCTTATCCTTTACAAATTCCTGGAAAAGCCGCGACGATTGCCCGCTCATCAGAATATCTCCCAGCACATCCAGCGCATACCAGTCAGGAGTGTTTCCAGGGACAACCTTGTAAGCGATGTCCAGCCTCGTCAATCGCGCCAAAGGGTCCTCGATCGTGGCTGTGCGTTCTCCGGTTTGCGCCGGTTCCGTCATGTCCACTGCTGGAGGTGCTGGCCCCCGAGGAATGTCGCCGAATGACTTCGTGATTTTCGCCAACGCCTCGTCATGATTGAAGTCGCCCACCAAAATCAGGATGGCGTTGTTTGGTGCGTAATAAGTTTTGAAGAATCCAATAACGTCCTCAAGCGATGCCGCATTCAAATCCGCCATCGACCCGATCACCGAATGCTTATAGGCTGGATTGTCGTAAGCGACCTCGTCAATCTTCTCGAACGTCTTCCCGTAAGGCTGGTTATCAACGCGAAGCCTTCGCTCCTCCTGTACTGCATTTCTCTGGTTATCCAGGTTCGGCTGAGTGATTGCCAGCGCGCGCATCCGATCCGATTCCATGAACAATCCCAGGTCCAGTTGATTGGATGGCAGCGTCTCGTAATACACGGTGCGGTCTTTGTCAGTCGTGCCGTTCATCCCGCCGCCGTTGTTCGTCACCAGCATGTTCATTTCGCCCTTGCCAACGTTCTCCGATCCCTGGAACATCATGTGCTCGAACAGGTGGGCAAAGCCCGTGCGGCCGGGCCGCTCATTCCTTGACCCCACGTTGTACTCCACCACGATGGAATAAGTCGGCGCCGTATGGTCCTCCGAAAAAATCACCTTCAGCCCGTTCTTCAGCGTCGTTTGCTGAATGGGGATGTGAACGGTCGCCGCCGTCGCTGCCGGAGGTCTTCCTCCGTCCGCCGCCACAACTGGCCGCGGCTGGATTGCCAGCACGCCTGCCAAAAGGCAAGCGCTCATGCAAAACACGACTGCAAGTTTCATCCTTCCCATGGACCTCTCCTTCATTTGGTAGTGATGGACCCGGAATAAGTGCATATGCTCTATCTAGACGCAACTGCCGAAAAAAAGTCTCGTGGATTTATCAGGATTATAAGCAACCCAAGTATACTCCAACCCGGCTATTGCGGCGCGCGCCGCTTTCTCTCAAATCCTGAGATCGTAGTTCGCAACAGCAGGTCTTCTAATCGCCTTCTTTGGTCGCAAACTTAATTTGAACCCCGACAAATGGAGTGAGAATCCAATCACGTCCGATGACTGGAGGGAGGGCACGATTTCAATCGTGCCAAGAATTGAATCGCCGCAGCGGGCGATCTTCACCTCGCCCACCCATCTCTTACAGCATCTGCCTCAGCACATACGGCAGAATTCCCCCGTGCTGGTAATACGCCACTTCTTCCGGCGTATCCACTCGCGCGATCACATCGAAACACTTTTCGCTTCCCTCGGCGTCACGCGCCCGCACCGTGAATTTCGCGCGCGGCTTCAATGCGCTGATCCCTTCGATCGAGTATTCCTCATGGCCCGTCAGTCCCAGCGACTCACGTGTTTGCCCTGCGACATATTCCAGCGGCAGAACGCCCATGCCCACCAGATTGCTGCGATGGATTCGCTCGTAGCTTTCCGCAATCACCACTCGCACACCCAGCAGCAGCGTCCCTTTCGCCGCCCAATCGCGCGACGACCCGGACCCATACTCCTTGCCCATCAGCACCACCAGCGGCACATTTTCTTTCTTGTACCGCATGGCAGCATCATAGATCGACATTTGCTCGCCACTTGGCTGGTGCAGAGTCCACCCGCCTTCGGTGCCCGGCGCAAGTTGGTTGCGCAGCCGGATATTCGCAAACGTGCCGCGCATCATCACTTCATGATTCCCGCGTCGCGCCCCATACGAATTAAAATCCGAGGGCTTCACTCCCTGAGCAATCAGATATTTCCCGGCCGGTCCGTCGACCGCAATCGACCCGGCGGGTGAAATGTGGTCCGTCGTCACGCTATCGCCCAGCATGGCCAGCACTCGCGCTCCGTTCATATCCATCAACGGCGCCGCCGTCCTCGGCATGTTTTCAAAAAATGGCGGCAGCTTGATGTATGTGGACTTCGCTTCCCACACGTAAAGCTCGCCTTCCGGCACTTTCAAGTTCTTCCAGCTCGTGTCTCCTTCAAATATTCTTCCGTATTCCTTGCTGTACATCGCCGTGGTCACCGCCGCGCGCACAGCATTCTCGATTTCCAGCGGTGATGGCCAAATCTCCTTCAGGAAAACCGGCTTTCCCGAGGAATCATTTCCCAGCGGCTCCGTCGTCAAATCCATATCCATACGCCCCGCCAGCGCATAGGCCACCACCAACGGCGGCGACGCCAGATAATTCGCGCGCACCAGTGGATGTATCCGCCCCTCGAAATTCCGGTTGCCGCTTAAAACCGACACGGCCACCATGTTGTTTTCCTTAATGGCCGCGCCAATTGCCTCCGGCAGCGGTCCGCTATTTCCGATGCACGTCGTGCAGCCAAATCCGACCAGATTGAAATGCAATTTCTCCAGATATGGTGTCAGGCCCGACGCATCCAGATAATCGGTCACCACCTTCGACCCCGGAGCCAAACTCGTCTTCACCCACGGCTTTGACGAAAGCCCGCGCTCCACTGCTTTTTTCGCCAGCAATCCCGCGCCAATCATCAGCGAAGGGTTTGAGGTGTTCGTGCAGCTGGTGATCGCCGCAATCACCACCGACCCATTCGACAAATCGAATTGGTCGCCGTTGTTTTTCACCTGTGCGTGTTTGGTTGGCACTCCTTCCATGCTCTTCACAAACATTTGTTTCGCTTGCCGCAGCGCCACGCGATCCTGTGGACGCTTCGGCCCCGCAAGAGTCGGCTCCACGCTGCTCAGATCCAGCTCCAACGTCGTGGTGAAAATCGGATCGGGCGTTTCATCCGTGCGAAACAATCCCTGTTCCTTCGTGTACGCTTCCACCAGCGCCACTCGCGACGCATCGCGCCCTGTAAATCGCAAATAGTTGAGCGTCTCTTCATCCACCGGAAAAAATCCCATCGTCGCGCCATATTCCGGCGACATGTTCGCAATCGTCGCGCGGTCCGGCAGCGACAAGCTGGAAAGTCCCGTGCCGTAAAACTCTACAAATTTTCCGACCACGCCTTTGGATCGCAGCATCTGCGTCACAACCAGCACCAGATCCGTTGCGGTTGATCCCGCAGGCAATTTTCCATGCAATTTGAATCCAGCCACGTCGGGAATCACCATCGAGAGCGGCTGGCCCAGCATCGCGGCCTCCGCTTCAATTCCGCCGACGCCCCATCCGAAAACTCCCAGCGAATTCACCATCGTCGTATGCGAATCGGTTCCCACCAGCGAATCGGGATATGCGATCTTGCCCCCATCCTGCGCCGCGTCGTAAACCACTCTCGCCAGATATTCCAGATTCACTTGGTGGCAAATCCCCGTATCCGGCGGCACCACCGCGAAATTCTTGAACGATTGCGCGCCCCAGCGCAAAAATGCGTACCGCTCCACATTCCGCTGATTTTCCATCAAGGCATTTACGGAAAATGAATCCGCCGTTCCGAACTTGTCCACTTGCACCGAGTGATCAATCACCAATTCGGCGGGCAGCAGGGGATTGATTTTCTTCGGGTCGCCGCCCATTTGGCGCATCGCTTCGCGCATCGCCGCCAAATCCACCACGGCGGGGACGCCCGTAAAATCCTGCAGCAGCACGCGCGCCGGCATGAAGGCAATTTCCTTGCGCGCCGCGTCATTTGGTTTCCATTCGGCCAAAGCTTCGATGTCTTCGGGATGCACAAAGCGGCCGTCTTCGCAACGCAGCAAATTTTCCAGCAGTACTTTCAGCGAAAAGGGAAGCACATCCACGTGGCCGATGCTGCGCTTCGCGAGAGAATCGAGTCTGTAAATGTTGCAAGTATTTCCGGAAACTGTGAGCGGGGTGAGGCTGCGAAAACTGTTGGAGCGGGCAACTGACATTTCGTCAATTTCCTTTCATGCGTAAGTGTTCACATTCTATGATAGCCGAACCGCGCCGCGGCTGCACGGCGCAGGGCCTTTGAGCAGGCATCGCAAACAGGATCGGCATATCCTGCTAGAATAAAATTTGATTTGCGCGAAACTAAAATGAACGTCGTCCTTATTTCTACTTACGAATTGGGTCACCAGCCATTTGGATTGGCTTCTCCTGCCGCATGGATTGAGGAACTTGGAGCGAAAGTAATTTGTTTTGATTTGTCGCGCGAAGAATTTCGCGAGGCGCCAATCCGTGAAGCAGATCTGATCGCGTTTTATGTTCCGATGCATACGGCGACGCGATTGGCGGTGGCGTTGTTGCCGAAAGTTAAGGCGCTGAATGCGTCGGCGCACATCTGCTTCTACGGGCTCTATGCGCCGGTGAATGCCGAGTATTTGAGGGCCATGGGCGCGCAAACCATTGAAGGCGGGGAGTTTGAGGAGGGGCTGGCTTACTTGGTTGGTCAACCAACCCAATTAAGAGAAAACGAAAAAATTGAAAAAACACGAAAATTGAGGGGAGACATATCGGTCGCGCGGCAACAATTTCGGGTGCCGGACCGCAGCGGGCTGCCGGCGCTGGCGAAGTACGCTCACCTGATCCTGCCGGACGGTACCTATCGCGTTGCGGGCTACACCGAAGCGAGCCGCGGGTGCAAACATCTCTGCCGGCACTGTCCGATCGTGCCGGTGTACGACGGAACCTTCCGCATCGTGCAGCGCGAAATCGTTCTGGAGGATATCCGCCGCCAGGTAGCCGCGGGCGCGGAGCACATCAGCTTCGGCGATCCGGACTTTTTTAACGGGCCGTCACATGCGCTGGCGATTGTGGAGGCGATGCACAGCGAGTTCCCCAACCTTAGCTATGACGCAACCATTAAAGTTCAACATCTATTATACCATAAGAATCGTTTGGCGAAGCTGCGCGACACGGGATGCCTGTTTGTGATCAGCGCGGTGGAGTCGGTGGATGATCACATTTTGGAAAGGCTGGCGAAGGAGCACACGCGGGCGGATTTCTTGCGCGTGGTGGAAATGTTTCAGGAAACAAATCTCACATTGCAGCCGACGTTTATGCCGTTCACTCCGTGGACAACCCTGAGAGGATATTTGGATTTGCTGGAAGTGATCGCGGAGCAGGGTTTGATTGAAAATGTCGCGCCGATCCAGCTGGCCATCCGGATGCTGATTCCCGCGGGATCGCGTTTGCTGGAGCTTGCGGAGATCCGCGAGGGAGTTGAGCCTTTTGACGCCGCGGCGCTGGTTTATCCGTGGAAGCACGCTGATCCGCGCGTGGATGCTTTGGCGGCAGAGGTGCAGCAAATTGTGGAGCGGGAAGAAAAGCAGCGCGCCAATGGATCGGGGCAGGGCAGCCGCCGCGCGGAAATATTTGCTTTGATTTGGGAAGCTGCGGCCCAGGCGGCGAGAGAATCGCGCGAAATGCCAGAGGCTCTGCGCGAGCCGCCAGGAGCGCGCGCTGGAATCCCACACATGAATGAGCCGTGGTATTGCTGCGCGGAGCCGACCAGCGACCAGTTGGTGTCGATTGGACAAGCCCGCGCGCCGAAGGCGGAGCCGCAATCGTTGCCGCAGCCTGATGGATTTGTCTAGCTTCAAAAGCCCTGCCGTTTTCCTTGCTGGAAAAGAACAGGGCACGCGTGCAGTTCCAGATTAATGCGGGTGCAAGTCTTTCCAACCGTTCTCAAAATCCCACATACTCACGAGCCGCGGCCCATAGCGATCCGGACATTGGGGTCTTGAATGTTTGAGAACCCCTGACTTTTCAAGTTCTGCGTGGATGTCCCAGTAGCGGTCTCCGAAAGTGGCGCTTGTCAGTTCAAACGTATCGGAAAATCCGTATAGCACTTCCAAGGCGCTGAAGTGCCCGGCACTCGAATTCTCCCTGGTCCGGGCGAACAGCTGGCCCCCGGTAATATCCAAGTCCGTCCAGTTGCGCTCCGCCCCTGTGACTTTGTTCAATTCCGTGCGCGGAAACACATAATACTTCAGAGGTTCTCCCGTGAAATTGCTCGAGCAGTCGTACTGTGAACCAGACTGCTCAGGAGAGCTTCCGCCCACCGCGTTCGCGTCGAACACAGCCATTACTGCGGCGTCTTGAGAATTGCTCGTGCCGCCCGCCACCAGATACCGTCCACGTGAATTCTCAAATCCATGAAGATAAGTGATCCACCCGGCATTGAAGAATCGCTCCAAGACTTGCCCTTTTGAGTCGAGAGTAGCAATCACGCCGGGCCACCACTTGTCGTGATGCAAAGCCACCGCAAGCCGGGTCTCGCGACCGGTTCGGAAGATGCCCCAGGTACTAACATGCCACGGGGGACCGAAGTTCGCGCCTCGACAGGAGTACGATTCGTCGAGGCGAAAGTGCCAGACCATTGCGCCGGAGCCCGTGAAACATTCCAACTCATCCGTGTTTTCAGCTTCCCACAAGACAGAAACGAGTGCATCAGCTCCTCCATTTCCGCAGAAGCCTTGGGGCAGGATCTCGCTCCCCAAAATATTTTTTGGAGGCTGCGCGTAAGAGTAGCTCCAGAGAATGCTTCCATTGTCTCCCACCGCTAAGAGCTTGTTTCCGGTCAGAACAATTGAAGTCATCACGCGAGGTTGTGGGTCGCGAACCAGCCGCCAGGTTGCGAATCCTGCTATCGCGAGACCCAAGCCGAGAATGGCGACCCTGCCGCGGATCGAGATCTTATTGAAGGCCAGTCCCAAAGATTGGGTGATTTCAGTATTTAGGACTGTCGTTGCCGAGTTCTCGTTCGATTCGGGTGAATTTTCTTCGGACGCTTTGCTGGCGCGGATTTCTGCGTCGTGATTGTGCCACCAGGAGTCGAGTTCGGACGCGTAGGCATACACGGCGCCTTGCTTGCGATGCTGATGGCGGTGAATCGGAAGCCCCTCTGAAACTTCCCAGCGCTGAACGGTGCGAATGTCCCGCTTCAGGTATGAGGCTATTTCCTTCCAGGAGTCCAATCGAGCGGACGCAGACTTATCTGCGGTGGATTCTGGGTTTGGCGGCTGGGTAGCCACAGATTGTTTTCAATTCCGCGGGGATTTTGATTCTGACGCGCATACCTATAGCGGTATCTGCCGCAGTTGTCAACACTTGCAAGACGGGACGACAAACCACGACAAGTGGCGCGTGCCGTTCTTCGCCGCTTGCCTGACCGGGCCAATGATTGCATATGTCTCCCGCGACGACTCCAGTTGAGAATTCGACTAACTCTGTAAAGGAGAGCGATCATGAAAGGACTGAGAATATCCCTTCGAGTAGCAGTTTGTTTTACGGGTTTACTTTTGTTTTTCGGGTCCGCTGCGTCGGCACAGACTTGGAATTCCACAGGAAGCATGAACTTTTCTCGCGCCCAACCGGGCATAGCTGTATTGGCTGACGGCCGAGTGCTTGTCGAGGGTGGAGGGAGCCCGACCGGGATAAACAACTCCGCGGAGATTTACGATCCGGCCACAGGAATCTGGACCCTAACCTCTCCCATACTCGAGGGTCATTCCGGCGAGGGGACAATTCTCCTGGCGGATGGCCGTGTGCTTGTTTGCGGAGGCAATATCGAGCCGAATCCCACTTTTACAAACCTTTGTGAGATCTTCGACCCCGTTTCTGGACTCTGGAGCCGGACAGGAAGTATGAATTTCACCCGAGCCCACCAACGCGTGGTTTTGCTCCCCAGCGGCCAAGTCTTAGCTGTGGGGGGCGATGTAACAACCGGTTGCTACTGTCCTCAAACCTCAGCAGAACTCTATAACCCCACAACTGGAGTATGGACGGTTACGGGCAGTTTGGCGGTTCCGAGGTCGTCGCCAAGTGCAACCCTCCTGGAGGACGGAAAAGTTCTGGTCGCTGGAGGATCGCTCCCCGGAGGTAACGCGGCTGCAACCAGCGCTGAACTTTACGATCCCTCGAACGGAGCCTGGACCCTTACAGGCTCCATGAATCATCCGAGGCAAGGTCAAACTGCAACCCTCCTTCACAATGGGAAAGTGATCGTCGGGGGCGGCGGAGCTCCAGCATGCGATACGTTGACCAACACCGTCGAATTGTACGACCCTTCGACCGGGACATGGGCTCTAACGACCAGCCTGAGTTTTGCCGTTGTGGGACACGCAGCCGTCCTGTTACATACGGGACAACCACTTGTCACTGGAGGGGTTACAGCAGGATGCTTGCTGACCCTTAACTCTGCCGAAATTTATGATCCCTCCAGCGCGGCATGGAATACCGAGCCCTCAATGAGTTATGCGCGCCAGGGTCACGATGCTGTTCTAATTTCGCTGGGGCGGGCACTCGTTTTGGGCGGCGATGACAATTCAGGGCCATTAAGTTCCGCGGAAATATTCTCACTGAGCATCCCTACTCAGTTCGACGCGCTTATTTCCAATATTTCCAACCTCACGGGCACATCCGCAAAATTTGTTAAGAGGCTCTCTGACATGGCAACGGATGCGCAGACTTCGTTTAGTCGTAATAAAAATGACGCTGCATCGCGTCAGATTAAGGCCCTCATCGAAGAATTGAAGGATCTTTCAGGAAAACAAGTTAGCGCAAGTGAGGCTGCATTCTTGATCACAGAATCAACCGACATACTTGAGGCCCTAAATCCTTAAGAGCTTCAAATAAACGACTCCGGAGAGGGCAACGGGGGATGCCAAGATCGCTAAGCGGATCATTAGGGGCCGAGCGGCGAGCTCGCAATCCGATCAGAAAGCGATGGGGTTGGGTGCCCAGGCACAGGCCTTGCGCCTGGGTTGTTGCCTTGTCCTCAGTTGATCATTGAAGTTGTAAAACCCCCCACACGTAACCACGACGTGTGGGGCACCCGCTAGACCGAAAAGCGTCACGTTTGCCCGTTCGGGACAATCATTGGGTACCCGAGCTCAAAGTCCAATTCAGAAGTGAAACTTAAATGCGGCCGCTCGTCCACGACGTGACTTGGGCCACACTTCGGTAAGCCTTATCGGGACTTGGGAATTTATCTGACTGGGGTAGTTGTCACAGCGGCGACGGCGGCAGATTGTAGAAGAATGAAAGACGGAGTTCGATATTCGGGCCTTTGAAAGCCTCGGGTAAATGCTCGAACGGTGCTGACGTGCGAATTGCGGAAACAACAGCGTCGTCCAGCGCCTTCGTCCCGGAGCTGACGTCAACCGACAGCGATTGCTCTGCCAGTGTTCCGTCCTCTAGGATTCGAAATCGGACGGTGACTTTTCCTTTGCTTCCTGTTTTTGCCTCCTCCGGCATTTTCGCGAACCAATTATTTTTGACAGTCACATATAAATGAATCATAAAAGGGCTGAAGTTCACACCTTCGGTTGGAGTCAATATCTGCAAGGCGGACGCCAAAGAGGGCGCAAGCTCGACCGAAGAGATTTCTCTGATGGTGAAGAGGAACGGATCTTTATCCGGCCCATACGGACCAGTTCCGCTCTCGAACGTGCCGATCAGTTTCACGCTGGCATTCGTTCTGCGATTAAACAGCTCATGGAGCTGCTTCCCGTTGGCTGAGGACACCCATTCTGGTGGGAGCACGGCTTGGATACCTACGTCGAAGCCCCCTTTGGGTTTGCACGAAGTGCTGTACAGCATCAAAGAGTGTTCGCCGGGGAGTAGGATTCCTTCCACTGACAACATCCTCCCGCTGTATCTATCCGGCGACGCAACCACGTCGCAGAGGTTAGCTGTTACCGGTGGTTGAGGCGTTTGTGCTGAGGTTGTTTGCAGGACGATTGCCAACATCACGGCCGCGATCATCGAACTCCTACGGTTGCTCATCATTGCGTACCCCGGCGGAGGCGCAGCTTTTCCGCCTATTTCAGTGTTTTTTCTTTCCTGACGGAGGAATGATAACACCGAGAGTCTTCACTCGGGAGTAATCCGAGGGGACAATGACTGCGGGTTGCGCGAAGCGGTGCAGAAAAGGAAAAGCGCGGACAACCTGCCCTTCGCAGGCTCAGGGTAAAAAGGTTGCTTCTTCGAAGGCGGAAGCGGCGCGAGGGTAAATTCTTAAAACGCCGGCGCGGAGGCCGGCGCTACAAACAAATCAGAAGAAGCAAAGGCTGCGCCAACAGCACGGCCTTTCGGCTCCAGCTATGGGCGATTGGCTTCTACTTGGGTTTGCTGACTTTGTGCTGGACATCCACGGAGATCAACCGGAAATCGCTGAACTTGTGGTAGTGATGATAGAAGTGGCCCTTATAATCGAGATATGAATCGACTTGCTCGGGGAGCCAAAGCTCCACCTTGTGATTCGGGAAGGGAACCAGGCGGTAGTCAATGGACATGTGTTCGCGCCGAAGCTGGACCTCCGTCACAGGCTCGAGGAGGTCGGTTTCCAAATGCACGACTTGCGAATTCTCCGCGGATATCCAGGCCCGGCCGCGGAGCTTCATGGGAAACTGCCTCTGGTCCAACACAAATCCCTGCATGCGGGCGGGCTTGTCGAGCCGCTGTTGAAAGTGCACCAGCCAGGTAGGCTCGCCATTCCACTGGCCAAGTCCCTCGCACTTGATGTCGAAATCGCCCTGGTATTGCGGATGGAAAAGCAGTGCAAGGCCCGGGGATCCGATTTCCTGGATGCGGCCCGGCACGACCGCGTCAGCCTTGTTCTGCTGATGGACTTCCCGCACGCTGAACATTCCGTGCCCCAGGCTGTGGATGAAGGCCATGTAGGTGAACGCAGAATCAGTGGGCGTTGAAAGTTGTCCGTTGCCCTTGATCTCCACGGTCTCGTATTGTTCCAGCGCGGTGAACTGTTCGAGATTGGCGACCAGCTCTTGCGCGCGCTTTCCGGCGCCGGCGAGCACTTTCGGGAGAGAGCAAGGCCTGCCGGGGACAACGGTCGGAACGATGGCATCGGAATCCGGCGGCGCCCAGGTGTCCTTCTTGGATGGCGGCGCGGGGAGCGAGTCGATCGGAGCGGCATCGGGGGCAGCCATGGGGGCTGCAACCGGTACTTGTTGAACTGCCGGCGCATTTTCAACCGGCCGCTCCAATTCCGAAATCCAGCCGCGCAATTTTTCCGCGTTGGGATCATTGGGATTGGCCGCCAAGTAGGAGCTAAGCACATTGGCCGATTCGTGGTTCTTGCCCAGTCCGGCCAGCGCTTGAGCTTGCACTAGCTGGGCTCCCGCAGCCTTCTCGCGGCCAATTTCAAAAGCTTTTCCGGCCTGTTCGTTGGCGTCGGCGAAATTGTTTTGATGGAGATAAGCCTGGGCGAGAGTGAGGCGGGCCTGCCACGATGTTGAGGATACTTGCACCGCCTTGGCGAGCAGATCGATTGCTCCCGGATAATCCCCATCGCGGTACTTCAAGGTGCCCAGGGCTACCAGAGATTCCACGTGCTTGGGGTCAAGCGAAATTGCTTTTTCGAGATAGGGCTTGCCGTCAGCGGGATGATTCATCCAGATGTAGGTCATCCCCAATAAGAAATTAATCTGCGAATTTCCCGGAGAAGCCTTCAG
Organism: Candidatus Acidiferrales bacterium; assembly: GCA_035308165.1. Classification (GTDB taxonomy): domain Bacteria; phylum Acidobacteriota; class Terriglobia; order Acidiferrales; family UBA7541; genus DASTCZ01. Next base: position 2,460 of record DATGHC010000067.1, on the reverse strand, counting down.
AGCCACTGTCAAATGCTTTTGGGCGCTATCAAAGTTCTTGGATTGCAAATCCTTCAGGGCGCTCTGAGTTTCTTTTTGCGCCTTGGGGGTGAAAACCGAAGAGGGGGGAACGTCCGGCGCGCCTCCCGTGTAACCGATTGGTTTCATGTAGAAAATAAGAGCATCGTTGAGAATGGCGTTGGTCAAATCAACCGTTTGTTTGGATTCCTGGAAACCAGGGGCACTGACCTGGATGACGTAGCGCCCCGGAAGAACCCCGGAGAATTGATAGTAGTAGTCATCACCTTCCTGAAGGCGGGAAACATTGTTCCCCGTGGATTCTCCTATGTCGGTATATAGAGTCACGATGGCCACCGGCATGGTTGATCCATCCACGCTAATCAAGTGGATGATCAGGCTGCCCTGTCCGCTCATTCCTCGAGGCGCGCTGGCTTGAGGAAAACAGGCGCCCGTCGAAAGAAGAACAGCCAGAAGCACGGCAGCGAAACGCGCCAGGCAAACGGGCGAAACGATTAATCGGGAATAGGGCATGCGAACCATTTCTTAATTCTCCGACAAGCCGATCTTCGCAGGCTTCTTCTAGCGCAGGAGTGGAAGGGACGAATCACGCCTGGAATCCAACCTCGGACCGCTTGGCTGACAGTAAGTTACTGCCAATAGCCGTTTGAGGCAAGGAAATGCTTCACGAGAGGGGCTGGATTGTAAGCGCTTGCAGGCTAGTGGTTACAGGGTGATTGTGGAATTGCATCTGGAAGTTGGGCGTTGCATCCCGAGGGAATGGTACCTGCCCCGCACCCCTCTCAGAACCTGGACAAATAAATTCCGCGTGTCGGGCTCTTCCCAGCTGACAGCTTCTTCGAGAGCAACTGAATTGTGATGCAGTGCAGGTGACCGCGGCCGTAGAACCGAACCAGTTTTTCGAGCATATCGAGAACCGCAAAGACCGCACACTTGCACAACAAGAGTTGCGGCACCCACAGCCAACCAAGGGCCGATCAGTCCGCGGTTATGTACCGCGGTGTTATCATACGCTCGTGGCGAAGCCAGATTTTATTAAGAGAGATGCAAAGGTGGCCCAGCCGCCCGCCAAGAACGAAACTTACCGGGACGACATCGGCCTTCGGCTATTCGATGAGTTAGGCGGAGACATCCGCTACGGCCTGCGCGCGCTGCGCCGCAACCCCGGCTTCGCCGCCGTCGCCGTGCTCTCACTCGCGCTGGGCATCGGCGCGACCACGGCGATGTTCTCGCTGATCTATGCCGTCCTGCTGCACCCGTTCCCCTATGCCGGGGCCGACCGCATCATGAACCCCGTGGTCATCGACGAGCAACATCCTGACGAGTCTCAATGGTTTCCCCTTAGCAAGGCACAGTTTGACGATCTGCAGGTTGCAGCCCCGGTTGATTCGGCCCTTGGCTTCAACAAGGCGAACATGGAGATCACCGGCGGCGGACTGCCGGAAGACATCTCAGGAATCTACCTCACAGAGAATGCCGGGACTTTCTTTGGCGTGCGCCCGCTTCAGGGCCGCAACATCGAGCCGTCCGATGCGGAGAACGGCGGCCACTCCGTGGTTGTTCTCAACTACCGCTTCTGGGAGGGCCACTTCGGCGGCGATCCCCACGTCATCGGGCAAACGCTGGAAATCAATCACGCCCCCTACACCATCATCGGGGTCATGCCGCGCAACTTTGCATTCAATGACTCCAACGGCGTCGGCGATGTCTACCTGCCGGGCAGTCTAATGCGGGGACTCTTCAACGTTCCCTACCTGGCCTACATACCGTGGATCAAACTTCGGCCGCAGGTCACACTTGCCGCCGCAAACGCTGCGCTCGAGCCCATCGTGCGCCAGTTTGCGCAACAGCATCCCGATCGCTTTCCGGATCACTGGCATCTCGCGCTGCAGCCCATCATCGTGCCTTACCAGCAGGGAACTGGCCGCACCCTGACGCTTCTTCTCGCAGGCGTTGTGCTTTTGCTCATCATCGGCTGCGCCAACTGCTCCATCCTTCTGCTGGCGCGCGGCCGCGCGCGCCAGTCTGAGCTCGCCATCCGCAGTGCCATCGGCGCCAGTCGCTGGCGCATCGTCCGCCAGTTGCTGGTCGAAGCCGTGGTCATCTCCTGCACCGGCGCCGTGCTTGGCGTTGCTGCGTCGTACTGGCTCGCAAAGCTTCCCTTGTTGCTTTCTCCGGATTCCTTTCCAGCTGAATCCGTCATACGCATCAACGCTCCCATCCTGGCGTTCTCCGTTACGCTCGCGCTGCTCTGCGGCATCCTCTTCGGTCTCGTCCCCGCATTGCGTCTGTCGCGTCACGATTCCGCGCGTATACTTCCCGGCAGTCAGATTGGCGTTGTCGCTGCTCCCTCAAAGCATCGCTGGAGCGTTCTTATCGCCGCGCAAGTCGCGCTCACGCTTCTTCTCATGGCCACTGCGGGAACCGCCATCCGCAGCTTTC